>JAXGRQ010000054.1:0-12949 GCA_040765725.1 Syntrophales bacterium
TAATTTGAACGCACAAAAGGGAACGTTGACGGAAAGGACGGACAGCGGTCCAGCAGGTTTGGCACAGGTTGTCGGATGTATTTTTCGGAAATAACCGTTTCAAAGATCTGCTCCTCCAATTCCGCACTTCATCAACACCAATCATCACGGAGGGAAATAATGAAATGAAAAGACGTACGATTGTTGTGGCGATTATCTTTGTTGCCGTTTCCATTGCCTTTGCGGGCTGGGTTTCGGCGCAGACCAAGCTCGCACCCAACGGCGCCGCCGTTTGGGAGTTTCTCAAAAAGGCCGATTACGCGAAGAAATGGAAGATGTGGCCGGACTCCAAGCCCCTGCACAGGGGCGTAGATCCGCACGGAGCCCTGCTGAATGTCTACGTGAACGATGCGGCCCTCAAGGGCATCGCCGCCAAGAAAGGGAAGCTTCCGGTCGACTCGCTGGTTGTCATCGACAACTTCAACGCGGACAAGAAGCTCGAATTCATCGGGATCATGTACAAGATCAAGGGATACGATCCCAAGAATGGGGACTGGTTCTGGGCGCAGTACACCCCGGACGGCAAGATCGTGGAGGAGGGAAAGATCGACGAGTGCATCCGCTGCCACGCGGCGCAGAAGTCGAACGATTACGTTTATTCAAGCAAGCTTAAATAGACGTTCATCAAAAAGGGAGGTTTCTATGAAAGAAGAGATCAAGGTTCCTGAGATCGTCAACAAGGAGACGTCGCGTCGCGGCTTCCTCAGGGGAGCGGCGATCACGGCGGGCGGGGCGATCGCGCTGGCGACCATCGGCGGCGTCAGGCCGAAGGAGGTCAAGGCGGCGGAGGCTCCGAAGGTCGTGCAGCGCTACCTGTTTGCCGAGCGACAGAACTGCACGGGGTGCCGCGCCTGCGAATACGCCTGCAACATCAAGCATGAGGGTGTCGTCCGGCCGTCGGTGGCGCGGATTCATGTCCTCAAACACAAAGGGGTCGTGGACATCCCCGTGATCTGCTGGCACTGCGACGACCATCCGTGCGTCGCGGCCTGCCCGACGAATCCCAAGTCGCTCACCGTGGATCCCAAGAGCAACGGGATCATCGTAAACGAGAAGACCTGCATCGGCGAGAAGTGTCTCAAGTGCGTCGAGGCCTGTCCGGCCCAGTATGTGAGGGTGCATCCCGACTCGGGCCTGCCGATCATGTGCGACATGTGCGGCGGCGATCCGGAATGCGTGAAGGCGTGCCTGCAGCAGTCCGGCAAGCCCCAGGGACCCTGCCTGGTGGCCAATACGATGGGCTTCGGCGTCAACCTGGCCTACCGGAACGTGAAGCCGGCCAAGGCCGCTGAGGACATGATGGATCTGCTGTTCTATCCCAGCAAGGGCGACAGGGTTGTCGCCGGCAAATCCGGGAAGGGGAGGTGATCACGATGACAGCACCCAAAGGCGGATATTTCGGAAAAGTTCTGGAAGTGGATTTGAGCAAGGGCGAGATCAAGACGCGTGAGCTCTCCGATGAGACGGCGCGGAAATTCATCGGCGGCTCCGGTCTGGGCGCTTATTATCTGACGTCGGAGTACAAGGCGCATCACGATCCCTGGGCCGAGGACAGCTTCCTTTTCATCGGTCCCGGTCCCCTGAACGGCACCTTCTGCCCATCCACGCGGGCAAGCTTCGTGAATCAGAGCGTCCATACGGGTTTGATCAGCCATGCGGAGGTGGGCGGCCATTTCGGCAACGAGATCAAATGGGCCGGCTGGGACGGCATTTACATCAAGGGAAAATCGAAAAAACCGGTCTGGCTTTCGATCAAGGACGACAAGGTTGAAATCAGGGATGCCTCCAAGATGTGGGGCAAGGACACGGAAACCGCCGAAGAGATGATTCTCAAGGAGATGAAGGATCCCTATGCCCGGACGGCCGTCATCGGGCCGGCCGGCGAGAATATGATCCCCTATGCGGCCGTCATTGTCGAACGGACCCGCGCGGCGGCGCGGACCAGCACCGGCGCGCTGATGGGAAATAAGAAGCTCAAGGCGATCAGCGTTCGCGGGACCAAGGCGGTGCCGACCGTAGATCCGGCGAAATTCACCGAAGCGGCAAAACTTTCTCTGCAGTACAACGTGGACCGTGAGGCCTGGCAGGGAATCAAGCGCTGGGGAACCGGCGGTCTGCTCGAACTCAAAAACTGGGTCAGCGGATCGCTCATCACCAAGAACTTCCAGACGACCTGGTATCCCGACATCGAACATCTCGGCGGCGAGCAGGCGGCCCGGACCTTCTGGAAACGCCATGTGGCCTGCAACAACTGCCCGGTGCACTGCATGAAGCTGGGCGTCATCCGCGACGGCAAGTACCGGGGCCTGATTGCCGAGGGACCCGAGTATGAGACCGGCGGCCTTCTGGGCAGCAACCTGATGATGAAGGACTTTGCGGGCATGATGGCCCTGATCGAGCTCTGCGATGCAATGGGACTCGATTCGATTTCCACCGGCGGCGTCCTTGCCTTCACGACGGAGTGCGTCGACCGGGGCGTGCTGAAGGCGGCCGATCTCGATGGGATCAATGTCAAGTGGGGAAGCGCCGATGCCTATATGCAGCTCATCCGCAAGATCGCCTACAAGGAGGGCAAGGCCGGCAAGCTTCTCTCCAAGGGCGTCAAGAAAATGTCCCAGGAGATCGGCAAGGGTTCGGAAGCCTGGGCCGTCCAGGTCAAGGGCAAGGAGATCGCCGCTCACGATCCGCGGGGAGACAAGGCCCGTGCATACAGCTACGCCATGGGCCAGTGCGGCGGAGACCATCACGAAGGCGACAGCGCCGACCTCGGCGCCCGCTGGGCAATGATCAACTCGCTTTGCATCTGCTCCTTTGTCGGCGGCGTTCCGTGGCTCAAGGAGACGCCGGGCGTGGTTGTCAACATGCTCAACCCGCTCTGCGGCTGGGACATGACGGACCAGGAGTACTGGGCCGCGGCGCGGCGCATCATCACGACGGAGCGCTGCTTCAATGTCCGCGAGGGAATCAGCAGCAAAGACGACCGGCTGCACAAGCGCTTCCTGACGGAACCGTTGCCCGAGGGCCCCAAGAAGGGGGCGATCTTCACAGCGGAAGACGAGAAGAAAATGCACGATTCCTATTACAAGCTTTTTGGCTGGGATGAAAAGGGCATTCCGACGGAGGCGACGCTCAAGTCCCTCGGTCTGGATTACCTGATCGAGGATATCGAGACGGCCAGGAAGAGCCTGTAAGGTATGGGGACAGGAGAGGAATTACAGAATTCCGCTCCTGTCCCTTTTTTAAGCGCATTCCGGACGTTTGTCGGTTTTTCTTGAAGCAGGCGCGAATTTGTAGGATGATGCCTTGGCCTACGAGCCCCTCGGCAAGCGGATTCACTCCGGTCGGCCGCAAGGCAAATGGATTAGGAAGTAGTATTTTAAGAATGATCGGGGATTTTTGGCGGCTGTCCGCGGAGAATCCCCGATAGTTTTGATGGTTGAGGTTTATGCCTTTTTCACGACGGGATATGCTCCGGATGGTTGTGGCCGGGGCCATATCGGGAACCGCTTTCGGCCTGATCAAGGCCGGAGGCGCCCAGGCTCTGCCGCGACCGCCCGGGGCGCTGGTCGAAAAGGAATTCCTCAAGGCCTGCGCCCGATGCTACCAGTGCATCGACATCTGCCCGGTCAGCGCGCTTCATCCGGCTTCCGTCCTGACCGGACTGGCGAACGTCGGAACGCCCGTTCTCGACGTAAAGCAGTGCAGCATGTGCATGGAGTGCATCCAGATCTGTCCGACGGGCGCCATCCAGAAGATCGCCAAAGCCGAGATGGATATCGGCAATGCCGTGATCGACTGTCCGACCTGCCTGCAGTGGTCCGGACAGGAGGCCTGCGATAAATGTTTCAAGGCATGCCGGTACAAGGCGATCGAGCTGGACGCGAAGAAGAATCCGATCGTGATCGAGGCGAACTGCAACGGCTGCGGCGCCTGTGAGCGACGCTGCCCGGTCAAGCCGGTTCGGTCGATCACCGTCGTTTACGACAAGGTGAGACGATTCGAGCCGCCGAAAGAGCGGTTCCTGGTCCGTGCGGAAGACCGAACGGGCAGCGAGGGCGAGCGGGAGTTTCTCGACTGGTTCGAATACCGGGTAAAATCCTTGGCCGAGCATTACGGTCTGTGGAAAGAGGAGGAGGAATAGACGATGGCATTCCCTCTATCCCAGACTCATCAACAGGACGCGGCGGACATGCTCCCTGTTCTGATCGAGGGCGGCGGCACGGCGGGGATTACGGCTGCCCTCGATCTGGCTGCCGCAGGCTGCCGCGTTCATCTGATCGAGCGTTCCAACCATCTCGGAGGGCAGGTGCTGAACCTCGACAAGATCTATCCCACGGACCACTGCGCCTTCTGCCCGCTTTGGACGGACATTCGCCGTCTGCAAGCCGATCCCCGGGTCACCGTTCACCTTTCTTCGCAGATCGAGTCTCTGGTGGAGACCGAGGAGGGAAGCCTCGCAACGATCCGGACGACCCCCCCCTTCATTGCGCCGGAGCGCTGTATCGGCTGCGGCGCCTGCTTCGATGTCTGCGCTCCGGGAGCCGTCAAACCGCCCGGCGAACATGTCTATCCACCTTCCTTCCGGATCGACAACGACCTCTGCAACCGCTGCGGGAGCTGCGTCGGAATTTGCCCCAGCGCGGCGATCGATCTTGCCCGGAAAGAGGAAAGAAAGACCCTGAAGGTCGGACAGGTCATCCGGGCGGCCGGCTTTGCCGAAGCCGACCTCAAACCGCTGCCCGAATTCGGCTACGGGCTTCACCCGGACATCATGACTTCTTTGGAGTTTGAGGCCTGGACGGCGGAGGCGGGTCCCAACAACGGCGGCATCGTCCGCAAATCCGGCGGAGGCAGGCCCGCGAACATCGCCTTCATCCAGTGCAGCGGCGCCCGCGACGACCGGCTGCTCCCCTGGTGCTCGGCGGTTTGCTGCATGCACGCCCTCAAGCAATCCTCCTGGGTGAAGCGCAGGGACCCCGGCATCGATTGCTGCATCTTCTACACCGACCTCCGCACCGTGGGACGGGACTACTACGCCTATTCCCGGCAGGCCGTAGACAAGGCCGGCGTGCGCCTCGTTCGGGGGCGTCCGGGTCTGGTCCATCCGCTGCCCGATGGCGGCATCGCCGTGAAATTCGAGGATACTTTGACGCAAAAAAGAGAGATCCGCCGTTTCGACATGGTGGTCCTCAACGGCAACCTGCGGCCTTCCGCCGCGGACCGGTACGAAAGCGGCATGGAACCTCCGGCCGAAGCCTGCGGCTTTGCCGCCGAACCGGCGGACGTGGCTCAATCGGCCTGGCAGGGATCCGCGGCGGCGATGAAGGCCCTGAGCTGCGACAAGGAGGGACCATGCCGGGCGTGATGGTGTTTCTCTGCCGCTGCTGCGGCCGGATTCCGCCGACCGTGGATCTTTCTGCCCTCGGGGAGAAGATCGACCGTGAGGAAGGCGTCGTCGCCGTCGAAACGCGCGATACGATCTGTCTGCCCGAAGACCGCGCGGCGATGCTCCGGTCCTTTGAGGACAGCGGCGCCGACCGGATTCTGGTTGCGGCCTGTTCTCCTTACGGGAAGGCCGATGATGTCGTCGCGAAACTATCGGCGGCCTGCGGCGGCGACCGATCCCGTGTCCGCTTGGTCGACATCCGCGAGGGGTGCGCCTGGATCCACCGGAGAGATCCGGTCGGGGCGACGGCCAAGGCGGGCGATCTGATCCGGATGAATCTCGGATTCCTGCGCCACGGCAAATGCTCCGCCGATGCGGTGGTGGCCGTGCGGCCCGAATGCATGGTGGTCGGGGCGGGTTCGGCGGGGATGGCGGCGGCCCTTTCCATCGCCCGGGCCGGCCATCGGGTGCATCTGGTGGAGCGCGGCGCGGGCATGGGCGGGATGCTCAAGCTGCTCTCCCATGTCTATCCCACCGACGCCGGGGCGGAGGAAAAGCTCAAACCCTCTCTACAGGCCATCTCGGCCCAGCCTCTGATCACCCTCCATGCCAAAACACGCGTCGCAGCGGCAACGGGCTACGCGGGCGATTTCAAGATCCGCCTTGCCTCCGGGACGGAGGAAACGAATCTTCATGTCGGTGCGGTGATCCTGGCGACGGGGGCGGGGGTATGGCTGCCCCGGGGGCTTTACCGGTACGGCGAACTGAAGGGGGTCCTGACGCTCATGGAGCTCGAGCGACGCCGCAAGGAGGGGGAAGAAACGCCGAGGCGATCGGTTTTCATCCAGTGCGTCGGCGCCCGCTGTCCGGAGAGGCCCTACTGCGCCACATTCTGCTGCCCGTCGAGCATCAAAAACGCCGCGCTGATCAAGAAAGAAGATCCCGGGGCCGAGGTGACGATTCTCCACCGGGACATCATGACGCCGGGCGCGATCCTGGAGCGTTACTATCGCAGCGCCCTTGAGGCGGGCGTCCGTTTTATCCGCTTTGCCGCCGACGCGCCGCCGGTCGTTTCCGGCGAGGGAAAGGTCGATAGTGTGGCGGTTTTCGACACGACCAGCGGCGTGAAGCGCGAGATCGCGGCGGATCAGATCATTCTGAGCACGCCGCTGGTCGCCAATGCCGACCATGCAAAGCTCGCCGACCTTTTCCATATCGGGATCGACCGCTACGGTTTTTTCCGGGAGGATTATCCGCTGCATCCGCTGGAAACCCGGCAGGCAGGGGTCTTCATCTGCGGTTCGGCCCGCTGGCCCGTTGCCTCCGGCGATGCGGCCGCCCAGGGAGAGGGGGCGGCGATGAAGGCGCTGGCAATCCTCGGCCGGGAGCGGCTTTCGGCGCGTTCCCTGAGCCGCCTGCCCGAAGGGAAGCTCGGCCATGCCCGCATCGAAGACGGTTTCTGCTCGGGCTGCGGCAACTGCGTCGCCGTCTGCCCCTACGAGGCCTGCGCCCTCCAGAAGGTGGGAGGGGCCTTTGTCAGCCGGGTCAACAAGATGCGCTGCCGGGCCTGCGGAAGCTGCACGTCCGTCTGTCCGAACGGAACGATTCAGATGCCCGAACACAACGCCCGGGCCGTCGGAGCGATGATCCGCCGGGCCTTTTCCCTGAGGGGGGCACGATGAACGCCCCGGAAAGGAACGACAAGAAGCCTTCGCCCCGTGTTCTGGTTTTTGCCTGTCGCTGGTGCGCTTTGGTCGGCGCCGACGCCGCCGGCAGGAAGAAGACCGAACTGCCCGCTTCGTTCCGCGTGATCCCCGTGGAGTGCGCTTCCATGGTGGAGCCGGATTCCGTTCTGCGGGCCTTGGCGAGCGGCGCCGACGGTGTGGCGGTCATGGGATGCCACCTGGGCGGCTGCCGTTTCAACGACGCCAACCACGTGGCCGTTAAAAGAATGGAGGCCCTCGGCGATCTGCTCGATACCGTGGGGATCGGTCGCCGAAGGCTCCTGCTGAGCTTCGGAACCGCACACGAGGGGCATGAATTTGCGGAGATCCTGGGGAACTTTCTGCGGGAGATTGGGCCGCTGCCGGAGCTTACGCCCTGGCGCAAGACCCTGTTGAATCTGCCCGCGTTTCGATGAGGAAACGATGTCGGAATTGATCCGTACGATTCGTGAAAAATCTCAAGAACTCCTTGCCGCCGGGCGGGTCGACGGCATTTTGTGCCTCGTGCGCGACCGTTTCGACGTCGTCCAGCCGCGGCTGATCTTCAGGGCGGAAGAGATCGGTTCGATCGAAACCTCTCCGAAGTGGAACCTCGCCAAGCTCGCCCTGCAGACGATACGCCAGTCGGGCCCCTCCTTCCGCCTGGCCGTCGTCTGCCGGGGGTGCGATGAGCGCGCGTTGCTGGAGCTGGCGAAGAGAAACCAGTTTGATGCAACCCGGATCACCGTTCTCGGCTACACGTGCAGCCGCGAGCAGGCCGAATCCTGTCTCTGTGTCCGACCCTATCCGGAAAAACCGCTGGCCGGCGAGAAGATCGAGGGGGTCGATCCGTTCGCCGATCCGCGTGTTTCAGCGCTCCTGACGGGAGACGAGGGCAAGCGGATGGCTCGCTGGGCGGGCCTGTTGAGCCGCTGCATCAAGTGCTACGGCTGCCGAAACGCCTGCCCGATCTGCGTCTGCGCCCCCTGCAAGCTGGAGGACGATCTCTGGGTGGAGCGGGCCGTCGTGCCGACGGAGCTGATTCCCTACCACCTGATCCGCGCCTTTCATTTGTCGGACACCTGCGTCGCCTGCGGGGCCTGCCAGGACGCCTGCCCGGTCGGCATCCCGCTTTTGACTCTGCAACTGCTCATGCGCCGGCGGCTTCGGGAGCGGTACGCTTATGAGGCAGGGCTGGAGGCGGATCGAAAGTCGCCGCTGCTGATGGATTTCGACCATGCGTCGCCGGCGGGATTCGAACTGCCTGCCTGGACCGTTTCGAGCGAGGCCCCCCATGAGTGCTGAATCGGATCGCGAACGCACCCCCCGCGACTTGCCGCGCGGAATGAGCGAAAAAACGGAAGACATGGTTCCGATTGAGGATCGAAGCGGCTCCGCAGCTTGCTGCGGGGAGGTTCGATTCGTCCGCACCACCTGTCCTTACTGCGGAACGGGCTGCGGCGTCATCCTCAAGGTCGAAGGGGGCCGCTTGACCGGAACGTTGCCCGACCGGGAACACCCCGTAAGCCGGGGGACCCTCTGCGTCAAGGGGTGGTCCGCCCACGAGTTTGTCGCCTCGCCCGACCGTCTGACGCAACCGCTGCTGAGGGACGGTGATTCCTTCCGCCCGATCCCCTGGGACGAGGCGATCGCGCTGGCTACCGGCAAGCTGCGGGAGACCGCGGACCGGCACGGCCCCGACGCGGTCGGGGGGCTCTCCTCGGCCAAATGCACGAACGAGGAGAATTACCTCTTCCAGAGGTTGATCCGCGCCGCTTTCCGGACCAACAACGTGGACCACTGCGCGCGGCTCTGCCACGCCCCGACCACCGTCGCCATGGTCCAGACCCTGGGCAGCGGCGCGATGACCAACTCCATCGCCGATCTGGCGGGGGCCGACTTCATCCTCGTCATCGGATCGAACGCCGCCGAGAGCCACCCCGTCCTGATGGGGGAGATCTACAAGGCGATCGACCGCGGCGCCCGGCTGGTCGTCGTCGATCCTCGGCGGACCGCCGTGGCCGAAAACGCGGCGGTGCATCTCCGGATCCGTCCAGGGAGCGACATCCCGTTACTAAACGGCATGATGCGTCACCTCGTGGACGCCAAACTCTACGATGAGGCCTTCATCCGGGAGCGGACCGAGGCGTTCCCGGAGTTTTTGGAATACCTGAAGGGGTGGACCGTCGAGGGGGCGGCACGGGAGACGGGAATACCCACGGAAAAGATCCGGGAGATCGCGGAAGGGTATGCCCGGGCGCCTCAGGCGGCCGTCGTGTATTGCATGGGCATCACCCAGCACGCCTGCGGGACCGCCAACGTGATCGCCGTCTGCGACCTGGCGATGCTCTGCGGCCAGGTGGGAAAGGAATTTTCCGGGATCTATCCGCTGCGCGGCCAGAACAATGTCCAGGGCGCCTGCGACATGGGGGCTCTTCCCAACGTCTTTCCAGGCTACCAGGCCGTTTCCGATCCGACCCTCCGGGCGAAGTTTGCGCAGGCCTGGGGGGTTGCGGAACTTACGGACCGTCCCGGTCTGACCGTCACTGAGATGATCTCCCGGGCGGGGAAGGGCATCCGGGCGCTCTACATCATGGCGGAAAATCCGATGTTGAGCGATCCCGACGTGGCCCACGTAATGGAATCGCTGAAGAAACTCGATTTCCTGATCGTCCAGGACATCTTCCTGACCGAGACGGCCCGGCTGGCCCACCTGGTCCTGCCCGGGGCCTGCTTCGCCGAAAAAACGGGCACCTTCACCAATACGGAGCGGCGTTTCCAGCTTCTGCGACGTGCGGTCGCGCCCCCCGGCGAGGCGCTGGACGATTTTGCGATCCTCTGCCGTCTGTCGAGGGCCCTGGATGTTCCGGTTCCGTATGACACACCCGCGGCGGCCATGGAGGAGATCGCTGCCCTCTGCCCGGCCTACGGAGGAATCCGCCACAGCCGCCTGGAAAAAGCGGGACTCCAGTGGCCCTGTCCCCATCTCGATCATCCGGGGACACGGTTTCTTCACCAGGGCCGGTTCAGCCGCGGCCTGGGACATTTCGTCCGACCCGACCATACGCCGCCCCAAGAGATGCCGGATCGGGAGTATCCCTTCTATCTCAGCACGGGCCGCATGTTCGCCCACTACCACACGGGAACGATGACGCGACGCTCCCCGTTCCTGAACCGGGAGAAGGAGGGGGCCTATGCCGAGATCCATCCCGAGGACGCGGCCAGGCTGACGGTCGGCCCCGGAGACATGATACGGATCTCGACCCGTCGGGGCTCCATCGTGACGGCCGCCGTTTTGACCACGCGCGTCACACCCGGAACGGTCTTTGTCCCGTTCCATTTTGCCGAGGCGCGGGCAAACGTACTGACCAATCCGGTTCTGGATCCCGTCTCGAAAATCCCCGAGTTCAAGGTCTGCGCGGCGCGCGTGGAGAAGGAGGCGGTCGATGGAAAACCGTGAAGAGCGTCTCCGCCGGATCGAAAAAGAGTCGGGAATCGACCGCTGCGTCGAGTGCGGACGCTGCACGGCCGTATGCCCGATGCCGGAGATGTATGTGAATTTTTCGATCGCGATGTCGCCCCGGGGGATGATCAAGAAGGCCCTGACGGGCGAAATGCTCGCGGCGGATCGAAACCTCTGGTACTGCACCGAGTGCAACGCGGGGAGCGACGTCTGCCCGCAGCAGGTGAGTTGCCGGGATCTGATCCGCGGGATGCGCCGTCTGGCTCTGGACGAGGGAAAGCCGGAAGGGATGAGCCTGTGCCCCTGTTGCGGCGAGCCTTTCCTGGCCGTTCCCGTCGAGGATTTCGTCCTGGGAAGGCTCAGGGAAGAACCGTCCAACGTCAAGGAGTGGCTCAAGCTCTGCCCTGCCTGCCGCCGCGAGGGTTACCTGCGGAAAAACGCTTGAGGCGTCTCATGAAACAAGGATGCGGCATAGGAAGATGGAATCAGCAAACGACATAAGGGAAAAGACGCTCGGCATCGACGACCTGAGGCCCAGGATGCCCGAGAAGCGAACCCTGAGGGAACGTTTCTGGCCCCGCCGCCGGCCCTTTATCCTCTTCGATCCCGACCGCTGCACCGGCTGCGGAACCTGCGAGGCGGTCTGCGCGACACGAAACACGGGGAAAATCTCCCCGGCCTCGGCGAGCCTCCGCGTTATCCGAGACGATGTCCGGGGGCGGAACCTTGCCGTTTACTGTCAGCACTGCCGAAAACCCCTCTGCGTCGAGGCCTGCCCGACCCGGGCGATCACCAGGGGCGAGGACGGCATCGTCCGCATCGATAAGCTCTTCTGCACCTCCTGCGGCCTCTGCACCGCCGCCTGCCCGGAGGCCGCGCCGCTTCGGGACGGCCGCACATCCGAGATCCGCAAGTGCGACCTCTGCGAAGGGGACCCTCTCTGCGTGAAGCACTGTCCGAACGGGGCCCTCTCCTACACCCCGGGAAAAACCTTCCGCTGGATCAAGGGGATCCGCTGGACGGTGCAACTGCTTTCCTTTGTGCTTCTGGTCATGGTCTTCCTCGGGACTTTCTGCTACTTCAACGCCGGCAGTTTCGGCCTGTCCTGTCCGACGGGCGCCCTGCAGAACATCTTCGCCACGGGGCGGATCGTTCTGGCGTCTCTTGCGGGCGTCCTGGCGATCTTCCTTCTGACCGTCTGCTTCAGCCGTTTCTTCTGTGGCTGGATCTGCCCGTTCGGCTTCGTGCTGGATCTGGTGGACCGGATCATCCCGAAGAAGTTCGGTCTGCCGGCCTTCCTCAAAACCCGGATGGCCAAGTACGGCATCCTGGGCGGGGCCGCGGCCGGGAGCGCGGCCTTCGGCTTCCAGGTGTTCTGCACCGTCTGCCCGATCGGGACCCTGTGCCGCTCCTACGGCCAGCAGGCGATGTTCCGGGGCGCGGAGATGGCGATCGTGCCGCTGCTGGCCGGCCTGGAACTCACGGAACGCCGGAGCTGGTGCCGCTACTTCTGCCCCGTGGGGGCGCTGCTGGCCCTCTTCGCGAAGTTGCACCTGCTGAAGATCGTGATCGGCGCCAAGAAGTGCAAGAAATTCTCCTGCGTCCAGTGCGCGGAGGTTTGCCCCATGGGCATCATCGATGCGGATCAACTGCGGGAGGGGATCTCGCCGGTCATTCCGATGACCGAATGCATCGGCTGCCTGCGCTGCGTGGACCGCTGTCCCTACGGTGCGGCGAAGATCCGTTTCCGCTGGCAGAAGGGTGTTCCCGGGGAGGTGACCTGGGGGAATGTCCGTAAGATGACCGGGATGGGATGTCGGGAAACGCCCGGGACGGTTGGCCGGGAGGTGACCGGGGTGGGTGACCGGGAGGTGGCCGGGGCGGGCGGCCGGGAGGTGGAAGGATGAGAGAGCTGCGCATGGCCGTCGTCCATCTGGATCGGCGCACCGCCGAGGTGATCACCCCCGAACAGGATCTTGTTCGGGAATCGGTCGGCGGCGCGGCGCTTAACCTGGCCCTCATCGGACGCTACGGAACCTCGATCATGGTCTTCGGCGCGGGGCCGCTGACGGGCACGTTTGCCCCGGCCTCGGCGCTCCTCGTGGCTTCCTTTGCTTCCGGAGAGGCGGCCGAGTCGGCGTCAGCCGCTGCGATCCGCCATGTTCCGCTGTTGCTGACGGCAGGGCCCGACTTTCGCTGTTCCGGGATCGATCATCTTGTTCTGCTGGGCGCTGCGGAAGAGCCGACGTTGATCCACATCGACGGGGGCCTCGTCCGTTTCCTGGAGCCGCCGAAACCGGCAGCCGATCTGCCGACGCTGGGAAGGGCGCTGCGGCGGTCTTACCCCCCGTTCCGGTC
>JAXGRQ010000055.1:0-12802 GCA_040765725.1 Syntrophales bacterium
CGTTTAAACAATAAATAGAATCACGCCCCGCTCAGTGCGATGTCGAGAACCTCAATTGCGAAGTCCACATCGGCCCGGGTGATGCACATGGGCGGTTTAAGCCGAAGCGTATTTCCGCGGAGCCCGCCTTTACCCGTCAGCAAGCCCAGATCCCGCAACCGTTCAAAGACCTGCAGGCATTCCGCCGTTGCAGGTTCCTTGGTCTTGCGGTCCTTCACCAGCTCGATGCCCGTCATCAGTCCCCGGCCGCGCACGTCACCGATGAGGTCATGCTTGGCCATCAGCTTCCGGTATCCGTCCATGAGCTGCTTGCCTCTCTCCAGGCTGTTCTTCTGCAGCTTCTCTCGGTCGATGACCTCCAATACGGCCATCCCCGCCGCACAGGAAACGGGGTTCCCGCCGAAGGTGTTGAAGTGGATCCGGTTAGCCAGGGCATTGGCGATCTTGGGGGTGGTCACCACGGCCGCAAGTGGAGCACCGTTGCCGATTCCCTTGGCCATCGTCACAATGTCCGGGATCACACCCTGGTTCTGAAATCCCCAGTAATGCGTTCCCGTCCGGCCAAAACCAGTCTGGACTTCGTCGGCGATACACACGCCGCCGGCCTCGCGGATGACCTTATAGGCGTTCTTCAGGAAATTATCGGGGTAGACCACGGCCCCGCCGACCCCCTGGATCGATTCGGCGAAGAAACCGGCCACCTTGCCGGGGGTGGCATAATCGATCAGGTTCTGGATCTCTGCGGCGTATTTTTCGCCCGCCTTCGGATCGTCATGCCCCCAGGGCCCCCGGTACGGATCGGGATTGATGGCGTGATGAACGCCGAAGCTGTGCGGGTAGTTGTACTTCCAGGTGCTGTGTGCTGTAAGTTGCATCGTCGAGGCGCTGCCCCCATGGTAGGCGTTCCGCAGACCAACGACATCATAGTTCCCCGTGTAGAGTCGGGCCATCAGCAGCGCCATGTCGTTCGCCTCGGAACCGGAGTTAACAAAATAACAGACGCTCAGATTACCGGGCAGCTTTCCCGCCATCATCTCGGCGTATTTCGCGATGTTCGGATGCAGATAAATCTGGGTGATATGCTGAAGCCTCTCCATCTGCTCCTTCATCTTCTGCACCACGTAGGGATGACAGTGGCCGACGCTGATCGTCACAATGCCGCCGATCACATCCAGGTATCGTCTCCCTGTGTGGTCGAAGAGGTACTGCATGGACCCCTCGACGATCATCAGGGGTTTTTTGTAATACGGAATGAAGGTGGGTGTTACAAAACGGTTTTTCAGTTTCAGCACGTCCTCATAAGAGGGCCCTTTGTAAGGTTTCGGATGGTAGTCGTACGGCGGCAATTTGGGTGCTTTCATGAAAACTCCTTTCATGTTCCAGTATTGTATTTCTGTTGGACCTCCGATTACAGGGATGGTTCTTTTTTATGGTTTCAAGGATGTCTGTTTTTCCAAGACACAGGCATATGACCCTGACCATCATTATATCTTGCCAGGTTTTCGGTATTTATGAACGACTGCAGTAATCAAACCCCAGACTCCCCCCCGGGCAAAGAGGACGAAGAGAACAAAAATGATCCCCAAGATCAGGGGCCACCGCGCCCAGAGAGCGCTTGCCTTTTCCGATGCGATGACGACCAGGAAGGCGCCGAGAATGGGTCCGAAAAGGGTTCCGATCCCTCCGATCAGCTCCATCATCACAATGTTGCCCGATGTGTCAAAGGCCACGTTGCTGATATGCGCGAAATTCATGAAGAGGACATAGAGCGTGCCCGCCAGCCCGATGAAAAGTCCGCAAATTTCGAAGGAAATCAGTTTGAAAATTCTGGTATTGTATCCGATGGCCTCGGCCCTGGACTCGTTCTCCCGAATAGCGACCAGAACCTTGCCGAACGGGGAATCGATGATCCGTCGGATGATGAAAAAAGCCAGCAGGAAAAAAAGGAAGGCCAGGAAATAGAAGCTGATTTCCGAGTCGAGAAAAATTTTGGGTAGGCCTGGGATTTCGATCGGCGGCCTGGCGATTCCCCTCAGGCCATCGTCTCCCCCAGTCACGGATTTCCACTGATATGCAATGAAGAAAATCAACTCATTGAATGCCAGGGTCAGCAGAACCGAGTAAGCGCCTTTTCGCAGTGTGGCAAAGAAACCGAATATCAGTGCAAGGATGCCTGCCGCCATTACGCCGAGGGCCATCGCCGGGATCAGGGAAGCCTTCAGGTGAATGATGGAGAGTGCCGTCACATAAACCGCCGTTCCGAAGAAGGATGCCTGGCAAAACATCATCACCCCGGTGTATCCCAGCAGAAGATCGAAGGCGATCACGGCCATCGAGAAGATCAGGATCTCCGTGGCCAGTGCCGTGTAGGGCAGAACAAAGGGCAGCAGCGCGAAAACGATTGCGAGGACGGCAAAGCCCATATTGTCTTTCAGGAGGGTCTTCATATCAGTCCCTCACCCCCAGCAGTCCCCTCGGGCGAATGAGAATGATCGCGATCATAACCAGGAAGATGATGATCATCGAGCCGGGCGGCCAGAACAGTCCCACGACACTCTGCGATATGCCCACGATCAGTCCCCCCAGGATCGCGCCGGTAAAGCTTCCCATCCCGCCGATGATCACCACGGCGAAGCAGATGCCGAGGATGCTGATGTCCATGAAGGGGTTGATCCCCCGCATGGGCGCGGCCAGGACGCCGCTCAGCCCCGCCAAGGCCATGGCCAGCCCGAAGGTGAGCATGAAGACCAGGGAGATGTTGATGCCCAACGAGCTGACCATCTCCTTGTCTTCCGTACCGGCGCGGATGATCGACCCGAACTTGGTCTTTTCGATGAAGAGGTACATGGCGATGGCGATAATTACAACCAGGGCCAGGAGAAAGACCCGATATTTGGGGAAGAAGAGCGATCCCAGAAAAAACGTTCCCTCCAGAAGCTTCGGAGGAAAGAAGGATTTGCCAATCGGCCCGTAGGTAAGCAGGATGAGCTCCCGGCCGATCAGGGCGATCCCGAAGGTCATCAGGATCTGATAGAGGATGTTCATGCCGTAGAGCTTCCTGAGGAGGATCCGTTCCAGAATGATGCCCACTAGGGCCGTCGCTAGGGGCACGCAAACCAGGGCCAGCCAGAAGGTGCCCGTGAGCCCCACGAAGGAATAGGCGAAATAGGCGCCCATGGTGTAGAAGAAGCCGTGCGAGAAGTTTATGATGTCCATCATGCCCCAGACGATCGTCAACCCCATGGCCAAGATGACGTAGATCATCCCCAGCACGATACCGTTGAAAACTTGAACCAGAATCAAATTGATGTTGATGTCCATAGGTGGTCGTCCTCTAAGCAGCCAGATCTGTCGTCGCCGTATCCCCGGTCCCGATGCAGCGATGGGGGACGGCCGGCGTCAGGACACCTCTCAGCCGGGAAATCCCCCGGAGAGAAAGGAAGCTTTGAAGCGGGGGCGGCCGGAAACGGCCGCCCCAGGCGATCCTCAGTTCATCATTTCATTGTGCAGCCTGTCTTCGCGCAGTCCACGAAGTTCTTGGAGGAGCCGATGATCTCCGAGAAGTCGTCGTCGAACTTCTTCTCGCTCTCCTTCTTCAGCCGCAGGGTGTAGTAGTTCTTGATATTCTGATGGTCGCAGGCTCGGTACATCTCCTTGCCCGTGATGCCGTCGTATTCCATGTTCTCCATGGCCTTGATCACCTTCAGGTGGTCGGTGGAGCCCGCCTTTTTGGCGGCGTTCAGAATGGTCAGGGTGGCCTGGTAGGGTGACGCGGCCGTGTAGGTGGGCAGCTCGTTGTAGGCCTTCTTGTAGAGCTCGTTGAGCCGCTTATTGGCCGGCGTGTCCACGTTCCATTCATACTGGCACCCGGCGATCACGTCCTCGAGGACCTTGGTGCCAATGGCGCGGAACTGGGTGAGTCCCGTGGCCCAGACTAGGCCGATCTTGCTCTGCTGCTTCACGCCGAAGCTGACGGCCTGCTTCAGGGCGTTGACGGTGTCGTCGCCGAAATTCAGGAACAGGACGACGTCCGGTTTGGCCGCCATGGCCTTGGTGATGTACTGGCTGTACTCGGTCTCACCCATGGGGTGGAAGGCGTTGCCCAAGAGCTTCTTGCCCTTCTCTTTAAGCACCTCTTCCGTATTTCGTAGCAGGTCATGGCCGAACACATAGTCTGGGGTGATCGTGTAGAAAGTGTTGGCATTGAATTTGTCGATGATCCTGGGAACCACCTCCCGGATGGCGCCAAAGGTGGGCACTTGCCACCGGAAGCTGTTCTTGTTGCAGGCCGATCCCGTGATCGAATCGGCGCCGGCCATAACACCGAGCACGACCTTCTGGGTCTTGACGTATTCCATCATTGCCAGGGCGACCCCGCTGCTCGTTCCCACGATGATGAACTTTGCCCCTTCGTTCTCCACGGCCTCTTTGGCCTTGCGCACGGCCTCGGAGGGGTTGGGAACGTCGCGCTCGATCAGCCGGATCTTCTTGCCCAGGAGTTTGCCGCCAAATTCATCGATAGCCAGTTTGACGCCACGGCTCTGGTCCCGCCCTGTTTCGGCATAGGGACCGCTCAGCTGGCCCGCGTTGAGGAAGACGATCTCATCCTTGGCCGCGGCTGCAGAGGCCGGCGTCGCAAACCATCCGACCAGGGAGAGGCAGACCAGCAGGCCAATTCCCACGACCAACAAACGTCCGATTCCGAACCCTCTTCTCATAAACCATTCCTCCTTGCTTGGATTGTTTAAGGAAAACCTCCGCTCAGATCGACAGATATTGCTCCCGCAGGGATCGATCCTTCTTCAGTTCATCGTTGCTGATGTGAGCCACGACCTTCCCCTGTTCCAGGATGTAGTGGCGGTGGGCGACCTTCATGGAGGCCTCCACGTTCTGCTCCACGAGAAAAATGGTCACCCCTTCTGCCTTGATCTTCTGGATTACTTCCATGACAGCGTCCACCATGATGGGCGCCAGCCCCTCCGTGGGCTCGTCCAACAGGACCAAATGAGGGTTGCGCATCAGCGCCCGGGCCACGGCCAGCATCTGCTGCTCGCCGCCGCTAAGTTCGTCGCCCCGATTTTCTCGACGAGCCGCCAGGTTGGTGAAAATCTCCATGATGCTTTCTATTGTCCACCGTCCTGTGTCGCCCTTGCGTTCAGCGATACGCAGATTTTCCATGACGGTCAATGTCTTGAAAATTCTCCGCTCCTCTGGCACCCATGCAACGCCCATTCTGCCGATTTCATAAGCCGTTTTCCGGGCGATGTTCTCGCCGTTCAAGAGGATGGCCCCCTCCCTTGGGGGTGTCAACCCCATCACGCTGCGCAAAGTGGTGGTCTTGCCGGCGCCGTTCCGTCCCAGCAGGCAGACCACCTCTCCCTTTTTGATTTCCAGATCCACCCCGTGGAGAATATGGCTCTCCCCATAGTAGGTCTGTATGCCCTGCACTTTCAACATAGGATCACATTCCTCCGGAACTGCCCAGATAGGCGCGAATCACTTCCTCGTTGCGTCGCACCTCTTCTGGAGGCCCCTCTGCAATGACCTTACCCTGGGCCATTACCGTGATCACGTCGGAAACGGACATGACCACGTGCATGCGATGCTCGATCAGGACAATGGTCAAGCCCTGAGCGATCTTCTTGATCAGATCCATGATCTTGAATGAGTCTTCGTGAGGCATGCCGCTCGTCGGTTCGTCCAAAAGAAGCAGCCGCGGCGATGTTGCCAGGGCAATGGCCACTTCCAGAGCCCGCTGGACGCCGTAAGACACCTCGGCGGCCTTGTGGTTCATGATTTCGGTCAGGCCCACCTCCTCCAAAACCGCCAGCGTCTTTTCCTCAACCTCCCTCAGAGAAGCGGCCTTTCTGAAAAAAGAAAAATTGTGCCTCGTCCGGGACTGGGCGCTCAACCGTACGTTTTCCTTGATGCTCAGCACAGGGAAAATGTTCGTCACCTGGTAAGAGCGGGCAATACCCAGATGGGAAATTTCAAAGGGCTTCTTGCCCGTGATTTCCTGATCCTCGAACCAGATTCGTCCGGAAGTCGAAGGAAAGGTCCCCGCCAGCATATTGAAGAGCGTGGTCTTGCCTGCGCCGTTGGGTCCGATGATCGAGTGGATCTCGCCTTTCTTGACCACGAGATCCACATTGCTTACCGCTGACATCGCTCCGAAATGCTTGGTCAGCTTCTCCGTCTTCAGAATCGTCATGGAGTTATCTCATAATGAGGTTCATGATAGCCTTCTGACCGTGGAGCCGGTTTTCCGCCTGATGGAAAATAACGGACTGGGGGCCATCGGCCACTGCATTGGTAACCTCAAATCCCCGGTCGCAAGGCAGGCAATGCATGTAGATGCCCGTCTTCTTAATAAGCTTCATCTTCTTCTCGTCGCAGATCCAGTGCTTGTTTTCGTCGGCCAGTTTCTTGGTTTTGTCGTGCATCGGTTCCTTAGTGATGGGCGGCAGATTTTCGATGCAGGGCCAGGCTTTGGGATACACCACGTCCGCGCCGGCGAAGGCCTCTTTCATGTCGTGCGTAATCTCGAAGGTACCGCCATATAGGGCCGAATATTCCTTAGCCTTCTTGATCACGCGCGGATCGAGTTCGAATCCCTTGGGATGGGCGAGAACAACGTTCATTCCAAGCATCGTCCCTCCGATGACATTGCTATGAGCCACGGCCATGGGCTTCTTGACGCTGGGAGAATAAGCCCAACTCATCACAAGCTTTTTGCCTTTTAAGTCCGGTCCGATGAATTCCTTCATGGTCATAATGTCTGCGATTTCCTGGCATGGGTGGAACAGGTCGTCCTCCATGTTGATGACGGGGATGTCTGCCCACTTAGCGAACTCGTGAATATACTCATTGCCGCGCGGATAGACCCAACCCACCAGGTCTCCGTAAACCCGGATGCCGATGCCGTGACCCATCCGGGAGAGCACACGGGCCACATCGCTCACTCGCTCCGTGATGAAGGCCACTTCATCCCCCTCTACCGCGGGCATATAAACCGCTTCGGGGGTCAGGTAATGGCCATTGCCGCCCAGTTGGTAAATCCCAGCCTCGAAGCTGTTCCGGGTGCGGAGGGACTTGTTGTAAAAGAGCATGAAAAAGGTTTTTCCCTTAAGATTTTCATGAGGAATCCCTGCGGCATACTGGCGTTTCAGTTCGATGCCCAGATCAACGATCGATTCGATTTCGTGACGGGTGAAATCCCACTCGGCAATATAATCCCGACCTTTCAACGATAATGTTTCCACTGCACAAACCTCCTATGTTCAAAAATAGTTTCTCTGGATCGGGGGTGTATGCACGGCAAGCCGACCCAGGACTGAGAGACGGGACAGTCCCGATACCTCTTTTCCCCTATTACTCTTCCAATCAGCCAATGCCGACTTTTTTCTGAAAATCACTGATGATTGTATTGACCCCACCTGCGTTCAGCTTTTTGCCTTCCATCTCGGACAGAGTCTTATTGACCGTCTTAAGGTGCTCCACCATGGACTGTTCGGCGTGGTCACGATCTTTCAATTTCAAATGATCGAGGATGATTCGATGATCCCTGGTATTAACGATGATGAATTGTACATCCGGCGATAGAACCTCTTTTTCGCTATCGTAAAGAAAATCAAAAACATAGTCGACTGTCAGGCTCAGGATTGGGTTGCCCGTCATCTTGGCCAGCAGCCGATGAAAGTTGACGCAATTTTGATCCAGATCGTAAAATTCTGTGTCCGTTAAATGCAGAGGCGTTTCCCGGCATTTCATTTCGCATCGGACGACATTGTCTTCAAGCTCTTGGATCTGCCCGTCAGTGAGTTTCTCCGCCACCAGACGAATCACTTGCGGCTCGATGATAGTGCGGACTTCCAACAGATGGTGGTAGGCAAGCTTCTGGAGGGAGAGGTAATACCCCAGAGTGGTCTTCACCGACTCGTTATCCATTTGAGAGACAAAAATCCCGCCGCCTTTCCCCCTACGCTTTTCGATCAGGCCCCAAATCTCTAAAGCCCTTAAAGCTTCGCGCAGGGTGACGACGCTGACGCCGAATTGTTCGGCCATTCCCTTTTCGGTGGGCAGGCGGTCCCCGTATTTAAGCCGTCCCGCCAGGATAGCGTCTCTGATTTTTTTTTGGATATGTTCTGAAATGCGGATGGTATGGATGGATTCGAAAATGTTTTTATTCATCCAACCTAACCTTGTTGAACTTAAGATTATAGAAACTGATTTCAGTATACTTTTTCGCTGGTTTTTGTCAAGAGATTTTTTAAAATTTTTTTATAAATGATATCAAGTTATTATCAATAGAATTGAGTTCGTAAAAAATGTTGACAGTAATTTTGGTTCAATATAAAATCTAAGATCATATCAACTGTTATTATATCTTTTTCCTAATGCGTGAATCGTTGCCGGGATGCCTACAATACAACTGCGGCAGGTTGCGTATGTAGTATGGAAAAAGAAGAGAGTCATCACAACACAGGAGGTTGATTATGCCTACCAGGATGAAGACGAACGCGGGAAAGTCGAAGAGATTGCCATTGGCGGTCGTTGCGCTTGGCGGCAATGCCATTTCCAGGGAAAAGCAAGAAGGCAACATTCCTGAACAGTTTGAGAACTCCGAAAAGAGTATGCGCCACATCTGCGACTTGATTGCCGCGGGCTATCGTGTGATCATCACGCACGGAAACGGCCCCCAGGTCGGCAACGTGCTGCGCCGGATGGAAGCGGCCATCAAGGTCATTTACCCACTTCCCCTGGATATTTGCGGTGCCCATACCGAAGGTGGCATGGGTTATGTGCTCCAGCAAGTGCTTTCCAACACGTTGAAGAGCCGGGGGATGGCTTTGACGCCGGCTACCATCATCACACAGACGCTTGTCGATAGGAATGATCCTGCTTTTCGGAACCCGACGAAGCCCATCGGTCAGTTCTTCTCGGCAGAGCAAATCAGGGAGAAGGTGGAACGGGAAAAATGGACCGTTCGGGAAGATGCAGGGCGCGGCTATCGTCGCGTTGTGCCATCGCCGCGTCCCATGAGAATCATGGAGGAACCGGTTATCGCGTGTCTCGTAGACAGGGGTTATCCGATCATCACATGCGGCGGCGGAGGGATTCCCGTCATAGAGGAGTCGGGGACATTGAAGGGTGTTGAGGCAGTCATTGACAAGGATCTGGCAACGAGTCTCCTTGCCCGCAACCTGAAGGCGGATCTGATGATCATTACGACATCTATCGAGCGGGTGGCGCTGAACTTTAAAAAACCCGGCGAACGTTTTCTGGACCGAATTACCGTTTCAGAGGCACGGCAATACCTGGCGGAAGGTCATTTTGCGCAGGGCAGCATGGCGCCCAAGATCGAAGCTGCCATCGAATTTACGGAAGTGACGGGCAGACCGACGTTGATCACCCTGCCGGAGACGATGATGCAGGCTCTCGCCGGAAAAACGGGAACCTACATTGTTTGAAGTCTATTCGGTGAGGGTTTTTGTTGACAAGATTTGTTCCGCCGTGGTACGCCTCAAGCCCAAAGATCATGAGGGATCGGGACATGATTGGTGCGTATGTCACACCGCGTGGATCGTTTGTCCCTCTCACTAATCATCCAATCGTACTGAAACTGAGGATCTGTCATGAAAAAAAACAGCTCTCTGAAAGGGAAAAGCATTCTTACGGTCAAACAGTTGGCACCGGAGGAGATCCGTTACCTGGTCGATCTGGCCAAGCAACTGAAGAACAAGAAGAAACGGGGTCTGCGAGGGAACCTTTTGAAGAGAAAGAACATTGCGCTGATCTTTGAGAAATCCTCGACGCGAACCCGCTGCGCCTTTACCGTTGCCGCTGCCGACGAAGGGGCGCACACGGATTACCTCAACATGAACGACATCCATTTCGGAAAGAAGGAATCCCTTGCCGACTCGGCGCGGGTGCTGGGGCGCATGTTCGACGGCATCGCCTTCCGCGGATACCGGCATGAAACCGTCGAGGCCTTGGCTGCCCACTCCGGGATCCCCGTCTGGAACGGACTGACCGACATTGAACACCCCACACAGATCCTGGCGGACCTTCTCACCATCCAGGAGCATTTCGGTCGGCTGAAGGGTTTGATCCTGGTGTATATGGGCGACGGCCGAAACAATGTGGCCAGTTCGCTGATGATCGGCTGTGTCAAGATGGGGATGCACTTTGTCAATTGCACGCCATCCGAGCTCATGCCGGATCCCAACCTTCTGGCCGAGGCCGAGGGCTTCGCCGCGCAGACCGGCGGGTCGGTCCGGATCGTCCATGTTCCGCTGGAAGCCGTTCGCGGCGCCCACGTGATCTATACGGATGTATGGGCCTCCATGGGCGAAGAAGCGGAGTTCGAAAAGCGCCGGAAGCTCCTGGGGCCGTATCAGGTCACCATGGAAATGATGCGGAAAACGGGCCGCACCGAAACCGGAGAAGTGATTTTCCTGCACTGTCTTCCCGCGTTTCACAACCACCAGACGGAGGTGACCCGAACGATCGGCGCAATGGAGGTCACGGACGAGGTTTTTGAATCGAAATTTTCCCGCGTCTTTGATCAGGCGGAGAACCGGATGCACACCATCAAGGCGGTGATGATCGCAACGCTTACCTAAATTAAGGAGGAAGCCGATGGCAAAGAGAGCGACGTTGACGGCCATTTCCTGGGAAAAATACGAAGCCCTTTCTCTCATGAAAAGGGCGCCCTATTTCATGGAAGGCAACCGACCATACCACTGCCTGATTGCCCAACAGTTCGACCGGCCTCAATTGGATTCCCTGGGTTCGCTGGCCACCAAGATCCGCCGCATCGCGAAAACGGAGGAGGGGATGAAATTTCTGCAGAGCCAGCTTGCTCACAAGCGTGCCATGTTGTATTTCTCGCAGCCCAGCAGCCGCACGTTCCTCTCTTTCTGCGCCGCCTGCCAGATCCTCGGCATCGACATCGGAGAGGTGCGGGACACGTCCACCTCCAGCGAATTCAAGGGGGAATCGAAGGAAGACTCGGTCCGGACCTTCAGTTCTTATTTTGACTTCATCATCATGCGCAGCCAAATGGGAGGCCTGGCCGAGCGAATGGCCTGGGTCCTTTCCAATTCGGAACGCCCCATCCCTGTCATCAATGCCGGTTCCGGCAAGGACCAACACCCGACGCAGGCGCTTCTCGACATCTATACGCTGCACCGCAGTTTTGAGGACCGCGGCGGGATCGACGGCAAAACCATCCTCTTTACGGGAGACCTGCTCCGCGGACGGACGGTCCGCTCTCTTTCCTGGCTTCTGACGGTTTATAACGATGTGCGGCAGATCTTTGCCGCCCCCAGGGATCTGCAGATCTCCGATGATATCCTGGCCCTGCTGGATCAGCGGAAAATCCGTTATCGCGTGACCGACGATTTCAGGGGCGCCATTTCCGAAGCGGATGCCATCTACATGACGCGGATCCAGGACGAGTGGGATGCCGAAGAGGGTGGGGGAAAGAAAAAACGCGACATCAGCAACTATTCTTTTACCGGCCGGAACCTGAAACGTCTGAAAAAGGACGCTGTGATTCTCCACCCTCTTCCCAGAAGGGATGAGATCTCCATCGATGTGGACCGAGATCCGCGGGCTGTCTACTGGCGGCAGATGCGCAACGGCATGTGGATTCGCGCGGCACTCATCGCCACGATCTTCAAGCGGGAAGGGATGATCCACGCCTATGCGGAACAAAAGGACATCGATGCCTGAAACCGCCTTGCCTTATCAAGGCCCGGGATCATACACTGGACTGAAGACAGGTTGTGCCGACTTGTCGGTACCGAAAACCCACAAAAAAATTCTAAATCACTGAAAAAACCAATTCTACATGGAAGGGATAGAAGGACATGACCCGAGGAGCGGATAAGATCCTCTACAACGGACGTGTGCTCACCATGGAACCGGGAGACGAAAGCAGGGTTGGTTTCGTTGCCCTCAGAGGAGACCGGATCATCCATGTCGGCCAGCCGGAAGAACTGGCTGAATGGCGAGTCCGTGGAACGGAATGCATCGATGCCGCTGGAGGGACCATCCTGCCTGGTTTTATTGACGCGCACCTGCATCTGCTGCTCATGGCGGAAATGGCCGTCCAGATCGACTGCAGCCAGAGCGCGGTTTCCTCCTTTTCGGACATCCTTGACAAGATCAGGAAGGAGACTGGACGCCTTCCCGCGGGTTCTTGGGTCCGGGCCGCCGGATATGATGACACAAAGCTTTCCGGCACGCCTTTCAGCCGTTTTGATCTGGACGCTGTGGCACCAAATCATCCGGTCTTTATAGCCCATGTCAGCGTGCATCGGGGCGTTGCCAACAGCCTGGCACTGAAACACGGCGGAATCAGAGAGGAAACGCCCGATCCTCCAGGCGGGCAACTGGGTCGCGATCCAGAAACAAATCAACTCAACGGGTTTCTCTACGAGGAGGCGGCCTTTCGCTATGGCCTCGAGGCTTTGTCTGCGACGGCCGAGACAGTAATCCCTTCTCTCTCTATGGACGAGTTGCACCGTGGGATTCGTATTGCGGGGACCCGCTATCTGCAAGCGGGAATCACGAGCGTGGGGGAAGCCCTGGCCACACCGGATTTCTTCAAGGCTTGTCAAGAGTTACGGAAGCAAGACGACCTCCCATTGAGAATTTACGGCCTTGTGCCATACAAATACCTGGATGCCGTTGAAGCCTCCGGTCTAAGGACCGGCTTCGGTGATGCATGGCTGCGTCTGGGTGCCGTGAAGATCATCGCCGACGGGGCGATTGCCGGTCGAACGGCCTGCCT
>JAXGRQ010000056.1:0-12572 GCA_040765725.1 Syntrophales bacterium
GCCTGAAGGTCAGCGCCCCGACCGGACAGGCGTCGACACATTCGCCGCAGAAATAACAGTCGGAATCGATGTAATCCGCATCGAAGGCCGGACCGACCTTGGCCCGATGACCGCGGCGCGAGAAATCCAGAATCTCGTTGACCTGAATCTCGTTACAAACGCGGATGCAGCGGCCGCACAGGATGCACTTGTTAAGATCCCGCTGGATCATCGTGTTGGTTAGTTCAATTTCGTACCCCGGGGGATCGACGTTGAACCGGGGTTTCTCGATTCCCAGCCAGTAGACCAGGTTCTGCAGTTCGCAGTTGCCGTTCTGTTCGCAGGTCAGGCAGTTGTGATCACCGGAGGCCCAGAGCAACTCGACGATAAGTCTTTGCGAAGCTCGGACCTTTGGGGTGTCGGTCTTGATGACCATCCCGGGACTGACCGGCATGCAGCAGGAAGCGACCAGAGATCTTGCCTTTTCGACTTCGACGACGCAAACGCGACAGGCGCCCACGTTCGTCGTTTTATCATAGTGGCAGAGTGTCGGAATGTAAATGCCCTGCTCCTGCGCCACCTCCAGGATGGTCTGGCCTGGCATTGCTTCCACATCTCTTCCGTCAATATTCAGGGGAATCTTTTTTTCCATCTTATGCTCCTTCCGCCCCAAAGCGAGGCTTTGTCATGATCCTATGATCCCGTTGCCGCAAGTTTCTTATATCTCGACGTCACAGCGCAGGCACCGTTTCGATTCCTTGATCGCATCTTCCAACGTAAATCCCAGTTCCACCTCGATGAAACTCTTCTTGCGCTCGGGGCCGTGAAGCTCGGGCATCTTCGTCTGCGGGGCCTCGGGATTTTCCTCGTCGAGGACAAACGGAATGACGATTTTCTCTTCGGCGGGCTCCTCGTAGGCGGGTTCGCCGTTTTGATTGCGGATGGCGCCGTCGATGTCCCTGGCGGCCTGATGTCCGGCGGCAATGGCCCCGATGACCGTATCGGGACCCGTTAACGCATCGCCGCCCGCATAGAACTTGGGGTTCGTCGTCTGCGAAGCGCTTCCCTTGGCCAGATCGAAGGTGCTCCACTTGTTGACCGATATGCCGCTTTCCGTCGGGACAAACGATATGTCGGGAACCTGGCCGATGGCGGCGATGACGGCGTCCGCACCGAGCGTGAACTCGGAACCCTCGATGGGCACCGGTTTTTTCCGGCCGCTCCGGTCGAACTCCCCGAGCTTCATGCGCTGGCAGGCGATTCCGCTGACCTTTCCGTTCTTCTCCACGATGTTGAGCGGGGCGACGAGGAATTCGATCTTGATCCCTTCCTCTTCCGCCGCCTGGATCTCCTCGACAGCCGCCGGCATGTCCTTGCGCTCGCGGCGGTAGAGGATGGTCACATCCGCGCCGAGGCGGGCTGCGCAGCGGGCCGCGTCGATCGCGGAATTGCCGCCTCCGATGACCGCCACTTTCGAGCCGAGGTTTTTCTTGCCCGCAGTCCAGGCGGCTTCATGGGCATTGAAATCCCGGAGGAATTCCACGCCGCCGTAAACGCCCGTCAGCTCCTCGCCGGGGACGCCCATCTTCTGGCTCTTGTGGGCGCCGGGGGCCAGATAGATATAGTCGAACTCTTTATCCAGCTTTGCGAATGGGATGTCCCGGCCGATCCTCTTGTTGCATTTGATCTCCACGCCGAGGGTGCGGACATCGTCGATCTCTCCGGCGAGGATATCGCGGGGCAGACGATAGGAGGGGATGGCCCAGCGGAGCATGCCGCCCGGTTCGGGAAGCTCCTCGAACACCGTGACCTTGTAACCGCGGATGGCCAGATCTCTCGCTGCGGTCAAACCGGCCGGGCCTGCGCCGACCACGGCGATTTTCTCGTTGCGGGTGACCGAAACCGCCTCCACCTTGGGCCGCGCCGCGTTGTCGCTGATGAAACGCTTGAGGAACTTGATGGCGATCGGCTCATCCATCTTCCCGCGGCGGCACTTGAACTGGCATTTGTGGTCGCAGACGCGTCCGCAGACCGACGGGAAGGGGTTTGTCCGAAGCATCACCTTGTAGGCGTCTTCCAGGCGACCCTCCCGGATCAGGGCGATGTAGGAGGGGATGTCCATCTCGACGGGGCACGCGTTCTGGCAGGGGGATTTGAAAAGGGCCGTGCAGACGCCTGCCGTACAGCGGTGGTTGTAAATGTGGTCCTCGTATTCTTTACGGAAATAACGCAGTGTGCTCAGAACGGGGTTCGGGGCCGTCTGGCCCAGCCCGCAGAGGGATGCGTCTTTGATGATGGACGCCATTTCCTCGAGCAGCTCGATATCGCCCTCCTTGCCCTTGCCCTGGGTGATGTTTGTCAAAATTTCGAGCATCCTTTTGGTTCCCTCGCGGCAGGGGGTGCACTTCCCGCAGGATTCGTCCTGGCAGAAGTCCATGAAGAAGCGGGCCATGTCGACGGCGCAGGAGTCCTCGTTCATGACGATCAGACCGCCGGAACCCATGATCGCTCCCAGTTCGGCCACCTTTTCATAATCGATCGGGGCGTTGAGATGCTGCGTGGGAATCATGCCGCCCGAGGGTCCGCCGAGCTGGGCGGCCTTGAACCGCTTTCCCTTGGGAATGCCTCCGCCGATGTCGAAGACGATGGTGCCGAGGGGCGTTCCCATCGGGACTTCGACCAGGCCGACGTTGTTGACGTCGCCGGTGAGGGCGAAGACCTTCGTCCCTTTGCTCTTCTCCGTTCCGACGCTGGCGTGCCAGGCCCCGCCCCGAAACATGATCTGTCCGATGTTGGCGAGCGTTTCCACGTTGTTCAGGATGCTCGGTTTTTGCCAGAGGCCGGCAATGGCGGGGAAGGGGGGTCTCGGTCGCGGCATGCCGCGCTTTCCCTCGATGGAGGTCATCAGCGCCGTTTCCTCGCCGCAGACGAATGCGCCGGCGCCCTGGTAGATTTCCAGATCGAAGTCAAAACCGGTCCCCAGGATATCCTTTCCCAGGAGCCCGTAGTCCTTGGCCTGGACGATGGCGATGTTCAGGCGGTGGATCGCCAGCGGATATTCCGCCCGGCAATAGATGTAACCCTGATGGGCGCCGATGGCCTTGGCGGCAATGACCATCCCTTCCAGAACCGCGTGGGGGTCCGCTTCCAGGACGCTGCGGTCCATGAAGGCGCCCGGATCCCCTTCGTCGGCGTTGCAAAGAACATACTTCACGTCTCCCGGCGAAGCGGCGGCAAACTTCCATTTCATGCCCGTGGGGAACCCGGCGCCGCCGCGGCCGCGCAGACCCGAGACCAGGACCTCCTGGACGATCTGATCCGGCGTCATTTCGGTCAGGGCCTTGACCATGCCGGCATAGCCGTCCCGGGCGATATACTCATCGATCTTCTCGGGGTCAATGAGTCCGCGGTTGCGGAGAACACGAAGATTTTGAAGGGCGAAAAAGGGGATGTCCTGCATCGTCGGAATGATTCCGGCGGTGACCGGTTCGCGATAGAGCAGCCTTTCCAGCACACGCCCCTTGACGAAATGCTCCTCGACAAGCTCGGCGATATCGGTGGGTTTGATCATCATGTAGATGATGCCCTCCGGATAGACGACCATGATCGGCCCCATCGCACAGAAACCGTTGCAGCCGGTTTCCACCACCCTGATTTCATCGACCAACCCTCGCCTCTCCAACTCGGTGACCAGTTCTTTTTTCACCGCGAGGCTTCCCGATGCATGACATCCTGTTCCTCCACAGAGCAACAGATGCGAGCGAAAAACTTTCATGTGGATTTCATCCTCCTTCACATGTTGATTGTATGATCAGCCGGGGTTCCCGTCTCGGGGAACCGCGATACATCGAACCTTTGCTACTTTAAAACCTCCGCACCGCGCGCCAGAACAAACGGGGTCTGGATTTCACCCTCCAGGATATGTCGTTTGAAAATCTGACGCATCTTGTTCGGATTGACATATTCATACTTGATCGGTTCCTGGCCGATGATTTCGACGGTAACCAGGGGTTCGCGGCTGCAGAGCCCCATGCAACCGGAGGTGGTCACGATGACGTCCGATACGCCCGCCTCTTCGATTTCGTTCATCAGCGAATCCATGACCTCCTTGGCCCCGGATGCGATTCCGCAGGTGCCCATGTGAACGGTGACCTTCGCCCTTTTGAACCCGTCGCGCAGGGCGGTTTCGGCATGGACCTTTTCCTTAATCTTTTTTAGATCTTCGATCTTCAGCTTGGCCATAGTCCTTACCTCACTAAGTGTATTGGCTGAGTATGTCTTTGAGTTTCGAGGGTTTCATCCGGCCGTGGACATCCTCATCGATGACGACCACCGGTCCCAGACCGCAGGCGCCCAGACAGCGGACCGTTTCGTAGGTGAACCGCCGGTCCGGGGTGGTTTCCCCCTCACTGACGTTGAATTCCCGCTGGAGCGCCTCCGCGATTGCCTTGCCGCCGCGCACGTAACAGGCCGTCCCGAGACAGACGCGGACCGTATGCCGTCCGCGCGGCTTCATCGTGAAAAAAGAGTAGAAGGTCACGACGCCGTACACCCGGCTGAACGGAAGATTCAATCCCTTGGCGACTTTCTTCTGAACGGATACCGGCAGGTATTCCAGGGCGACCTGCGCCTCTTCCAGGACGGGGATCAAGCCACCCGGCTTTCCCTTGTGCCTGTCGATGATGGCCTCCAGCTTTTCGACCTGTTCCTCGGTAAATTCCTTCAAGAGTTCACTGTTTTCCGCATTCATGTACCGTATCCTCCTTCAAGATGATGAGGGCTGTTCGCCTCGGTTCCGATTCCGCTCAGACCCTCCATAATATGTTGCCGGATAAATTTCAACACATCCGGGTGATTCATCGGGATGTCGTCTATTTCGTTTCGGATCTCCCATGTGTCCAGTGTAAAGACCTCACCGTCGCAATCGTGTCTGCAGATAAAATCAGCGCCTGCATTGCCGACGATCAGGGCGATCAGGGTGCCCGCCAGATCGCCGAGCGGCTGCCGGTCGATGTGGCCGAGCCGGAAATTCACCTCCACGCGGGTTCCCACCCCTTCGGTCGACTCGATCTTGAACCCGCCGCCGGTTCTCTCCGCGGCTTCCGCCAGCATCGGTAGCCCAAGCCCGACCTTTCGCACCTTTTTGGAGGTGTAAAAGGGATCCATTGCCCTTTTGAGGGTCGCCGGATCCATTCCCGAACCGTCATCCCGGATCTCGATCCGCAGCCGATCCTCCCTCCGGTTTTCGGCAATGTCGATCCATACTGTTTTTGCGCCCGCCCTGACGGAGTTTTCCGCAATGTCCAGAATATGCAAAGCCAGTTCCAGCATCAGAAACTCGCTATGCGTCGGCCGCTCTGTCCGGAAAGGGCCATTTTCAGTTCGCGGACGGTCGGCTCCTCCATCAAAAACGCCGTGCAGACCTCCCCAATCTCTTCGCATCGATGGGCGTCGGAGGAGGTCAGAAAGGCGTATCCGGAAAGTTCGGGATACTGCCTTCGGGCGCCCGTTAGGTCTGGTCTCCTGGAGATTTCCAAAGCGTCAAAAGGGATCTCCGGATCGACAAAACCAAGCTGACTTATCACACTGAAGCTCTCCCGGTCAATATGAGAAGCGACCGCCAAACCGCCAAAATCATGAATCAGTCGAACCAGGTCCGACAGAGCCAATTCGGTCGCCCCGATCAGAAGCCGTTCGCTGAACCCCTCCACCTCGTCGGCCTCGTTCACGATCGCCTGGCAGCCGAACCGTTCCTCGTTGTTCGTTCCGGGCAGATGCGCATTCACGATGCCCTGGAGCTTCTGCAGGCCATCCATCCGGTCAAAGATCGCAAGCAGATGAACCTCTTCCCGGCTTGTAACCTCCATGCCGGGCAGAACAACCAGCCCGCGTCCCTCTGCCGCCCGGATCACATAGGGGACATTTTCCGATGCATTATGATCACAGACGGCGATGACATCCAGTTTCTCAGCAACGGCCCTTTCGACAATGGCGGTCGGATACATCTCCAGTGCCGCGCAGGGTGAAAGGCAGGTATGAATGTGGAGATCGCAGCGAAAAGTCCTGATCATCTTCGGGAGGACGCCCCTTTCCTCGTCGCGACGGCTATCCCTCCCGCGGGAAGATCATCCGATAGACCCTGCCTGCCGTTTCGAAGGCCGACAGGTCCGTCGTGAATAGCGGGATGTTTTCTCGGACGGCCTTTTCCAGCGTATCCGCGGCAGGTTGGGCGCCCTTAACCAAAATGACCCCGGCGAGCTCCTTGAGGCTGGCCACCGCGACGACGTTCTGATGGGTCTGACGGGTGATCCAAAGCTCCCCTTCACGGCTGTTGGCCATGACATCGCTCAGAAGGTCGCCGACGTACCCTCCCCGGACCTCAACCTCCAGTCTGTCGCCCCCCGTGTTCACACGGAGTTGCAAGGCCTTTGCAATGGTTTCGAGATTCATGATGATTCTCCGGTGTTACGATTCCTGTCCCTGTTGGGTATGGATGATCATCTTCAGATAGGTTCCGATTCCCACATCGGATGAAATGTGAAAGATATCGGAAAAATTGCGAATATTGTTCAAACCCATTCCGGCGCCGAAACCCATCTCCCGGATCTTGTCGGTGGCGGTGGACCAGCCCTGCTGGATGGCGAGACGAATATCGGAAATACCGGGCCCCTCGTCGATGGCTTCGATCTCAACATGTTTTGGAAACACATGGAGTCGAATCGTCCCATGTCGGGCATAGGAAACGATATTGATTTCAGACTCATAGGTGATGATGGCCGCCATCCGGACCACGTCGTTCCCGATCCCCTTCTCTCTGAGAATTGCCTTGATCTTTCCGGAAACTTGGCCCGCAATATCGAAATCACCTCCATCCACCGGGAAACTGCCTTCGTAAAGACTATTTTCACAAGCGGACACGACGACCTTCCACTTTCTGCGTCGAGCCGACGATCCCTTTTCCATACAGCCGACCCGCTGATTCAAAAAGGATGTATTTTGTCGAAAGGAGGGGAATGTTTTTCTCTTCCGCCGCGCGGATCGTCTCCGGGGGCGGTTTTTTCCCCCGGACGAGAAGGATGGCCGCGATATCCAAAACATCCGCCGTGCGGATGACTTGCGGATTGGTCAAGCCCGTCAGCAAGAGACAGCCGGAGTCGGCGAAAGCCAGGACATCGCTCATCAGATCGGCGGCAAATGCCGTAGAGACCTCCATATCGAGCTTGCCGGCCTCCACCAGCACCTCGGCATCCAGGATTTTCTGCACCTCACGGAGGAGCAATATTCACCTTTCTATGACCAAGAAATATCCATGCAACAAACAGGATGGGACTGACTATCACACCCCCAAAGGAGTGTCAATACTTTCACATAAGTCTTTCACATAAGTCATTCCGCCTCAAGATCCGGGTTTTGCGTCAGTATGCTTTTTACGGCGATTTCTTCTCATTCGCATTTGACTGGTTCGGCAGATGATCTTGCCAAATAATCTTTGCTTATCGCTGTCATTTGCGTTAAAAAAAAACATGCATCGTCTGATTGATGACTATCTCAATTACCTGGCGGTCGAAAAAGGGGCTTCCCGCAACACCATCGAAGGGTACAGCCGTGATCTGGTCCGGTATGCGGAATTCGTCGCCCAGAGGGGGGCCGGCGGGATCGATACGGAGGGGCTGATTTCCTTTTTGGCTTCGTTGCAGCAGGAGGGGCTGGCGGCTAATTCGGTGAATCGCGCACTGGCGGCCGTTCGGGGGTTTTACAAATATCTCCTCAGGGAAAAGAAGGTGGATCGTACCCCGGTCGCTCAAATTGCGCCGGGCAGGGTTTGGATGCGCCTCCCGGATGTGCTGAGCCGCGAAGAGATGTCTGCGCTGCTGGCGAAGCCCGGAGAGGAAACCCCGGCGGAGTGTAGGGACGGCGCCATGCTGGAGCTCTGCTATGCGACCGGGATCAGGGTGTCGGAGCTGATCGGCTTGACCGTCAACAGCATCAACTGGCAGGTGGGATATCTGGTGGCCATGGGTAAAAGAGAAAAGGAGCGGATCGTTCCGATCGGACGCACGGCGTATGATCGGGTCAAACGGTATATTGAGGGGGCCAGGCCTCTTCTGCTCAAGGGTGGGGAAAGCGACCTGCTGTTTTTGAACCGTTCCGGCCGGGGAATGACACGGCAGGGGTTCTGGAAAATCGTGAAAAAGTATGCCATAAAAACCGGTCTGGGAAAGAGGGTCCATCCGCACATTTTCAGGCATTCCTTTGCAACGCACCTTCTGGAAGGGGGAGCCGATCTGCGTTCCGTACAGATCATGCTGGGTCATGCCGACATTTCCACGACACAGGTTTACACCCATGTGACGCGGGATCGACTCAAGGAAGTTCACCGAAGATATCATCCCCGGGGCTGAAGCACATTTTTGGCGTTGGGCAAGAAGGAAACAGTGTCGGCAGAGGGATAAAAAACATGGAATATCAATCCGGCAAAAAAAGGGTGGCTGCAAAAAGGGGACGGAGATCGCCGGCAGTTTGGATCGTTGCGATGATCAGTGTGATCGTGGTGGCGGCCGGTCTTTCGGTTGGATTGTTCTTTCCGGAAAAGGGGAGGGGACTCTCCCAGGGGCTGACCCGGACCCGCAATACATTTGCCTTTGTCGTTCTCAACCGACAACCCCATTTCTATTCGCTCGTCCTGGAGAGAAACGGAAAGGACTACCGGATGACTTCATACGATACCCTTGATGTCTCATACCGGGACGAATTCATCATCAAGGAAGTATCAACCGACGTCCTCTTCGGCGGCGGGATTACCGTGGATGTCGAAGGACTCGGCGAGCAGGATGATCTCGGAAAGCTGCTCAAGGGGATCGATCTTGTGGACAAGGCGGTTCTGAGCAGCCGCAAGAGAACCGCGGAGAAAACGCCCGGTGGCTTCTTCATAAGAGTCATCTATCAGGGTGATCCCATTGCGTCCATTCCGATCCGGATACAGATCACCCCGCAGGATTGGCTGCGATACGCCCGGAGTTCCGGAAACCAGAAGGTTCAGATCGAATACCTCAAGCGGGCGATCGCAATGAACCCGCAGGATACCAATGTGCGTCGGATGCTCGCCTCTCTCTATTTCCGCGCCGGCATGACGAGAGATGCGATTGCGCAATACAGGGCGATTCTTTCCCTGAAGCCGAATGATCCGGCCATCCTGGCGGAATTGGCCAGATGCTATCTAAAAATCGAAAGATACGAAGAGGCGATCCGTTATGCGGAGCGTTCCGCAAAAGCGAATCCGAAGGACGACGCCGTGTTGGCGGATCTGGCCTCCGCCTGGGGGCAGCTTGGAAACTGGGGAAAGGCCATCTCTTATTATCTGGCCTCCCTGAAGTTGAGACCCGACAACCCGGTGGCCCTGTTCAAGTTGGGAGAAGCCTACGAGAAGACGGGCCGGCTTCCCCAGGCGACCGAGCAATACCGGCGGGTCTTGGAAAAGGTGCCGAAGGCGGACCATGTGGCGGCCGCGCTTGCGAGTGTTTCGTTGAGGATGGGAAAGTTCGACGAGGCGATCCGATGGCATCTCGAGGTCCTCAAAAGACAGCCGAAGAATGCTGCCGTCTATGCCAATCTCGGCGTGGCGTATGGGGGCAAAGGACTCGTTAAGGAGGAGATGGAAAGCTACCGAAAAGCCATCGAACTGAATCCGAAAGATCCGGTTGTCCGATTCAATCTGGCGGCGGCGCTCGAAAAGGCAAAAAAGGAACAGGAGGCGATTCGCGAATACGGGAAGGTTCTTGAGTTGAAGCCCAATGATGCGGACGCAATGGAGAGACTGGCCTCGCTTCATTTCCAGGGCAGGCGTTTTGCGGAGTCGATATCCCTTTATGAAAGACTGGTCAAAATCAAACCCAGGAATCCCCTGTATTACACGCGCCTGGGTTTTGCCTATGGGGAGGTGAAGAAACCGGCCCAGTCCACGGCGAACTATGAAAAGGCGCTCAGATTCGGCGCCAAGGATCCGCATATTCGGCAGCAACTGGCCATTGCCTACTCACAGACGGGTAAGACCAAGGACTCGATCGCTCTGTACGAGAAACTTGCCTCTGAGAAGCCAACGATCTCAATTTTGAACACGCTGGCAGACGCCTACATGAAGGAAAAACAATATGACAAGGCTATCGGAATTTATAAAAAACTGATCGATCTGAACCCGAAGAAGGCCGCCGGCTATGCGGGCGTTGCTTATGTATACGGTCTCAAGGGTGATCTGGATCGACAGATCGAGTATTACCGGACGGCGATCAAAATAGATCCGGAAGACGACCATCTGCATGCGAGTCTCGGTGAGGCCTATGAGAAAAAGGGGCTTTTCCAGGAGGCCCTCCAGGAATACACGACGGCCTATGAACTGAATCCCGATGCGACAAAGGTGGCGCGACGCATCCCACAGATGAAGATCCGGATCCTGCAGCAGAAATAAGGCAGCCTGTCGAAAAAAGCGCGGTTCCTGCAGGCTGGGAACCGATGGTTACATCGGTTCTCCACTGTTTCACGGCATCGGATATCGGGGACTTGCATCCGGGCAATCTGAAAGTCCTGACGAGATATTAGAAGGGGGACAAGGATGAAGAAGATCATTGTCGGTGGAGTGGAGATCGGCGGAGGTGCGCCGCTGGCATTGATTGCCGGTCCATGCGTGATTGAGGACGATGCATTGACCATGACGATTGCCGACAACTTGAAGTCGATCACGGAGAAACTGGGGATTCCCTTGATTTTCAAGGCTTCGTATGACAAGGCCAACCGGACGTCCGCGGATTCCTATCGTGGACCGGGGTTGACCCGGGGACTCGCAGTATTGCAGAAGGTGCGGCGGACATTTTCCATCCCCGTTCTTTCCGATGTTCATCGGTTTGAGGAAATCGCGCCGGCGGCCGACGTTCTGGATGTTCTGCAGGTGCCGGCTTTTCTATGCCGCCAGACCGACTTCGTGATCGAGATCGCGCGGCATGCGAAGGCCGTGAACATCAAGAAAGGGCAATTTCTCGCCCCCTGGGATGTTGTTCACATCTTGGCAAAGCTGAAGCAGGCGGGAAATGAAAACATCCTGTTGACCGAACGGGGGGTGAGTTTCGGATACAACAACCTGGTCGTGGATTTCCGCACTTTCCCGATTCTACGGGGAACGGGATATCCGGTGATCTTCGACGCCACGCACAGTGTGCAGCTTCCCGGAGGGGCCGGGAAGGCGTCGGGCGGGAACCGGAACATGGTGCCTTGCCTGGCCCGGGCGGCCGTCGCGGCCGGAATCGATGCACTGTTTTTCGAAGTTCATCCGGATCCGGACCGGGCCCTGTGTGACGGACCCAATTCACTGGCGCTGGAGAGCCTTCCCGGACTTCTGGCGACCCTGATGAAAATCAATGCGACGGTGCGTGAGGATCGAACAGGATCTATTCAAGCCGAATAAAATGAGGAATGAAGATGGACGACGGCATCGAAGAGCGGCTTTTGGACAAAATCAAGAAAGTGAGGCTCCTGGTCCTCGATGTGGACGGGGTTTTGACCGACGGTCGTGTCATCGTGGACGACGCGGGTCTGGAGACCAAACAGTTTGATGTGCGGGATGGCCATGGCCTGAAAATGCTGATGAGGTACGGCATCGATGTCGTTTTGCTGACGGGAAGACGATCCCGGGTTGTCGAACACCGTGCCGCCGACCTGGGGATCACCGAAGTTCATCAAGGGGTCCGGAACAAGGCCGAGGTTTTCACGGAAATCCTGAAGCGGCGGGACGTCACGCCGGAAGAAACCGCCTGTATCGGTGACGATTTTCCCGATATTCCGATCCTCCGGCGTGCCGGATTTTCCGTCGCCGTCGCCGATGCGGTCCCGGAGGCCAGGCAGATCGCAGATTATGTGACGGTCCTGAAGGGGGGACGGGGGGCTGTCCGGGAGATTTGCGAAGTCATTCTCAAGGCCAAGAATCATTGGCCGGATGTGGCCGAGCGCTACGAATTTCCGTAGTCCGGCGGCATCCGAGGGGGCGTTTCAACTTTACATCCTCAGCCTCTGATGATATGGATGAACCCGAATGCGGCCGGTAAGGTCGCGGACGGGAAGGGTCACGACGGGGCGGAGATGACGAAGATCAAAAAGAGGACGTGGTTCATCGCGGGGGGGCTGTTTGCGGCCCTGTTCGTGGCGGCCTTTCTCGTCATCGGTGTCCGACAGACGCCGGAGAAGACGATGCTGAAGGTGATGTCGGACCGCGTCGATCTGCAGGTCAAGGACGTTCGATTTACCGATGTCGCAAGCTCCGGCATGACCTGGGAGGTGACGGCCGACACGGCTCGATACCTGAAGAATGAAAACCTGGCGCTTCTCGAGCAGGTCAAGATTCGGTTGGTCATGAAAGACGGACGCGTATTCGTGATGAAAGGCGATCGGGGACAATTCAACACAAAGTCTCGCGATATGAACATCGAAGGAAAGGTCAGCATCGTCTCCGAAAACGGCGAGCGCTTTACAACGGATCGGCTCCAATATCTTGATGCCGGTAAACGGATCGAAACAGACGGACCCGTGGTGATGGAAAACCAGAGCGCCCG
>JAXGRQ010000057.1:0-12312 GCA_040765725.1 Syntrophales bacterium
CCTTGCGGGCAATGTCAAGCCCAATCTTCTTCTCTCAACTGCGGGACGCGGTCTGTAACCGCTGTCCTGCAACTTGCAAACCCCATACCATCAGCCGATTCCCCGGGACGGACGGTATTCCCGCCGGGGCCGGACGGGAGTGCGTGCGCCATGGAACACATAAAAAAACGGCATCCTGCGCCGTGTTCAGTCTGACTTTTCCTCTCATCTTGGGCTTCAAGGCGGGTGGGTGAATCGGGCAAACCGTCGAACAATGGGACAGGAAAGACTGAATCCAGGAAAAAGTGTGTTGAAAAGGACACACATTGCCGCGGCATCGTGTCGGGAACGCTTCGTGGATTTGCCGGAAACTGTCGATCCACGGAGGGGCGAAAAGGCATCGGCACGGGCTCGATTTCCTGCCGGGAAGGGGTCGTCTTTTCATCCCAAAATAGTTCTTGACAACCAGTACATCTTGATATACAGCTCAACCGAAATGACATGACCTCTGGTCATATAGTGACCGCCGTTCACAATCAGTGACATCTCCGGGCGGTCCGAATCTGTGCCCGGATTTTGCTATACCAACGCATCCTTATTTTCTGGCCATGGAGCGATACCGATTGACTTGGAAGGGGCTTTCCCGGTTTTTCACCGGAACGGGTCCTTTTTATGTCCAGTTTATGTCCAGGGCGGGTCGGTGTTGAAGGATCGCCATTAACCATACGGTATTGATAAGGAACAAAGGGATGACGGAGCGGGATGCCGCGGAAAGCCGTCGTCCCGGATCGGATGAAGCAGCAATTCTGACGGTAGGAAGGGTCGCTCAAGCCTAAAAACGATTTCAGTATAAAAAGGGAGGTCACGATGGCAGAAGAGGAAAAGGTACAGTTGAAAGAGGTCTATCCGGTACAGGAGAGGGTTCGTAAAATCGCGTACATCAAAAGCCGGGAGGAGTACGAGAAGCTCTACGCGGGGTTCCTGGCCGATCCGCCCGGCTTCTGGGCCAAGCAGGCGGATGAATACCTGACCTTCTTCAAGAAGTGGGACAAGGTCGAGGATTTCAACTTCGATATCCGCAAAGGGCCGATCTATCTGAAGTATTTCGAGGGCGCGAAACTGAACGTTGCCTACAACTGCCTGGATCGGCAGTTGGAGAAGCGCGGCGACAAGGTGGCGATCCAGTGGGTCGGCAACGAGCCGGGCGAAGAGCGCGCCATCACGTACCGCGAACTCTACAAAGAGGTCTGCAAATTCGCGAATGTCCTCAAATCCCATGGGATCAAAAAGGGAGACCGTGTCTGCATCTACATGCCGATGGTCCCCGAGGCCGGCATCGCGATGCTGGCCTGTGCGCGGATCGGCGCCGTCCATACCGTGGTGTTCGGCGGTTTCAGCCCGGACGCGCTGGCCGTCCGGATCCAGGACTCCAAGTCCCGGATTCTCGTCGTCTGCGACGGGACCTTCCGCGGCGCCAAGGCCGTCCCGCAGAAGAAGGACGCCGACACGGCCCTGAAGGAATGCCCGACGGTCGAAAAGGTGATCGTGGTGAAAAGGGTCGGCGAGAAGGTCAAGATCGACTGGACAGCGGGCCGCGACCTCTGGTGGCATGAGGAGATGGCCAAGGCGAGCGACCAGTGCGAACCGGAATCGATGGACGCCGAGGATCCCCTCTTCATCCTCTACACCTCCGGCTCGACGGGACAGCCCAAGGGCGCCCTTCACACGACGGCGGGCTACCTCCTCTTTTGCGCCTACACACACAAACTCGCGTTTGACGTGCACGAAAACGACATCTGGTGGTGCACCGCGGACATCGGCTGGGTGACGGGACACAGCTTCGTCCTCTACGGCCCGCTCTGCAACGGCTCGACTTCCATCATGTTCGAGGGCGTTCCCAACTACCCGACCTACAGCCGCTTCTGGCAGATCGTCGAGAAGTACAAGGTGACCCAGTTCTACACCGCCCCGACGGCCATCCGCGCGATCGCCAAGGAGGGGAACCAGTGGGTGGAAGGCATCGACATCTCCTCGCTTCGGATCCTCGGCTCGGTCGGCGAGCCGCTGAACCCGGAGGCCTGGCACTGGTACTACAGCGTGATCGGAAAGAACCGCTGCCCGATCGTCGACACCTGGTGGCAGACGGAAACCGGCGGCTTCATGATCCTGCCGCTGCCCGGCGCGATCCCGATCAAGCCGGCGATGGCGACGCTGCCGATCATGGGCATCGTCCCGGCCCTGGTGGACGACTCGACCGGCGAGGAGGTCAAGGAGCTGGTCGGCCGCGGCGCGCTGTGCATCAAGCGCGCGTGGCCCGGCTTCACCCGGACGATCTACGGAGATCACAAGAAATACGAGGAGACCTACTTTGAGCCGTTCCCGGGATTCTATTTCTCCGGCGACGGGGCGCTCCGGGACAAGGACGGCTACTACCGGATCACCGGACGCATCGACGACGTGATCAACGTCTCCGGCCACCGGATGGGGACCGCCGAGGTCGAGGCCGCGCTCAACTCGCACGAGAAGGTGGCGGAGTCGGCCGTGGTCGGTTATCCGCATGAGATCAAGGGCCAGTCGATCTACGCCTACGTCACGCTCAACACCGGCGTCGAGAAGTCGGATGCGCTGAAGAAGGAACTCGTGGCGCATGTCCGGAACATCATCGGGCCGATCGCCACCCCGGAGAAGATCCAGTGGGCGGACGGTCTCCCCAAGACCCGGAGCGGCAAGATCATGAGGCGCATCCTGAAGAAGGTGGCCGCAAACGACGTCAGCGACCTGGGAGACACCAGCACGCTGGCGGATCCGTCCGTGGTCACGGACCTGGTGAACAACAGACTGTAAATATCGAAACGAAGGAGGCGAAAGTGAATATTGTTGCATGCGTAAAACAGGTTCCGGACACAGAGGCCCAGATCAAGGTCAAGGCCGACGGTTCCGGGGTCGAAGAGGGGGGCATCAAGTGGGTCATGAACCCCTACGACGAATTCGGTGTGGAAGAGGCCCTGCGGCTCAAAGAGAAGAACGGCGGCGATGTGACCATCGTCTCCGTCGGACCGCAGCGCGCGATGGAGACGATCCGGACCGCGCTGGCCATGGGCGCCGACAAGGGCATCCATATCTGCGATCCCGTTTTCGACGGCGCGGATGCCTTCGCCACGGCCTCTGCCCTGGCGGCGGCGATCAAGGGGATCCCCTATGACATCATCTTCTGCGGGCAGCGGGCCATCGATGACGATTCCGGTCAGGTGGCCGCCATTCTGGCCGAACTGCTGGGCATCCCCCAGGTGACGGTCGTCACGAAATTCGAATTTGCCGGCAGTTCCGTCAAGGTCATCCGGCCGATCGAGGGGGCGCAGCTCTTGATCGAGTGCGCGCTTCCCTGCATCGTGTCGGCCCAGAAGGGGCTCAACGAGCCCCGCTATGCGTCCCTCCCCGGGATCATGAAGGCCAAGAAGAAACCGGTTGATGTGAAGAACGCCGCCGCGCTGGGTGTGACGGTTTCGGCCAAGGCCAAGGTGGCCAGGTTTGTGCCGCCCCCGGCCCGGGCCGCGGGGAAAATCATCTGCGGGGACGATCCGGCGGCGAAGGCCGCGGAGCTGGCGAAACTGCTTCGCGAAGAGGCGAAGGTCATATAGGAGGATATGAAGATGGCAAAAGGGGTATGGATAGTTGCAGAACAGCGGGACGGCGCGTTCCGGAAGATCAGCTTCGAACTGGCCAGCACGGCCCGGAAGCTGGCGGACGCCCTCGGCGACGAGGTTTGCGCCGTTCTGTGCGGTTCGGGGATCGAGGGGATCGCCGGGCAACTGGGTCAGTATGGAGTGGACAAGGTCTTCGTGGCGGATAACCCCGCCCTCGAACCCTATACGACGGATGCGCATGCGGCGGCGGTGGCGAAGGTGGTCAAGGAGAATGATCCGGCCATCCTGCTTTTGGGTGCGTCTACCCAGGGAAAGGACCTCTCCGCCCGCCTGGTCGGGAAGCTGGAGACGGGGATGGCGACGGACTGCACGGACGTGAAGATCGCCGACGGAAAGCTGCTTGCGATCCGGCCGATGTATGCCGGGAAGTGCTTCGGCGAGGTGGTGACCGCCACCTTCCCGCAGATGGCGTCTCTCCGGCCGAACGTCTTCCCGGCGGTCGAAAACGCGAAGGCCGGCGCGGTGGTGAAGTTCGATCCGGCCCTCGACGCGGGCCAGCTCAAGACGAAGGTCCTCGAGGTGCAGAAGGACGCGAGCGGCAAGGTGGACCTGACGGAGGCCAACATCATCGTCTCCGGCGGACGGGGCATGAAGGGCCCGGAAGGATACGCCATCCTGGAGGAGCTTGCCGCCGTTCTCGGCGCCACCGTCGGCGCGTCGCGCGCGGCGGTCGATGCGGGCTGGAGGCCCCAGTCCGATCAGGTCGGGCAGACCGGCAAGATCGTCTCCCCGAACCTCTATGTCGCCTGCGGCATTTCCGGCGCCATTCAGCATCTGGCCGGGATGAGCTCCTCGAAATTCATCGTGGCCATCAACAAGGATGCCGAGGCGCCCATCTTTACCAAGGCGGACTACGGCATCGTGGATGATCTGTTCAAGGTCGTTCCCGAATTCACCAAAGAGTGCAAGAAACTGCTGGCATGATCGAGGGCCCTGTGGGGGCGGATGTCCAATCCGCCCCCACAGGGTGACCACAGATGTCTGTCCCAGCGGCAACGAAACGGATGCCGAATCGGTTCGCACAGGGTTGGGATTCACGATGATGGAGTCAGGGGGACGGGTTTGCCGTCGGTTCCCGTGAAGCGGAAGCCTGCCCCCGTCGCCTGTGTCCCGTCGGTCATTCTTACCGGGAGGGGTTATGGAGCACGTCGCGTTTTCGGTTGGTAACGAGGGGAGGCAGATCTACTGGAACGCCGAGTCTTTCGGTGTTCTTTTTTATCCCCTGGCGGCCCTCGCCATGGCAATCTTCGCCTACGGGGTCTACCGGCGCTGGCAGATGTGGGTCGCCCTGGGCAAGCCGGAGATCCGGATGGATCGCCTCGGGGAGCGGATCCGGTCGCTGCTGCTGAACGGACTCCTCCAGGTGAAAACCTTTCGCGACCCCTATCCCGGGATCATGCACGGCCTGATCTTCTTCGGCTTCGTGGTCCTCTTCATCGGGACGGCCCTGATCGCCAAGGAAACCTACATTACGGGTCCTCTCCTGGGGTGGGTCTTTCTGCGGGGGTGGTTCTACCTGATTTTCTCGTTTATGATGGACCTCTTCGGGTTGTTCGTCCTGATCGGCGTGCTGCTGGCGATCGACCGCCGCTATATCCGGAAGCCCGACCGTCTCGGTTACAAGGGCGCTCCGGAGAACACCCCCGACGATGGGATCGTCCTTTTGCTGATCCTCGCGATCGTCGTGACGGGATTCGTCAGCGAGGCGCTGCGGATCCATGTGACCCATCCCCCTTGGGAATACTGGTCTTTTGCCGGCTGGATTCTGGCGAAGACGCTCACCGGCGTCGGGCAGGACACGGCCATGATCCTCCACAAGGTCAACTGGTGGATCCATGCCCTGCTCTCCCTGGGCTTCATCGCCTATATTCCCTATTCCAGGCTGATGCACATCATCACGACGCCGGCGAACCACTTCATGGGATCGCTGCAGCCGGTGGGGCACATCGAGCCGATCCGGGATTTCGAGAACGCGGAGTCGTTCGGCGTCGGCAAACTGGAGGAGTTCACGAAGAAGCAGATCTTCGATTCGGACGCCTGCACGCGCTGCGGGCGCTGCCAGGACGGCTGCCCGGCCTACCTCTCCGGGAAGCCCCTGTCGCCGAAGAAGCTTCTGCAGGATTTGAAGACCTACTGGTTGGAGCGGGCGCCCGCGGCAATTGCCGCCAAAAGGTCGGCGCCGGCCCTTCCGGAAGGCGACGGAAAACCGCCGAAGAAGATGATCGTCTTCAAGGCCCTCGACGGCGTGGATACGCTGGTCGACACCGTTGTGGCGGGTGCGACGCGGACGGAGGCGCCGTCGGAAAAAACGCTGGTGGGCGAGGTGGTGGATCTCCACGAACTGTGGGCCTGCACGAACTGCCTGTATTGCCAGGAGCATTGCCCGGCGCTGATCGAGCATGTTCCCAAGATCATCGGAATGCGGCAGTACAAGGTGCTCACCGAGGCGGACTTCGGAGCGGAGCTCCAGCTCACCTACCGGAACATCGACAACAACTCCAACCCGTGGGGGATCGGCTCTCATCTGCGGGCGGACTGGGCCAAGGACCTGGGGGTCAAGACCCTGGCCGAGGACGCGAACGTCGAGTACCTCTACTATGTCGGATGCGCCGGTTCTTTCGACGACCGGGGCAAGAAGGTTTCCACGGCCTTTGCCAAGATCCTCCAGACCGCCGGGGTGAGTTTCGGCATCCTCGGAACCGAGGAGGGGTGCTGTGGCGATTCGCTGATGCGGGGCGGAAACGAGTACAGCTATCAGGCCCTGGCCCAGGCGAACATCGAGACCATGAAGGGATACAACGTCAAGAAGATCATCTGCACCTGTCCGCACGGCTACAACGCGCTGAAGAAGGACTACCGCAACCTCGGCGGCGAGTTCGAGGTGTTCCATCACACCGAGATCATTGCCGACCTGATCGCACAGGGGAAAATCACGCTCAAGAAGCCCGTCGAAGGCCTCTGCACCTACCACGACTCCTGCTTCCTCGGCCGCTACAACAAGATCTACGATGAGCCCCGGAAAATTCTGAAGGCGGTTCCGGGACTGAAGCTGAAAGAGATGGAACGGAATCTTGCAAAGAGTTTCTGCTGCGGCGCGGGCGGAGCGAGGATGTGGATGGAGGAGGACATCGGCGAGCGGATCAACAACCTGCGGACCGATCAGGCGGCCGCCACGGGCGCCTCGACGGTTGCGGTGGGCTGTCCGTTCTGTCTGACCATGTTCTCCGACGGGATCAAGGACCGCAAGAAGGAAGAGTCGATGGCCGCGCTGGACATCGCCGAGATCGTCTGGAAGTCAATGGACCTCGAACAGGAGAAACCGCCGGTGGACGTCTGCGCGCCGCCGGCCTCCTGATCCGGAGGGGGATTCGGTTCAACGGAACCGACCGTTTGTTCGGTGAATGTCGTGAGGGTACGGGGATGAAGCCGAAGGGCTGCGGGCTTTCTCGCTAAAACCTTTAAAAAGCTCTTTCTGCGAAAGCAGGAGGGGCTTTTTTTATGGCAAAATCCCATAATCTGTTCTAACATGAGGCATCCAAAGAAAACCAAACGGATCATCAACAAAACAGAAGGGAGGGTGGACGAGAATGGCTGAGACGAGGTATCAGGAAAAGCTGTGGCTGAAGTCCTATGAAGAGGGCGTTCCGGAATTTGTCAAGTATGAAGAGATCTGCATGTCGGATATGCTGGACCGGTCGGCGAAAAAGTTTCCCGACAAGCCGGCTCTCCTTTTCCAGGGGACGACCGTCACCTTCCGTCAGCTCAAGGAGATGACGGATCGTTTCGCTGCCTGTCTGGCCGATTTCGGGATCAAAAAAGGGGATGCCGTGGCGATCCTGCTGCCCAACATCGTTCCCTGCGTCGCCGCCTACTTCGCGATCCTGAAAATCGGGGGGATCGTTGTGATGAACAACCCGCTCTATTCGGATCCGGAGCTGGAGCACCAGTTCAATGATTCCGGCGCCAAGGCCCTGATCACCATGGACCTGCTCGTCAAGCGCATGGTCGCGCTCCGGTCCAAGACGAAGGTCAAGCAGATCGTCTACACCTGCATCGGCGATTATCTGCCCGCCGTCAAACGGATCCTGGGAAGGTGGCTGAAGAAGTATCCGTTTGCCGAGGTGGAGCCGGCCGCGGACGTGTTCAGCTGGAAGGAGTGCCTCGGCAAATACGCCCCCAACCCGCCGACCGTGAAGACCGGCTTCGAGGATGTGGCCATGTACCAGTACACCGGCGGGACGACCGGTGTCTCCAAGGGGGTCATGCTCACCCACGCAAACCTGAGCAAGCAGGTCCAGCAGATCAAGGCGTGGTTCCCGAAATTCGAACCCGGAACGGAGATCATGCTCGGGGCGCTGCCCTACTTTCACGTCTTCGGCCTGTCCACCACGATGAATTACTCTATTTACATGGGGTTTGCGCAGGGCCTGGTTCCCCGTCCCCAGCCCGAGCCGCTGCTGGAGGCGATCCGGCTGTACCGTCCCACATTTGCGCCGCTGGTTCCGACCATGTACATCGGGATGCTGAACCACCCGGATCTGAAAAAGACGGACATGAGCTGCATCAAGGGGGCCTTTTCCGGGAGCGCGCCGCTGCCGGTCGAGGTGATCCATGATTTCGAAAAGGCCACCGGGGCGGTCATCGTCGAGGGGTTCGGGATGACGGAGACAACGCCGGTGACCCATATCAATCCGTTTGCCGGCGGCGCCCGGAAGGTGGGGAGCGTCGGCATTCCCATCCCGGACACGCTGGCCCGGATCGTGGATCTGGAGGACGAGGTCACCGATGTTCCGGTGGGAGAGCGCGGCGAACTGATCGTCAAGGGGCCGCAGATCATGCTCGGTTACAAGGGGAAACCCGAAGAGACGGCCAAGACGCTCCGCGACGGCTGGATCTACACCGGCGATATCGCGACGATGGACGAAGACGGTTATTTCTATATTGTTGACCGGAAGAAGGACATGATCATCTCCGGCGGCTTCAACGTCTATCCGCGGGACATCGACGAGGTCTTCTACCTCCATCCCAAGGTCCAGGAGGCTTGCGCCATCGGCGTTCCCCATTCGACCCGCGGCGAAAGCGTAAAGGTGTTTGTCGTGCTCAAGGAGGGCGAGACGGCAACCCAGGAGGAAATGATCGAGTACTGCAAAACCCGTCTGGCGACCTACAAACTGCCAACGGAGATCGAGTTCCGAAAGGAGTTGCCGAAGACGAACGTGGGCAAGATCCTCCGCAAACAGCTCCGTGCGGAAGAGCTGGAGAAGCGGAAGAAAAAGTAAGATCCGTCGAAGCAAAAAAACGGACAGATCCCGGTTTTTTCAAAAACCGGGATCTGTCTTTTTGAGCGAGATTTCGGCTTGCACCGAAGGCGGCGGGTGAAATTCATCGCTTTGTCTTGTTTGTTTCTACAGGAAATGTCCACAGGCGGTTGCAGGCAAAGTTCCAGAGCAGGACCGTTCCCGTTGCCGTGACCTGCGCCAGCAGATAATGGAGGGAAAGATACTCCGTCAGGACAGCCATGATCATCGCATTGAGAAATACTCCCACCAGGGCGACTGTGAAGAACTTCGCAGCCGTTTCGGGGTGGGGGCTGTTCGCGCGGAAAGTGAATCGGTAGTTCAAAATATAGTTCACGAGAGCGCCGGTCACGAAGCCGCAAACGGAAGCGATGACCGGCATGACATGGGCAAAGTGAACCAAAACGATGAGAACGACGTAATGCGCAGTCGTTCCGATGGCGCCGACGCAGGCAAAGGAGAAAAACTGCCTTGCCAGAGGGAGAGCCCCTGCTTTTATCGCCCATCCCATCGCTTCATCTCTAAGAACGACCAACCCTCTTGTGGGATCGGATGAAACCGTCCCGCTCGACGGAATCCGTCCGCTCACGGAGCGACATACCGAGAGGATTCGGAAACCCATACCAATTGATTACCTCAGGCCGATGAGCTTCCGGGCGACCACCACGCGCTGGATCTCGTTCGTTCCTTCGTAAATCTGGCAGATCTTCGCGTCGCGCATGTGGCGCTCGGCCGGGTACTCCTTCATGTAGCCGTTGCCTCCGAAGATCTGGACGCCTTCGACCGCCGCCCGCATCGCCACGTCGGAGGCGTAATACTTGGCCATCGCCGCCTCCTTTTCGAAGTCGAGGCCGTTGTCCTCCAGCCAGGCGGCCCGCAGCAGCATCAGCTCCGCCGCATCGAGTTCGGTGGCCATGTCGGCCAGCTTGAACTGGATCGCCTGGAAGGTGGCGATCGGCTTCCCGAACTGCACCCTCTCCTTGGCGTATTCGACGGCGTCCTCGAGGGCCGCCCGGCCGATCCCGCAGGCCTGGGCGCCGATGCCGATCCGCCCCGCGTCGAGACCGGAGAGCATCTGCTTGAATCCCTGGCCGGGCTTTCCGAGCAGATTTTCCGCCGGCACCTCGGCGTCCTCAAAGACCAGCTCCGCCGTCCCGGAGGCGAGAAGACCCATTTTCTCCTCCACCTTCCCGATCCGGAAACCCGGGGTGTTCTTCAGGTCGACGATCAGGTTGATGATGGCCCGGTAACCGCGGGCCGGATCGGTTGTGGCGGCCAGCACGCAGTAGCGCGCGATGTTGCCGCTGGTGATGAAGCTCTTGACCCCGTTGACGATGTACCGGTCGCCCTTGAGCTCCGCGCGGCATTTCAGGGCGGCCGCATCGGAGCCGGCGGAGGTTTCCGTCAGCGCGTAGCAGCCGTCCACCTTGCCGCCCGCGACCGGGGCGAGGAACTTCTTCTTCTGCGCCTCCGTGCCGAAGGCCTTCACCGGGTAGCCGTACAGGCTGTTGTTGACCGAGGCGATGACGCCGCAGCTTGCGCAGGCCTTGGAGATCTCGATCAGGGCCATAACGTAGGTCACGTTGTCCATCCCGGCTCCGTCGTACTCCGTCGGCACGGCAACGCCCATGAGCCCCATCTCGCCCAGTTGCCGGCAGATCTCCTCGGGGTGGCGGTGGGTGCGGTCCAGTTCCGCGGCAATCGGCTTGATCTGCGTCTCTGCAAATTTCCGGACCATCTCCCGGACCATCTTCTGTTCATCCGTGGGTGCAAAATTCATCGGGAACCTCCTTCGCGTGGGGGCAAATGATCAGCCGAAACCGTTTTACAACGATCTTTATTCATCGCCCGGTGAAAACAGGTTTTCTCTTTTCCAGGAAGGCCTTCATCCCCTCCTTCTGGTCGTCCGTGCTGAAACACTGGGCGCAGCATTCCGTTTCGATCCGGCAGGCATTGTCCAGCGCCAGGTCATAGCCGAAATTGATGCTGTGCTTGGCCATTTTCAAAGCGAATCCCGGCATTCCCGCAAGCTTGCGGGCGAATTTCTGCGTTTCCGGCATCAGATCATCCGGCGGGAAGACGCGGTTGACGAGACCGATTTCATAGGCCCGTTGCGCATTGATCTGGGCGCCGCCGAGTATGAGCTCCTTGGCGCGGCCCATGCCGATGATCCGCGGGAGGCGTTGGGTGCCGCCCCACCCGGGGATGAGGCCGATCAGGATTTCAGGCTGGCCGAAAAAAGCCTTCTCCGACGCGAAGCGGATGTCGCAGGCCATCGAAATCTCCACCCCGCCGCCCAGCGCGAAGCCGTTCACCGCTGCGATGACGGGCTTCGGCATGATCTCCATCTGCCGGAGGGTTTCGTGTCCCAGTTCCATAAATGCGAGCGCCTCCTGCGGGCGCAGGTTCTGCATCTGGGCGATGTCGGCGCCGGCCACGAAGGCCCGGTCCCCCGCCCCGGTGAGGACCAGCACCTTGATCGCTTCATCCGTTTTGCAGACCGTGACGGCGGACAGCAGTTCGGCCATTGTCTGTGAGTTCATGGCATTGAGAGCCTTGGGCCGGTTGAACGTAAGCGTCGCCACCCCCTCTTCCACCGAAAAAAGAATATTCTGGTAATCCATTTCTTGCTCCTTCCGATATTTTGACTTTTAGGATCTATACCCGTTCGAGGACGATCGCCATCCCCTGGCCGCCGCCGATGCAGAGCGTGGCGAGCCCCAGGCCGAGGTTCCTCTTCTGCAGTTGCACGGCCAGGCTGTAAGTGATCCGGGCGCCGGTGCAGCCGACGGGATGGCCGATCGATATCCCGCTGCCGTTGAGATTGCACTTGTCGAGGTCGATCTTCAGCTCCCGCAAACACGCGATCGCCTGAACGGCAAAGGCCTCGTTGAGCTCAATCAGGTCAATGTCCTTTATCGTCAGGTCGAGACTCTTCAGGAGCTTCCGCGTCGCCGGGATCGGACCGAGCCCCATGTAGGCCGGATCGACGCCGCCCGCCGCATACCCCTTGATCCGGGCGAGCGGTTTCAGGCCGAGTTCCTTCGCCTTGTCCGCGGACATGACGACCGCCGCTGCCGCGCCGTCGTTGATTCCGGATGCGTTTCCCGCGGTGACCGTTCCGCCGTCCTTCTTGAAGGCCGGGGGAAGCTTCGCCATCTTTTCCAGCGAGGTGTCCATCGGCCGCTCGTCCACCATGAATGTGACATCCCCCTTTTTCGACGGGATGACGACAGGGACGATCTCGTCCGCGACGGCGCCGCTCGCGATCGCGGCGCGCGCCCGCTGGTGGCTCATCAGCGCCAGCTCGTCCTGTTCCCGGCGGGTGATCC
>JAXGRQ010000058.1:0-12189 GCA_040765725.1 Syntrophales bacterium
CTTCTCGGTTTCGACCGGCCGCCGAAGACCGGCGCCAAGATCCACTGAAAAAACAAAAGAGGGGGACAGGTTTTCCTGTCCCCTCTTGTGTCTCTCACACCAATCAAAGCAAACCGGCGGGAGGCGGCAGTGGAATATCCACCGGCGTTACGAAGCGGTTGACCACCTCCAACGTGCCGCCCACGTTCAGTTTCCGGAACAGGAGCGAAAACTGCGCCTCGAGCTCGCCTCCCAGCGCCTTGCGGGCCGACTCCGGCAGGTCCCATATCTCCCTTTTGAAGGGGCCGATCCCCTTCTTCCGTGTCTTGTAGAAGAATTGCTCCTCCGTGTCGCCCTCCTTGCGTTCAGAAGCCGCTTCCTTTTGCAGGTAGTCGTAGATCCGCTCACGCAGCGAAGCCGGGAACGAGGGGCTGTCGTACACAATGTTCTGGAACCCGGTGGCGAGGTGGATCTCCGCCGTGCCCGTGGCGGGGAACCGATCGAAGGCCTCGTTGGGCAGCGTGGAAGCGCCATGCTGGACCGCGCCCGCCATTCCGTACTCGGTTCGTGCAACCGCGGAGATCTTCTGCAGCGTGTCGAAGTCGAGCTTGACCTTGGCGACGCTCCCGTCGGCCATCGGAATCCCGCCGTGGGTCGTTCCGGTCTGGACGCTGATTTTGCTGATTCCCTTCAATGTCGCACCGTTCTTGCGGAGGGTTTCCAGATACCCCTCCATGAAGGCGTGGAGCTCCTCGACCGTGCTGTTCTTGCCCCCGACCTCGCCGATTTCGCCTCCGACGGAGACGGTCACCCCGGCCGGCTCCAGGTCCCGGATCATCGTCGTCATTTCCGCGGCCAGACCGTAGTTGAGGGCCTGCTGTTTCTTCACGGTTGTTTGCGTGAGATCGACGAGGGTGGACGTATCGATGTCTATGTTGAAGAACCCCGCGTCAATCGCCTCCCAGATCAGGTCCTTGACGGCCTTGACCTCGGCCCCCGGATCCTTTGCGTATTTCTTCGCCCCCACCTGGAAATGGTCGCCCTGGAGGAACAGGGGACCCCGGTATCCCGTCTTGAGCGCCGCCGCCGTCACGGCGCAGGCGTATTCCGCCGGCCGCTGGCGGGTGTAGTCGATCTCCGACCGCGCGATCTCGAAAATGACCGCCCCGGCCCCGCAGGCCAGGGCCGCCCGGAAGACGGCCTGGGCGGTGTCATACGTCAGGGCTCGGATGTTGATGGCGGGAACCGTAAACCCGGAGACCTCTCCCCGTCCCATCGCTTCGTAAAGCCCCTGGATCGAGGCGGTGCGGACGCCGGCCGCCGCTCCGGCCCGGCGGATCAGCCAACGGGCGGCCGTCCGTGTCGCCTCATCGGAGGAAAATACCGCCGTCCAAACCCAATCGTCTATCCGTTCCCCCCGCAGGCGTTTTTCATCCAGAATCCGGACGCCTTTCCCTTCCGGCGCCAGCACCCCTTCCATCGTCTTCTTGAGCCTGTCCATGTTGTCGCAGATCATGTCTTCACCTCGTTTATGGTATGATGAAGGCGAGGCCCCGCGGGCCTTCTCCGATTCCTTATGATGCCGCCTTCAGGAATTCCATCGCCTTTTCCACCTCGAACCGGCTCCCGATATAGATCGGAGCGCGTTGCTCGAGGTCCTCGACCCGGAGGGAGAGGATCTCCTCTTTGCCGTCCGTAGCAATGCCGCCGGCCTGTTCGATGATGAAGGCCATCGGCTGAAGCTCGAACAGAAGCCGCAGCTTCCCGCGGGGGCTCTTCTTCAGCGCGGGATAGGTGAAGATCCCCCCGCCTTTGATCAGGACCTGGTTGATGTCCGGGACAAAGCCGCCGCTGTAGCGGAGCTTGTACCCTTCCGCCTCCAGGTATTCGAGGAACTTCAGATGGCTTCCGATGCAGTCCTTCCGGAGACCGCCCGGACTGTAGATCGAACCTTTATCCTTCAAGCGGATGTTCTCCTGGGAGAGTACATACTCGCCCTCCCGGTTCAGCACGAATTCGTGGGTCCCCTTCCCCGCGGAGTAGACCATCGTGATCAGCGGTCCGTAGGTGATGTAGAGGGCCGCCACCATCGAATCCCGCCCCCGCGAGAAGACCGACTCCTTGTGGATGCCGATGATCGTGCCGATCGCCAGGTTGGTGTCGACCAGCGAAGAGCCGTCCAGCGGATCCGCCGTCACGAAATACTTCTCCCGGCCCTTGCCCAGCAGGACGACGCCGTCCTGCTCCTCCGACGCGTATTCCCGGACAAAACCCGAAAACTGAAGCTGGTTCTTCATGATCTCGTCCGAGCTGCGGTCAAGCGAAAGCTGCTCCTCTCCGTAAACGTTTTTGAACCCGGCCAGTTTCCGGTTCGATTCATGAATCTTGGCGGAGATGTATTTCCCCGTGACCGCAATCTGCCAGATCAATCGGCGGAGTTCCTCCTCCACGCCGGCCATCCACATCTGGCGCCGCAGATCTACCGCGAACTTGGTGTAATCCGATATCCCCTCACCCATTGCCCGTTTCCTCCGTGAATTCAAAGAAGATGTTTTCTTGACCTGCTACAGGAGATGTATGCGTCAAGCCGACGGACGCCGGGATCTCATCCACGAACGGCTTTTGGCGGTGTCGATCCATTCCCAGCGCGGATACGATAAGAAATTATCGGCAAGAATGCAATCTCTTTTTGCCGTTTTCCGGCCGTTCTCGGCCACTTTCCCGGCGGTCGAATTTTACCCTGTCCATTCGGTGCGGGCCGCCGCCCGACAAGACCGGGGGAGGAATGTGCATCCGCCGAAAACCCTTGACAGGCAAAGCCGCTTTCCGTATTTTCGCTCACGCGAAAAAACAATCGGACAGGCGGTTCCGGGTTTTGCGCGGCCGTTGGGAAGCCGGGTCCGTGGTTCGGGAGATCAAACATGGTCCACGTCGCTAAAGAGGAAGGGATGCATTATGAGGGGTATTGCATCCGGCCGCCCAGCGAAGCCGGAAGCATCCTGCTTCAGGTTACGGTCGGATGCTCCCACAACCGTTGCGCCTTTTGCGGCACTTACCGGGACAAGCGCTTTCGGATCAAAGAGGAGCGGATCATTCTGAGCGATATCCTCTATGCCGCCCGGCACATGCGGCAGACGGACCGCCTCTTCCTGATGGACGGCGACGCGCTGATCATTCCGCAACCGCGGCTGGTTTGGATTTTGGAGCGGATCCGGGAGCATCTGCCGTGGGTGAAGAGGATCGGGGCTTACGCAAATGCCAAGTCGATCCGGAGAAAATCCGTCGAGGACCTGAGACGGCTGCGCGAAAACGGCCTCGGCATCCTCTACTACGGCGTCGAGACCGGCGATGACGAGATTCGGACCGCGATCCAAAAAGGATCCACGGCGGCAACCTGCATCGAGATGGGGCGCAGGGTCAAGGAGGCGGGGATCCTGTTGTCGGCAACGGTGCTGCTGGGCATCGGCGGCCGTGGGCAGTCCCTGCGGCACGCCCGGGCAACAGGCCGACTGCTGAGCGCGATGGACCCCGATTATATCGGGGCCCTGACGGTGATGCTCATTCCCGGGACGCCGCTATACCGGGATGACGCAAGCGGGGCATTTGAACTGCCCGACGAGGCCGGTCTGCTTCGGGAGTTGCGGGAGATGATCGCCCATACCGATCTGTCCGGGGGATACTTCTTCTCGAATCATGCATCCAATTACCTGCCGGTGAAAGCCAAACTGCCCGGCGGGAAGCAGAAGGCACTTGATTTGATCGATGCGGCCCTTCGGGGAGAGGTCGGCCTGAAGCCCGAGTGGATGCGCGCTCTGTAACATGCGCACGGGATTGCCGACCAACCGAGGTCCCGGGATGCGGATCATGGCGGCTGGAACTTTCCCCGGCCTCGAAAGCTCGGCGGCTGCGTCATCCGGATCGATGAGCTTCGGCTTTCCGGTCAGTCGTCGAGGGCCTCAAAGACCTTTTGGAGCCGGTTCAGCGGGTCTTCGGGGATGCCGGTCCCCCTGCCCTTCGGAACCGCCGGAGGAGCGGATCCTTCGATCCTCGTTGCCGGGCTTTCCACCGGCGTCACAGCGGGTTTGATCCGGACCGTTTCCGATTGCGGCGGTGGGACCGGGGACGCCGCGGCCGGCGGTTGCGCCGGGGCCGCTGCTTCCTGAGGTCTATCCACCGACGGTTTCCGGCGCCGGCGGGATCGCCGATGCGGTCTCTTCTTGGCCGCCTTCAGCGTGGCGTCCTGCCCCTCCGTCGGCAACAACCCGTGTCCACCCGTTTTTTCCTCTTCGGATTTGACTTCCCCGGCCTGTCCCTCCCTCGATGTTCCATCTCCGGGAGACACGTCAGGTGATGCGGTTCCCGCAAGCAACCCTTTCCCGTCCAGGTCCTTCTGCCGGTCTCCGTTCTTCGATTCGCCCGATGGGGGGATCGTTTCGGGCGCCGGAGACACCGCTTCCCGCGGCGCAGGTTGATCCGCCGCGATCGGGCCTTCGGCTTCTTCCGGGGCCTTGCGTACGTGATTGGCCTGCTCCGCCAGCGGCGTTTCCCGCCGGATTGTCTCCATTTTCGACTCGTCCCACACCATGCCGGCATTTCCCGTGATGTGGACCGTCATGTCATAGTTGTTTTCCAGGCGGCTGATTTCCGCCCGTTTCTGGTTCTGGAGGTAATCGGCCACCTCCTGCGGGACGCAGGCCTTGATCGCGGAGTAAATCCCCTTGACGGCCTGCGTTTCGATCTTCCGGTAGGCCGTCAGGGCCGTATACTCGAGGGAAGGCCGCACCCCCCGGCCCCGGCAAAAGGGGCACTGGGTATAGCTGATTTCCTGGATCGTGGACTGCTTCTTCTGGCGCGAGAGCTCCAGGAGGCCGAATTTGGAGATGTGGGAGAGCTGAATCCTCGCCCGGTCCAGACTCAGCGCCTTCTTGAAGGCCTTTTCGACCTCCGCGTTGTGCTTGCTGTCCATCATGTCGATGAAGTCGATGACGATCAATCCCCCGAGGTCCCGCAGGCGGAGCTGGCGCGCGATCTCCTCCGCCGCCTCCATGTTCGTCTGAAATGCGGTCTCCTCGACATTCCGCTTGTGCGAACCGCGCCCGGAGTTGACGTCGATCGTGATCATCGCCTCGGTGGGGTTGATGATCAGATAACCGCCGGACTTCAGGTCCACGCGGTCCTGGTAGATGACGCGGATCTGATCCTCAAGCTGATATCGGTCGAAAAGAGGGGACTTCTCCTTGGACAGCTTGATCATCTTGAGATTTCGGGGGGCGACGGCCTTGCAGTAAGACCTGACCTGACGGAACGTCTCCGGATCATCCACCAGAATCTCCTCGATGTCCGGCGTGAAATAGTCCCGCAGCGAGCGGACGCCGAAGGCGCTCTCCTGGTAGATCAGCGCGGGGGCGGCCGTCTCGGCGGCCCTCTTCCGGATCTCCTTCCAGAGACGGGAGAGATGCTGGTAGTCCCTGGCCAGCTCCTGCTTGGTCCGGTTCATCCCGGCTGTCCGGACGATGAAGCCGATGTCCTCCTCGGTTTTGATTTGCTCGACCAGTTCCTTGAGACGTTTTCGGTCCTCCTCGTCCTCGATTTTCCGGGAAATGCCGCTGCTCTCCTTGTTGGGCAGGAGCACCAGATATCTCCCCGGCAACGAAATGTACGAGGTCAGAAGCGCGCCTTTGCGTTCGCTGACCTCCCGGAGGATCTGCACAAGGATCTCCTGTCCGGGCTTCAGCGTCGATTTCCCGCCTTCAGAAAAATTATTCGCGCTGACGTCCCGCAGCGGGAGAAAGCCGTCCTTCCGGCCGCCATAGTTCACGAAGGCGGCCTGGAGGCCCCGCTCCACCTTCATGACGATCCCCTTGTAGATATTGCCGGTGATCGGCTCGCGCACGGTCATCTGGATGTTGAATTCGACCAGCTTGCCGTCTTCCACGATCGCCATGCGTTTCTGTTCGAGGTGGACGGCGTTGATCAGCATCTGTTTTCTCATAACGATCCTTTCTATAGGAAGGCGGATACATCGCCCTTTCCGATTCGAATGACCTCAACCCCCTCGTCCAGGAGACTGATGACGCTCGACGGCGTCGCCGCGATGATTCCGCCGTCGATGATCATGTCCACCCGTTTTCCGTAGAGTTCCTCGATGATGCGGGGATCGCTGAGCAGTTCGCCATCCCCGTCCTTGACGCTGGTGCTGATGATGGGCGAGCCCATCTCGCCAACGAGGGCCTGGCAGATCCGGTTGTCGGGAACCCGGATTCCCGTGGTCTGTCTCTTGGGGAGGATGATTTTAGGGACGCTTCGCGAGGCGTTGAGGATGAACGTGAAGGGACCCGGAAGCAGGCGTTTCATGATCTTGTATGCGCCGTCGGAAACCTGCGCATAACGGCTGATATCCTTGAGGTCGGAGCAGATGAAGCTCAAAGGCTGTTTCCGGTCACGACGCTTGATCTCATAGATCCGCTCGATCCCCTTCTTGTTGAACAGGTCGCACCCCATCCCGTAGACCGTATCGGTCGGGTAGATGACGATTCCGCCGCCGCGGAGGACGTCCACCGCTTTGCAGATCAGCCGCATCTGGGGGTTCTGATTGTTGATGGCGACCAGCATACCGTCCCTGTCCGATATCGGGAGGCCTTCCCGATCTCTGTCGGCTGAATTTATCAGAAACAGGGACGATGATCAATGAAAGATCGATAGGACGTCCGCACCCTCCGGCGGGTCAGGCCGGATTGTTCTTGTTGAGGTGGTCCTTGCTCAGCTTGTATTGGATGCTGTCCACAAGGGCCTGCCAACTGGCCTCGATGATGTTCTCCGATACGCCGATGGTGCTCCACACCTCTTCCCCGTCCCGGGAATCGAGCAGCACCTTGACCCTGGCGGCCGTTCCTTCGCTTCCCTCGACGATCCTCACCTTGAAATCAACGAGGTTCATCTCGCTGATTTGCGGGTAGAATTTGGCCAACGCCTTCCGGAGCGCGTTGTCCAGCGCATTGACAGGGCCGTTTCCTTCCGCGGCGGTCAACTCCACATCGCTGCCCACCGAAATTTTGATGGTCGCCTGACACACGGGGGGGTTGTTGCGCGTCTTTCCGTTCGTAACACTGAAGCATTCGAGCGTGAAGGGCTCATCGAACGCGCCGGTGATTTTCTTCATCAGCAGCGAGAGGGAACCGTCGGCTGCATCGAACTGAAACCCCTCGTCTTCAAGCCGTTTGATTTCCTTTACGATTTTCCGGCTTACGTCGCCCTTTCCCTTCAGATCCACCCCCAGCTCCAGCGCCTTCCGGTCGATGGTGCTCTTTCCGGCGAGGTCGGAAACGAGTACCCGCTGACGGTTGCCCACCTGCTCCGGCCGGATGTGTTCGTAAGCCTGGGGGTTCTTGGTGACGGCGTTGACATGGATGCCCCCCTTATGGGCAAATGCGCTTGCCCCAACGAAGGGGCGGAAGGGGAGAGGTCTCACATTGGCGACTTCGCTGACATAGTAAGAGAGGTTCGTCAGCTGCGCCATCGAGGCCTCCGGGAGGCATTTTCGGCCCATTTTGAGCTGAAGGTTGCCGATGACGGATATCAAGTCGGCATTGCCGCACCTCTCCCCGTACCCGTTGACCGTTCCCTGAACCATGATGGCCCCTGCGTGCACGGCGGCAATCGTGTTGGCCACGGCAAGGCCGCAGTCGTTGTGCGCATGGATGCCGAACCGGATCCCGGGAACGGCGGCAAAGGCGGCGTGGACGGCGGCCGTCAGAACATGGGGCATGGTTCCCCCGTTGGTGTCGCACAGAACGATCCGGTCTGCGCCGGCGTCCGCGGCGGTCTTCAGGGTTTCCAGCGCGTAAGCGGGATTCAGACGGTATCCGTCAAAGAAGTGCTCCGCGTCGAAGATCACCTCCTTGCCCCGGGTTTTCAGGTAAGCAATCGACTCCCGGATCATGGCCAGGTTCTCTTCGAGCGGAATTTCCAGAATCTCCGTGACGTGGAGATCCCAGCTCTTCCCGAAAATGGCCACGGCCGGCGTTTCCGCGGCCAGCAACGTCCGGAGATTCTTGCAGGCTTCAGGCCGGATGCCCGGTTTCCGGGTGCTGCCGAAAGCGGTCATCCGGGCGTTTCGGAACGGGATTCCCTTCGCGATCTCAAAAAAGCGGGCATCCTTCGGGTTGGATCCGGGCCACCCCCCCTCGATGTAGTGAAAACCCATCTCGTCGAGCCGCCGGGCGATCCGGATTTTTTCCTCGGCGGAAAGATTGATTTTTTCGCCCTGGGTCCCGTCCCTCAATGTCGTGTCATAGATGAATACGTCCTGATCTTCCTTCATATGGATCCTCTCCGGGGAAGCATCCCCCTGCGCAAGCGGCATCAAATGGGTGGAAACAAAAAATCCGTTATCGGACGAACCTGATAACGGATTTTGTCGATTTCGCTTTTTTTTGGAAACACTACCCTCCGCCCAGGTCCCAATATGCAGGCCCGATAATTATGCCTTCCAAGGCGATCAGAGCGATGACGGTGTTTCTTGATTTCATAAATACCATTCTTCCTTGAAGAAACATTTAAGCCTTTTCGCCGGATCTGTCAAGTGAAAAATGGGAGGTGATCATAGGAGGTTATTGATCGGTTTGCGCTGTCAACCGCGCGCATTGCATTTTTGTATCGATCCGTGTTAGTTTCCGTCCATCAATTTGGCAACCGCCGCATGTCGGCACGCCGGGGAGAAAAGAGATTAGCATCCATAGCTTCGAAGAGCTTGCCGCACTCCACGCCATCGCCAGGATCCTGGCGCAACCGGGGGAACTTCGGGATCAGATCCAGCAGGCCCTGCAGGAGATGAGCAACCGTCTGGGCATGCAGCGGGGAATGATCTCTCTGATCGATCGTGAAACAGGGACCGCCTGGCTGGATGTTGCACACGGTGTGGACATCCAGGGTCTGGACATCACCTATCGCCCCGGGGAAGGCATTACGGGCAAGGTCGCGCAGACCGGCCGGCCGATGGCCTGTGCGAATCTTGGAAAGGCCGCCCAATTTCTGGATCGGACCGGCGCCCGACGCAACCTGAACCGTTCCGAACTGGCCTTTCTCTGTGTCCCGATCATCTATGACGGCCGCGTCGTCGGAGTGCTCTCGGCGGATAAGGTCGCCCTGCAGGTGGAAAACCTGGACCGGGAGCTTGCCATGCTCTCCTCGATCGCCGAACTGCTTGCCAAGGAGGTCCACAACCGCGGGATCGAGGAGGAAAACCGGCGCCTGCGCCATCTCCTCGGCCGAACCCAAACGCCGTCCATAGACATTATCGGCCATTCGGGGGTGATGCAGAACCTGTTCGGCATGATCGCCCAGGTGGCGGATTCCAACACGACGGTCCTGATCCATGGGGAGACGGGCACGGGCAAGGAGCTGATCGCGCGCGCCATTCACCAAAACAGCCCCCGTCTCAAGGGGCCGCTCGTTCAGGTCAACTGCGCCGCGATCCCGGACACGCTTCTCGAAAGCGAGCTTTTTGGCCACGAGCGCGGGGCTTTCACCGGCGCCCTCCATCAGCGGCGCGGCCGTTTCGAGGAGGCCAACGGGGGAACGATCTTCCTCGACGAGGCGGGAGAGCTCTCCGCCGCGGCACAGGCCAAGTTGCTCCGGGTCCTCCAGGAAAAGCAATTCCAGCCGCTCGGCTCCTCACGTATGGTGCGCGTAGATGTCCGGGTCATCGCGGCAACGAACCGGAATCTCGAGCAGGATCTCTCCTCCGGACGCTTCCGCGCAGATCTTTTCTATCGACTGAACGTTTTCCCGCTCCATCTGCCGCCCTTGCGCGAGCGCGGAAGCGACATTATCCTGCTGGCCGATCACTTCGTTCTGAAATACACGCGGGGAATGGGAAAACCGGTGAAAAAGATCTCCCCCGCGGTTTCAGAGATCCTGCTGGCCTACCACTGGCCGGGCAACGTTCGGGAGCTGGAAAACTGTATCGAACGGGCCATTCTGCTTGCGCCCGGAAACACGATCGAACCGATGCACCTCCCCCCTTCGCTGCAGCTCCGGTTGCGAAGCACGGAAAGAAAGGAACTGGGAAGGCTGAACGTCGTCGTCGAGGCAAAGGAGCGCGAGCTGATCACCCATGCGCTCCGGGAAACCCGGGGGAACCAGTCCCAGGCGGCAAAGCTTCTCGGAACCACCAAAAGGATCATTCAGTACCGGATCCGGAAGATGGGAATCGACCCCCGGCCCTACCGCACCCCAAAAGGGAAAGGCCCGCATCCGGACAACGACTGATCTTTCCCTTTCGTGCCACAAACGAACACGTCGGCACAATATTGTTCCTTTTTTCGGCAAATCAACTTTTTTGTCAGGCCCGTCCCGCCTCTTTACGCCCCCTCCCGCAACGGAACGGTTATCCTCCGGAATCACACGGCAATTCCTTGGCGTCCTTCCGATGATCTCCTGAAAGTGGCATGGTTTTGGCTTATCTGTAAAAACCGGGGTCCCCGTATGCGGGCAAAACCGTTGGTCCGCCGGCAAATCAGGAAAAGAAACCCCGATGCCGCGTCAGGGAGATTCCCGCTCGATACAGCGAAAGGACGGACGATCATGTGCAGATTGTTTTCCATCACCGGCAGGGAACCCCTCTCGCCGATGGTCGCGATTCGCGCGTTGGATGTCATGAAGGAAGGGCATGACGGCTCGGGTCTCGGCCTTTTCCTGACCGACCTCGGAGGGGATTTCGAGCAGTTCCGGGGGGGGCCCATCCTCTCCGGGATCTTCTCCAACACGGGAATCAAGGCGCTCGACCGGTACATGATGGACATGGATTTCATGACAAAATACAAACTCTCGTTCCGGCCGACCAAGCGGCCGCCCCGGGGGACACCCAAACGGGACAATTATCTGGTCCGCGTCTATGAATATCCGCCCGACTGGGAGAACCTGCCCGAAGCGGAAATCCAGCGCCGTTTGATGATGTGCCGCCTCCAGCTCCGGAAGATGGGGGAAGGGGACGGATCGATGATGGTCTTCAGCTTCTGGCCGGATGTGATCATGATCAAGGAGGTCGGTGATCCGATGGCCGTGGCGGACTATCTCGGACTGAACCGCAAGGAGCTCCAGGCGCGGACGATTCTGGCCCAGGGACGGCAGAACACCAACTATGCCATCGACATTTACGCCTGCCACCCGTTTTTCATCCAGGGGATGGCCACCATGACCAACGGCGAGAATACCGCTTTCGTGCCGATCCGGGAATTTCTGATGTCCCGCGGGGAGCCGGGCTATGTCGGCTACCAGTCGGACTCGGAGGTGTTCACCCACATTCTGCACTACTCGCTGATGCATCTGAACCTGGGACTGGAAACCTACAAGCATGTGATCACGCCGCTCAAGGACGGCGAGCTGGATCACCATCCGAACGGCCCCTGGCTCCGGCTGCTCAAGCAGAGCTGCCGGCCTTTGATCATCGACGGGCCGAACTGCGTGATGGGATGTCTTCCCGACAAGACCCTGTTCATGCTGCAGGACAGCAAAAAGCTTCGCCCCGGCGTGGTGGGTGGAAATCCGGGAATGTTCGCCTTCTCCTCGGAGATGTGCGGTCTGGACGCGGCCATTCCGGCGCGCGACAAGAGCCGGGATTTTCAGCCGATGCGGTATGACACCGTCTTTGTGGGACCGGAACGTCAGGAGGTCGGACGATGGAACCAGTTGGACAGCTTAAGCCGTCCGCACTGAGCACAAAGGATCTGCCCTGGCAGGTTCTCTGGAGCAAGGAGAAGTGCTGCCTCTGCGGCCGCTGCACGGCGGTCTGTCCCGTGCAGGCGATCGAGCTGGGCGTCCACCGGAAAAGGGTCCTGCAGGTCGCCCTCGGGCTTTCGGAAAAACCGGGGAATCTTTATGGAGTTTACCACGGGATCCGCCAGCGGACGGATCCCGCCCATGCCTGCATCGGCTGCGGCATGTGCGACATGGTCTGCCCCAACCACGCGATCATGCCGATCCACAACGACGAGCCGGACAAGCTCCGCTTTCATATCAATCAGGGCGGCATCCCGCGCCGTCGCGGCGGACGCCGAAACGCCCGGGAAAGCCTGCTGGACAGCATCAAGTTCGTCCGGATTTCGATGCTGACCGACCCGGCGCTGGACGCGGGACGCCATGAATTCGAGCTGCGGACGCTGCTGGGGAGGATCCTCCCGCCGGAGGAGGCGCTCCGGGCCGGTCAAGAGG
>JAXGRQ010000059.1:0-11465 GCA_040765725.1 Syntrophales bacterium
TTTTCTACGCCTCAAAAAACACCGGCCCCTGGCTTGCCGCCATCGCCTCAGCCCTTTCCGACGCGAAGGTTTGGCTGTGGACGCCGGAGGAGGCCGGACGCCAGGCAGACTATGCGATCGTCTGGCAGCCGCCGGCCGAACTGTTCGCGTCGCAAAAGGGCCTTAAAGCCGTTTTCAACATCGGCGCGGGCGTGGACGGTTTGATGGCGCTGCCGAACCTGCCCGGGAACGTGCCGATCGTCCGCCTGAACGATGCCGGGATGGCCTCCCAGATGGCGGAGTACGTCAGCCATGCGCTGATCCGACATGTCCGCGAGTTTGATGTCTATTCCGAACAGATGAAGGAGCGTCGCTGGAAGGCACGGCGGCCGGCCAACCGCATGGATTTTCCCGTCGGCGTGATGGGGTTGGGGTTCATCGGCGCGCGTGTCGCCGAATCGGCAGCGTCCTTCGGCTATCCGACATTCGGCTGGTCCCGCTCAGGGAAATCCCTGCCGAACATCACCGTCTTTGCCGGACAAGACGGATTGGAACCCTTTCTACGCGCCGTGCGAATTTTGATCTGCGTGCTACCCCTGACGGCAGAGACGCAAGGGATCCTCAATGCGGCCACGCTTTCCAAACTGAAACCGGACGGTTATCTCATCAACGTGGCGCGCGGCCGACATCTGGTGGAGGAGGACCTGCTGGCGCTCTTGGCCGACGGCAGGCTCGCGGGAGCCGCCCTGGACGTGGTGTGCAGCGAACCGCTGCCCGCCGATCACCCGTTCTGGACCCACCCGAAAATCACATTGACCCCCCACATCTCCGCACTGACCCTGCGGGAAGAAAGCGTGGCACAGATCGCCGGAAAGATCCGGATGTTGGAATGCGGCCAAACCGTTGAAGGCGTCGTGGACATTCGGCGCGGTTATTGAACGGAATATTTCTCTTTCAGCGCCGCAAGCGCCGGTATTCCCGAACGCCCCCCCAAATGCAGGCTGACCTGCGCCGCCGCCCATGCGCCCAGATCGAGGCTTTTCTCCGCCTGCCACCCATGGAGCAGCCCGTAGATGACGCCGGCATGGAAGACATCCCCGCAACCGGTCGTATCGATGGACTCGACCGGATAAGCCCGTTTTTCGATGATTCGCCCCCCGGCCAACGCAACATACCCCGCCTTCCCCATCGTCACGCCGACAAGCCGCGGGCCCAGTTCCGACAGCATCCGACAGGCCCGATGGGGATCGCGGCCGCCCGCAAGCGAAAGGGCAAAGGATTCGGAGACGACGAAACAGTCGCTGAGGCGCGCCAGGTCGAGCATACCCTCCCTGAGCGTTCCGCCGTCCACAACCACCGTCGCCCCGGCGCGCCTGGCCTCCGCGGCGGCGAACAGCGCGGCCTCCATGCACAGGCCGTCCGTGTGAAACAGCCGCGCCCGCCGGAGGTTCGCGAGATCGATTTCACCGGGCCGGATTTCCGCCCCGGTGGGACGTCGCCAAAAAATATTCCGTCTCCCGAGCGACCGTTCCGCGGAGATGAAGGCGAACTGGGAGGCGCATCCCTTCCGGACGACCAGCCCGGTCGTGTCGATTCCCTCCTCTCGTAGCGAGCGTTCAATCAAAACGCCGAAGAGGTCGTCGCCCACCACGCCGGCAAAGCGGCAGGAGATCCCCCAGCGGGCCAGGGCCGTCAGAGCCGTCGCCGCCGGTCCGCCCCCTTCAAACACGGCCTCCTGCAATTCGCATTTTGCATCGGGCGGCGGATAGACTTCGATTGTCCCGATGTAATCGAGGGAACATTGTCCGAGGCCGTAGACCTGAAATCCCTTCTCAGTGACCATGGTTCGATCCCCCCTGGTTGGTCTCCTTTCCGGGAAAGGATTTTTTCTTCTCCCGGTAAAGGCCCAAAAGGACCAGAATCGTCCCGGCACACAAGGCGAGAAAAAGCCAAGCGTATCCGTACAGGTCCGTCCGGTCCACCAGAAAACCGAAAAGAGGCGGGGCAACGACGCTCCCCAGAAAGCCGAAAAAGTAGCCGACGCCGGTCGCCAGCCCCGTGGATTCCCTGTCCACGGCTTCGCCCACGATCGTCAGATAAACGGCGTTCCAGCCGATCCCGCTGACCCCGAAGGCCAAAACGGCGATCGTCAGCAGCGATGATAAAATCGGGAAGAAGGAGATCATCCCCAACGCCAGCGAAGAAAAAAAGAAGATCAGCGCGATCGCGAACAGGACCCCCTTCCTCCGCCCGCCGAAAAGGTAGTCGCTCGCCAGGCTCCATAAAATGCGGCCCGCGGCGCCGACGAAGAAAGAGAGGGCGTAGTACCCGCCCGCCTGAACGATCGGGTATTGCATCTCCCGGATCAAAAACAGGATCAGGTAGGTGGAAAAGCAGAACTGGCCGGCCATGAAGCAGAAACCGACTCCGCCCAGGACCAGCATATCCCGCTGCATCGCCATTTGCAGGATTTTCCCCCAGGCAAACTTCGTCCGCGAGGCGTCCGATCGGAACGGGGATTCCCGGAGCAGGCGATAAACCAGAATGGCCGCGGCCATTTCGACCAGTCCGACCGCCAAAAGGCTCTGCCGCCAGGAAAACACGATCGCCAGCGTCGGGAGGAGGAGTCCCGCAAAAATTCCACCGAAGTTGACCCCGGTCTGCTTGATCCCCATTGCCGTCGCGCGGCCGCTGTAGGGGAACCAATCCAGAACGCCTTTGCTCGCGGCAGGGGTGATGACCCCGCTGGCCAGGCCGTGGAGCAGCAGGATCGCCAGCGCAATCGGAAAGGAGGGGGCCAGGGAAAACAGGACGAGAAAAAGCCCAAGCAAGCCGATCGCCGGACTGATCATCCGGCGCACGCCCACGAAATCGACGATCAGCCCCGCGGGCATTTGGCTCAGCATGGACCCGATCGACAGAGAAGAGATCAAAAATCCGATCTGAAAGGAAGAAAGCCGGAGCTCCTCCTGGATGAACGGGGCCAGCGTCCCCAAACCGGACAGGTTCATGAAGACCAGGGCGTGGATCAGCCACAGCGTGCCCACGATGACCCAGCGATAGGATGTTTTATCATGCGGCGTCGACGGGTTGTCCAAATCGGGCCCCTTACTTGATGCCGGAGCGCATGAAGCTCTGGACGAATTGACGCTGGAAGAGCAAAAAGGCGATCAAGAGCGGCGACACGGCCAGAAGCGTGCCGGCGGAGATGACCGAAAAGTTGACCCCCGATTCCGGAGCGCCGAAGATGGAGAGGCCAACCGTGAGCGGCCGCGTCTCCGTGGAGTTGGTAATGATCACGGGCCAGAGAAAGTTGTTCCAGTGATAGCTCACGGAGACCAGGCCGTAAGCCAGGTAGGTCGGCTTGGCAAGCGGAATGTAGACCTTCCAGAGGACCGACAGCCATCCTGCGCCCTCCACCCGGGCCGCCTCCACCAGCTCCTTCGGCACCTGCTTGAAGGCCTGCCGCAGCAGAAAAATGCCGAAGGCCGAGGCCATATAGGGCAGGCCGATCCCCAGGATCGTGTCCACCAGCCCCAGTTGACTTACGGTTTTGTAGTTCTGCACGATCAGAACGTCCGGCATGATCATGATCTGCACGAGCACCAGCAGAAAGACGATCTCCTTGCCCGGGAATTCAAAACGGGCGAACGCATACGCAGCCATGGTGCAGAGGATGAACTGTCCCGCCAGCGTGATGCTGACCAGCACGAAGGTGTTGAAGAAGTAACGGGCGAAGGGCGCGACCTTCCAGGCGCTGCGGAAGTTGTCCAGCGTCAGCGGCGCCGTCAGGACGAAGCGGCTGACGAAGTCCATGGGATGGAAGGCCGCCCAGACGGCATAGAGCAGCGGCGCCGCCCACAAAAAGGCCAGCAGCCAGGCCGCCAGAACCTCCACCTTTTGCATCCAGTCCGAACCGCGGTTGATCACTGGTAGTGAACCCTCTTTTCCATGTAACGGAACTGCGTAATCGCCGCCAGGCACAGAATGACCAGCAGCACCACCGTCAGCGTCGAGGCGTAGGCCGTATCCCAGAAGCCGAAGGCCACCTCCCAGATGTAGTACAGCAAGAGGGAGGAGGCATTGTCCGGCCCGCCCTTGGTCAGGATGAAGATGTGGTCGACAAGCTTGAAGGAGTTGATCGTCGCGTTGACCAGGACGAAAAGCATCGTCGGCATCAAAAGCGGCAACGTCACCCGGCGGAAGTAGTACCAGCGGCCGGCCCCCTCGATCAGGGCAGCCTCCTCCAGTTCGGGCGGAATGCCCTGCAGCGCGGCCAGGAAAAAGATCATGAAGAACCCCGCGTCCTTCCAGATGGCCAGAACCATCATGCACCCCAGGGCGGTGCTCGTGTCGCCCAGCCAACTGTGGCTCGGGATGTTGAACAGCCCGCGGATCTGATCCAGGAGGCCGATCTGCGGGGTGTAGAAGAAGAGCCAGATGTTCGCCACGGCGATCATCGGCAGGATGGTGGGCGTGAAGTAGGCCGTCCGGACGATGCTGCGTCCCGGGAGACGGCCGTTGACGCAGACCGCCATGAAGATGGCCAGGATGACGCTGATCGGGATCACCCCCAGCGCATAGATGATGTTGTTCTGGAGAACCTGCCAGAAAACGGGATCGGCGATCATGCTGCTGTAGTTTTCCAGCCCGATGAACTTGGAAGCGCGCCCCTCCCGGCCCGTGGAGAAGAAACTGGCGATGAATCCGCCCACGATCGGATAGTGGGTGAAGGCGACCATCAGGACCAATGCCGGCAGGAGGAGGAGCCAGGCATACACCTGGACGGAAATAGGACGCTTCAGTTTCATACGATCCCTAAACACGAAAAGAGGCCGCCGCGCCCATGCGCCGGCGCGGCGGCCTGCCTTCCGCTTAACGATAGCCCTTCAGAACCCGCTCGGCCTGAGCCTGGGCGCCCGTCAGGGCTTCTTTGGCTCCCTTGTTGCCGGTCAGAACGCTCTGAATCGCGTCATCGAGGAACTTCTTGTTCCGGGCATTCTCGTGGGTGGCAAACTCGGCGACCGCGTATTTGAACTGGTCGCGCGCCACCGCCGCCGCGGGGAATTCGGCCACGTACTTCTTGAGCACATTGGTTTCATAGGCATCGGCGCGGGTGGCTGTATAACCCGTGGCGATGGACCATTTGGCCGTCAGCTCCGGTTCGGTCATGAACTTGATGAACTTCAGCGCGGCCTTGCGCTCCTCGGCGTTGGCGCTTTTGAAGATGTAGAAATTGCCGCCGCCGGTGGGGGAGCCCAGCCGCTTGGAGGCGGGCAGCATGCTCACGCCGAAGTTGAATTTCGCGCCGTCACGGACCGCGGTGAGGTTGCCCGTGGTGTGCCACATCATGGCCGTGGCGCCCTCGAGGAACTTCTGCCGCAACGTGCCCCAGTCGATGGTCCCCTCGGGCATCACCTTGTGCTTCACGGCCAGGTCACGCCAGAACTGCATGGCCTCGATCACCGCCGGCTTGTCGAAGTAGGTCCTGTTGCCGTCCTGGTTCATCAGCTCCTCACCGTTCTGGATGCACAGCGCCTGGAACATCCAGTAGGCATAGCCCGTGGAGGGGATGTGGAGGCCCCAGCGGGACACATTGCCCGCGGCGTCCTTCTTGGTCAGTTTCTGGGCCATGGCGACCATCTCGTTCCAGGTCGTAGGCGGCTTGTTCGGGTCCAGCCCCGCTTCCTTGAAGGCATCCTTGTTGTGGTACATCACGATCGTGGAGCGCTGGAAAGGGATTCCCCAGGTCTTGCCCTTGGCCTTGGAGTTCGCCATCAGGGCCGGGTAAAAGGAGGCGAGCCACTTCTTGTCCTCCGCGGTGGTGGCGAAATCATCGAAGGGGACGATGACGCCCTGGTCGATCAGCTCGAAAACATCGATGGAGAAGAGCACGCTGAGCTGGACCGGCTGGTTCGCCTTGAGCGCGGCCAGCGCCTTCACGCGGGTGTCGTCATAGTTGCCGGCGTAGACGGCCTTGACCTTGATGTCGGGGTTGGCTTTCTCGAAATCGGCGATCATGTCGTCGATGACCTTGGTGATCGGCCCGCCGACGGCCACCGGGTAATACATGTTGAGGTTGACGGCCGCCTGGGCCGGGGCGACGCCCAGCAGCAGAATTGCCAGACTGCACAGCATCAGGACCCTTCCGGAAAAAAATCTTTTCATTGAACACCTCCTTTTGGTCGTTTCCATTCGATCCGGTTCGCCGGATCAGCCGTTTGCGGCATGGGGCGACTCCCAACGCCGACCGGTCTCGGTCTCGAAAAAATGGGTCTCGGAGGCCGGCCAGTCGACGCGGATCCGATCCCCCGCGGCAAGGTTCACCTTGCCTTCCTGACGAACGATGCATTCGGAACCGCCGATCCTGCAGCTGATGAGGCTGTCCGCCCCCAGGTATTCAAAACCCAGCACCTCGGCCGGAATGCCCTCATCGGCCGGGCGCATCATTTCCGGGCGCACCCCCAGCGTCAGCGACGGATGGGAATCCTCTTTCAGTCCCGCCGCCAGGCGGGTCCGGAACCAGTCCGCCACATCGGCATCGCGAAGGGAGAGCAGGTTCATCGGCGGCGTGCCGATGAACCCGGCCGTGAATCGGGTCGCCGGACGGGAGTAAAGCTCTTCGGGAGCCGCGATCTGCTCGACACGGCCGGCGTTGAGCAGGACGATCTTGTCGGCCATGGTCATCGCCTCGATCTGATCGTGGGTGACGTAGATCATCGTGATCCCGAGGCGCTGCTGGAGCGAGCGGATCTCGCGGCGCATCTCGTGACGGAGTTTGGCATCCAGGTTGGAAAGGGGCTCGTCCATCAGGCAGACCGGCGCTTCACTGACGATGGCCCGGCCCAGCGCGACGCGTTGCCGCTGGCCCCCGGACAGCTCCGCGGGTTTGCGGCGCAGCAACTCTCCCAGTCCAAGGAGTTCCGCGACGCGATCCATCCGGCGTTTCCGCTCCGCCGGCTCGAGCTTTCGCACCTTGAGTCCGAAAACAATGTTTTCCTCGACGTTCAGATGGGGGAACAGGGCGTAAGACTGGAAAACCATGGAGACGTTGCGTTCGGCGGGCGGCAACCGGGAGACATCCCGCCCGCCGATGCGGATGGCGCCCCCCGACAGGGTTTCGAGACCGGCAATCAGGCGCAGGATGGTGGATTTTCCGCAGCCGGAAGGGCCGAGCATCACCAGCAGCTCGCTAGCGTCGGCGGTACAGCTTACGCGATCCACCGCCTTGACCTCGCCCCAGGCTTTGGATATGTCGTTCAGCTCAATCTGCATCCGACGATCACCCCATGGTCCGGTTTTCCCGGCGGTACCGACGGCAAGTTGTCACAACGTTTTTGGGAACGGTTTGCGGTTCTGTTGAATGCTGATGGTCCCTAACATTCGGCCGCACATTTGTCAAGAAAACCTGTCGCCATTTTCCGCGCGTCCGCCCACTGTTTTTCACCTCCATTTTTCCGGCAAATGCGGTGCGGCAAATCGATCGTTGACTATTCCCGAGGAGACGTGTAGCCTCCGGGCGGCAAGTGAGCCGGCGTGCTGCCCAACAAGAGGGTCAATCCTATATTGAGGGAAGGGATGAACGTACGGATCTGGGGGATCATTCTTTTCTCGGCCATCGGAGTCGGAATCGGGGCGGGCAGGCCTTTTGCGCCGGAATTGACCCCTGAGGGTCATGCGGCCCTGATGGCCATTCTGGTGGCCGTAGGGCTCTGGATCTTTGCCACCAAGTGGGTGCCGCTCTGCATCGGCAGCATGGTCATGATATTACTGCTCGTTTCCGCAGGCCTCAGTCCCTCCCTGGTTTTCAACGGCTACACCACCCGGGCGCTCTGGATCCTGATCCCCGCCCTCTTTTTCGGCTTTGCGTTGAACTCGACGGGATTGGGCAAACGCCTGGCCTACTGGATCATCGGTCTCTTTCGACCCAGTTACTTGAGCCTGACCGTCTCCTGGGCCCTCATCGGGATCCTCCTGTCCGTCCTGACGCCCTCCATCTCCGTGCGAATCGCGATTGTCATCCCGATCGCCGTGGCCGTACTGGAGATCTGTCGTCTCCAGTATGGCTCCAAAGGGGCGGCCCTGATCCTCCTTTCCGCCTGGTCCATGGCCATCATCCCCGGGAGCGGCTGGCTTACCGGATCCTTGTGGGGACCCGCGGCTATTGGATTCTTCAGCGGTACGCCCGCGCTGCAGGGGGTGATCGAATTCGATGCTTGGTGGAAGGCCATGCTGGTCCCGTCGGCCGTCCTGTCGCTTCTCTTCATCCTGGGTCTCTACCGGGTAATGAAACCGTCTGGGGATCTGAAGATCGACCGCGAGGCCTTCCGGGCGGAACTCAAATCTCTGGGTGTCATGAGCTTCAAGGAAAAGACCACTTTCACCATCCTCCTGACGACCTTCCTCTTCCTGGTGACCGGGCGGATCCATGGGATCCCGGATGTCGCGGTCTGTCTGGGGGCCTTCGCCCTCTTGGCTGCCTGCGGCATCATCGAGGCCAAGGACATCGGGACGGCGATCAGTTGGGATTTTGTCCTTTTTATCGGTTCGATCATGGGATTCGGGCTCATCTTCCAGGAGACCGGCGTTGCGTCCTTCCTCAACCATTCCTTCCGTCCCGTCATCACTGCCCTGGCGGGAAATCTTTGGGTGCTGACCTATGCGATGCTCGTGCTCTTCTTCATTCTCCGTTTCGTCGACGTTCCTCAACTCTTTTGTACCATCCCCTTTGTGGTGCCCTTCCTGCCCATGTTGGCAACCGATTTCCACATCCATCCCCTGGTCTTCGTCTTCCTGTTCATCATGGGCGGCAACTGCTTTTTTCTGGCCTATCAGCAGGCCTTCGTGATTCTTGGGGAAACGGTTGCCGGGAGGGCGGCCTGGACACCGACGCAGCTCCTCCTGGCAGGCATCATCTTCTTCTTAGCTTGCCTGGCGACGCTGGCGATCAGTCTCCTCTACTGGAAGGCGGTGGGGATGGTGGCGTAGAAGAATATCCATTGACACGAAAAGATGAATGGGAAACGCCATGGGAAAAACCCAAAGATATGCCTGGGTCGCCTTCTGGATCATCTCCGCCCATTTTTTTATCAGCTACTTTCACCGGGTCTGCCCGGCGGTGGTTGCGCCGGACCTGATGAAATCCTTCGGCATCAGCGCCGCCTCCCTGGGCGTCTTGGCGTCGAGCTATTTTCTTGCCTATGGGGTGATGCAGGTTCCCGTGGGGATCCTGGCCGATTCCTGGGGAGTGAGAAGAACGGTAACTCTCTTTGGAGGCCTGACAGCCTTGGGCGGTGCGGCCTTCGGATTGGCGCCTTCCTTCGGCTGGGCAACGGCGGCCAGAATCCTGGTCGGCGTCGGGGTCTCCGCCTTTTTCGTCTGTGCGATGAAGCTCTTCGCGGACTGGTTCACAGGGAACCGGTATGCGCGGATCTCGGGGCTCTTTCTGGGCTTCGGCGGCCTGGGCTGGTTTGCCGCAACGACCCCTCTGGCCTACCTGGCGCAGGGCCTGGGCTGGCGGGGGAGTTTTCTGGTGATCGGCGGGGCGGGTCTTCTGTTGACTGTCTGCACTTGGTTGTGGCTTGTGGAGCGACCCTCTGATGCAAGGATCTGCTCAGCCCGATCTGCCGCAAGCAACAGCCCGGGCGATGCCGCTCCGTGGGGTTCTTTTCTGCTGGTGGTCCGGACGCGGCGTTTCTGGATCCTTGCGGTCTGGATCTTCTGCACCAACGGGTTCAGCTTCGGCTTTCAGGGGCTCTGGGCCGGCCCCTACCTCATGGATGTATACGGATTCTCGGCGCCCGCGGCGGGGACCGTCCTCTCGATGGCTGCTTTCGCCGTCATCTTCGGCGCCCCGTTTCTGGGATTTCTCTCAGACCGGGTGTTCCATAGCCGTAAGAAGGTGCTTGTGGGGGGTGCCGTGATTTTGCTGGTCAGCTTGACAACGTTGCTGGCCTTTCACGGTCGTCTTTCCTACGCGGCTCTCTGCACGGTTTTCTTCTTCCTGGGACTCACATCGAACGCGATAGGAACCATCGGAATCACGGCAGCCAAGGAGCTGTTTCCGAATGATATTGCCGGCACGGCCATCGGTACGCTGAATGTGTTCCCGTTCATTGGCGGGATCGTCTTTCAGCTCTATGCGGGTATGATCCTGGATGTCTCAGGAAGCGCCCCCTATCCGCCTGCCGCCTACCTTCCGGTTCTCCATTTTTTCCTGGTTGCCGTGGCGGTCAGCCTGCTGTGCTCTCTATTTGTCAAGGAGACGTTCGGACGACAACCGGGCCTATCCGTTTGAAGGGGCCACTGACACTCAAAGAACAAAAAACCCGCGTCAAAAGGCAACGGGCTCATTTACCAATCCGGTCCGGCCTTTAGCATATTGCCCTTTTGGGGTCCTGATTGCCGGATGATCCGAAACGATACAAAAGGTTCCTTTTACGAAATTACGGTTCATTTCCCATTTGAGACAAGACAGACCTATGTTACCATTCCAATCAATTGATCGGGAAAAAACAAAGTTCGCATTCATGGATAGAGAGCGTGGTTGGTCCTGACGCAGGTTAAGAAAGGAGGAGCGGCATGCGGCAAATAGCCTTCACGGACATAGATGACATCAGAGTCGGGCATGCGCACAATTTGAATGCCGGCACGGGTTGCACGGTAGTCATCTGCGAAAACGGAGCGACGGCCGGAATCGATGTCAGAGGTGGGGCCCCTGGAACGCGCGAAAGTGATCTGCTCAATCCCGTCAACCTGGTGGAGAAGATCCATGCGGTGATTTTGTCGGGAGGCAGCGCGTTCGGTCTCGATTCCGCTTCCGGCGTGATGCAGTACCTGGAGGAGAGGAACATCGGTTTTGACGTCCAGGTCACCCGTGTCCCGATTGTCTGCGGGGCGGTTCTATTCGATCTGGCCATTGGTGATCACAGGATAAGACCCGACAGGGAAATGGGCTATCAGGCCTGTCGAAATGCCACAAGTCGGGCTTGTGTAGAAGGTTGTGTTGGCGCCGGCACGGGGGCGACGGTGGGTAAGATCCTCGGCATGGGAAGGGCCATGAAGAGCGGTCTTGGCTGTTATGCCGTTCAGGTGGGCGCATTGAAGATCGGAGCCATGGTTGCGGTGAACTGCCTTGGCGATGTCATCGATCCCGAAACGGGAGAACGACTGGCAGGCCTTTTGAACGAAGACCTGACCGAACTTGCCGACACGGAAGCGGTCATGATTGAATCCTATGCGGAAAAGAAGAACCTGTTTGGCGGCAACACCACCATCGGAATCGTCGCCACGAATGCGACGCTGACCAAATCCCAGGCCACGAAACTGGCCTCCATGGCACAAAATGGTTATGCGAGAACCATGCGGCCGGCTCATTCCATGTTCGATGGGGATACCATTTTCACCATGGCCACAGGGCACGTCGAGGCGGATCTGAGTGTTCTCGGTCTGCTTTCGGCAAGAGTCATGGAAAGAGCCGTCGTTTC
>JAXGRQ010000006.1:0-77575 GCA_040765725.1 Syntrophales bacterium
CGCCTGGCTCGGCAAGAAAGGGCGGTAAGCGATAGCGTCCGCAAAGAAACGACATTCGCTGGATGGGGGAAACGGGTCATGCAAGAAAAGATCATCATTTACGGGACCGATACGTGACCCTTCTGCAACCAAGCTCGGGAAGCCTATGGAAACAGGGCCGTTTACGTAAACGTGGAGAAAAACCCCGAACAACTCAAGGAGATGCTTCGCCTTTCGGGTGGTAGGCATCAGGTGCCTGTGATCGTTGAAGGTGAAAAAGTGATCGTCGGTTTCGCCGGTGAGGTATCCCTGAGAGGCGGCATCCCGCTTTTCGGCGGCACCTGACCAGTGAATACCGCCCCTCGGTGAGGGGCCTTGAACATGGAAATATGAGGAGGGAATGATGGCAGACGGTGTCGGAAAAAAGCTATCGTTTCTGGATCGATACCTGACGCTCTGGATCTTCCTGGCTATGACGGTCGGTGTCCTGCTGGGTTATTTCGCCCCCGGCGTCGGCGACTGGATCGGTTCACTCCGTCCCGAGGGAACGCAGACGAGCATCCCGATCGCGGCCGGGCTGATCCTGATGATGTATCCGCCCCTGGCCAAGGTGAAGTACGAGGATCTGGGCGACGCCTTCCGGGACTTCAAGGTCCTGGGGTTGAGCCTTCTTCAGAACTGGATCATCGGACCGATCCTGATGTTCATCCTGGCCGTTCTGTTTTTGCACAATCAGCCGGAGTTCATGATCGGCCTCATCATGATCGGTCTGGCCCGCTGTATCGCCATGGTGATCGTCTGGAACGACCTGGCGCAGGGGGACACGGAGTACTGCGCGGGGCTGGTGGCCTTCAACTCGATCTTCCAGGTCCTCTTCTACAGCGTCTACGCATGGCTCTTTGTCACGATCCTGCCGCCACTGCTGGGGCTCACCGGCGCCGTGGTCCACATCACGATCGGCCAGATCGCCGAGAGTGTGTTCATCTATCTGGGGATTCCCTTCCTGGCGGGGATGATGACCCGGTTTGTCCTGGTCAAGGCACGGGGGAAGCGGTGGTATCATGAAAAATTCATCCCCCGGATCTCCCCAATCACCCTGATCGCTCTCCTCTTCACGATCGTCGTGATGTTCTCCATGCAGGGCAAGAAGATCATCGAAAAGCCCGGCGACGTGCTGTTGATCGCCGTGCCGCTCCTCATCTATTTTGTTGTGATGTTCCTGGTGAGTTTCTGGATGAGCGGCAAGGCGGGGGCCGATTACAGCAAGTCGGCGACTCTCTCCTTCACGGCGGCGAGCAACAATTTTGAATTGGCCATCGCCGTGGCGGTGGGCGTCTTCGGGATCAACCACGGGGCGGCCTTTGCAGCGGTGATCGGCCCGCTGGTGGAGGTGCCCGTCCTGATCAGTCTGGTCAACGTGGCGCTGCGGTTCAAGAGGAAGTACTTTGCATGAATGACGCGGTGACAGTTTCGGAAATATATTTCCCGTCTGCGGCGACTGCCTATGGGCACGGGGGATTTTGCGCTGCGCTTGAGATCGAGATGGATTCATGCTGACGCAATTTTTGATCACCATCAACGAATGGATCACCGGCGCGACCTGGCTGGCGGCATTGGGCTGCTTTTTATGGGGCATGGTCAGCGTCCTGTTCAGCCCCTGTCATCTGGCCTCGATCCCGTTGGTCGTGGCCTATGTGGCCGGGCAGGAGAAGGCCCTTCAGCCGAAGCAGGCGGCGCAATACGCCATCCTTTTTACCGCAGGGCTGTTCATAACGATTGCCGTGATCGGCATTGTCTGCGCGTTGCTCGGCCGTATGCTCGGGGATGTCGGCAGCTACTGGCAAATCATCGTTGGACTGGTTTTGATCTGGGTGGCTTTGGGGATGCTCGGCGTGGAGAAGTGCAACCTCTCCGGCAGCCGCCTGCAGAAGCTGAACGTCAAGGGCCTCCAGGGGGCATTTCTGCTGGGGCTGGCCTACGGGGTTCTGTCGGGCTCCTGCACTTTCGGCTTCATTGCGCCGATCCTGGCGATCATCACGGTTCAGCGGCAGGTTCTGACCGGCGTCATGCTGATCCTGCTGTTCGCATTGGGCCACTGTCTCCCCATCGTGATCGCCGGCAGCTCGACCGCGGCGGTCCGCCGCTTGACGGAAAATGAGATCTGGCTCGGATCCGGGGGGTTTTTCCGGAAGAGCGCCGGGGTCGTCATCGGCCTTCTGGGAATTTATTTTATCGGCAGTCCGTTTCTGATCGGGTGAACGCCATGAAACACAGCTATGACCAAGACCACGGCCCCGGTCACAGCCATAGTCACGAGCCGCCGGCCTCGCTGAAAAACCTGATCCTGGCCATCGTGATCAACGGCGGGATCGTGGCCTTCGAGATGGTCTTCGGCTTGCTGATCCAGAGCATGGCGCTGATCTCGGACGCCGTTCACAATTTGAGCGACATCGCCCACATGCTCTTCAGCTACTGGGCGGAGAAGGTGGCCCGCCGTCCTTCCAACGATCGCAAAACTTATGGCTACCGAAAGATCGAGTTCATCGCCGCCTTCGTCAACAGCATCGGCCTGTCCGTCGTCATCGCCTTCATCTTCTGGGAGTCGATCCGGCGCTTTGCCTCACCGGCAGAGGTTCCCGGCCGGACAATGCTGTGGGTCGCCGTCGTGGCCCTCGTGGGAAACGGGACGGCCACGCTGCTTTTGCAGAAGATCTCGGCGCGGAACATCAACATGAAGAGCGCCTGGCTCCATTCGCTTCAGGACTCGCTGTTTTCGCTGGCGGTGATTGTCGGCGCCCTGCTGATCATGGCCTTTGGCTGGACCCTGGTCGATCCGATCCTCTCCCTGATGATCTGCCTGGTCATCGCGCGGGAGATCTACAAGATCGTCCGCCAGGCGGTCAACTCCCTAATGGATGCTGTACCGCCAGGCATCGATTTTCAGAAGGTCAGGGAAGCCCTGCTGGCGATTCCCTCTGTGGCTGAGGTGAACGATCTTCATATCTGGGAGACCGGGGCCGACCAGAAATTGCTCTCCGCCCATCTTGTCTCCGGAGACGACAATCCCGACCACGAGGGGATCATTCGGACAGCGCAGGAGGTGCTGCTGCAAAAGTACGGAATCAATCACGTCACGCTCCAGATCCTGCCTGCCTCGGCAGGGTTGATGGCCCACTGCAACCACTGTAATTGAAAAAATCACCGGGGCACGACTCTGGTTGATCAGCGCCAGGATGATCTTCGATTTGATATCCCTATAAGGAGTTTGCCATGTCCGCATTTGTCGCACCTCCGACCAAAATATCCCTTTTCCTGAGGGTCGGGATCTGGATGGCAGAGAAAATCACCGGGAAACCCATGCTTCCGGCCAGGCTGCTGGCCTGGTATCCGAAAGCGGCGATCGGTTCCGGCGTTCTCGAAGGGTTGGTGGCTCATCAGGACGGAAAACTGGACAAGCGAATCCTCAAGCTCGTTCGCCTTTCGGCCGCTTTTACAGCCGCATGCCCTTTTTGCATCGACATGAATTCCGCTGAATACCGGGAGACCGGCATTTCAGACGCTGAATGGTTGGCGCTCCAACGGCGGATTGATCCGGAGACCATCGCGACGTTCTCCCTGCGCGAAAAACTTGCCGTGCGCTATGCACGATTGATCTCCAGCACGCCACTTCAATTTCCTTCGGAACTGATTGCTGAAATAGCCGTCCGGTTCACGGAACGGGAGGTGGTCATCCTGGCATCCACGGCGGCACAGGTCAATTACTGGGCGCGTCTGATCCAGGCCCTCGGGGTTCCGCCCGCCGGATTTTCGGAGACTTGCCCAATTAACAAAGGATCGTCATGAGGGGGATAACTTGAAGCGGTTCAAAAACAACGACAGGATCACATAAGCCGCATCTTTTGAGAGGACAAGGATGAAGCATCCTAATCGTATGAAGTGAATGAGGTGCAACGATGACCACAAACAACCATCAAAAGCGTGAAGCGCCTGTGCAGGAACTGTCTCCCTGCCGGAGCGGCGACGAGAGCATGACGGACGGCATCTTCACCGTCGATCTCGATCGCCGGATCAATACCTTCTTCAACCGGGCCGCCGAAGAGATTACGGATTTCTCCTTTGCCGAGGCGGCTGGTCAGTTCTGCTTTGACATCCTCCGCTCCAGCACCTGCCAGATCCAGTGTCCTCTGGAGCGGACCCTTCAGACCGGGGAGTCGGTCTACAACCATTCCGCCGTCATCATTACCCGGAAAGGGAAAGAGATCCCGGTCAGCGTGAGCACGGCCCTGACCCGTGACCGTCTGGGCAAGGTCACCGGTGCCGTGGAGATCTTCCGCGATCTCTCTGTAGTGGAGACGCTGCGCAAGACCATCGCTGTTTTCAGATGAAGATCGCAGTTCCTTTGTTTGGAGAGAGGATTTCGCCGTATTTTGCCACAGGCCCGGAGCAAGAAATTCGTCATGGAGCAGCCCCTGATCCCGCCGAAGTACAAGCACCTGATCCAGATCGCCATAGCCGCCGCGGTGGAAAGCACAATGTGCACTGCCGTTTTCATGAAGGGAGCGGCCAAGGCGGGGGTGACGAAGGAGGAGATCGCCGAAGTGATCATGGTGGCCCGCCAGGCGCGGGCTTCGACAATCTTCGCAACGGCGGTCGAGGGATTCGAGGAACTGCTCAAATAGAGATGTCGTTTCGAGAGTCTTGCCTCGTTTTCCGGGGGATCAGGATGAGTCCCGGTGTGGACGGACCCTGACGCGACGTGCCATTTGTAAACGGGTGTCGGTTTTTTTGAAAGGAGGCTTTTGTGATGAGTTTCGTGATCTATTTCGTGGTCGGCCTTGCGGCCGGCGTGGTCGGCGGGCTCTTGGGAACGGGCGGCTGCGCCCTGATGATGCCGGTGATCCGTTTCGGCTTCCATTTCGATCCGGTCCTGGCCGTGGGGACGACTCTGACGGCCGTGGTCTTCACGGCCGGCTCCGGGGCCTACCAGCACATCCGGATGGGCAACGTGGACAAACAAACCGCCTGGGTGACCGGGGCGAGCGGTGTTCTGGGGGTGATCATCGGCTCCATCGTTTTTGCCTACGTCATGCCCTACGGGGCGCTGATCGACCTGATCATCGGCCTGGCCTTCCTGCTGGTCACGCTGCGGATGCTCTACGAGGGAGGTAAAGGTTTGATCGGGAAGAATCCTTTGCCGCAGCCGGCCGGTAGCGGCATGCCGGGTTCGTCTGTCCAGAAGGGGGTCCTCGGGGCCGCCATCGGCACCCTCACCGGGATTATCGGTCTCGGCGGCGGCTACGCCCTGGTGCCCTCCTTCCTCTACCTGTTCAAGGCGCCGATGAAGCTTGCCATCGGCACCTCCATGGCCTCCTTTGTATGGATGGCCCTGGTCGGCGCGGCCTTCAAGCTCTACCAGAACGTGGTGAATATCCCTGTGGCGGTCACCCTCGGGATCGGCGCGCTGATCGGTGCGATCTATGGGGCCAAGCTCGTGGCGAAGTTCAAGCCGGCGGCCCTGAAGTTCCTCTTCGGCCTGCTTTTTCTCTACGTCTCCCTGAAGTATATCCTCATCTATTTCGGGGTAGCGATTTAAACAATTTGGGGGTGTGGGGTCAACGACATGGAGATTGGGCAGTACAGACAATCGGTCCGGGAGATGGTTTCCTCCTGGGCTTGAGGCGGTCGCCCGTGGGCGTCCGGTTCTTGATCGCCGGGAAATCCCTGTCTGAAGGGGTGAGGATCCTCGACCGCCACCGCTACTGCCAGGCCCTGATGCTGGCCGGTCATGGAGAGTCGGTGATTCTCGATGAGGCCGGCATCGCCTGCCCGGCCGCGGAGGCCTTCGGGTTTAGGCCGCCGTTTTGCAGGCGACCTGCGTCGATGCGGCCGTGATCCCTTTCCTTGAAAACCGGCTGAATTTCTGCTACGGCTGTTATGGCTGCCGCGATGCCACGGACATCAAGAGCGGCGAGGCGGTTCTCGGCTTTCCGGCGTCACTGCTGCCGGCCATTGCGGACCACCTGGCCTTTCTGGGGCAAAAGGCAATCCCGGCGTCCCGAGCGAAGAAGGCCTTTACGGATCTGGAGATGAGGAGGAACCGGTGAAATTGAGGAGGCTCTTTTTGTGCGAATTGCTGGCTCTGGCCCTTGCGGGCTTTGGCGTTCCGGGGATTGTATCCGCCGCGGAACAGAATCCGGCTTTTCCCGCCTTCGGGTCGGGACCAGTTGATGTGCGGCTCTATAGCGATTATTTTTGTCCCCCCTGTCGGGCCATGGAGCCGGACGTGGAGCCGATTTTAAAGGATTTGCTCAAGAAAAACGCAATCCGCCTGACCCTGGTGGACGTCCCTATCAGCCAGTTATCCGCAATTTTTGCCCGGAATTTCCTCTATGCTCTCAAGGATAACTGCGATCTGGAGCAGGCCCTCAGAGTCCGGAATGTGTTACAGAACGCCGCGACCGACAAAGAGATCAAGACGCAGGAGAGGATCGAGGCCCTATTCAAGGAAAAGGGGATCGCATACAGTATCGGAAATCCCAAACCGGTTTTTGAACGCTACAACGCCCTGCTGAAAGAAGACAAGATCAATGCGACGCCCACCTGCGTCATCATCAAGGAGGGTCGGAAGAAGGCTTATATCGGAGGAGAAGACATTATCCATGCCCTCAAGGCGCTGCCCTAAAGGGGTGGAGGTAGGAGAGAAGAGGTCCCGACAAACAAGCGAGGCGTCCCCATGATCTGGAATCGAGCCCTTAAAATCATCAACATCCTTTTCCCGCTGATCGGCATCGGCGTAATGGTCTTTTACGATGTCTGCGATACCGCCTGCTCCTCCCTTCAGGGGACCTTCCTGGGTCTGGATCTGGAGTGGATCGGGATCCTCTTCATGGTCGTCCTGCTGCTCCCGGCCCTGCTGTCTTCCTCCAGGCGGGCTGTTCCCGTAAATCACCTGCGGACATTGATTCTCTCCGGCGCTCTGGGCGGGGAGGTCATGCTCGTCCGTTTTCAGATCTTTCACGATACCTACTGCCCGTTCTGCCTGGTATTCGGCGCCTGCATCCTGGTTCTGTTCGTCTCAAACTTAGCGCAGATGAACCGATACCTGGCCTGGGGTGCCTTCCTGGCTGGAATTACCGCCTTTGCCCTCTTTTTCGAGGGATCGGTCATTCCGCTGTACCGGTGATCTCTCTGTTCAGCAGCAGCTCATGGGCAGTTTCTTGTTGGCAAAGTAGCGCTCCAGGTTCTCCGGCAATGCTTCAAGGGGCTGGTGGACGATCGGCGGTTCATCGATCTTCAGCATGGCGGCCATGATCGCCTCGACCAGCAAGGGCAGCGGCGCCGCAGAATAAACCTTGCCGCGGTAGTGCCACTCGCGGCAGTCCACCATTGTGTTGTTCTCGGTCAGATCCCCGCAGGACTCGCAGAGAGACTCGCGGATGTCCTGTTCGATATCCCGGCCGTTGAGCCTGATCGTTGGTGAACTCAGAAGTGCGTTTTGCTTGGCCTCTTGGGGCGTCTGGACGACGATCTGGCGATGGCGCAACGCGATTCCCAGCGCCTCGGCGACCGGCATGAGCAGGTTCACGGCCTGCTGCAACTGATCGCCCGTGGGGACGCAGCGTGCGCAGGTGGTCAGGTCGATGACGAGCAGCACGACGTCCAACACCTTTTTCGTTGTCGTCTCGGCGGCGGTGTTTCCTTCCGTTGCGGCGGCGGCATTGCCTCCGCATCCGCAGCCGCCCTCCTGCGCCATGACGAACAGTTCCGTTTTCTTCCGGTTTTCCATTGGTAAACTTTCCTTTCTTATTGAATCGGGGGCCTCCGTTTGATGAACCTGAAATCCGGGCCGTTCGGCTTTGATTGGTCCACCGTCGGTCATGCCGTTACCGTGAACGGTCCTTGTTTTTCCCGGTCCGGGACCGCTTCGGCCCGCCATCCGTATCGCGGTTAATGACGCACTCTTCGGGACAGCAGGCCTCGAAGGCGTCGGCAATGGCCCTTAACGTCGCGATCAGATTCCGCGAATTAACGGAGTAGCGAACCTCTTTGCCCTCTTTGCGCGCGATCAGGATTTCGACGTCGCGGAGAATCGCCAGGTGCCGCGAAACCACCGAGATGTCAACCGGCAGGTTCTCGGCAATCTGTCCCACCGTAAGGGGGGTGCATCGTTCGCTGAGATGACGCAGGATGGCAATCCGATTGGGATCTCCGATGGCCTTGAACATTTGCGGGGAGAGCAGACAATCAAGGTTGGATTTTTTGGAGTCGATTTGATCCATTTTCATGACAGTCCTTTCCATTGCATGGTTGCGTCTTTATGCAAATATAATAGTTGATTGTTTCTTGTCAATGGCGGGATTGAAAATCAATATATGATTTGACAACTGCTGCCGATGAAGATAGAAATCATTATATAGACAGTCAATATAATAAGTTCTCTAAGAGAGAGGTGTCGTTTGATGCAGCTCACGGAAGTTGGATACTGGAAATCGTTGATCAATATCGGCTTCACCAAGATCCTGGTCCTGAAGGCCCTGTCCGGGGGGGCTAACCATGGCTATGGGATTCTGAAGGAACTCAAATCCATCACCAGCGGCTGCTGCACGCCTACGCTCGGCACGATTTATCCCATCCTCAAGGAATTGACGAAACAGGGTTACGCGAAAGTGAGCGTGAAGCCGCAATTGAAAGGCGCACAGAAGCGACAAGTCTACACGCTGACCGCAGCAGGGTTCAAGGCCTATCAAGCCGCTTTGGAGGCGTGGCGCTCTTCGATCCCTTTCATTTACAAGGCCATCGAAGGCAACTGCGCCGTCTCTGTTGGGGATGTGAAACGGCGTCTTGCCGGTAAAGGTATTTCATCCAGGTCCAAAGGAGCCATTATCCATGTTCGAGCTGAATAACCTCGTCGTGGCCGGCGCGAGCATTCCGGAGCTCATCATCCTGGGGTCCATGTTCAAGAAGAAGCTGATCGTTGCCTTTGTCCTGAACGTCTTCTTGGTGGCCATCGTAGCCGGGTATCTGGTGGATCTGCTCATCCATCGATGATCATGAAACCGCCGATTACCGTGAAAGCCCGCGGTCATCCGTAAAGCAACAATAAAGTTGACAAGACACCGTTGATCATCTATCCGTTCAGTCCAGAGGCATGTCGATCAAACGGGAGCCGGGCGAGTGTTTCGTCCCCGGCGATGCGAAAACGGAACAGGGATGATCCAGCGTGAATCCGAATCGGAAAACCAGAACCAACCTGTTTTTCTTTTTCGTTGCCGGCACGGTTTGTCTCGGTGTCGTCATTTTCTTGTTTCTGCAAGGTCGGGGAGATGATATCGACAGTGCATTGGGCGAGGGATTGGGGCCAGTCGCTTTGTTCCTGTTGGTTTTTGTCTATGCGCGAACGGCATTCAAGCTGCTGGTCCGCAAGGAATCCTTTTGGGCGCGCCTCGCGCCGTTCAACATCGATTACGGAAAAATCAAAACGGCATCGGGAAAAATTTTATTTTACCTGAACAAAAGTCATCCTTACCTCGGGGTAGCGTCCATTGCCGTCGTCTATTCTCACTGTTACTTGATCTCCCGGTTTTACAATCTCCTTCCGTTGCGCATTGTGCTGGCCCTTCTCGCCTGGCAGGGCGTCTGGGGTTTGGTGTTGAAAACACGGACGGCACCGGCGTTTCTGAAAAAGAGAGGACACCTCTTTCATTCCCAATGGATCACGGGATTGCTGATCCTGATCTTTGCGGGTCTTGGCCATTATTTGTTGATGAATTGACGGCGGCTGCCAGATTTTTATGGCATTCATTTGCAAAGCTTGGTATATTCGAAACAAATCGAATAAAAAAAGCAGCAGGGCCGGGACAGATCCCTGACGAACCATCGACACCGGAAGAAGGAGGGAACGGAACATGATTTCGGCAAATCAACTCAAAGAGTTTTCATTCTTCAAGGGATTCAGCGATCAGGAGCTGGGCAAGTTATCCGGTGTGGCATCTGAAGAAACCGTCAATGCCGGAACCCAGATGTATAAAAACGGAGACCCGGCACGGGGACTGTTCCTGGTGCAGGAGGGAAAGGTCGTCCTGGTCATGGACAGTAACCTCGGCCCCCACAGGCCTCCGATGCAGGTAACGGTGGATGTCGTCACGAAAGGAGAGTCGATGGGCTGGTCGGCCGTCGTGGAGCCTTATGTCTATACGCTCGGTGCGCTCTGCATCGACCGGGCCAAGCTGATCTGTCTCGATGCGCCCCGGCTCAGAAAGCTCATGGATGAGGATACCTGCCTCGGCTACCGGGTCATGAAGGCCACTGCCCAGGTCATCGCCAATCGCCTCACCCATACGCGGATCATCCTGGTGGGTGAACGGGGACTGTCGACATTGACCGAGTATTGACCCGTTTGCCGGCATTATCGAACACAATAACTTGGGAGGTTTTGGAATATGGCGGATTGCAACCTGAAGGATTCGGAATCCATTATAGAGCGGGCCATCAAGAATGAGGAGGAGGCCTATGAATTTTACATGGATCTCTCCCGCAAAGTCGAAGACCGGGACGCAAAGGATACGCTTCTGTTCATGGCTCAGGAAGAAAAGGGGCACAAGGAATACCTGCTGAAATATCGCAAATCCGGGCTGGCCGGTCCATCGAAGCCGGTCATCGATTACAAGATTGCGGAGAACCTGGTGAAGCCGGATATCCAGAAGGACATCCAAAGCAAAGATGTCTATCTGATTGCGGCCAACCGTGAGCTCAACGCACACAATTTTTATAAAGGTCTGGCCGAGCTCCATCCGGCAGGCGACGCCCGGGAGATGCTGCAGCGAATGGCAGCGGAGGAACTCAAACACAAGGAGAAGTTCGAATACCTTTACGCCAACACCGCCTTCACCCAGACGGCCGGCGGATAGGGAGAGAGATAACGCCACAAACACGCTTTCCTGCCGGAGCCGTTGCAGAGCGCGGCAAGACACAGGGGAACCTGCAAAAAAACAAAGGAGGGCGCGCCCCGATTTTCCCATAAAGAGGCGAAACGGCAAAAATAGAAGCCGCCCGAGCGGCAAGGGGGAAGAGGGATGGAAAGTTTTGTTCCCAGGAAAATATTTTTTACCAAGGGTGTCGGCACTCACAAGGACGAGCTTCATTCCTTCGAGAGGGCGCTCCGCGATGCGGGGATCGAACGGTGCAACCTGGTCCAGGTATCGAGCATCTTTCCTCCCGAGTGCAGGATGATATCGAAAACCCAGGGGCTCAAGGAGCTCGTTTCCGGAGCGATCACCTTTTGCGTCATGAGCCGCTGCTGCAGCAACGAACCGAAGCGCCTGTTGGCTGCGTCTGTCGGCTGCGCGATCCCGGCCGATCAACGGTCCTACGGGTACATCAGCGAGCACCATGCCTTCGGCCAAACGGAGAAACAGGCGGGGGATTATGCGGAAGACATGGCCGCCGCCATGCTCGCCTCTACGCTGGGAATTGATTTCAACGTGGATGAAAGCTGGGACGAAAAAAAAGAGATTTTCAAGATCAGCGGCAAAATCGTTCGAACAAGAAATGTGACCCAGTCGACCATCGTCAAAAACAGCGGCCACACAACGGTCATCGCAGCAGCCGTTTTCATCCTCTGACGGCATCGAAGCCGTAAACTCTGTTCGACAGGGAAGGAGAACGATGGAAGTTTTCGAAACCGTCACGACCAGAAGGAGTATCCGGAAATTCAGACCGGATCCGGTGCCGAAGGAGTTGCTTCGGGAGATCCTGAAGACCGCCCGTTGGTCCCCTTCCTGGGGAAACACACAGGCCTGGGAAATTGCCGTCGTCACCGGCGACGCTTTGGAACGCCTCCGGACGGCCAATCGGCAGAAGTTTCTGGACAAGATCGTCCCGGAAACGGACACCCCCATACCCGTGGTCTGGCCGGATTTGCAAAAGCAGCGGTATCAGGAGATCGGGAAAAAGGTTTTGACGGCGCTCTCGATTGCCCGCGGGGATCTGGAGGGACGGATCCGCTATGGCGGTGACATGGCCTCTTTCTTCGGGGCTCCGTGTCTGCTCCTGTTTTGTGTGGATAAAAGCCTTTCCCGGGAATATGCGATGCTGGACATCGGCGCAATCTTGCAGACCGTCTGTCTGCTGGCCCATGCACGAGGTCTGGGAAGCTGTATCCTGGCGGCATCGATCCACTATCCGGCGCTGATCCGGGAGATCATCCCGATTCCGGAAACGCGGGCCATCATCATCGGCGCCGCAATCGGTTATCCCGATATGGAGGCGCCGGTCAATCAGTTTGCCCGGGACAGGGCGAACCCGGACGAGATTACGATATGGTTTCAATGAACCGGACGGCCGAAAAAAACCATATCCCGCAAACCGGTGTGCAGAGGATCGGCGACGCGGAAGTGTCTTATCTTTCCTACGGAGGGGATGGCCCTCCCCTGGTCTTTCTCCATGCCACGGGTTTTCTTCCCTGGCTCTGGCATCCGCTGGCGCGGGATCTGGCCGACAGCTACCGCATTTTCGCCCCTTATTTCTGTGATCATCGAGAAGCCCGTCCGGAGACCGGAGGGCTGAGCTGGGTGACCCTTGCGGACGATCTCTTTCGTTTCTGCGAGGAGTTGGGCCTCGAAAAGCCTTTTCTGGTCGGACATTCCATGGGGGGAACGGTGTCCCTGATGGCCAATGCCTATGCGGGCCTCAAGGCTTCGGGGATGGTTCTCATCGAGCCTATTCTCCTTCCGTCGGAGCTCTACAAGTCGGGCATCGGCATAGAACAGCATCCGCTTGCGTCTAAGGCGATCCGGCGAACGAATTTCTGGAAAGACAGGAACGAGGCGCGTACCTACCTTCATTCCCGTTCGCTGTTTCGGGACTGGGATGATGAAATGTTGGAACTGTACGTCCGGCACGGCATGTCCGGGGATGACGGGGGGCTCCGGCTCACGTGCAGTCCTGTTCGCGAAGCGGCCCTCTTCATGGGGGTGCTGCAATACGACCCCTGGCCGATTCTTTCCAGGGTTTCCTGCCCGGTTCTAATCCTCGAAGGGGAAAAAAGCCAAAACCGGGAGCACATTGATCAAAACCGAATCGCATCCTCTATCCCGAATTGCGTCCACCATCTGATCGGTGGCGCCGGCCATCTGATTCCGATGGAAAAACCGCGCGAAGTGACGCGACTCATCCGTCAATTCTTTGCTCCACTGCGGTCGGGATCGAAAAATGGTGAAAAGAGGCGGCAGACGGTGTCAAAGGGAGAGGGAGGCATACGGACGAAGAGTTCCGGTGTAATCGGTCGCCCTGCAGAGACGGGACGGACCATCCTATGGAAGGGTCAACGATTTCACACGCAGGAGGGCCAAGCGGTTGGGCCGGAGCCCGGCGAGGTGAGATCGAATATTTAAAATGCAAGGAGGGAAAAGCGCATGGCAACTGTGAAGAAGGTCGTGAAGAAGAAGGCTGCGGTAAAGAAGGCCCCGGCAAAGAAGGCAAAACCCGCTGCAAAGAAGGCCCCGGCCAAGAAGGCAAAACCCGCCGCGAAGAAAGCCCCGGCCAAGAAGGCAAAACCCGCTGCAAAGAAGGCCCCGGCCAAGGCAAAGAAGTGATTTTCTGATCCGCCGTAAGATATGCTGTGACCGGGAGCCCGAAGACAGAACGTCGGGTTCCCGGATCCTTACGGATTCGAAGGCTTGCAGATCACCTCACGGACCCGAAGATCGAACAGGTGGGAACTGATTGCGGGCCGAAGGACAAGTGCTGTGTCCGCTCCTTTTCCCGTTCCGCCGAGGGAGATCACGTCTTCATCTGTCCGGACCAGACCGGCATCGGCCGCCATCAGGGCGATCTCGACCGCGACCTTTGTTCCCTGACCGAAAATCCGGAGGGTAAAGGCCATGATCTCGTCGACCTGATAGGTGCCGATTTTGTTCCGCACGCCACGGCCGACTCCACCGAAGGCGTGTGCGCAGGTGAGAACCTTTACGCCCCGTGCCTGAAGCGTCTGTCGGTCCTGATCACTCATTTCCTGAGCGTTGGGCTCGTTGAATCCCGTCACATGCGTCACGGCAACGATCTCTAAGGACGGAGGGAAGCGCTTCAGCGTTTCGAAGGCTGTCCGTCCGCTGCATGTTGCCAGGACAACCCGGCTGATCGACAGTTCCTCTGCCCGACGGCCGACCGCCTCGAGGACCGACGCCGTATTGGCCGGTCCTGCCTTTGAAAAATAACGACAGGGAATCTCTGAAAAAGATGCGGATGCAGTCATGGATGGCCTCCTGATCATCGTTGGGTGTGGGGGTTCTGTATAAATAACCGTGAAATTTGTGTCAACGATTATTCCTATCCAAAAATACCGTTTGACAATCACGAAATAATCATTAAGTTTAAGCGCAAATCGAACGGGCCGCTGTAAGGGTCCATGAAAGAGGAGATAATCATGTTTTCCGTATCTGAAAAAGCGAGTGAGATGATCAAGGAATTTCTGAAGAACCGCAAGGAAGCGCCTTCCATCCGGGTCCTGATGCAGGAGGGCGGGTGATCGGGGCCCTCTCTGGGCATGGCTCTGGATGAGTCGAAAGAAAACGATGAGATATTTGAGGACCGAGGGGTTACCTATCTGGTGGAGAAGGAACTGTTTGAACGGATAAAACCGATTGCGGTTGAATTCATCAACTCGCCGCGAGGAGGTGGATTCAAGCTGGTCTCAAGCCTGAAACCGCCGGAAAACGCCTGCGGCTCCTGCACGAGTTGCTGATTTGAGGATGATGCCCCGGGGACGGTAGCCGTCGCCGGGGCTTTTCTTCTATCTGCGGGCATTCCGTGATGTAAAAGTAAAGTGTCGCCCTTGCATTCCACAAACGCCGATCACGCCATTTCCGGCGACCGAAAACGCGCTGACGACCTGATGAAGTCAGGGCGTTCGGCCGAGGCGGTTTCCATCTATCGCAAACTGATCCAAGACTGTCCGGAGGAGGATTCCCATCTTCTTGCGCTGGCTTGGGCGCTCCATGACAGCGGGGAGAGGTACGAGGCCATTGTCTGTTTTGAACAACTGTTCGGCAGAGAGCTTGCGCGCGGACTCTTCATCGGCTTCGCCTATGACGAGCTCGTCCGGATGCATCGGGAGGAAAACAACGGGGAGGCGCTGGTCTCGGTCTGCGAGCGGGCCGCGGCGGCGCAACCCGAAGATGTCGGCATCCTCCAAACCCTGGGAGAGGCCTATCTCTCGACGGGAAAGACCGCCGAGGCCACAGTCTTGTTCGGGAAGCTGACGGAACGGGAACCGGATGTGCCCGGATACTGGTGTTCGCTTGGCGATGCCCGTCTCGCCGGGGGGGATCCCGGCGGCGCCGAGGCCGCCTACAACCGGGCCGCGGAAAATGATCCTGCAACAAAGGCCGTTTTCCTGAGCCGTCTTGCGGAAGGCCTCATGCGTTTCGGACATTTGGAAAGGGCCAGGACGGTGTGGGAAAGATCCCTGGAAGCCTGTCCCAAGGAACCCTTCTGCTGGACAGGACTCGGCGATTGCCTGGTCCGTCTGGGGGAACCGGCCGCTGCAGCGGATGCTTACCGACGGGCCGCAGAGCTCCGGCCTGCATCTGCGGCGGCGTTTTGGCACCGTCTGGGCCAGGGCCTCGTCCGGGAAGGACACCACTTCCTTGCAACGGAGGCCTTCAACGAGGCCGTCGCGGCAGCGCCTGAAAATCCTTTCCATAGGTTGTGCCTGGCGCAATGCTATGCCGCCCAGGGGCAAAACGAGCTTGCCGAAAAGACGATCCAACGGGCCAAAAGACAATGAAATGTCAGCCGGCCCAGCACTGAAGGAATCGTTCAGGCCTTCCCCATCTCCTGCAGCGTTTTTTGAAAGACGTGATAGAAAGCCTTATGTTCGGCCACCCCCCGTTTGATGATTCTTCCCACATCCTCGATGTTTTGAATATGGATCACGATATTGACGCTTCGGTTGAATGCGGTCATGTTGTCCATCGTCCGACACCGGGCGCTGACCATCGCGACAAAGATCTTACGCCTCGTCGACATGTTCAAGTTTTCCAGATACCGGAGAACATCATTCGCTTCCGGATTTGCCGTGTCGAAGAGTTCGTTTGCGACAATGACGTCAAAGAGATGAAACCGCATCGTCTTGAGCGCATCCGTGGCCGAGAATGCCATGGTCGCCTGGTAGCCCAGATCCTGGAGAATTTTTCCGATCTTTTCCCTCACGGCGGGGTCCGGTTCACAGATTAAGACGGTTTCCCCCTCCTCCCCGAAGAAATCAAACGGTCGATCCGCGGCGTCGTAATGTTCCACGGTCGCTTCGTTCAAAGGAGCCTCCTGATCTTCCATATCTTCTCCATCTCGCAGGGGTTGTGGTTGCGGTGCCGTCAGAATTTTCGCCCCGGCTTTCCGTAATTTCGATCCACCTCAAGCTTGCCGATGTCCGTTGTGGCTTGACCGCGCGCGCTCTTCACCGCATCGATCGCCCGTCCGAGAATCCCCCGGTTGGAGGCATAGGCCTTCGCCGTTTCCTCGCTGATCAGCCCCTTGCTGAAAAGCTCGACGATACTGTCGTCGAAGGTGGTCATCCCGAAGGCTTTTCCCGCCTGAATGATCTCGTAGAAGGTCTTTCCCTCGGATTCGCCGTGAAGGATCGCGTCTTTCACCCGAAGGTTCGAACGCAGGATCTCGAAGGCCGCAACCCGGCCTCCCCCTTCCCTGGGAAGGAGGCGCTGACAGGCGATCCAGCGGACCGTGTCGGCCAAACGGATGCGGATCTGATTTTCCTCCTCCGTGGAAAACATCCCGAGGATCCGGTTGATCGTCTGACCGGCATCAACCGTATGCAGGGTGGTCAAAACCAGATGTCCCGTCTCCGCGGCGGAGAGGGCGATCTCCATCGTTTCCCGATCACGGATCTCGCCGACCAGGATCACCTTGGGGGCCTGCCGGAGCGCGGCTCGCAGTCCGTTCGCGAATGTATCGAAATCATTCCCCATTTCCCGCTGGTTGAAGGTGGACATTTTATGGGGATGGGAGTATTCGACCGGGTCTTCCAGGGTGACCACATGGACCGATTTTTTTTCGTTGATCTCGTTGAGCACTGCCGCAAGCGACGTTGACTTCCCGGTTCCCGTCGCACCGGTTACAAAAATGATCCCGTTCTTCTCCTCGGCCATCGTGAGGAAAGCCTCGGGAAGGTGCAGGTTCATGTCTGTCAGGGTCGGAATCCTCGACTCCAGTTTTCTCAAGACGACGGAATGGTTTCCCCGCTGGGAGAAGATGTTCACACGGAAGCGCGCCTTTCCGGGCAATTCATACGAACAGTCGCAGGACCCCTGGGTCAGAAGGACTTCCGTCAGTCTCCGGTCCTGATTGAGCAGGTTCAGTGCGAAAATCTCCGTCTGGAATGGCGTCAGTTTCCGGAAGGGCGGATCCATCTCTACGCTGAAGAGCTGTCCCGAGCTTTCAATCTGGAGGGGCTTGCCTACCGTGATGTTCAGATCCGACAGATCCTTTCGGAACTCGAGCATCTTCCCCAAAATATAATCGATCTCCGCTTTTCTCATGGCTTGCCTCCATAAAAGAGACCGATGCCGGCCGCTTACGCCTCGGTGAAGTCCGTCGGCGGATGCTTTAGAAACGGCCTGAAACGCTGCTTTTCGTTCGACTTTATGTATGCCTCATCCCCGCTGATCCAGCCCCTGTTGAGGAGATCCATGATCGCGTCGTCCAGAAGCTGCATGCCGTATTTTTTTCCCGTCTGGATCATGGAGGGAATCTGGAAGGTTTTCGATTCACGAATCAGGTTCCGTACCGCGGAATTGGCAATCATGATCTCCAGCGCGGCGCAGCGTCCCTTCTTGTCGATCCGCTTGAAGAGAACCTGGGCGACCACCGCCCGGATCCCGTCGGCCAGCGTCGATCGGATCTGCATCTGTTCACCCGTGGGGAAAACCTCGATGATCCGGTCGACGGTCTTGGCCGCATTGGTGGTATGGAGAGTTGCAAAAACCAGATGGCCGGTGGAGGCCGCCTCGACGGCGAGCGAGATCGTTTCCAGATCACGCATCTCGCCGACCAGGATGATGTCCGGGTCCTCGCGCAGGGCGCCTCGCAGGGCCGAGGCAAAGGAGCGTGTGTGTCTGCCGATCTCACGGTGGTTCACGATGCAGCTCTTGCTGTGGTGAACGAATTCGATCGGATCCTCGATCGTAATGATGTGGTCTTTGCGGGTCCGGTTCGCTTCGTCGATGATTGCCGCCAAGGTCGTTGACTTGCCGCATCCCGTCGGTCCCGTGATCAGAACCAGCCCGCGGGGCAGGCCGGCCAGTTTGGAAATAACCGAGGGAAGACCCAATTCTGCCGCCGTCATGATTTTACTCGGAATTTCCCGAAAGACCGCCGCACAGCCGAACTGCTGCTGAAAGAAGTTGGCACGGTAACGGGCCAGTCCCGGAATCTCGTAGGAGAAGTCGATATCCCCCGTCTCTTCGAATTGTTTGATTTTCTGTTCGGGAGTGATCTCGTAGATCATCGCCTTGAGCCCGTCATTGGTGAGGACGTCAAATTTGATCCGTTCCATTTCCCCGTGAAGCCGAAGGACCGGTTGCTGGCCTGTGACGAGATGGAGATCCGATGCCCCCTGATCGTGCATCAGTTGGAAAAACGCGTCGATTTTCGCCATGAACAATCTCCCTATTGGCTAATCACGATCAGGTTTGATGAAAAGGTAGTACAGCCGTCCCTCGCGGTACGTCCCGCCGGCGAGTTCGGCGGCATCGTCGCCGACGCCCATGTAAACATCGCATCTGCCCGCGGCCCGGATGGCGCCGCCCGTATCCTGATCCAGAACAAATCCTACGGGCCTTTCAAGGTCGGCCGAGACAAAGGCGGGCATCGCCCTTGGGTAAATCGTCTTGTCCGTTGCGATCGTTCTGAACGGAATCACCGGCTCGTTGAGCGAACCCCTGGGATCGCCTTTTTCAAACCGGAAGAAAACAAACCGGGGATTTTGGTTCACATAACGATCGACTTCACCGGGATGGGCCTTGAAGTAATCGATCATGGCCTTGAGGTTGGTATTTTTACCGGAAAGTTTTCCATCCGCAATCATTTTTTGCGCGATACCCTGATATTCCCATCCGTTGTTCGCGGCATAGCCGACCGTTTCGAGCCGTCCGCCGGGCATGCGTATTTTGGCGGAACCCTGCACATGCGCGATATAAACCTCAAACGGATCGCCGAGCCACACCAGCTCATTGCCGTCGAGGATATTGGTTCTTTGGATCTCCTCTCTGCTCGGGTATGGTCGAATCCGTCCATCCGGTCCCTTCCGGCCCAGAATCGCACCATCGACCCCTTTGATCAGATCGACGGGCGGTTTGTATAGAGGATGCCTGAATCGGTCTGTGCGCACAGATGAACCGTCAAAGATCGGCGTGTAATATCCGGTAAACAGGACGGTTCCTTGGTCGTCGCAGCCGACGGAGATGTATGTATCGAATCTTTCCCGCAAAACCGAATTCATCTGCTGGGGCGGCAACCGCAATGCGAGCAGACGGTCCAGTTCCTGCAAGCTTTTGACCGCCAGTCCGTATGGGATGTCGCCGTAAGGGTAGTATTGTTTGCTGGATGGCTTTGCCAGATAGTTCAGACTGTTGGCGATGGCTTCCCGCAGGCGGTCCGTATCCGAGCAGGCAAGCGTGTAGTCGGGGATCTGGGCCGGATCGGTGATCTTTCTCAGCGCCAGCTTGCCGGGCGGCAGCACATGATTATAATCTTTTGGGGTGATCGGTTGCACCGTCAGCGCAGTTGAAATTTGCTTTTGGCAACCCGAAAGCATCCAGGATGCTATGACCAGCAACAGGCAGAGAAAGGTGATTTTGATTTTCATGCGTGGACCATAAGACAATCGGGCTTCCTATGTCAAAGAAAATTTGGCTTTTGGTCGGTGTGCGCCGGACGGAAATACACATGGAGCATGTGGCGAAATGACACCCGTCCCGTAAAGCAGGAACCTGCAACCCGCTCAGCGGCCTTTTTTGTCACAGCGCTGTCCATTCGTTCGATAATGGGTCGCAATCGCATCGACCAGTCCCGGGATTGTGAACCGTTCCTGCAGAATATCCACGGTCAGGCCTGCCTTCCTTGCCGCATCGGCCGTCACCGGACCGATGCAAGCGATTCGGCTGCCGGCCGGAAGACGGAAACCCGGTCCCATGATCCCTAAAAAATGGGTCACCGTCGAAGGGCTCGTAAAGGTGATCACATCCACCTTCCCTCGGGAGAGAAGCGGCAGGAGTTCCGCGGCATCACGGTCCGAACGGAGCGTCCGGTAGACCGTCACGACATCGATTTTTGCCCCCATTTTCTCCAGGCCCGCGGGGATGACATCCCGCGCCTCCTCAGCCCGGGGCAGCAAAATCCGGCAACCCTTCAGATTCTCGCGAGAAAAGACCCGGACGACCCCTTCGGAGATGAACTCCTCCGGAACAAGGTCCACTCGGATACCGAGGCGCTCGACCGCGGAGGCCGTTGCCGGGCCGATCGTTGCGATCCGGATCCCCTTGAGATCCCGGACATCCCTGTCCCGCTCCCGCAGACGCCGGAAGAAGGAGGAGACCCCGTTGGCGCTCGTGAAGAGGATCCAGTGGTAGGTTTCGAGCCGGTCGAGGGCCAGATCGAGAGGGCTCCAGCTCTCCGGCGGGGCAACCCGGATCACCGGGAAGGGGATCACATTTGCACCCTGTGCCCGGAGAAGGTCCGCAAATGTTTCCGCTTGTGCCTCCGGCCGCGTGATGACGACGCCCCGGCCGAACAGCGGCATCGTCTCGAACCAGTTCATTTTCTCCCGGAGACCGGCTACGCTGCCGACCACGAGAACGGCGGGTGGCGGGAAATGTCGTTCCACAGCCTTTTGCGCGATCTCCCGAAGGGTCCCGGTCAGCGTCTCCTGTTCGGCGGTCGTTCCCCGACGGATCAGTGCCGCCGGAGTCTCCGACGGCTTGCCGCAGCGGATCAGGTTCTCTGTGATTGCCGGCAGGTTCTTTATTCCCATCAGAAAGACGAGCGTCCCGATGCGGGCCAGCGCGGCCCAGTCGATGTCGCTGGTTTCCTTCGTCGGATCCTCGTGACCCGTCACGAAGGCAACGGTCGAGGTGTGGTTGCGATGGGTCAGCGGGATCCCTGCATAGGCGGGAACCGCGACGGCGGAGGTCACGCCGGGAACGATTTCGAACGGGATGCCCTGCTCACGGAGAACCTCCGCCTCCTCGCCGCCGCGGCCGAAGATGAGCGGGTCGCCACCTTTGAGGCGGGCAACGATATTCCCCCGCCCCGCCTCCTCAACGAGGAGGCGGTTGATCTGCTGCTGGGAGAGGGTGTGATCGCCCCCCTGCTTGCCGGCGTAGATCCGGCGCGCTTTTCCCGCGGCGTGACGGAGAATCTCCGGGCTGACCAGATGGTCGTAGATGATTACATCCGCCTTACCGATGCATGCCGCCCCGCGGAGTGTGATCAACCCGGGATCCCCCGGCCCGGCGCCGATGATGTATACCTTACCTATCTCTCCCATGGGTCTTTTCCTCGTTGGCGACCTGAAAATTATGTCGGTTCATGCAAGACATCCAGCAGCTTTCGGCCTCCCTCTGCCAGGATTCGTTCCGCCAAATCTTCACCCAGTGCGGCAAACGCCTCTTCGGGGCCCCGGACCTGCCGCCGAATGACGATTCGGCCGTCGAGGCTCCCGACCAATCCCTCGACGGCCATCTCATTGCCGCTCGTCTTTGCGAAACCGGCAATCGGGAGTTGACAACCGCCGCCCAGTCTCTTCAGAAACGCCCTTTCGGCGCCGACTTCGACGGCGGCTACCGGATCGTTCAGGCAGGCCACCATATCGCGGCAACGGGCGTCGTCCCGCCGGGTCTCGATGCCGATCGCCCCCTGGCCGACTGCCGGGAGCATCATCTCCATGGGCAGGAATTGGGAGATCCGGCCTGCCCAGCCCATCCGCCGGAGCCCCGCCGCGGCGACGATCACACCGTCGAGCTGCTCCGCCCCCAGCTTCCGGATCCGGGTATCCAAATTTCCGCGCAACGGAACGATCTCCAGATCGGGCCGCCGGTTCCGGAGCTGCACGCCCCGCCTGAGCGAGCCGGTCCCGATCCTCGCTCCGCCGGACATCTCCTCCAGCTGCCGGTTTCGTTTCGAGATCAGGACGTCCCGCGGATCCTCCCGGGGCGGTATGGCGGCGATCTCCAACGGTTCCGGCAGTTCAGCCGGAAGGTCTTTCATGCTGTGGACGGCCAGATCGATGTCGCCGCGAAGGAGCGCATCCTCGATTTCCCGGATGAAAATCCCTTTGCCGCCGATTCCCGCCAATGGAACGTCATGCAGGATGTCCCCCTGGGTGCGGATTGTGACCAGTTCAACCGTCGCATCGGGATGGCGATTCCGGATCCGCTCCGCGACCCATCCGGACTGAACGAGTGCAAGGGCGCTCCCCCTGGTTCCAAGCCTCAGTATCCGTGTAATGTCCGCCTCCGAGCCGCCTGCTATAATTTGAACAGTCTCCGGACAGCCGCAACGTAGGGCAGTTCGTCCTTCTCGCGGCTCTCTTCCTTGAGACCCGTGATCGGATCATGCAGAATCTTGTTGACGACGGCATCAACGATTCCCTCGATCCGCAACCGCTCCTCCTCCGGGAGCCCGCCAAGCCAGTGGGCGGATTTTTCCAGCTCACCCCGGACGATCTCCTCCATTTTCCCACGCAGCGCCACGATCGTCGGCACGACGGCGAGGGCATTGAACCACGATTCGAATACCGTCACCTCCTCGGCGACGATTCCCTCCGCCTTCTCCGCCTCCGCACGCCGGGTTTCCCGGTTGGCGTCGACCACCTCCTGGAGGTTGTCGATGTTGTAAAGAAAGACGTTGTCGATCTCTCCCGCCGCCGGGTCGATATCGCGCGGAACGGCGATGTCGATCAGAAACAGAAGGCGGTTCCTCCTTCGCCGGAGTGCCACGGAAACCATTTCAGGGGTGAGCACATATCCCGGGGCGCCGGTCGATGCGATCACGATATCGATCTCGGCCAGAACCTCCGGAAATCGGTCGAACGGTACGGCCGTCCCCCCGAATTCGGCGGCCATCGTCTCCGCCCTTGCTGCCGTCCGGTTTGCAATCAGGATGCGCTCCACCCCTTGTCGCAGCAAGTGGCGGGCAGCCAGCTCCGACATTTCACCCGCCCCGATGAGCAGAATCGTTTTCCCCTGGAGACCGCCGAAGATCTTTTTCGCAAGTTCCACGGCCGCATAGCTCACGGATACGGCATTGCCGGCGATTCCGGTCTCCGTCCGGACTCGTTTGGCTGTCCGGAAGGCGTGATGAACCAGACGATTCAGCAGGACGCCGGTCGTACGCTGGTCGGCGGCCCGGCGGTAAGCCTCCTTTACCTGCCCCAGGATCTGCGGTTCGCCCATGACCAGCGAATCGAGGCTCGCCGCCACACGGAAGAAATGGCGGACCGCATTCCGATCCCGATGGACATACAGACAGCGTTCCAGCTCATCGGCGTCGAGATTTCCCTGCCGATAAATGAATTCTTTCAGACGCTCAACGGCCGTTTCCCCGTCCTTGACGCGTGCAAGAACTTCGATCCGGTTGCACGTGGAAAGGACCAGAATCTCGCGCACCTCCGGTATGCCGGCGAGCTCGCACGGTGCAGGACCGGCCTCTCCACAGGCAAGCTGAAGCCTTTCCCGGATTTCGACCGGCGCCGTCCAGTGGCTCATACCAAGGAGAACGAGGCGCATGGGTTCACACGAAACGGTGAAGCGTCCCAAAGAGCGGCATTGCCGCCATCAGCAGGACGAGCAGGATAACGAATACAGTCAGCGACCAGCGGGCTGCTGTACGCCCCCGCCATCCGATGGCCAACCGCTGGTGAAGGAGGAATGCGTAGCATACCCATGCCAAGAGCGTCCAGATCTGCTTTGGATCCCACTGCCAGTGGCTTCCCCAGACGATCCTCGCCCAGAAGGAACCGGCGAGACCGCCGAGCGTGAGAAGCGGAACGCCCCAGAGCAGGCAGAGGTGGTTGATCCGGTCCAGATCGCCGAGCGACGGCAAAAGTCGGCTCCATTTTCCGGACTTCCTTCTGCGGATGAGCCCGTCCTGAATCAGATACATCAGGCCGGCACAGGAGGCGACTGCAAAGAGGGCTTCTCCCGCAACGGAGAGGACGACATGGGCAGTGACCAGAAATCCGCGCAGTATCGGCGGAGCATGAACATCGCCGCCGAGGCCGATAGAGGCAACCACCATCAGCAGGCAGATGGGAGGAGAAAGGAACGCCCCCAGGACGCGCGTTTTCGTTTTTACCTGCAGCAGGAGATAGACAGCCGCCATTACCCAGGCGAACATGGACAGGGCATCGTAAAGGCCGATGACCATCGGCTCTCCGGATGAAAACCAGCGTGCAGCGAAGGACAAGGTGTGGGTCATCAGGCCGGCGAACAGCAGTCCGGCTGCCAGGCGCGCCGGGAAGACCCTTTTCCCCCAAAGAGAAACGCCGTAGACGCAGGCGGCTGCAAAATAGACGACCAGGGCAGTCTTGAACAGGATGATCCCCGTCACCGCGGCTTTACCTCCATTTCGACATCCGTCAGGCTGCGGATGGTCTCCCGCACTCTCTTCCAATCTTTCCGACGGATATGATCCAGGATGTCCGACCGGACAACGGCCGCAAACCGTTCCCGGTTTTCAGCCGAGGAGCCGCCCGCGGCGACGACCCTTTCCCGGAGTTTTCCCAGTATCTCGACCAAAACGGCATATTCGGGCCCGAACATCTCTTCCAGATCCTCCCGGAGTTTCGCTGCCAGGGCAGGGCTCTTCCCTCCGGTGGAAACGGCCACCAGGAGGTCTCCCCGTTCGACGACGGACGGCAGAATAAAATCGCAAAGCGCGGGTTTGTCCACGATGTTCACCGGGATGCTCCGGCTCCGGGCATCGGAAGCAATCTGCGTGTTGACGCTCTCGTTGTCCGTCGCTCCGATCACGAGCGCGGCACCGGGGAGACAGGAATCTTTATAATCCGCCTTGTTGTGGACGATTTTCCCTTGCCTTTTCCATGTCGTCAGTGCGGAGGTCAGCGTTTTTCCAACGACCTCTACTTGCGCCCCACAGGCCAGAAGCCTGCGGACCTTGCGTTCGGCCACGTTTCCGCCGCCGACGACGACACAGCGTTTCCCTGAAACATCCAGGCAGAGCGGGTAATATCTTATCATATCTCCTTCCGTTCCCGAATTCCAATCACCCGGATTCCTTCTTCAAATATCCATTTCCGCAATATATTTCGACGCTACCATGACGATCCTGAAAATTCAAGCCGCTTGAAATATCTGTTGGGAAAGGTTATACAGGACCGCAATCAACCGCCGGGATCGGGGAGATCATCACTCCTCGCTCTTCACACATCACGCCTTGATGGAAGAAACGGGAAAGGGGACGTGGAACATGTCGGAACATTTCGGAAAGACGGGTGAGAAGAAGGGCGATTGGTTGAAAATTGAATTGGTCGCCCCCATAGAAATGATCGATGCGCTGACCAACTTTATGACGGAGATCGGCGCACAGGGGGTCTTCCAGGAGTTTGTGGAGCCGCAATCGCCGAACGATTTCCCGGCGACCGCCTCCGGAGAGGCCCTGACGGCGTTCCTTCCGTCCGACATCCGTCTGGAGAACCGCCTGGCCGCGCTTCAAACATACATCGACAGCATATCGGAGATCTTTCCGGATTTGGAAAAAACGATTTTTCGGACGGAGCCGGTCCGGAATGTCGACTGGGGTGAGGCGTGGAAGAAGTACTTCAAACCTTTGCGGGTCAGCCGGAACATCGTCATCAAACCGACCTGGGAGCGTTTTTCGCCGACCGGCCGGGACATCGTCATCGAGATCGACCCCGGCATGGCCTTCGGCACCGGCCAGCACCCCTCCACCAGAATGTGCCTGGAGGCGATTGAAGAGATCCTGCTCCGGGACCGTAGTGTAAGCCGTTGGCATGTCCTCGACGTCGGCACAGGGACGGGTATCCTCGGCATCGCCTGCGCCAAACTCGACGCGGAAAAAGTCCTCTGCATCGACAACGACAAAAAATCCGTGGAGATCGCCGGAGAAAACGCAAGGATCAACCAGGTGGACGACCGCGTTGAAATCCGGAGTTGCGACATCGCCACGTTGACCGAACCGTTTCACCTGATCGTGGGGAATCTGTCGGCGAAAATTCTGATCAAACTCCGGTCCCATCTGTTCCGGCTGCTCAGGCCCGGCGGCTACTTGGTCGTGTCGGGAATGATCGAGCAGAACAAGCCGGAAATCGAGGCCCGCTTTCTGGACGCCTCCGTCCCGGTTCATCGCCTCATCATCGAAAAGGAATGGCTCTGCTACGTCCTGAAAAAAGAGGCAGGCAGGCCGTGACGCTCCCCCGGCTTTACCTTCCACGCACCCTCGAGAAGGGGGATCTCTGCCTTGCAACTGCCGACCAGGCCAGGTATCTGAAGACCGTCCTGAGGCTGAGGGAAGGCGATCCGGTCCTCATCTTCAACGGCGCGGGCCGGGAGTATGACGCAATCATCCGGCGGCATATGGCGGAACGGGTGGAATTGGAAGTTACCGGCAGCCGGTTCCATGAAGCCGATCGGATTCGTGTAACCCTCTGCCAGGCCGTTCCCAAAGTGGAGAAGATGGATGGGATCATCCGGCGTGCAACGGAACTGGGCGTGGCGCGGATCATCCCTTTTTTTGCCGAACGGTCCGTCCCCCGGTGGCGGCCGGAACAGTATCCGCACAAACAGGAAAGGTGGCAAAAGATTGCCGTCGAGGCCTCCCGTCAATGCGGCCGGACCGACATTGCGAAAATCAGCGAGATCATGACATTCGAGCAGATGCTTTCCGCCGTTCCCGAAAGCGGACTGAGGCTGATCCCCTGGGAAGAGGAAACGGTTAGAGGAATCCGAGAAATTCTGCGTGATCCGCATCGAAACAACTCAACGGAGTTCACCGTGGTGATTGGTCCGGAGGGCGGTTTCAGCGTTGACGAAATTGAAAAAGCCCGGAAGGCGGGCTTTGTTTCGGTAAGCCTGGGAAAACGGGTGCTCCGCGTGGAAACGGCCTCTGTTGCGGTCCTCGCCATTATCCGGTACGAGACAGACAGCCGGGAAACGGAGGAGCCATGATAACGGACAGTCGGTACGACGGTTTACGGTACGGTGGTTTTTGGAGGAGATCGATCGCTTATCTCATCGACGAAATGATCGTCTACTTTGTCTCTCTGTTCCTGTTTCTGATCGGTCTGTTGGCCCTCGGCCTGAAGGAGGATTTGATCACCACCGTCCTGACTGCCCCCGATGATCTGTCCCAGGGCATGAGCATGCCCGGGTTCCTGTACATCGTTGCCTCGCTGGTTGCCGGTATGACCTACTTCACATGGTTCCACGGTATTGCAGGACGGACGCCTGGAAAGATGCTCCTCGGCCTGCGTGTGATCCAGGCATCGGGGGAACCGATGACCCCGGGCGTTGCATTCCTGCGGTGGGTGGGCTACCTGATTTCGGGTTTGGCGTTCTGCCTTGGCTTTCTCTGGGTTGCCTTTGACAGGAGAAAACAGGGGTGGCATGACAAGATCGCCGCGACCCTCGTGATCCGCGAGAGAGGCCGTTTCGATCAAAATACAAAAAGCAGCGTTGGAGAAAGCGCGGGATCCGTCACGATTGTACCATCGGTTGCTGCCGACGGGATGCCTCCGTCCGCCGGGGTAAAGGAATCTGCAGGTCAGCCTCCCAGGAAACCGGAGGCTGATAACTCTTTACACTGTGCAGGATGAAACCCGTCGTTACCCGAAAAAGGTCTTGACAAACGGGGGGGTTATTTTATAGAGGGATCATCCGTTTTGGGGCTATGTAGATAAGGGGGCCGGTAGCTCAGTCGGTAGAGCAACGGACTGAAAATCCGTGTGTCGACAGTTCAATTCTGTCCTGGCCCACCATCATTAAAAGGGGTTAGGCAAAATGCCTGACCCCTTTTTTATCCTTTGCTGCCCCTTTCGAATACTTTTTGTGAAATCTGATGAGATTTCCATCATGCCCAATTGCTCATTGCGTCCACACCCTGCGGGTCTTTAGCCAAAGGAATCCGCTAATCACGATGCTCGTAACAGATCCTCACGACTTCCTTTGCATACCTCCTCTCTAAATCCCGCATAATAAAATGACCTCTGGCCATATTCTGAAAGTGGTCGATAAAAATCGTATTGATCACTGCGCCGCCGGCCGCGCCAATGACCGGCACGGCGGAGGCAGCGGCTTTTTGCGACACTGTAACTCCGAACCTGGAGGCAATGGTCGCAATCAGCCTGACCAGTGCCGGGGCCCCCTCTTCGGCAACTCCCCTCTCAACGATATATTTCGCCGCCTCCGATACCTGACTGGCCAACAGCGTCTTCACGGCATAGTATCCGCTTTCCGAAGCATTGTCTTTTCCGGAGCAGCCTCCCAGGGCAAAAACCTCGAGACATGCCAGTTTGGTTTCTATCGCCTGCACATCTTCGCCTTCACTTCTGGCAATGTCGGCAATGGAACGAAACATGATGACGGTTGTGGCGGGCAATTCGATTGCGAGGGCAGGCAGGCCAAAGGCTCCGCCGATCCCTCCGGAGGCGGCCACAATCAATTTATGGAAGGCATCTCTCGAAGCCTTCTTTTCGCCGCAATCGATCGTTTTCACCGCGGCATCGAGTGCATGATGCAAAGACTTCCGGGTAATCGTCTGGATGGTTGCGGCCCATTTCTCCGGCAGACGGTCAAAGACTTTCTCGAACGGGATACCAATGACATTGGTCAATTTTACGGCAAGGCCGGGATGGTCGAGAAGGTCTCTTGCGCACTTCAAACGACGAATATCTTCCGGAGTCAATTTCCGCTCCAATCTGTCCCGAGTGGGACCATGCATGATTCATCATCGACCCGGTGTTCTTTTTACACGGTTCTCGAAACCAGTCAATCATTGAGTCACGGCGTGATAAAATAAGGCGCGATAAAATACTTGACATGCCGGACTCCTTCTTTTATCGTTCATCCAGCAAAAAAGCAATTTCTTATCAGTATCTTGCGTGATGAACGCTCCCTGGGTTCCGGTGATCCCGGCGGTGATTTCGGATTCCACGGCAGATGGAAACCCCGTTATGGACCGCTGTAATCTTTAACCATCGTCGATGGAGATCTTACAACTTCAGAGGGATGAGGCCATGTTTCAGATTGCATCATACGAGACGTTCCAGGACGGGCAGGTCATCTTCAAGGAAGGCGACAGCGGAGACTGGCTCTACATCGTGATGGATGGAGAAGTCGAAATCACAAAAGCGTCTGAAAACCGCAAGATCTTGATCGATATTATCGTGCCGGGAGAGATCTTCGGAGAATTGGCCTATATCGACAATAAACCCCGATCGGCAACAGCGACCGCCAGGGGAATCACACAGCTTGGTATCGTTGACCGGGAATTCTTCGACAGGGAATTCAACGCCCTGTCCACCGATTTCCAGAAAATGCTCAAGACCGTCGTTTTCCGACTGAGGAAAACCAATGAAAAATTGATGGGTGCTCTGGCCGAACGGTGCTAAATGTCCTCCGGCAGCCTTGGAATGACGGTAATGGCTGATTGTATGATCCACAAAGTCCGTTTTGCGGCACAAATAGCGGATGTGGTTCATCTTGCACGGGAGATATGGCAGGAGCACTACGGTCCCATCATCGGCCGGGAGCAGGTGGACTACATGCTGGGCAAGTTTCAGAGCGAACAAGCCGTCACCGATCAGCTCGCCGAGTCATACGAGTACTACATTGTCGTCCAGGACAAGAAGAGCCTGGGCTATATGGCGGTCATCCCCCAAAAGGGTGAAGCATCCCTGATGTTAAGCAAGATATACGTGAAGAAAGAGGCACGGGGTCAGGGGTGCGGAGGGAAAATGCTGGCGTTTGCGGAAGACCTTTGCCGGCGCCGTCACATCCAGAAAATATGGCTGACTGTCAACAAGAACAACCGTCACTCCATCGCCTGGTATACCAGAATGGGTTTCACAAAGACCGCATCCCTTGTTCAGGATATTGGCGAAGGGTTTGTAATGGACGACTACCGAATGGAGAAGGTCATTGGCCAATCGGTTCGGCGGCCTGCGCCTCATCGGCGAAACACGCCTCCGATCGGGCCATGAGCCGCTCGCAAAACCCTTCCGGACATAGGACTGCGCACGGGCCGATTACCGTCCATCAGGAGACAGACCGTCGGAAACCCTTCAGAGGGAGGGATAACGTCGGGGCAAACGGAAAACGATTGTCAGGATTGTCCTGCCGGACTTCACCTGAACCTGTTAATCCATATGCTGTAGAGAGAGGTCGGAAGGCGGCCTTCCCAGAAGGACCATACCAAAATGCTCATATTTTTCACCCGTCCTCGGGTTCATATCATGCCAGCGAGCCAGAAACTCTCGTTCGCGCAGCCAGGTTCGCCGGATCGAGGAAGGATCTTCGAACAGCAGTACATCCTTGTGGAGACCGATAACAATGGCATAGTGTCCGTCGTCCCAGTCACGACGCCAGTCGTCGATGGTCATGTATCGATCCGCCCAGGCCTGTAAAAGGACGATCACCGGCGTCCCTGCCTCGACATACTGCCGGACCTGCTTGATGGACCAATGCATGCCGGCTTTGACCTGAAACCCGTAACTTTCAGCAACCCGGATCATTGCCTGGGGCGTCGTGCCTTCTTCTGATGTCCCCAGGGCCTTCATCAGTTTATCGCCGCGAATATCAATGCCATAGTAGTGAATCACCGACTCAAGTGCCTGTGCGCCGCAATCGTAATCATACCTTTGCCTACCGCTGTGCAGATCAATCATCGACACCTTTTGTGATTCCTGAAGGGACTGCATGGTCTGTAAAAGGGACTCGGCAAACGCCCGTCGCAAACGGTTGATCTGTATGACATTCGGCATTCCATCGTTGTTTTGAAACAGCTTTTGATTGGTTTCCTGAATGAATGCAGGAACTCGCACACCGACCGGTTTCAACGCATTGATCGAATGCGCCGCGCACACATGGCCGTGGACGCGGTAATACTCCGATGCATTTGTGGTGACAAGAACGTCGGGCAGACGCTTGCGAAGCTCGGCCGCATAGGTCTCAATGATGACATCCGGAGAGTAATAGAGCGGTTTTTCCTTGTCGTCAGGTTGCTCAAAATTCATCAGATCGATTTGATTGTCCGCGACGCCGCGGGCGGTCACCGTGGAATGTCCGTCGAAGAGCAAAGCCGCACCGGCGGCAATATTTTCCTCTATGTTACGGTGAAAAGGCTTAAGATATTTTTCAGACCAATGCGCCCTCATGGATTGAGACGGTTCGCAGCCCTTTCGGTAAACCGGACGTTCGTGTATATCCTTGACCGGAACGCTCTTCTCAATGTCCCCTGGATCGCGGTTCGCTTCGAGCAGGATGCTGCAATAGGGAAAGACGATCTGCCGGTTGGCAAGAATGTCACGGAAATCGTACAGCCATTGGGTGTACCAATCCACATTTTTAACCAGCGTGAAAAAATCTCCCGAAAGATCTTCGAGCAAAATCTCTCTCGGTATCGCCACCCCGCTATGCGGTATAACCACCAGAATATCCGAACCGGTCATTGCGTTTATGTCCCGAACAGAGAATGAAATCGTTTGTAGCTCTCTTTTACCTCCGTCATGCTACTATTGTAAAATCTTTTTTTCGCATCAATCTTCGTTTCGACTTAGCGGTATTTCATTAGATGGTCGATAGAGACACCTTGACCCCTCAAAGGGAAAGCACTTATTCAATAGATAGTAATTTGCCAAAATCGGCTTGACACACAAAATCCTTCTTCAGTATACTTTACGATAAGAAAGCTGTTAGACACGATAGAGGATCTCTGCCAAAAACAAATCAATAAAGGAGATATGAGCATGGTTATCTATCCAAAATGCAAAAAAGTTCTCTTCTGTACAGATTTTTCAAAGATTTCGGATTGTGCCTTTGATTATGCGTTCGGCATTGCGAAGCGAGACGATGCGGTTCTCTATATCCTTCATGTGCTCGAGAGAAATCCCCAATGGGAGACACTTTCAAAGATGCACCTATCCGAGGAGCAATATAACAAGATACAAGAGGACAACCAGAATGATCTTGAAAGGATGTTCCATGAGAAATATCTAAACCAGATCATGGATAAGAAAAAAGCCAAAATCGTCACTAAATCTGGTCGTGAAGATGATGAAATTCTCGAGTTTGCAGAGAACGAAAAAGTCGACATCATCGTGCTCGGCACAAAAGGCAAAAAGGGAATGGAACACACCTTCCTTGGCAGCGTAGCTGAAAAGGTCATCCGACGTAGTCCGATCCCTGTCTTGGTGATCCCCTGTAAAGACAAGGCCGGCCCCACCTGACTGAAGAGTGGAAACTACTTTTGAACCGTAATCTTCAATCTCATTTCTGATGCGAAGTCGTGGACGTGTAGGTTGAGTATGCGAGACTTCTCTTCTTAAGTAGTTTGATAGGTGGCTATTGTAACTTACTGTAATAGTTCAATTGTTTTTGAACAGTCCGAATGATCTCGAATAGGATGATCGGTAACGACATCTTGTGGCGATTCTCCCAATAGCAAAACTATTTTTAGCAACGGCAGAAGATGAGCTATACTGATTCCACGAAAAAGCGATGCCTTCCTAAGGGTTTCACGAAGGTCAAAAAACATGGTTCCCCTTTCTTCATTTTTTCGGGAGGCAGGAAGATGAGCTGGAGAAAAAATTTCGGTTTTTATCTGATCCTGATCCTGTGTCTGAGCATGGTGTCATGTTCTGTTTCTCTGTTTGGGACTTACGGCCGGATCAGCCCCAACGAGGAAGTGACAAGGGTATTGGAAGGCTACCGGATCGATCCTGCACTCCGATATTACATCAGCGGGCCGGACCTCAACCCCAACGCACTCATGGGACTGCACAGAGATTACCGGCTCGACCCTTCGACCCTGTGGCGCGAGGCCGTGATTTCCTCGGCCAGAATGAAGGAAATCGTCGAAGGCATGAAAAACAAAGCCGGTGAACTGGGCATGTTTCAATACGGCTTCGAGATGACGGATCCCCATGGGAAACCGATAGGGGTCTGGTACTCAATCCTCTCGGCCCGGACTTCCCTGTTGATGAACGATGACGGTACCGTGCGGATTGATACGCCCGATCTCGATACCTATGATAGGTCTGAGAAAAATCACATCCATGTCATGGAAGATTTCAAATAACCCGCCTGCGGAAATGTATGATTTTCAGGGTTAGAGTTCAGCAATGAGCTGATCGGCCTTGGGAAAAAGAGGAATCCCATGGTGCGATTCCTTTCTGGATTCACTACTTTACGGAAAATAGGCCCCCGTTTCGCTCTGCGGTAAATCATTTTTCTCGCGGTTCACACTTTCCGGAAGGACGTCCGCAACGGATCCTTCCCCAGACCTGCACTGCAACAGCAAATCCCGGACTGCATCGAGCTTTTGTGCGTCGGTCCATTTGGAATAATCGGGTTTCTTTTCCTTGTTGGCCTCAATGAATAAACGGTAATCGTTACCGCCGTGGACATAGGCGGCAACGTAGACGAAAAAGAACATGGAATACGTAAATCCAAACGTATCCCAAAACTCCAGGCCTGACATTGCCTGGATTCCCCCGATTGCGCCAACCGCTACCGCCGGGATAAAAAACAAGGCTGTCTTGTTCGGGATCATCTCATCTCCCCCTTTGCTGATAAACCTTACATTGATTGAACAGCGGCTTGCAACCTGATGTGTAGTCTACATCATAGCGGATCCATTTTCCATGAATGAGACCCATCCAGTTGTACCGACTGACCCTCTTTTTGCCAGTCCATATGCTGGAAATCCCATACTGGAAATCCCGGGCTTGACTTTTTGATGCAGGGGTTTATAAACAATACATCATTATTCTTTGTCATGATAACCCTGCATGTTCATCCATTCCTATCTTTATGCATTCAGGGTCTGTCGGAGGTCATCCGACATTGCAACGGATGGATCATAAAGCTATAAGAACAAAAACTCGGCAAGTATCGGAAGATTGATTTGGAGGGCTTGGATCATGGCTAATGAGATACTCGATTTGACGGCAGACATTGTGATTGCCCATGTTTCCGTAACCGAAATGTCGTCAAAGGACCTTCTAAAAGAACTGAAACAGGTCTATGCGACACTGGAAGAGCTGGCCGGGGGCGGAAAGAACACAACCATTGAAACGCCGGATCAGAAAATCACCGGGGCTGGAAAGAAAAAACCGGTTATCCCTCCGGCACCGGCAATGGCCATGGAGGATGCCTTCCAGCCGGACCAGGTTGCCTGCATGGTTTGCGGAAAGACGGGAATGGTTACACTGAAACGCCATCTCGCTTCGGCGCATGATTTGAAGCCCGGCCAATACAGGAAACTATTCCAGATTCCCAAAGACCAGCCGTTGGCAGCCAGACAATACGTGGAAAAACGGCGTCAGATGGCTCTGGACAGGGGATTGGCGGAAAAGCTGGCATCAGCGCGCAACGCCCGAAAAGCAAAACCGTGAAAGGAATATTCCAACCCAATCAATCCACTCAGGAGGATAAAAATGCCGATCGTAATCGTTGAAGCGGACGAAGGAGAACGGTCGAACAGAAACGAGCGCTTGTGAAGGACATCACTGAGGCCGTCTGCAAAAATTTTCGAGTCGAACCGCAAACCGTGACCATCCTGATACACGAACAGAAAAAAGAGAATCGGGGAAAGGCCGGTAAATTGGCCATCGACTGAGGCGTTTCCCGTCTTCATTTGCTGGGAACACTTTTAAAAACCTTCAACGAAGGAGAGCCATCATGAGCTTGACAAAGATAAACATCGTCAATTCCATTTACGATGCAATCGGTATCCCCAAGAAAGACTGCATCGGCATCGTCGAAAGCATCTTCGACATCATCAAGGATGAACTAAACCAGGGGCATGACGTAATGATCTCCGGATTCGGGAAATGGAGCGTCAAAAGCAAGAGGGAACGGAAAGGACGAAACCCGAAAACAGGCGAGGCGTTGATGATCGATGCGAGAAGGGTGGTCACCTTCAAGCCCTCTTCCGTGCTCAGGGGAATCGTACGTTCGTAATCCAACAGGCAAAACGCCTCATCATCCAACAGGCAAGTGAATCATCGATTAAACCGTTTCAACAGTCACCGATGCCGAGAAGTGCATCGGACACGGTTTATGCGTAAAGGTTTGTCCGTCAGGGACCCTGTCGACGCAGGGAAAGAAAGCGGTCGTCGACAACGAAAACATCTCTTCCGTTATTGCGCTGGGATATCCGGACGAGCAGTGCCGGAAGGCTGCCGGCAGGGAAAATACATTTGTAGGTATTTTGATCGGGAATATGAAGAATCACACCTGCGGAGCATTTTTAGACAGCGGCCCGCATCGATCGCGTAAAATCGAAGATCTGTAATGGAATAGACTGCTGACGGGGCCGGACACCATCCCGTTGAAGGGATGTCGTCCGGACTCCCGCATAAGAGGTTATGCTACTTGGTTCCCTCTACCGTGATCCCCCACCAATTCTGGGCCTTCGTCTTTTCGACATCCTTCTGACTTACGCTCTTGTATCCACAGTTGCTGAACTTCAGGTGGCTCCAGCTCTTATAAAGGGTGTCGTGTTCATAAAACCCGGACTCCCGGGCCGCAGCGCCGCAACCGGCCAGAAAAAGTATTGCCGTTATCACAACAAACCATCGTTTCATCTTGATCTCCTTTCAAATTGGTCTTCGGTATCCCACCCAGACAGATCCCGCTTTCCAGGATGCTGATGGGAGATTTCAAAATGGTCCTTTTTCGATTGGGATCATATAATAACTGCCGGTTTCTGTCAATGATTACTCTTGCCCTTGCCGCAATAGATCTTGCCGGGGCAAGAAACGAGGACAGTCTTCCTTCGGGCATATCTGATACGGCGCCGATCCCCGCGGGGATCGGGATCGTCACAGCAGCCAACATCGGTTGGAATACCCTGCAACATCCTGCCGACGGGCCTATAGACTTTGAGGGACATATCCGAATTTTCGAAGAAAATCGTCCATTCAGGATATGTCCCCCGTTACGGATTGCATTTTTACGACTTGGCACCGGCGGGGACAGGCATCCCAAGTCCTTCCATCGCAGATGCAGCCTTGCCTTTAACGGAGTTCGCCGCGGAGATGGCTTCGGCGATATTCCCTGCCTTGAAGCTTTCCAACGCTTTGCCCCATTCCTCCTTGGCAGCCGCAAGTCCGGATTTGACCTCTGTGAACTTCTCGGCCGTGAGGTTGGCGGGAAGCTTTTTGGATTTGGATAGGATGTCCACCCGGCTCTGGATGGCCTCCACCATCTTTGGAACTCCCTCACTCAGATCGGTCCAGCTCTTGGTCAGTTCTTCCTTCTTCGCCTTGGCCGCGTCCAGCAGGCCTTTCGCCTTGTCGGTCAGCGCTTGCGCTTCCGTGATCGCGGCCTTGTAATCCTTATTGGCAAATTTATCCTTCACCGCCGCCAGCGCGCTCTCCACCGATTTAACCTCATCCGGCACATATTTCACCGCTTCCGCCTTGGATGCGTTGATGGCCTCCTCGGCAGCCTTGATGGCCAGTTCGGCCGGTCCCTTGTCGCTGGAACAGGCTACGAACATGACGATGCCGACCAATAATGTGACGGCTACGCCTAAGAAATTTCTTTTCATAAACCCTCCTTTTGAATTTTTGCGTTTCTTGCCTATTGGACCAGATCCATGTCATCAAAAACCATTCTGTCCGGAAGCCCCTTCCCGATCCTTATGGAATGCGCAGTTTCTGTCCGATTTTTATCTTGTTGGGATCTTTCAGAATATCCTTATTCGCTTCGAAAATGTTGGGGTACAGGCTCCCGTCCCCATAGTACCGCTCCGCAATCTTCCAAAGCGTGTCCCCTTTTACAACTTCGTGATATTGCGTCGCATCGTACGGATCAGACCCAGCGGACTTCTTTCCCTGATCGTCAGCCACTTTTTCTCACCTCCCTTCCACCCTGATATCCATTATATTCAAGACAGCCGTTCATCGTCATTACCTGGCGCCCAGCACCTTTTTCACCAGCATGGCCGTGATGCCGGCCAGAGCGGCCTTTGCGAGCGGGCTGCTCAACATCCCCCCGGAACGGACGTTTTCCCTGCCCCCGGCAAGTCCGCCAAGAAGGTCCCGCAGCAGACCGGGTTGCTCATGGATCTGACCGGTGACGTTCGAAAGCCAGTCCAAATTGCCAAAATCCTGATCCCGGCCCGGGGCAATCGCGGAAAGGTCAATCCCTTTACTCTGTGCCCGGCCTGCCAGCATGCGGCCGAACTCCTCCCGATCGGTCTGAGAGAGCCGACCAAAGGCATCCCTTGCCGCCTGCCTGTAGTCCGAAGAAGATACATTGTGGGCCACCTTTCCGTAACGGTCCAGTACTTCCCCGTCCTCATAGCCTTCCGAGGGAGGCCCCTCCTCGAAACGTTTCAGGAAATCCTGGAACCCATCGCGTGCCTGACCGCTTCCCAGCAACATTTCCAAAAGATCCATATCTTGCCTCCTGTTGTATTCCATTGAAACCTTTGTCGTTTCGCCGGATGCACTCAAACCTCACAGCCGATCCGTTTTAAAGGTGTCACACGCCTGGAGGCTGCCGGTCTCAAGCCCAAGCTTGAACCAGCGAACCCGTTGCGCCGAACTCCCATGGGTAAAGGCGTCCGGAACGACACGGCCCTGGGTTTTCCTTTGTATCCGATCATCCCCGATCGAGCTGGCCGCGTTCAGCCCTTCCTCGATATCCCCCGCCTCCAGAAGCTCACGACTCTTGTGGGCCTGATGAGCCCAAACCCCTGCGAGGCAATCAGCCTGCAACTCCATCCTCACGGACAATTGGTTCATTTCGGTAGGGCCGACCCGTGACTGGAGTTCACGAACCTTTTCGGAAATTCCCAAGAGGGTTTGCACATGATGTCCCACCTCGTGGGCGATGACGTAGGCCTGGGCAAAATCCCCCGAGGCTCCAAACCGCGTCTGCAGGTCTTCGAAGAAACTGAGATCCAGATAGACCTTGTAATCGGACGGACAATAAAACGGTCCCGTTGCAGAACCGGCCATTCCGCATGCCGAGTCCACAGCCCCGGAAAAAAGAACCAGCCTGGGGGGTTGGTATGTCTGCCCGATCTTTCGGAAGGCCTCGCGCCAGACGTCCTCGGTTTCGGCCAGCACGACAGCGACAAACCTGCGCTGGTCATCGTTCTCGGCCGGCCGGCTTCGTTCAACGGAGACGGTGGGACTCTGGATTTCCGACACGGACTGCAGCAGAACGGTCGGATCGATCCCCAAAAACATTCCGATCAATACAATGGCCACAAGGCCGAGGCCACCCGCACCGCCGATCTTGGCGCCACGAGGGATGCCCATCCCTCTGCGGTCTTCGACGTTATCACTTTCCCGACGACCTCTCCATTGCATCGTGTCTCTCCCTTCAATGGATGGACCCTGGGTATGAATTCATAAACGGCCATAAGCAGAGAAAAAAGACGTTTTCCTGAGATTGATACCCAGAAAACCGATCGACAGGGCCGATTCCCCGATATTGGGTATGACGTTATCCCAAATTACGGACCTTTCGGGCGAGATCTGACGGCGTGTCATTTAAGAATCAAAACCGGACTTCTTTAAAAATTCAAAACCGGACTCAGTAGTTGAGGCTCTTGAGATCGGTGGTCTTGATCTTTGAGTATCTATCAGCTTGTCGTTGCACCAGAAGCGTATCTCAGTGAGGTTTGCAGTCTTATTGGGTACCATCCTGAGTTCCACCCGTTGATAGGGATCTACGCCCGCGACCCTCAGCTCAATGCCATCGATGGAGATTTTCCGGTATGCGTTCGCCGTTCTCTCTTCTTTGATACAGAAGATATCTTTTGTGGATTCGAATGGGGGAGGCACTTAAAGGGACGGAAGAGATGCTGCCCTTCTTTGATGGCCCTCTCAAACCTGAGTATCGGGATCTCTCCTGTAGTGCTGTGGATTTGATGTTGGTTGTAGCGGTGGACTTCGTAGTGCAGCACGTCCCGCGCCGCGTCAACGGTTCTGATGTTTTCTTTCCCGGGCACAGGTCCGCATGACTCTATCTTGAAGCCACCGGAACGGCCGTTCGATCTTCCCTTTCGCTTGTGGAGACAATGTATAGGTCACCTTCACTCTGCATTCATTCATGACCCGCTTCCATTGCGGATCTGCCTCGTCGGTTTTCAGGCACTGTTTCTTCCAGACAGAATCTCGTCTCTCGATAAACCGGAAGATCGAGTGGCTATCCACATAATAAGAAAAAAAGGTATGCCGTGTCGCAGCCACACCGCCTCCAGAGATTCAATATGACTCCATCGGTGTTCCCGTGCTACGAGGTCCGAATAGAGAAGGTAACGGCTGTAATCGTCGATGCTCGTGATAAGACACCATCGCTCATTAACATACGGAGACCAACGGTGATGGGACGAGTCGTGTTGAATCAACTCGCCGGCATAGTTGGTGATTACCTCACGATCATGATGTTTCCTTCCCGACTTCTGAAGGTAGAATCCGTTTTTTTTGCCCTGTCGATGATGGTGGGCACTGATACCTCCTGGCGGTACTTCTTCATGATTTGATCCCTGATGAAGCTATAATTGTAAAATCTCACCGGTATCGACGGGTCATCAATCAGGCTCTTTTCTGTCTCTAACTCTCCCTACAATGTATCCCTCCAAGTCATTGCTGATCCTGTGATTACACGCCTCTCTCCTATAGGCTGTGCTGAAATCCCCACTTCGGGACTTGTACCGTTTCACCCACTCAAAAAAACGGCTCCGACCAAGCCCCAACATATCCATAGCTTGAACCGCAGAGAGGTCTTTGTTCACATATCGATTCAGTATAGCCTCAACTTGAACTGCCGCCAGTCTGTTGTGCACTTGTTTGGTCATATCAATCCTCCTGATAGTATGAATTCGCCGTGTTCATCCCATCATGGAAGAGTCCGGTTTTGATTCTTAAGACAGTCCGGTTTTGATTTTTTTGCTAACAGGAGATTCGATGTTGTGAGATTCGACGGCGGGAAATGATAAGATTTTCTTTGACACAAAAGACGTGCTCTTCCGTACCCTCGGCACGCCGAAACAAGGTCCGATCCATAAGCATGGCGTTGCCGGGGAGGTATGCCATTAAAAAAAGGTTCCCCATCATACTCTTTGGGCTTTCTCATCCTGCTCTCCGTATATGCCTGCGGTCATGGGGACGCAAGGGATTCGGACAGTGACGGCTTGAGCGACACGGATGAGATCCAAAACCTACGGCACCGACCCAAACCTGGCCGATACGGATAGCGACGGCCTGAATGACGGAGAGGAGGCATCCGTTTACGGGACCGATCCCAGGAACCCGATACGGATGGCGATCAGATCCCCGATGGGGCGGAGGGATTCCCGGGTCTTTCAGAATCAACAACGAAATCAAAAGCAGCGTCAGCATCTGCCCGGTGAGCGAAAACGGAGTCGTGACGATATTCACGCCGAAGGGATCGGATCCGGCGGGTCAGATCGAAATTCCCGCGGGAATCAGCCCGACTTACCGGCTCAACCTGGCGGCCATCGGCGGACTCGGGATTCAGGTGAATCTCTGGTATTGGGCCCGAGAACCGGACATTCCCATTCAGAAGGGCCCCCGCAAAATCCGGACAACTGGGGGATCAGTTCATATTCACCGCGAACTGCGAGTTCACCGTCCAGGATGCCTATTTCGGCAAGGGAAGGAAGACAAGCAGAATCGCAAGTGTCAGCTCAAAGATGGATCACGGCACCTGCGTGATTACAATTGCACCGAACAGCCATACCGGATGTGTCACCCAACGCTGCTGCGTGCGCTCCCGCCCCTGTCCGGCTGGGACAATGTGTGCCGGCAGGGGGACTACTACAAGTCCGTCTGCACCCCTCCTTGGACGGGGTTGATTCCCGCTCTCTTTCGGAAGCAGGCAAAATTTTCCGCGGCGTCCGGCAAAAAGGACAGCACTCACGCCCTTCGGACTTTCCCCTGAATCCGAAGGATATCGCTCGTCGGTATGTCGTCTATTCATTCCATCGGGCTTGATCATTGAGACTTTATAGGGAGGGATTGACATGACGGAGAAACTCGGTGTGATTTTCCTTGGGCTGTTTCTTCTGATCACAGGATGTTCCGGCGGCGATGGGGGCAGTCGGGATACCGACGGCGACAGCCTGGAAGACATCGTGGAAACTCAGGTCTACGGCACGAATCCGTATCACGCCGATACGGACGGAGACGGCCGAAGTGACGGTGAAGAGGTGTTTTTCCGTGGGGGACAGATCCTCAAGTGTCGGATTACGCCTGCACCCTGACGCTGAACAACAGCGCAAGCAAAGACGTGACGGTATATTTCGTATGGATAGGCGGCATAAACGGGAACGGGGATATACACCTTCGAGTACTTTAAAATCAAGGCTGCGACAACAGCTATGATCCCGCACGCAGACAAGACAGATGTGTCGTATGGCCATCCCCGCCGGGAAAAGCAAAACGCTGAATCTCAACAAGGTGGATCAACATCTCCGGCGGCCTGACCACGAACCGATGGGGTCCTGCCCGACGTGAGACGATGTTCGAGATCAACATCAGTCCAAAAGACAACCCAACGCATGATATTTTTGACCTCTCCTGGTAAACGGGTTCAATTATTCCATGCAGATCAAGTCGTCAAAAGGTCTGGAAACCAAACATGTGACGAAGGCGACCGGACATCACGACGCCTTCGGGGTTTTTCCTTTGGGCTGCAGTGTGTCGCAACCGGTTCCGTGCCGCCTCTATGGGACTATTGCCCCTGAACGAAATCGAAAGACAAACCCTGTGGCGCCCAGTGTTACAATGCGAACGAATGCAAGAGTGGACCGGACGACAAGCATGCCAATGTCAGTTGCACGGTGGACAATGTGCCGACGGGAGGAAATTACACCATGGACTTCGGGGATCCGTCGCCGTGAAAAGTCCGTTATCTGATCAGACAAGATGGAAAATGGGGGGGCATGTCAAAAATCAAAAGAGAGGTTGCTGCTTCTTCTCTTCTGCCTGCTCATGGCTTCCGTTGCATCAGCCGAGGTGCTCCGAGCGGAAATCCTTACGAAATCGCAATGTCCACTGCCCGAAGCGAGATCTGGCAGGCCATAAACAGCGGCAAATGCGGGAGCGCCACTGCCGCCGTCATGGTTAACGGCAGGGTCGTTTATGCGGAAGGCTTCGGCATGGCCGATCGTGAAAAAGGCATTCCCGTTCAAAGAGCCACGCTCTTCAATATCGGCTCCATCAGCAAGGTGTACGCAGCGACGGCGATCATGCTGCTGGTCGACGAGGGCAAGGTCTCGCTCGATAAGCCGGTCATGGACTACCTTCCGGAATTCAGGATGGCCGACGATCGGTACAAGAAGATCACCGTGAGAATGGCCCTGAACCACACATCGGGCCTGCCGGGGACCGAAGGTTCGAATTCCTTCGGGTTCGAATACGATGACCGTATCAAGCAAGAAACGATCGAAACGCTGGCCCGCTCCCATCTCAAGCACGATCCGGGGGCGATGGCCGTATACTGCAACGACGGCTTTACGCTGGCGGAAATGATCGTGGAGCGTGTCGGCGGCCGGAGATACATCGACTTCCTGAATCGGAGGATCTTCAAGCCGCTGGGCCTGAAAAACACCGGCATGGGTGTCGGAAAGATCAGAGGGAAACCGATGGCGTCCTACTACGACCCGAAAACCGGGAAAAAGCATCCGCCTGAAACGCTTTCCATCCTGGGCGCCGGAGGGTTGTCGTCCACCGCAGAGGAGCTTTGCCGTTTCGCGGATGCCTTTTCCGCGGCGGGCAACCTCCTGAAGAAGGCATCTCTCGCCGAAATGAAAAAAGCGCAGCCTTCGGCGTTTCAGGGACGGCTCAGAAATCCGACCTTTTCATTCGGGCTGGGCTGGGACCTTACGGGTCTTCCGCGTTATGATCAGGTCGGAATTCAGGTGCTGGGAAAGAGCGGCGGCACCGGAAATTATTCCTCGATGGTTTTTACGGTTCCCGAAAGGAGAATATCGGTGGCCGTCATTGCCGCCGGAACGGAGAGCGGCGCGATGAAAATAGCGCTGGAGGTTCTCCATGCGGTACTGGTTGAGAAAAGGCTCGTTCCAAAAGAGGGGAAAACCGTCCGGATACCACCGGAAGCTCAGAAATTTCCGGATGACCACGCCTCCTTCGGCGGCTATTATGCCGACGACGCGAAACTGGGCCAGATCCTGTTCGATACGGACAGGAATAGCGTCCATTTATCTATTTTCGACGGACAGGAGAAAAAACCGGCCGTCACATTGGTTTACAACAACGGCTATTATTACGACATGGAAGGCAACCGTTCCTACTTTGCCCGCACGGACGGGGAAAGCTACTGGGTCAATTCACCGTCCGGGATCGGGATCGATATCATCGCCATGCAGAAAGTAAGACCCATCGAAACGCCGAAAAGCTTGCAAATCCCTATGGACGGAATGGTATGGCTGCGGCGCAATGTCTCTCCTTGGGAAGGAATCATCGCCGCGGAATCTCATTTCTCCAAATCCCATTTATTCGGGGACCTGCCTGGCTATGTGGTTTTTAGGGGTGTCAAGAGGATCGATTCCCCTCTGCTCGCGGGCATGCCGTTCGACGCGATCCGCGACCAGACGGAACTGACCCTTTTCGAAAAGGACGGGGCCATGTGGGCGTGGATTTCGGACTTGTTGTATAGCCCGGCGAAGTCCGCCGCCGTGTTGAAAGCCGGAGAAATTTCTGTAAAAATAGGAGCCGACGGATACAACGAGTGGCTGACGGCAAAGGAAGGCTTGGTCCTGCGTTTTACAAAACCGAAACGGGGAAGAATCATTGTTTTTTCTTCCGACGGAAGCGCCACATACGACAGCGCCCTGGATACGGGGGATATGTATGCCGCCAAGGGCAGCTATGTTGAATTTGCGGGTTTCGCAAACGACATCTTTACCGTGACCGCCACGCCCCCGTCGGCAGGCGAAAAGAAATGACAGATGGGTCATCAAGGAGAATCCGTTGAAAATCGGCGTCCGTAAGATCACGGAAGGGATCTTCATGATCACCCTTCCCATGCCGTTTCGTTTGAAACATGTGAACATTTTTGTGTTTCCGGAAGGGAAAGGCTTTACGCTCATCGACACCGGCCCCAACCTGCCCGGGGTTCTGCCTGCGCTGGAGGCCTCTCTCGCAGAGATCGGGCTGAGGGTCGAGGATTGCGGCCGGATCCTGATCACCCACTTTCACATGGACCACTGCGGCCTGGCCGGCGTCATCGCGGGCCGTTCCGGCGCGCCCGTTCACCTTTCGGAAATCGAGGAAGGGACGCTCCGGGCAATGGCCCGGCAGGAGGATCGGATCTCAACCCTGACGGCCTTCGCACTTTTGCACGGCCTCGACCGGGAGACGATCGACAGCGTCGTTCGGGCCTTTTCCCTATTCAAGTCCGCCTCAACCCCGTTTGATGCTGAAGGATTTCTTTCCGACGGCGATCGGCTCTCCATCGGAAACCGGAGGGCAACCGCCATCGCCACGCCGGGGCACAGCCGCGGTCACCTCTCGTTTTACTTGCCGGACGAGCGCTTTCTGATCGCCGGCGACCACATCCTTCCGCATATTACGCCGAATCTCAGTCCCGATCTTGCCGCCCCCGATTTCTGCCCGCTGGCGAGTTTTCTCTCTTCCCTCGCACGCGTCGAGGACCTTCCCGTAAACTCGGTATATCCGGCGCACGGACAGCCGTTTGCCGATCTGAAGAGACGGGTCGCGGAGATGCGCGATCACCATCGCGAAAGATCGGACCTTGCCCTTCAGGCCCTGGCGGAAAAACCGCAAACCGGCATCATGGTTTCCCGCTTCATCTTCGGAAGCATCCGGTCCCCGTTCGACAGACTCCTTGCGCTGAACGAGACCTACGTGCACCTGCTCGAGCTGGAACGGGAGGCGCGGATTACCCGGCAAAAGCAGAACGGTTTGTGTCTCTTTGCTCGGATCCGAGCCTGAAGGCATCAGTTCTTGGACTCCTCCCGCAGGATCAGCCGGGGCAAAAGCAGCACACTCAGCAGCATCAGACCTCCCGCGAGAATGAACGAGGTCCCGAAGGCCCCCCTGTCTCCAAATACCCCGAACAGCATCGGGGCAAAACCGGCGCCGATGAGATAGGCGATGAACATCGTCAGCGAGACGGAAAGGTTCCGGGAATGCGATGGAACGATTTGGGAAAGGATCATAAACCCCGCCGGGAAGAAGCATCCCGTCAACGTCGGCTGAAGAAACACCATCAGCAGCACCCAGCGGCCGGGCAGCAGCCCGAGTAGAATCGTCATCAGGCCGTTGAACAGGATCACGGCGGTGATCGTCGGTTTCGGACCGATGCGGTCGGAGATCCAGCCGGCGACGAGACCCATGAAGAGCAGAGAGACCCGCGACAGCCCGACCAGCATGTTGGCGGTTTCCCGGTCGATCCCCCTCTCCGCAACGAGATAGAGCGGCATCATGCTGTACAAGCCCATCGTGGAACTGATGGACAAAGAGAAGAGAATGACCATGATCCAGAAAGCCGGTTTCCCGATCAGCAGACGGATGTTGTCGAGCGTCGGCGCCTCCCCTGAAAAATCCTTGCCCGGGGCCAGGCGGAAGAAAACCAGCCCCAGGCAAACGGAACTCGCGCCGATCAGGATGAGGATTTCCTGCCAGCGGCAAAAAAGAAGAAGGCCCTCGACGATCAACGGCGCGGAGATGAACGCCAGTGTCGGGGCGAACTCATGAAAGGCGATCGCCTTTCCCCAGTGGTCGGGGCGGATTGCGGCGGTAATCGTGGTCATTCCCGAAGGGAGGTAGAGACCGGAGGCGACTCCCAAAAACACGAGTCCAAGCCGGATGGCCCAGAGGGCTTGACTCACCGCAATCAGGCCGAAGATGCAGCCGCCGGCAACGGAGGCGATGACGATCGTCCAACGGTGCGAAAGGCGCGCCGAGACGAATCCCGACCCGAAGAGGCCGGTCGCGTACCCCATCGCGATCATCATGAAGAAGCTGCCCGCGCCGGAGTGGGTCAGCCCGAGATCCTTTTCGATCAGCGGGAGAAGCGGCGACAGAACAACCCGCAACAGCATGTTGATGTAAAAGAGACCGGTCAACAGCGAAAGCAGGAATAGCTGGGATTTCCGGGAAAGGTCGGCGTCCGTTCGAAAAATCACATAGCACCGTATTTCTTCAGCTTCTGATGGAGGGTCCGGCGGGTGATGCCCAGACGCCGGGCGGCCTCGCTCTTGTTGCCGCCGACAGCGGCCAGCATCCGGAGAATCGTTTCCCGTTCCACCTCCTCGAGCGATTTGGCACCGGCGCCCGGAACGGCCGTTTCGTTTTGAGCCACTCTCTGCAACGATTCCCTTTCAACCGGAATACCGGTCACCGGATCCGCGGCCTCTCGGATGGACGGCGCGCGGTTGCCTGTCCGTCCGACAAACGCCTTGCCGCTTGGGGCGGTCATCGACCCGGTGGCGGCCGTTGTGTCCGGGCTGATTGTTGACCCCCCTGCGGCTTCCCCACCGGGCAGCAAAAGAGCCAGTTCCTCTTCCGCGAGATAATCCCCCCGGGAGAGGACCACTCCACGTTCCACGGCGTTCATCAATTCCCGGACGTTTCCCGGCCACGGATGGCGAAGCAGGCGATCCATGGCCTGCGGCGTGAACCCCCGGATCGATTTGCGGTTCTTTTCGGTAAATCGGGCGAGAAACTCTTGGGCCAGGAGCGGAATGTCCTCGACCCTCTCCCGCAGCGGCGGAAGCCGGAGCGTAACGACGTTCAGACGGTAGAAGAGGTCCTCGCGAAAGCGTCCGGCGGAAATCTCCCGCAGCAGAACCCGGTTCGTCGCGGCGATGAGCCGCACGTCTACCTTGATCACCTCCTCGCCGCCGACACGCGTGATCTCGCGTTCCTGGAGGACGCGCAAAAGTTTCACCTGCATCCCGAGCGACATCTCGCTGACCTCGTCGAGGAAAAGGCTGCCGCCGTCGGCCTGACGGAACTTTCCCTCCTTTCTCCGGTCGGCCCCGGTGAACGACCCCTTTTCGTGGCCGAAAAGTTCCGATTCCAAGAGGGTTTCCGCGATCGCCGCGCAGTTGAACTTGATAAAGGGGCGCTCCTTCCGCAGGCTGTTGAAGTGGATCAGCCCGGCAATCATCTCCTTGCCGGTGCCGGATTCGCCGGTGATCAGAACCGTCGCCTCCGACGGCGCGACCTGAACCGCGGTCTCGATCAGGCGCGTCATCGCTTGGGAGCGGCCGATCAGGTTTTGCCTGTCGAATCGGTCGGCGAGACTCTCCTTGAGGAGTCGATTCTCCACCTTGAGACGGCTGTGCTCCATTGACCGCTCTATTGTCCGCCGGAGCTCGTCGAAATCGAGCGGCTTGGTCAGGTAATCATACGCGCCTTTCTTGAGCGCCTCCACGGCCGTCTCCACGGAGGCGTAGGCGGTCATGATCACGATGGGGATAGCCGGATTGAACGACTTGATTTCGGCCAGCGCCGTGAGGCCCGAAACCTTGATCATCCGGATATCCATCAGGATCAGGTCGAACGGTTGTCTCTGCGCCGCCGAGACGGCTGTTTCGCCATCGTCCGCCTCCTCGACCGCGTATCCCCAACCCGAAAGGAGTTTTCGCAGCATCGTTCGGTGCGCAAGGTCGTCATCCGCAACCAGGATCGAATTTTTTTCCTTCATGGATTCCTCGCTCCTTACGTCTTCTCTTTATCCGGGCAGCAAAACAGTTGCCGTCGTTCCTCTGCCCGGTTCACTTTCCAGACGGACCTCGCCGCCGTGTCCCTCCACGATCTTCTGGACGATCGCCAGTCCAAGTCCCGTTCCGGATGGACGGGTCGTGAAATAGGGGTCGAATACCCGAGGGAGATCCTCTTGCGTGATGCCGATGCCCGTATCGGCAACCGTGATCCCGACGGTTTGCGCGTCTTGCCTGTCGAGCCTGACGCGAAGGATGCCCCCTGTTGCCATCGCCGCAATCGCGTTCTGGAACAGGTTCAGGAAAACCTGTGTTATCCGGTCGGCATCCAACGGGATCTCCCCGATATCCTGCGGGAGGTCCGCTTCGACGACGATCCCTCGGGCGCGCGCATCGCCCTCGATCGTACGGAGGGCATGACGGATCACCGCGGGAAGCGGCGCCGGAACAAGATCCATCTTCAGCGGCCGGGCAAATTCGAGGAGCTGTGTGATGACGCGGTTCAGCCGATCCACCTCGCGGATCATCACCTCCGCCGTCTCCCGGTCTTCGGGATTTTCCCGGTAGCGATCCCGGAACCAGGTGGCAAATCCTTTGATCGAGCTCAATGGATTCCGGATCTCATGGGCCACACCGGCAGCCAGACGCCCCAGGGAGGCCAAACGCCGGCTCCGGGCGATCTCCTCCTCCAGGCGCCTCACTTCCGTCATGTCCCGAAAGAGGATCACATGACCGGCAAAGGCGCCATTCTCCTCGCGGAGCGTTGTCGCGATCACATCGAGCGGGATGGTCCGGTCTTCCTCTACGGCACAATCGATTTCCCGTTCGATCACCCGGTTTTTCTCGGAAAGTATCCGGAAAAGGTCCCGGCAGCTCTCCGGAAGGGCCGCCTCCGCCGGCTTCCCGAGAGCCTCACGGGCCGAGCGGTTGAGGATCTTTTCCGCCGTCTGGTTAAACGCACTGAGCCTGCCCCCGGCGTCGGTGGCTACGAGACCGATCGGCATGTTCTCCACAAGGCTGTCGGAGAAGGCCTTGATTCGCGAGAGGGAGCTCCTTGCCGCTCTGTAACCCTGTATGAACAACAGCGAGATGATCCCCGCGCAGCCGATCAGCAGAAAGAAGATGGTCCTCCAGATCGTATGACGCCTGTCCTGCTCATGCGCGGCGTTGATCGGCCCCATATCCAGGCCGATGAAGATGACCCGGCCCGGCGGAACCGCTCTCTCCCCTTCCGACGGAATCAGTATATTCCGAGGGCCGCTCCCCTGGAATGGCCCGGCAAGCCCCGGACCGGGCTCCTGCGTCGGCGAGAACCGGCGGTAAACCTCGAAGCTGTCCGCCCCTTCACTGTTGGGGACCTGACGCCAGGCAACGGATTCGGAACCGGCGATCTTCAGCAGGTCGAGGTCCTGACCGTAAACCATTCCGATTCGCAAGGGGTCGCTGTCGGCCAGGATCGTTCCCTGCGAATCGGTCACGATCAGGTAGTCGATGTCCGGCTGCTCCGCCGTTTCCATGAGGAGTTTCTGAAACTGAAAATCCCCCCAGCGCAGACCGATCCCCGTTCGGGCGCCGGCCTCAAACGAACGGATCAGGGTCGTCCCCTTCTCCACAAGGAGACGGATCGCCTGCTCCTTCTGCCGGTCGATGTTCACCAGGGTCAGAAAACTGAAAACCGGGACGAGGACCATGACCGCCCCGATGATCAGCCAGGGCGGGGTCACCGCCCAGAGTCGTTTCCATACATTCGGCTTTCCATTCATCATCCGCCGCCTTACTCCGGATACTTGTTGACCATCTGGATACCACAGGTGGATACTTGCGATCCACTTTTTTTATATCCGTTCGGCAGGGGGAATGGATTTTCCCGGGGGAAATGATAGTAGACACATGAAATCGAGATGTTAGAATCTTAAGCTGTTCTGGCACGGCTGTTGCTGTAATGAGTAGCCAAACGGAAACGGCGAATCCCGGACATCGGGCTTCAAATGGATCAAGAACAGAGATCAATTCAAGGAGAATCAAAATGAAAAAAGGAATAGGAACATTGATGGCCGTCCTCTTTGTGGCGGCGGTTGCAACCTCGGCATTTGCATTCGGCGGGGGAAGGGGTCCGGGGTACGGTCCGTGCGGACGGGGTGATTTTCAGGGACCGGCCGGTCTGACCCTGACGGCGGAACAGAAGACAAAAATCAAGGAAATGCAGGAAACCCACTGGAAAGACATGAAAAACCTTCGGGATAAGATGTTTTCCAAGAGGGACGAGATCCGGAAACTCTGGCTGAACCCCAACCCGGATGAGGGAAAGATCAAGGCGGCCCAGAAAGAGATGAGCGAGCTCCGGGATCAGATCCAGGACAAGAGGACCGCCTTCCGCCTCGAATCCTTGAAGGTGCTCACGCCGGAGCAGCGGGAGAAGATCGCTTCCGATCGTGCGGATCGCGGATTCGGCCCTGGCCAGAAACACAGACGGGCCATGGGTCCCCGGCACGGATTCGGCCCCAGAGATCTGGGTGGGGCGGGCTGTTTCGGCGGCAAACCCGGGTTCGGAGGCAGATGGTAATCCCGAACTATCCGATCCCCTGACAGTGGCTGCCGCGGCGCGGCGGCCCCGCAACGACAATAACGGGGGGATCATCCGCAAGGTTCCTGCACCCTCCTCCCCTTCGCGGATGATTCCCCTTGTCTGTCTTTTCTCTTCGGATTTTTTATAAACCGTCTTCCAGATTGTATCCTGTTCTTTATCCTCCGTAAAATCAGCTCTGTGTGCCTTCCTTGCGTTTTTTCAGCGCAAGCGCCTCCTTCAGGCCCTTCTCGCGGATGACCTTGAACTTCAGGCGGGTCTCGGTCATGTGGTAGAAGCGGGTCCCGTATTTCCGGAGCAGGCTTTCGTCAATCGCAAACCCGAGCCCGGGGGCGGTAAAGGGGTGGAGAACGGCATCCCGGTCGGGGAGGATGGGCGCAATGATTCCCTCGCGAAATTCCGGGATCCACGACGGTTCTTCGAGAGGATACTCCAGCGGCAGGCGGTTGTCCGGATCTGCAAGGACCATGTTCCAGTTGATGTAAAAGCCGATGCCGTTGGTCCAGGTGTGCGGGGAAAAGGAGCGGCCCTTCTTGCGGCAGGCGTCCAGGACCTGCCGCACCTGTGCGATGCCGCCGGCAAAGGTGGCATCGGGCTGGTAGATGTCGAAACAGTCCTTTTCCAGCATGATCTTGATCTCGTCCCAGCCGTAGTTGAGCTCGGCGCCGGACAGCGGGAGATACCCCAGCCTCCTCAGCGCGGCGTTGCCGTCATAGTCCCGTGAATCGAGAGGCTCCTCGAGCCAGGCCATGCCGTTGTCGCGGCAGGCGCGAGCGAATTCCGATGCCCGTTCGAGGTCCCAGGCCGGTGTCTTGTCCACGATGGTGACGAGCCACCCCTGGTTCGCATCCACGCCCAGACGGAGGGCTTCGCCGACCCCCTTGCGGATCACCTCGATATGCCGGATGTCTTCCCGGAGATCCCGGTTTTTCACCCGGAGCTTGGCCGTCTTGAACCCTTTTGCCTTCTGGGCGAGGAGCTCCTCCACCCGTTTCTCCGGGGGATGCATCTCGCCGGTGGAACAGTAGACCTCCACCGGGCGGGCCTTGCCGCCGAGGAGTTCGTAGACCGGTCTCCCCTCCTTCTTGCCGAGGATGTCCCAGCAGGCCGGTTCGATCCAGAAGTTGCGCCACCCCAAGATGCCCGCCTGCTTCAGCAGGGCCTGGATGCCTGCGATGTCCGTCGGATCGGCCCCCATGAGGTATCCGCCGAGCAGGTCTCCCAACCCCTCCCGTTCCTTCCCCATCGCGGAGCCGGCGGAGAACCCCTCGATCCCCTCGTCCGTGACGATCCGGATCAGCGTGAACCGGTTGTGCGTCTGCGGATAGCCGGGGATCCAGGTCGGCCAGAAGGTCGCCCGCAGGGGCACCGATACGTGGTACAGGTCAAAGGCTTTGATTTTCATCTCTTCCTCCTTCAGGGTGACGCATCAATGACGGATGGTGCCGTTTCGAAATGACCGCGTTTTTGATTGGATGTATCATCCGGCCGGAGAAGTGTAAACGGCAAAAGAGGAATCTGTCAAGGCAATAGGCCGGAGAATCCGGTTCGAAAACCACTCCTCAAAAAGAGAGGTTGACATTTTCATCGCTCGTTGTAGCATTTCCCCTGTTGGAATTTGGCCGTCCGGACCCCTTCGGACACCGACAGTCTGGAGGCGCGGCCCGGAGAATTGATCGCCGGAGATCTGAACAGGGGACCAGAAGATGTTGAGAATCATTGCTTTTTGCAGCGTGCTGCTTCTGGCCGGCTGTGCTGCAACCGTATCGAACCAGCTGACCGTCCGCCCCGGTGAGCGTGTCGCTTACCACTGCGGGGACGGATCCGGAATCGTCGCCACCTATTACTCGCTCTCGGACAACAGCCTCGATTTTGTCAAAGTGCAGTTGCCTGAAGGTACAGTGGTGACGCTGCCCCGGGCCCTGTCCGCCTCGGGCGTGCGCTACACGGACGACCGGGAGTGGGTATGGTGGACCAAGGGCAGTTCTGCATTCGCCGAAACCCGCATGCCGAACGGCGAATGGCAGATACGGTATCCAGACTGCCGGCAAACCGCTGAAAAGCGATAGACCGAAAACGAGGGCGGATATGCGAACGGTAGTCATGATCCTGATGGTGTTGCTCGTCTGGGCTGTCCCGTCCCCGGCCGCCGACAGCGGCATTCGGGAGGGGGCACGGGAGGTCGGGAAAGGGATCCGAGAGGGGGCAAAAGAGGTAGGACAGGGGGCAAAGGAGGCCGGACGGGAGATCGCGGAAAAAGGACGGGAGACCGGGCAGGCCCTCAAAGAAGGGTCCAAAGAGGTCGGCGAAAAGATCAAAGGGGAAGCCGCGCAGGTCTCTCGGGAGGTCAAAGACGGGCTGACCGAAACCAGGCGCAAGGCTCAAAAGCAGAGCCGGGCTATCGGCGACTGGTTCCGGGAGACCGGCAAAAGGACCGCCGAGACCCTCCGGCAGTTGGGGAAGGATATCCGCAGGTTCCTCACCGGAAAATAGGAGTGGTCCCCTGCAACAATCGATTCTCCCTGCGGAGTCGGGGCTTGCTCATTCCCCTTCCTCTGCCGAACCGACCTCGGGAAGATTTTTTTGCTCCTGGCCTGATTGATCCATGAAATCTTCAGACACCGCGCCGTTCTCCCTCTCCTCCTCACGCTCGGCACGGGCCACGCCGACGAGTTTCTCGTTTTCGTCCAGATCGATCAGGCGAACTCCCTGGGTGCTCCGGTGGATGACGCGCACCTCCTCCGACCGCATCCGGACGATCCTGCCCGTATCGCTGATCAGCATGATATCTTCGCTGCCGGTCACCTGGAGGATGCCGGACACATCGCCCACCTTGGGCACGGTCCGGAGGTTGATCGTTCCCTTTCCTCCGCGGGTCTGGAGGCGGTACTCCTCAATTTCGGTCCGCTTTCCGTAACCCTTTTCGGAAACGGTGAGGATGGTATTCCCTTCGGTCGGAATCTCCATCCCGATCACCCGGTCTTCAGGGGCCATCCGGATTCCCCGGACGCCGCGGGCGGTTCGGCCCATGTCGCGCACACCCTCCTCCTTGAAACGGATCGCTTTGCCCTTCCGGGTGCCCAGGAAGATGTCCTGCTTCCCGATGGTCAGTTGGACGTCGATCAGCTCGTCCCCTTCCTCGACGGAGATGGCGATGATCCCGCCGGCTCGGGGATTGGAAAAGGCCGAAAGCTCCGTCTTCTTGATCGTGCCCTTCCGGGTGACCATGACCACGGATTTCTCCCCGGAGAACTCGCGCACCGGAAGGACGGCGGCCACGCGTTCCCCTTCGGTCAGGTTGATCAAATTGACGATCGCCTTCCCCTTTGCGGCGCGCCCGGCCTGGGGGATCTGATAGACCTTCAACCAGTAGAGACGGCCCCGGCTGGTGAAAATCAGGACGTAATGGTGGGTGGAGGCGATGAAAATCCGCTCCACAAAATCCTCCTCCTTCGTTCCCATGCCGATCTTGCCGCGTCCCCCCCGGCGCTGACTCTTGTAAAGACTGACCGCGTTCCGCTTGATGTAGCCGGCATGGGACACGGTGACCACCATGTCCTCTTCGACGATCAGATCCTCGATATCGATCTCCTCGGAGCTGAATACGATTTCGGTTCGACGCTCATCCCCGTAACGGGTCCGGATTTCGGTCAGCTCCCCAACGATCACGTCGAGGACCTTCTGCGGGTCATCGAGAATCCCCTGAAGCTTGTGAATCAGGGCGGAGATCTCGGTGTACTCCGCGTCGATTTTCTCCCGTTCAAGTCCGGTCAGCCTCTGGAGGCGCATGTCGAGAATCGCCTTTGCCTGAACATCGGTCAGACCGAACCGGCTGCACAACGCTGCGGCGGCCTCCTGCGGGCTCCCGGAGGCCTTGATCACGGCGACAACCTCGTCGATCCGGTCAAGGGCGATGATCAGCCCTTCGAGGATATGGGCGCGCTCCCGGGCCTTGGCCAGATCGAACGTCGTCCGCCGGACGACGACCTCTTTGCGGAACTCCAGAAAACTCTGGAGAATCTCCTTCAAATTGAATACCCGCGGCTGTCCCCGGTCGATCGCAAGCATGATGATCCCGAAGGTGGACTCCATCTGGGTGTGTTTGTAGAGCTGGTTCAGAACCACGGCGGAAGCCTCATCCCGCTTCAGATCCAGAACGACGCGTATGCCTTCGCGGTCCGACTCGTCCCGGAGATCGGCGATCCCGCTGATTTTCTTCTGCTTGACCAGTTCGGAGATTTTTTCGATCAGGTTGGCCTTGTTCACCTGATAGGGAAGCTCGGTGACGACGATGCTCTCCCGGTCGTTGCGGGCATTTTTCTCGATCAGTGCGCGCGCCCGCATCCGGATGATTCCTCGTCCGGTGCGGTAGGCGGAAAGGATGCCTTCCCGGCCGTTGATGAACCCGGCGGTGGGGAAGTCCGGACCCGGGATGTACCGGATCAGGTCGTCGACGCTGATCTCCGGTTCCCGGATCAGCGCGATGGTCCCATCGATGACCTCGCGCAGGTTGTGCGGCGGAATGTTCGTCGCCACACCCACGGCAATTCCCGACGTGCCGTTCAGCAGAAGCAGCGGGATCTTCGCCGGAAGCACGGAGGGCTCTTCCATGGATTCGTCGTAGTTGGGAATGAAATTGACGGTGTTCTTTTCCAGATCGGCCAGCAGCTCCTCCGAAATCCGGGCCATCCGGACCTCCGTGTACCGCATCGCGGCCGGCGGGTCGCCGTCGATCGAGCCGAAATTCCCCTGGCCGTCGACGAGCAGGTAGCGCATCGAAAAGTCCTGCGCCATCCGAACGATCGTGTCATAGGCCGCCTGGTCTCCATGGGGATGGTACTTGCCGATGATGTCCCCGACGATCCTGGCCGATTTTTTGTAGGGCTTGTTCCAGCGGTTGCCCATCTCGTTCATGGCAAAAAGGACGCGGCGGTGGACCGGCTTGAGACCATCCCGGACGTCGGGAATGGCCCGGCCGATGATGACGCTCATCGCATAGTCCATGTAGGACTTCTTCATCTCGTCTTCGATGTTGATCGCAACATTCTTCTCGAACAGATTTTCCATCAAAACCCATTTCTCCTTAACGGTTTTGCAAAGAGGGACAGCTCCCTATCCGGCAAAGACGCTCCAGGGCGCTGTCCCGTCTCCTTTTCCCCATTAGACGTCCAGGTTGGAGGCGTACATCGCGTTCTTGTAAATGAAATCGCGTCGCGGCTCCACCTGGTCTCCCATCAGGGTGGTGAAAATTTCGTCCGCCTCCACCGCGTCCTCGATCCGGACCTGCAGCAGGGTCCGCTTCTCCGGGTTCATCGTCGTTTCCCACAGCTGCTCCGGATTCATCTCGCCGAGACCCTTGTAGCGCTGGACGGTGTAGCCCTTTTTGCCGGCGCCGATCACGTAATCGATCAACTCTGCCATCGAGCCGACCGTCTCCGGTTCCCGCGCCGGCGTGTTCTCCGACTCCTCGACTGCGCTCACACGGTAGGGCGCCTCTCCCAGAACGGCAATCTGGTTGAGCAGGGAGCGAATTTCGGCAAATTTCGGCAGACGAAGAATCTCCCGGTCGATGCAGGTGGTCAGGATCTGACTGCCTCTGCGGACGCGGAAAACCATCTTCCAGCGGCCGTGCTCCTGATCCATTTCGATGGAAAAACCGTCCAGCAGATCTTCCAGCGCCCGCGCGGTCCGTTTGGCCACCTTCGTCAGCGCCTCCTCGGTTCGGAACGCCTCTTCCCCGAGAGCGGGATCGCCGGCCAGCAGTCGGATAATTTCCCGGTTCTTCTCCTCCTTTTCGAACTTGTCGAGAATCGTCTCGATCCGCATCGCCTTGCGGATCTGATCGAGAAGCCGCTTCCCGGTAATCGCCTGGGGGGTCCCGTTTCCCGCCAGCAGCCGGACCCGGTTCACACCGCTGTCCAGCACATGATTTTTCATGGTTTCCTCGTTGTGGATATAGAGCTCCTGCTTGCGGTCGCTGACCTTGAAGAGGGGCGGTTGGGCAATGTAGAGATGGCCCCTCTCGATGATCTCCCTCATCTGACGGAAGAAAAAGGTGAGCAGCAGCGTTCGGATGTGCAGCCCGTCCACGTCCGCGTCGGTCATGATGATAACCTTGTGGTAGCGGAGTCGGCTGATGTCCTGGTCCTCCTCGCCGATGCCGGTGCCGAGCGCGGTAATGATCACCTTGAGTTCCTCGTTCTGGATCATTTTGTCGAAGCGTGCCTTCTCGACATTGAGAACCTTTCCCCGGAGCGGCAAGATCGCCTGGTTCCTCCGGTCCCTTCCCTGTTTGGCGGAGCCGCCGGCGGAGTCGCCCTCCACCAGATAGAGTTCGCTGCGAGCCGGATCCCGCTCCTGGCAGTCGGCCAGTTTTCCGGGCAGGGCGCCCACCTCGAGGGCGGTCTTGCGCCGGGTCAGCTCCCGCGCCCTTCGGGCCGCTTCCCGCGCCCGGGCGGCATCCAGACATTTGCCCAGCAGTTGTTTTGCAACGGAGGGATTCTCCTCGAGATAGGAACTGATCTTATCGTAGACGATTCCCTCGACGAGCCCCTTGACCTCGCTGTTGCCGAGCTTTGTCTTGGTCTGACCTTCAAACTGCGGGTTGCGGATCTTGACACTGATCACACAGGACAGCCCTTCGCGGAGATCCTCGCCCTTCAGGGATTCTTTCCCGTTTTTCAGCAGGTTGCTGCCGGTTGCATAATTGTTGAAAGCCCGCGTTAGGGCCGAACGGAAACCGATCAGGTGCGTTCCGCCCTCTGTGGTATTGATGCTGTTGGCAAAGGAAAAAATATTTTCCGCGTAGGTGTCGTTATACTGGAGGGCCACCTCCACCACGCAGTCCTCTCTGGAACCGGTAATAAAAATCGGATTTTTGTGGAGGACTTTTTTGTTGCGGTTGATGTATTCCACAAAGGAGACAATGCCTCCTTTGTAAAAAAATTCGCTCTTCCGGTCCACCCGCTCGTCGATCAGCGTGATCTTCACCCCGGAATTGAGAAAGGCCAGTTCACGCAGCCGGTTGGATAGAATATCGTAACTGAACTCCGTATCGTCGAAGATCGTATCATCCGGTTTGAAGGTGACCTTGGTCCCGCGGCTTCTGGTCTTGCCGACCCGCTCCAGCGGGGCGTTGGGGGTTCCCCGGACGTAGGATTGGTTATAGACGCCGCCATCACGACGGACTTCCAGCTCCAGATAGGACGACAGGGCATTCACAACCGAAACCCCGACGCCGTGAAGACCGCCGGAGATCTTGTAACTTTCATTGGAAAACTTCGCGCCCGCATGGAGCTTGGTCAGCGCGACTTCCGCGGCTGAAATCCCTTCCGTCTTGTGGATGTCCACCGGTATCCCGCGGCCGTTGTCGTCCACCACGATACTGTTGTCCACCCTGATTTTGACGACGATGGCGTCGCAGAAACCGGCGGATGCCTCATCGATGCTATTGTCTACAACCTCGTAGACCAGGTGGTGCAGACCTTCCTTGCCGGTGCTTCCGATATACATGGCCGGCCGTTTCCGGACCGCTTCCAGACCCTCCAACACCCGGATGCTGTCGGCGTCATATCCTTCCTGAACCTGCTTTTCCTGTTCCCGCTCCCTTTTGTTTTCTTCCATCAAACCTTTTTCCAACCCTCCTTGTACGGATCCATTCAATCAATAAACCTTCCCTGAGAACATTCTACAACTTCAGCGGCATCACGATGCAGAAGTAATTCTCGTTCCCGACCGCCCTGACAATCCCGGGTTTCATCCCCTCACCGATCTCGAAACTCACCTCTTCTTCATCAATGACTTCCAATGCATCCGTCAGGTAGGTCACATTGTAGCCGACATTTCTCTTCTCGCCTGCATAGGCGACTTCAATTTCATCGTTTGCCTCCCCGACATCAGGATTGTTCGAATTCAATACCACCTTATCCTCAAAAAATGTAAGGATCACACCATTATAACGATCAGAGGCAATCACGCTCATCCTGCGCAGCGCATGGAGCATCTTGTCCCTCGATAATTTAAACACCAGCCCCTTTTCCGCCGGAATGACACGCCGGTACTCCGGATAATCTCCATCAATCAGGCTGACTTTCAACAGGGCATGATCCGTTTTGACGATGCAGGTTCCCTGTTGAATTCCGATGAACACATCTCCGGCTTCATTTTCGACAAGCCTCCGAATTTCCACCAGCCCTTTACGGGGAAGGATCACCCCCTTTTCCATCTCGAGAAAGTCCTTCTCCCCCGTATCCATCTTCATCGTGGCCAAACGATGACCGTCCGTTGCCACCATCCGGACAATAAATGTTTCTCCACTTTTTTCCGTCTCCAGCAAGACGCCGCACAACGCCTTACGCATCTCATCGGTCGACATCGCAAACGCCGTTTTTCGAATCATCTCCTTCAAGATTCCCGCCTTGATCCTGTACATGGGAGACTCACCCGGACCCTCCACCATCGGGTAGTCCTCCGCGGGAATTCCGGGAATCCGATAGACCGCTTTGTTACATGTCAGAACCACGACATTTCTTTCATTCTTGACGACGTGGATCAACTCTCCCTGAATTTCACGTACCATTTCATGCAGCTTTCTTGCAGAGAGGGTGATTTCTCCTTCCTGTCGAACATCGGCCTCATAATCCGCAACCAGACCGATTTCACGATCCGTTGCCACTATGGTTACCTGTTTCCGGTTTGCCCTGAGGAGCAGGTTGCTCAGAATCGGCATGGTGGTTTTTTTCTCTACAATCCCCAATGTCTTCTGGATCCCCTCGACAAACAATTCTCTTTGGATATTAAATTCCATAGCTTTTCCATCCTTTCCACTCGGTCCACAGGTTATATTTTAATATGAATTGAGTTTCCTTTAAAAAAATCAGTAGTAGTATTAGTTTCTGTGCACACTGTTCATAACCCTGCTACCGCCCTTATTTACATTCAAATTCTTTCTTTTGCCTGTGGATGAGATTGCAGTGAAAAACCTTACCCCTTGTTCAGAAGAAGCTCCTCTATTTTTTTCACGGAATCCCGCAGGGCCGCATCCACCCCCAATGTCTTTTTGATTTTATTATGGGCATAAATCACAGTGGAATGATCTCGGTTGCCGATTTTTTCACCGATATCCGGAAATGAGGAGCTGGTCAATTCCCTTGCCAGGAACATGCAAACCTGTCTGGCCAGTACGAGGTTCTTATTTTTTTTCTGGGATTTAATCTCCGATATTTTGATATTGAAGAAGGAACCGACGGTCTTGATGATTTCCTCAATGGTTATGTCTTTTTTTTCTTCCTTGCGGAAGAGCTGCTTTAGGACGCTCTTCACCAGATCCAGGTCGATGGGTCGTCCGGTCAGTGAAGAATAGGCGGCGATCCGTACGAGATATCCCTCCAGCTCGCGGATGTTGGAATCGGCCTGTGAGGCGAGGTAATGGGAGACATTGGTCGGAAGGCTGATATGGTTTTCCTGTGCCTTTTTCTCCAGAATGGCTATCCGGGTTTCAATCTCAGGCGGCTGGATGTCGGCAATCAAACCCCACTCGAATCGTGAACGCAATCTTCCCTCTAAATTTGGGATATCCTTTGGAAATTTATCGCTTGTCACGACGATCTGCTTGCCGGCGTCATGAAGGGTGTTGAAGGTGTGAAAAAATTCTTCCTGGGTTCTCTCCTTACCGGCAATGAACTGGATATCGTCAATGAGCAGACAGTCGATATTCCTGAATTTCTCTCGGAATTTAGGCATTTTATCGTAGCGGATCGAGTTGATCAGTTCATTCATGAAGATTTCAGCCGAGACGTATACGACGTTCAACTCCGGAAAAAGTTTCAGCGTTTTCAACCCGATGGCATTCAGAAGGTGTGTCTTTCCCAAGCCGACGCCGCCGTAGATGAAAAGCGGGTTGTAATTCTTGGCCGGTTGTTCGGCGACCGCGACGGAGGCGGCATGGGCAAACTGGTTGGAGGCGCCCACGACAAAACGATCAAAGCTGTAGTTAGAGTTCAGCGAGGAGTTGGCACGCGGTCGGGGCGGTCTTTTGGGTGCGCTCTTTTCTGATGAGGCGTCCCCGCTTATTGATTCAACATCATGAATTTGATTGTTTTCCTGATCAATCACGAAATCGACCTGAAAGGGAATGCCGGCTTCGGACTTCAATGCCTCCCGGATCAGCGGAAGGTAATTGTCGATCAACCAGTCACGAAAAAATCGATTTGGAACGCGAAGTTGAACGAATTCTCCGTCCAAGGCCGAGATCTGAATCGGTCGGATCCAGGTGTCAAAGTTGTGCTGACTGACCTTTTCTTTAATGATTTTAATGGTTTTTTCCCAAAGAATGTCCAATTTTCACAACCTTATAAACAGTTTTATCCACACCTGTGGACAGCGTTTCACGACTTTACCTTTCCCCCGTTTCAAGCAGCAGCCTGGCCAAGCGATTCAGTTCGTCGCCGTTTGCGTAACGAATTTCAATCGTCCCGGATTTTTTGCCTGCGTGAATCCGAACGGGCGTCAACAGTTGCGACGAGAGCTCCCGCTCCAAATCCGTCACGTGAGGATCCTTGCGCCCCGGTTTTTTTCTGCCCGGCGACTTTTTCAGGTTCCGGATCAGACGTTCCGTGTCGCGGACGTTCAGATCTCTTTGCTGGATGATCTTCAGCGCGCGGATCTGATCCGCCGGGTGTTCCAGCGACAGCAGCGAGCGGGCGTGTCCTGCGGTGATCTTCTTGTCGATCAGCGCCTTCCGGGCGGCTTCGGGAAGCTTCAGCAGCCGGATGGTGTTGGCGATTGTGGAGCGGTCCTTGCCGACGCGGGTGGAGATCTCCTCTTGCGAGAGGGAAAACCGGTTGAGCAGGGTCTGATAGGCATCCGCCTCCTCGATCGGATTCAGCGCCTCCCGCTGGAGGTTTTCAATCAGGGAAAGTTCCGCCAAATCCCGATCTTCCGCCTTGCGGATGATGATGGGGACCTCTTTCAGGCCGGCCGTCTGTGCCGCCCGCCAGCGCCGCTCGCCGGCAATGATCTCATATCCGTTGTCCGCTTTCCGGACGATGATCGGCTGGATGATGCCGCTTTTTTTCACGGAGGCAACCAGTTCCCTCTGGTCGTCGTCGTTGAAGTTCCGCCGGGGCTGAAAACGGTTCGGAACGAGTTCCTCGATCCCGCACTGCACGAACGACGGGCGGTCGCCGATGTGATTGAGAAGGTCGGGAAACATCGCCCCAAGGCCCTTGCCCAGCGAGTCCTTTGGCGGCATCATATCCTCCCGTTGCTCAAAATTTCCCTGGCCAGTTCCATGTAGGATACCGCGCCGCGGGATCGGATATCATACAGAATGATCGGCAGTCCGTGACTGGGGCTCTCCGAAAGGCGGACATTCCGGGGAATCACCGTCCGGAAGACCAAGTTTCCGAAATGGCCGCGCACCTCCTCGCTGACCCGGCGTGAAAGCAGGTTCCGCGTGTCGTACATCGTCAGCAAAATTCCCCCCAGCGTCAGGGTGGGATTGAGCCGGTTCCTGATCAACCCCATCGTTTTGAGCAGGTGACCCAGACCTTCCATCGCAAAATACTCGCATTGCAGCGGAACGACCAGGTAATCGGAAGCCACCAATGCGTTGACCGTCAGAAAACCGAGCGACGGCGGACAGTCGATCAGGATATAATCATAGGCCGTCTTGAGGTCCCGCAGCAGATTTCGGAGCCTCTTTTCCCGCTCTTCCAGCGAGATGAATTCCAGTTCGATGCCTACCAGATCCTGGTTCGCCGGCGCCAGATCCAGGTGGGGGATCTGCGTACCGATGATCACTTCCCGCAGCGGCCGATTCCGGATCAGGCAATGGTAGAGGTTTTTGTCCCGTATGGCTGCGGCGTCGATCCCCATGCCGCTGGTTGCGTTTCCCTGGGGATCGCAATCGATCAAAAGGGTTTTCTTCTCCGCCGCGGCCAGCGAGGCCGACAGGTTGATGGCCGTTGTGGTTTTGCCCACCCCCCCCTTTTGATTGGCCATGCTCATGATTTTACAGATCATTTAATGGAACAATCCCTGCGAGAATTTTTATTGTGAAATTTCCATGAATGCTATCACAAAAACGGATTTTAAGAAAGAAATTTTCAAGAAAAGATCAGCCGGTGACGTGATTGTAAGTAATGATTATTCTTTGAGAATTATTGCCGGGTCGGGAGAAGCTTCTGCGGGCCGAAAAGACCATACCGGTTGTCTCTAAAATCTTCTCCGTTTCTTTCATCTCGATCAGCGGATCGGGCCCCTTCATCGCGATGAGTTGGCCGCCCGGTTTGAGGAGAAAAGAGGCTGTCCGGAGAAGCTCGGGAAGCTTGAATGCCGCCCTCGAGATGACCGTATCGAAGCGGCCTGAAAACGTTTTCTCGGCCTTCAGCTTTTCTGTGCGTTCCCGAATCACCTGAACCTCGCCAAGCGCGAGGAGACGGACGATATGCGCGAGGAAGGAGGACCTTTTCCGGGAGGGTTCAACGAGCGACAGTTGCAGATGGGGCAGCGCGATCCGGAGCGGAATGCCGGGGAAACCGCCGCCGCTGCCGATGTCGATCAATGAGCCCTCCGGTCTCTCCAGCAGCGGCGCCGGCGTCAGAGAATCGAGAAAATGGCGGACGACGATTTCCCGGGAGGAGCGTTCCGAGACGAGGTTCATCCGCCGGTTCCAAAGGAGAAGCTCCCGTTGATAGACGATAAAGCAGTCCAGCTCCGCCGTTCCCAAACGGACACCGATTTCCGCCGCCCCCGCGGACAGGGTCTTGATCAGGGTGTCGTCCATGTTCGTCTATTTTTTCAAAATCATCGCCTTGACGATGTTCATGATCTTTCACGGAATTTCTACGTCAGTAATGGTACCTCGCCTGCAGGAAATCGATTCGATCGTCACTGACCAGATAGACGATGCGGTGCTCCTGCGTCAGGCGACGGGACCAGACGCCGGAGCCAAGATATTTCAGCGGTTCCGGTTTGCCGATCCCGGTGAAGGGATCTCGCAGAATCGCCTCGACGAGGTTCAACACCCGCAGGGCGACCCTTCGCTCCGTTTCCACCCAATAGCGCAGGTCTTCGAGAAACTCCGGCTGAAAAACGGCCTCCCGTCCGATCCGCTCGTCCGGTGCCGCCTTATGCCCTGTCCCCAAGGCCGATCCCCTTTTTCAACGCATCCACGGATTGTGGTTTTTCGGTCTTTTCCTGAGCGCGCGCCAGCGCCTGGAGGAGACGCCGCGCATTTTTCGGCGAGCGGAGCAGGTGGGCGGTCTCCGTGAGGCTTGCCAGCTCATCGGCTGCCACCACCGCGACATCCTCGCCATTCCGCCGCCGGATGATGACGATCTCCCGGTTCTCGGTCACTTCCTTGAACAAACTCGACAAATGGGCACGTGCCTGCGTGTATGTGGTTTGTATGGACATGGCTTTCCCTCCCGTACTTTTTCTGTACCGGAATACAGTACAGATTATGCCAAGGTCCGTCAAGTCTTTATTGCACAGCCTTCCCCCACCATTTTCTCATCCCGTAGTGGACGGCAAGGCCGGCCGCGAAACCGACGGCCATGTTGGCGAGAAGGGAGACAACGATAGTGATCGCGAGAGGGATCAGGTCTCCGCCCGGCCGGACATCCCGGACGAACTTGGTCAGCTCGATCCCGACCAGAAGCATCATCGCGCCGATGATCGCAAGCGGGAATGAGGAAAACAAACCTGCGATGGCGGCCGAGAAAAACAGTCCGAGGGTGATCTCGATCGCACCCTCGATCAGGTTGGCGCCGCCGGTCCGCGCGCCGAAATAGAACTGCCCGGCGAGGCCGCCCGAGCCGTGGCACATCGGCATCCCGCCGAAAAAAGGGGTGACGAGGTTCATGACGCCCTGGTTCCAGGAGAGCCTTTCCACGGTCACAGGCCTGTCCGGGAAGTAGCTTCCGATCAACGCAGCGGTGGCGATCGTTGCGTTTGTGATCGTCAGCGGGATCTGCGCGAAACCGGCCAGAACCAGCGAGTCCCACACCTCCCCGGGGCGAAAGCCCGTCAGCGGCGGCGCCGTGAAGCGGATCGAATCGGCCGGCGGGAGGCTCCCCCGGAGAGCGACCATCGCAATGCCGAGGAGCATCAGTACGATGGCGGCCGGTGCGTAGCGGCTCTCCCGGAGGGCTATGACGATGACCACCGCGATGATCCCGAGGACCCAGCCGGTCGACACCATCTTGATGGCCTCGACGGCGAGCAGGATCCCGAGCGTGGCCTGGATGCCGCGGACCACGCTTTTCGGCGTGATCTTCGCGAGTCGGCCGATGATCCCCGTTGCCGCAAAGAGAACCCAGACGATCCCCATCGCGAAACCGGAGGCGTAGATCAGCGAAGGCGTCCAGTGCTGGGCGATCGCGACGACGGCCAAAACCTTCATCGGCTCGATCGGCATCGGGAGCTTGTAGATCAAGCCGGTCGCGATATTGGCCAAGCCCATCATCACGAGAAAGCCCGCCGGATCGAGGCCGCAGACGGCGATGTAGCCGATGGCCAGCGGGAAGAGGGTCCCGAAATCCCCCATCGATCCGGCCAACTCCCGAAGGTTGAACTCAAACGATCGAACCTTCATTCCCGCCCCGTGAATTCGTTGGACGCTCTATCTCCGGGTGTCCGGCGGCCCATGCCGGACCATAGATCCGAACCGTTTCCACCGATTCCCATCTTAGAGTTTATTGTGCGCCCCGTCGCAATAGGGCGGTTTCTTGCTGTGCTTGCAGCCGCACCAGGCGACCGTCTTGGGATAGGTCACTTCCACTTCCATCGGCGTCATTCCGGTATTTTCCCGTTCATGGGCGCCGTCGCAAAACGGCTGTGTGGCCGAATGGCCGCAGCGGCACCAGAAATACTTTCCCGGCTGCATCTCCATCATGTACGGACCTTTTTTAGCGATCTTCGGTTCCATGGTTTGTTCTCCTTTCATTGATCGTGCATTATATCATGGTTCTCCTGGTGACCTTCCGGCATGGTTTGGCTTACCCTTTCATGGATCCCTTTGCATCTGCCTCCCGCCGGCGCCTTCTTTCGCGCTCCGTCAGAATGGATTCAGGGGATGGTGACCCTTTCGGAAGACTTCTTGAAAATCCAGGATACGGAGAGCCCGCACATCCAGGAGGATCGCGCTTTGACCAGCGGGCTGTTCTCGAATACGGCGCCCCGGAGGTCGTCGAGGCTGACAAAGGCGTTCAGGATGAGAGGATCGAACGTCTTGTGGAAGCCGATGGTCAAAGTGGCGCCGCTGTAGCCTCCCCCGGCGTCGTAGGGGGCGCGCGCCGCGGTCGCATAGGACGGATCCACCGTGTAAAAATAGACATGATAACCCCGGTCGGCGAAGAGAGGGCCGGCCGAAATTCCGATGTTGAGCCCGGTCCCGGGGAGGATGTCCGCCTTTTCAAAATTCAGCCTCGGATGAAACACCCACCCCTCGTGACGGACCGATGAAAAGTCGGTCGAGAAGGCGGCCCGGACCGGGACCGTCAGCTTCAGTTTGTAACGGCACTGATGATTTTCCAGCAGGGTCACGTTGAGAGAGGGACCCACTTCAAACATCGGATCCAGATCGGGCATCCCCTGACGGTCTGGATTGTCCGAACTCTTCACGGGGACGCTGCCGTTGAGGCTCACATCCAGCAGGAGCCGATCGGTTTCAAAGATGCGTCCGGAGATGCGCTCGCGATCGACCCGCAAGACATCCCCGCGATAGATGAAATAGGGATAGGGGAGCAGATAATACCTGTACTCGTCGGAGCCCCGGTAATCGGGCATCCGCAGCGCGGCGACGCCCACGCCGAGCTCCCAGAGGGGTTTCTCTCCGCAGAGCGCTCTCTCCGGAAGCCAAAAACCCCAGAGTGCGAGCAGAATCAGCAAAAAGCGTCGAATCCGCATCCCTACCTCATCAGCGGAAAGCATCCGCGCTCCGTCTTTTTCGCAGGGAGGATCCGTCAATCGTTCCTTCGCGGGACGGGAATTCCGGCCTCACACGGAACGGCGGTCTGGCACAGGCCGCAGGCGGATGCTTCAAAACCGAAACAATCTCTAACGAAGGGTATTGCAACGCTGTGGAGATAGTCGCCGCATTTTTTCTTGTCGTGACCCGTCCGGGTGACGGCGCCCGCCGGGCAGCGTTTGATGCATTTTCCGCAGCTTCCGTTTTGATAAAAGAGACAGTATGCATGGCGGTCGGTGTACGGACGATTCGTCGGGGGGACATCGATCTTCGCCACCACCGATCCGCAGCGCACCGCCTTTCCGCGGGGCGTGATCAGGCCGTCGCAGAGCCCGAAGGTGCCCAGACCGGACGCGAACGCCGCATGTCTCTCCGACCACGATGAGGCCGGACCGTATCGCTCGGATGTCTGCTGTTTCCACAGCGGGGAGATCATGGGTGCGACCGCCTCGTATCCGGCGGCGTTGAGGAGACTCGCTACGTGGTTGCGCAGCCGGACATTGAACTCCTCCCCGTATTTGTACGTCAGCGCCCAGCGCCGGGCGGGCAGTTTCTTCTCCCCGGCGTTGTCGCGCCGGGTAAGTTCCGTCTGCGGCAGGATCCAGCTCACCACGGTCAATTCTTCCGGAAGCGCCTTCACCATCGGGAAGGTCAGCGAAAAAATCTCCTTCGGCGTCCAGGCGAACGGTCCGATGTCGTCCTTGAAATGCCGATACAGCGGGTCGTCGCCGCGGGAGAAGCCGACGAGAGGCTCATCCCAGGCCGGCTCGAGGGTGCCGGCCGGGTCGATGCGATTTTCGGCGGACGCGACGAACTTGCCGATGCTTTCCCGGATCCACGCGGCCGCGTTGCCTGCTTCATGGGTTGCCTGGGTCATGAGCCACCTCCATCAATTTATCCGGAAGAATCCGCATCGCCCGGGCCTGAGTCATGGATGTCAGATCCTATGGTTTCACAAACAATGCGGGTTGCCGCAGAGTGTAAAAGGACGACACCGGCCTGTCAACAGAAATTGCCCGAAACACAGAAATTGCCGGAAATTGTCCGAAATGCCCCCGAAAATCGCCCCGGCACCCCGGATGTGTCCCCGGATCTCACCCGGACTTTCTCCCGGTATCTGTTGATTGCAACGCAGCGGCTTTGAACGTGCGACCACGGCGGAAATACGGCAGATTTCGCTTGACACGAAAGACCTGCTTCGTTATGAATCCATCAAATGATTGAATCGCAGGCTGGAAGCCGCCGATGACCACCCCCCTTGAGAAGGCTCGAAAAGATCCGGAATCGATGAAGGCCCGCATCCTGACCGTCGCGCGCCGGATTTTCGGCGAGTACGGATTTCACGGCACGACGACCCGCATGATCGCCCAGCAGGTCGGAATCGACATCTCCACCCTCCACTACCACTGGGGCGGCAAAAAAGACCTTTACGAGGCGGTTGTAGTCGATATCAACAAGGATCTCGGGCAGCAACTGATCGAAACGGAAAAGGCCATCCACGGACTCCCGCTGACCGAACGGCTGGAAATCGGCATCGACAGGATGACCGACTACCTCTTTGCGAACCCCGACATCTCGAACATGATTCTCTTCCGCTACTTCGGAAAGACCCGCTACGAGGGGAACGCGGACTTCAGCGTTCCCGAGTTCACCGCCGATATCGCCCGCTCCATGGGACTGGCCCGGGACAAAAGAAACGTCCCGCCGGAGACCATGATGAAGGTTCTGGCGGTGATGAACTCCATCCATGCCTTTATTGCGGGCGAGAACTTTTTTTGTCCCATGGTGAAGGTGGACCGGAAGCGTTACATCGCCCTGGTGAAAGAGACCCTGAAGTTCGTCCACATTCCCGCCTTCACGCTGAACGAAACGCGTTGACGGCAGCGTAACGAAAACAGCGAGGTCCTTCCGGGAACGACGGGAAGCGCGTTCCCCCCGAAAAGGTTTTCATCATCCGCATGGTCAAGGAGGAAGCAATGGCACTCAACATGGATGCAATCGGCAAGAAGATCGGCCCCTTGAAAAAGGAGTACGATTGGAGGGACGTGGTCCTCTACGCGCTCGGCGTCGGGGCCGGGGCCGACGAGCTGGACTACACCTACGAGAAGAACCTCAAGGTGATCCCCAGTTTCTCCATCGCGGCGATCTTCAATTTTTTGGGCGAAGTCGGCGTGGCGTCCAACATGAACCTGGCGGGAATTCTTCACGGCGAGCAGGAGCTGATCTTCCACAACCCGATCCCCACCTCGGGGACGCTGACGACCGAGGGGAAGATCACCCACTACTATGACAAGGGGCCCAAGGGGGCCCTCGTCGTGGCGGAGAGCGAAACCTTCCACTCGAACGGCAAGAAGCTCTTCACGAACATCATCACCGTTTTCGCCCGCCTGGACGGCGGCTTCGGCGGCGAGAACGCCCCCCCGAACGTCGTCGAATTCCCCGGGCGGGAGCCCGACTTTTCCGTGGAAGCCTTTCCCTCCCCCAATCAGCCGCTGATCTACCGCCTTTCCGGAGACATCTTTCAGCTCCACGTCGATCCGGAATTCGCGCGGATGGTCGGCTTCGAGAAGCCGATCATGCACGGTCTGTGCACCCACGGCTTCGCCTGCCGCGCGCTGATGGCGAGCCTCACGCCGGGAAAGCCCGAACAGGTCCGGCGTCTGGCCTGCCGCTTCTCGAAGACCCTCTACCCCGGCGACCCGATCCGGACCATGATCTGGAAGGTTGCGGAGGGAAAGGCCGTCTGGCGGACGATCAATACGCGGACCAATGAGACGGTCATCGACAACGGCGTTTTTGAATACGGCGACATTCCGAAGGATGAAATCCGCTTCGACGGGCGCGTGGCGGTGATCACCGGCGCGGGCGGCGGCCTGGGCAGGGTCTATGCGCTGGAGCTGGCAAAGCGGGGGGCGAAGGTGGTCGTGAACGATTTCGGAGGCGCGCGCGACGGCGCCGGCGAGGGGTCGCAGACCCCGGCCCGGAAGGTTGTGGATGAAATCCAGGCCCTGGGCGGCGAGGCGGTCGCAAACTACGACAACGTGGCCACCCCCGAGGGGGGGAAAAAGATCGTGAAGGCCGCGCTCGACGCCTTCGGCACGGTCGACATCGTGATCAACAACGCGGGGATCCTCCGCGACAAGAGCCTTGCCAAGATGGAGCCGGAAACCTGGCAGGCGGTCCTGGACGTTCACCTGAACGGCGCGTACCACGTGACGAAGCCCGCCTTCGCCGTCATGAAGGAGAAGGGATACGGCCGGATCGTGATGACGACCTCCGCCGCGGGCCTTTACGGGAACTTCGGCCAGACCAACTACAGCGCCGCGAAGATGGCCCTCGTCGGCTTCATGAACACGCTGAAGCTGGAGGGGGCCAAATATGACATCAAGGTGAACACGGTCGCGCCGATCGCCGCCTCGCGGCTGATGGCCGACATCATCCCCGCCGACATTCTGGACAAGATGAAGCCGGAATTCGTGGCGCCGCTGGTCCTCTTCCTCGCCTCGGAGAAGTGCCCGGTCACCGGCCGGATCTACAATGCGGGGGTGGGATTCTACAACCGCGCCGCTATCATGACCAGCCCCGGGACCGTGGTCGGCGACGGGAAGAAGGTCCCGACGGTCGAGGAGGTGGGGGAGACCTGGGAGCGGATCTTGAGCCTGAAGGGCGCCAAGGAGATCGGCCAGTTGAACGACCTCATGGGCGACCTGCTCACCGCCTTCGAACGGAAGCCGGAGGCGGCGGAGCCGGCCGAGAAAGCGCCCGCCGCCGGAGGACCGGGGATGGCCTCGGTCGCATCCGTTTTCGAAAAAATGCCCGGGGCGTTCCGAGCGGAGAAGGCCGCCGGTGTGAACGTCATCTTCCAGTATACGATTTCAGGCGAGGGGGGCGGCGATTGGTATGCCGAGATCAGGGAGGGGGCCTGCCGGGTGGATGCGGGGAAACACGCGAGTCCGACCTGCACTCTGGCGATCGCCACTCCCGATTTCCTCGACCTGATCAACGGAAAGCTTCCGGCGATGCAGGCCTACACTTCGGGGAAACTGAAGATCGGGGGCGACATCATGAAGTCGCAACTGATCGGAAAACTCTTTAAATTCTGATTCCCAAGACCAAGAGGAGGGACAAGAGATGATCGGAATCACTTCCTACGGCGCCTATATTCCCCGCCTGAGACTGGACCGGATGGCGATTTATCAGGCCATGGGCTGGTTCGCCCCGGCGATCGTCATGGTCGCCCAGGGGGAACGCTCGATGTGCAACCACGACGAGGACAGCCTGACCATGGCGGTTGCCGCCGCCCGGGACTGCCTCGCCGGTCGGGACAAACAGAAGATCGACGGGGCCTATCTCTGCTCGACGACGCTTCCCTTTGCCGACCGGCAGAACGCGGGGATCCTGAAAACCGCCCTGAATCTCCGGGACGACATGATCACCGCGGACATCACCTCATCGCTCCGGGCCGGTACGACGGGACTCCTGACCGCCCTCGAATCGGTTCGGGGGGGAAGCCGGGAGAGCATTCTTGTGGCCGCCGCGGACAAGCGCGAAACGAAACCGGCCTACTTCTACGAGATGTGGTTCGGCGACGGGGCGGCCGCGCTTCTCGTCGGGGACAGCAACGTGATCGCCGAATTCCAGGGGGCCTATACGGTCTCCTACGATTTTGTCGACCATTACCGCGGCGCCGGCAAGCGCTACGACTACACCTGGGAAGAGCGATGGCTCCGCGAGGAGGGCTACTCGAAGTTCATTCCCGAGGCGGTGGACGGTCTGTTTCGAAAGCTGGGGATCACGATGAACGACGTGCAGAAGGTGGTCTTCCCGTGCCTCTTCAAGGCCGAGCACCGGGCGATTGCCCGGAAACTGGGCGCGTCGCCGGAGAAGGTGATCGACACGATGCACGAACAGTGCGGGGAGACCGGAGCGGCCCATCCGCTGCTGATGTTCTGCGCCGCGCTGGAGCAGGTCCGGCCTGGCGACGGCATTCTGCTGGCCGGTTTCGGCCAGGGGTGCGACGCCCTCTATTTCAAGGCCACCGAGGCGATCACGAAATTCGAGCCGCGGGTGGGGGTGAAGGGTTCGCTGGAAAACAGGAAGCCCATCGACAATTACATGAAGTTCCTGAAATTCCGCGGGCTGATCGAACCCGAGATGGGAATCCGGGCGGAGGCGCCGACGCAGACGGCGATGACGGTCCTCTGGCGCAAGCGCCGGATGATCACCGGCCTCGTCGGCGGAAAGTGCCGGGACTGCGGGACGGCCCAGTATCCGAAAATGGATGTCTGCGTGAATCCGAAGTGCAACCACGTCCACACGCAGGACGATTATGAATTTGCCGACGTTCCGGCCCGGATCAACACCTTCACGGGCGACCTGCTGGCCGTATCGGTGGACCCGCCGGCGATTTACGGTATGATCCAGTTCGAGGGGGGCGGCCGCTTCATGGCCGACTTCACCGACTGCGAGCTTTCGGACTGCAAGGTGGGGCAGCCGGTGAAGATGGTCTTTCGGCGCAGGTTCACCGACGATGAGCGGGGCTTCTCCGGCTATTTCTGGAAGGCCGTTCCGCAGCCCAAGGCCGACCGGCCCGAGGCCCTCCCGGAGATCCGGTTCGACGGACGCGTCGCGGTCGTCACCGGCGCCGGCGCCGGCCTGGGGCGAGCCTACGCGCTGGAGCTCGCCAAGAGGGGCGCGAAGGTGGTCGTGAATGACTTCGGAGGCGCGCGCGACGGCGCGGGGAGCGGTTCCAGCAGCCCGGCCGACAGGGTCGTGGCGGAGATCCGCGCCGCGGGCGGGGAGGCGGTCGCCAATTACGACAATGTCGCCACACCGGACGGGGGCGAGAAAATCATCCGGACCGCCGTGCATTTCTTCGGCAAGGTGGACATCCTGATCAACAACGCGGGGATCCTGCGGGACAAGAGCTTCCTGAAGATGGATCCGGAGAACTGGAACGCGGTTCTCGCGGTCCATCTGAACGGCGCCTACAACGTCACGCGTCCCGCCTTTGCCGTGATGCGCGAGAACGGCTACGGCCGGATCGTGCTGACGACCTCGGCCGCGGGCCTCTACGGGAACTTCGGCCAGACCAACTACAGCTCGGCGAAGATGGGCCTGGTCGGCTTCATGAACACGCTCAAGCTCGAGGGCGCGAAATACAACATCCTGGTCAACACGATCGCGCCGGTCGCCGCCTCGCGGCTCACCGAGGACGTCATGCCGCCGGAGATGTTCCAGCGGATGCAGCCCGACTTCGTTGCCGGAATCGTCCTCTACCTCTGTTCCGAGAAATGCGCCGGGAGCGGAAATGTCTTCAACGCGGCGGCCGGATTTTACAGCCGGGCGGCGATCCTGACCGGTCCGGGCGCGCTCCTCAGCGACGGCAAAGCGATCCCGACGCCGGAGGAGATCCGCGACCAGTGGGAGAAGATCAACCGCCTCGACGGGGCCGTCGAGCTCGGCGATGCCAACGCCGCGATCATGTCCTTCATGACATCCCCCGCCCCGAAGGCGGACGCCGCCGGGGCCGCGGGCGCCGCGGAGGGCGCGCCCGACGTGAAGGGGGTCTTTGCGAAGATGCCGGAGGCCTTCCGGCCGGAGAAGGCGGCGGGGGTGAACGTCCTCTTCCAGTTTTCGATCTCCGGTCCCGGCGGCGGCGACTGGTTCGTCGAGGTGAAGGACGCCGCCTGCAAGGTGGAGGCGGGCAAGGCGGAGAAGCCGACGACCACGATCAAGATGGCCGACGGGGACTTCCTCGCGCTGATTGCCGGGAAGCTGGACGGGATGCAGGCCTACACCTCGGGCAAGCTCAAGGTGGAGGGGGACATCCTGAAGTCCCAGCTCATCAGCAGGCTCTTTAAATTCGGGAAATGAAATAGACATGTGGGGACACCTTGCCGCAACGTGACCCCAGGCCCCGGAAATCAGGGAAGGGGACATGTTCCGGAAGCCCGAAGGGAGCGGAACGTATCCCCTGGAATGAAAAAGGAGGGATGAAACATGGCTTCTGGAATCAGGGACAAGGTCGCGATTCTCGGAATGGGCTGCACCCGTTTCGGAGAGCGCTGGGATATGGGGGCCGAAGAACTTCTGGTCGAGGCGTTCCAGGAGTGCCTCGCCGACGCCGGGATTGAAAAGGACCGGATCGAAGCGGCCTGGTTCGGCACCTGTATTGAGGAGATCAATCTCGGCAAATCGGCGACGCCGCTCGGCGTGACCCTGCGCCTCCCCAACATCCCGATCACCCGCACGGAAAACTACTGCGCCACGGGGACGGAAGCCTTCCGGGGGGCCGTCTATGCGGTCGCATCCGGGGCTTGCGACATCGCGCTGGCGATCGGCGTGGAAAAGCTGAAGGACACCGGCTACGGCGGCCTTCCCAATTCCGGCTCCGGCTTCGGGTCGCTCGTCTGGCAGTGGTTCCCCAACGGCTCGGCGCCGGGACTCTTTGCCCAGCTCGCCTCGGCCTATGCCGCAAAGTATCGCGTTTCCGATCCGGACCTGAAACGGGCGATCGGCCACGTCTCGGTGAAGAGTCACGCAAACGGCGCGCTCAACCCCAAGGCCCACCTCCGCAAACCCGTTACGATCGACCAGGTCCTGGCCGCCCCGATCATTGCCCACCCGTTGGGGCTCTTCGACTGCTGCGGGGTGAGCGACGGCGCCGCCTGCGCGATCGTGACGACGCCCGAGATCGCCAGGTCGCTCGGGAAGAGGGATCTCGTTTCCGTCAAGGCGCTCCAGCTTGCCGTCTCCAGCGGCTACGAGGGGGGCTTCAACGAGTGGGAGGGCGAGCATTTCGTGACGACGAGCCGATGCAGCACGAAGGCCTACGAGGAGGCGGGGATCGCCAAACCGCGCGAGGAGATCAGCATGATGGAGGTCCACGACTGCTTCTCGATCACGGAGCTGGTGACCTATGAGGATCTCCACATCTCGGAACGCGGCCACGCCTGGAGGGATTCGCTCGACGGCTTCTACGACCGAGACGGAAAGCTTCCCGCGCAGGTGGACGGCGGCCTCAAGTGCTTCGGCCATCCGATCGGCGCGTCGGGGCTGAGGATGCTCTATGAGATGTATCTCCAGCTCCTGGGGCGCGCCGGGGAGCGACAGCTCAAGAACCCCCGCTACGGACTGACACACAATCTGGGCGGCTTTCCGCACCAGAATGTCTGCGCGATCTCGATCGTGGGACATTACGAAAACGGATAGGGCAGCGTCCAAGATACGGAGGCGCTGATTTTCGCTCCAGGGAGGGCCGCCATGGAAATTCTGCAATACACCGATGAACACCGGATGTTCCGCGATGCGCTGAAACGGTTTCTCGCGCGCGAGATCACCCCGCATATCGAGGAATGGGAGGAGGCGGGGATCGTCCCGCGCGAGGCCTGGAAGAAGATGGGCGGACAGGGATTTCTCGCGATGGGCGTTCCCGAGGAGTACGGCGGCCTTGGGGCGGACTTCCTCTACTCGGTCATCGTCACCGAAGAGCTGGTCCGGACGAACCACTCGGGCCTGGCTGCCTCGCTGCACAGCGACATCATCGTTCCGTACATCGTGTCGTTCGCGACCGAAGAGCAGAAGCGGAAATACCTGCCCGGCTGCGTCTCCGGCGATATCATCACGGCGATCGCGATGACCGAGCCGAACACCGGAAGCGATCTGGCCGCGATCAAGACGACGGCGGTCGAATCGGGCGACGAGATCGTTCTCAACGGCCAGAAGACCTTCATCAGCAACGGGATCAACTGCGACCTGCTGGTCCTGGCGGCCCGCGATCCCGCGACCGAGAACCCGCACGCCGCGGTCGACCTCTTCCTCGTCGAGGCGGGCACGCCCGGCTTCGAAAAGGGGAAACAGATCAAGAAGGTCGGCTGGCACAGCCAGGACACGGCGGAGCTCTACTTCACCGACTGCCGGATTCCGAAGGCGAACCGGCTCGGCGACAAGGGGTCGGGCTTCCTGAAGCTGATGCTGAAGCTTCAGCAGGAGCGGCTCGTCTGCGCGATCGGCGCGGTGGCCGCCGCCGAATACATGCTGGAGATCACGATCCGGTACTGCAAGGAGCGCACGGCCTTCGGCCGGCCGCTGACCAAGTTCCAGAACACGCAGTTCGAGATCGTCGACATGGCGACCGAGGTCAAACTGGGCCGGACCTTCATCGACAAGCTGATCGCGGACCACATGGAGGGGAAGAACATCGTCGTCGAGGTGTCGATGGCCAAGTACTGGACGACGGACATGGCCTCCCGCACGGCCGACCGCTGCATGCAGCTCTTCGGGGGCTACGGCTACTGCGAGGAGTACCCGATCGCCCGCGCGTGGCGGGACATCCGGGTCACCCGGATCTTCGCCGGCACCAATGAGATCATGAAGACCATCGCTGCCCGGTTCATGGGGCTGTAAGGGGAATGGGATGTCGATAACCGTGGCTGTGGTCGGAGCCGGAAGAATGGGGTCCGTGATCGCGCGGCGGTTGCCCATGGATACGAAGAAGATCATCATCGACAACGTTTCGGCAAAGGCGTCGGAATTGGCGGAAGCGGTGGGCGGATCCTGGTCGGTCTCGCCGGAACAGGCCAGGGATGCCGATCTGATCGCGCTGGTCGTGCCCGCCTCGGCCGTCCGCGAGATATTGGAAAAGCTTCAGGTTTTGGTGAAAAAGGGGGCCGTGATCCTGAACATGGCCACCACATTCTCCATCGATCCGGCCACTGCTGCGAAACGTCCGGAAATTACCGTTGTCGATGCGAAGATCATTGGTCACGCGGCCTCCATGTCCCGGGGCGAACCGGGAATCGTCGTCGTGAAAACGGAAAATGCCGAAGTTTTATCGTTGATCAAACAGCAGATGATGGGATTTGCCGATGTGGTGCAGGGCGATGCGGACCTGGTCCAGGCCGTCAATACGATCGGCTCCACCGAGGGGATCAAGGCGGCGGTGGCCGTTCGCAAACAGCTCAGGGCGATGGACATCCCCGACGTATGGATCGATGTGGTCATCCGATCGGTCTGTGCCGGCACCATGAAGGCGTTCACGGAAAATGACATGGGCGGTTTTGCCCTCGAACTGGCGAAAAGGCTGGAGTCGGAGGGCCAATGAGTTCGATGGGACATTCGCAGGAAAGTAATCCGCTTTTCAGACGCACAAATCACAGCCGGTTCTGCAATTTAGAAGCTGTCGAAGTTTGAATAGAGTAGCTTTAGATTCCCACAATCGATATATAAGCTTTTTGAACTGGTTTTCTGTTCCCCGCTGAAAGATTTTAAATATAAACATTGTTCGGCATACAGAGTAGGAGGATAAGCGAAATGCATCGAAAGCGTTTCTTGTTGATCTTGCTGGCCATATTGCTCTGTGGGTGTGGTTCTTCCAAGATGTCCGTGACGAGGAACCCGCAGATGTCTGTCCAAATTGTTTCAAGGTTGGCCATTGCTCCAGGGTCTGGTGTTCTCGGTGAAGCTCTCGCTGTAGAACTCTTCAACTCCGGAATCAATATAGTCGATGCAAAAGAAACCGCCACAATGATTGGGCGTGTTGGTCTACAGGAGTTTGAGATAACATCCGCCCAAGGCTATGCTGCTCTGCGCAAGTCCGGAATCGAGGCGGTTCTTGCCGTTAAGTCGGTCGATGCCAAGGATGGCACGCCAGAAAGTGCCAGCGTACGAATTACGTCGACAGCATCTGGAGAGATTCTTTCTGGGATAACTTGGCAAAATGGCTGGGGTGGTCAAAGAGGTTCTATCGCCGATCGGACCATGCGAATGAACCTGTCTGAGGCAGCGCAAGAAATAGCTGGAGAAATAATGAATAGAATACGAGGACCACGCTGAGCCATAAAAGCGTGAGGAACTAACCCCCAACAACCGGTTTTGGGAACCAGTGCCACATCCCATTGCTGAACCAAAGAATTTCACCCTGATGATCAATATTAATTTGAATTACCGTTGACAGTTTGAATCGATCGCTCAACACAGTAAGAATATTTCTGACTTTTTATTGCAGGTTGGGTTAGCGGGTTTGCGCCGGTCATCCGCAAGCTTCAGGGCAAGCATCCACATAA
>JAXGRQ010000060.1:0-11278 GCA_040765725.1 Syntrophales bacterium
GCGCGCCGCTCCTCACGGGATTTCATGAACCGGTAGAAGAGCCTCCACCAGATGCCCTGAATCCTTTCCAGGGCAGGGCCGAGAGGTGTCTGGAAAATCCGCCACATGATTTTCCTCTGCCAGACCAGGAGCGTATGGAGGGAGCATCCATGGATTCGCCGGATGCGGGCGTCTCCGGCCGTGATTTCCCAGTAATGGGGAGATGCCACGGGCTTCCACTTGCCCGACAGAACCTTCACGGTTTCGAACGCGCCGATGCAGGAGGAGAGCCAGACGAAGGGACACAGCTGCGTCGGGCGGAAATCCTCCTCGATGAACCCCCTGTAATAGTCGATGCGCCAGTCGGCCAGCGGCACGTAGAAGTAGGTGCCGAACTTGTATCGGCGCACTTCCAGGGCTTCCCGGAGGGCTTCATAGCTGTCCAGTCTCGGCAGACCTTCCATCTCTTCCAGCGAAGGGGCGCCGGGGGGAATGATGCTCACATGGGCCCAGGCGCCGGCCGGGTAGACGAGGAGCGCTGGCTTGCCCAGCCGCCGGGCGTCGCGAAAGACGAAAATGCTGAAGGCGAAGTCGTCGGTGGCGGGAAAGACGAAATCGACATCGTCCATGAGCTCGGCGATCCGGTCGTGGGGCAGCCGTTCCGTATAGGCCGTCACCCGGGCTTCGGGATTGATCCGCAGGATCGTCTCCCGCAGCACCTCCGACTTTTTCCGCGCCAGCGTATCGGTGAAGCAGGCGATCTGGCGGTTCATGTTGGAGGGGCTGTAAACATCGAAGTCGCAGAGAACGAACCGCTCGATGCCGGAGCGGGCAAGGATCACGGCAACCGTGCCCCCGATGCCTCCGCAGCCGACGATCAGCACCCTCGCTTGCCGGAGGCGCTCCTGCTCGGCTTCACGGAACACGCCGTAGTTGCGCTGAAAGAGTTCTCGGTAATCCATGGTCTTAAGGGGCTTTATCCTTCCGGCCCAGGCGGATCGCGCCCATGCCGTGGACCAGGGCGGAAAGAACGCAAATCGCCCCCGCCCCGATGGCGATAAAATAGGGCTGCAGCCAATGCATGTGGATGTCAACCTGAACCGAGGCAGATACGGAAGAGTATCCCGTCACCGGCAGGTTCACGCGGCTCATCGCATACCAGAGGGCCAGGTAAAAGCCTCCCGTGTACAGGAGCATGAAGATTCCGTCGGCCAGCAGGAACAGCCGCCCCTTCTTCCCCGGCAGGGTGCTTCCCCAGAAAGCCAGGAAGAGATAGCTCAGCAGCAGCCACAGAAGAAAGACGACCCCGACGAGCGGCGTCTCGATGACGTAATCCAGCGCATCCGAGGGCAGATCATGACGGAGGATGAAGGGGTACGCATGGATGAAGAAGTAGTCGTTGTGCAGGGCGGCGAACCACCAGGGCTTGAAGATGCAGGCCGTGAAGACGATGCCCGCCAGAAGCCCCAGCGGATTGTAGAGGGTGAGCCCTTGAAAATGATCCCGGAAAATGAACCACAAATCGGCGAGGGTTCCCGGTTTCCGGTTTTCCTTCCGGAAGACCTCCAGGGAAGAATCGTTGCCGAAGATGAGACAGAGCCGATGCAACCATTTTTGAATCAAGATCAGAACCTCCTGTCCCGCGGAAACAGACCGGAACGTCGGGGTGGTCGGTTTGAGGAATCCTTGAGGATCGGCGTCTTCAGCGATCGGTAGTAGCCGTCGATTGTGTAAATCGCGGCCAGCGGATTGTGCCCCAGCAGCCGATCCTTGACGGCGAGAACCGTACAGGGGGCTTTTGCATATTTCAGAAACAGCGAGTCGTGCCCTACGCACAGTCCCATCAGGATGTTGAATTCGGTCGAGGACTGATTGAGCAGCAGCGCCTGGGCAATGGGGTTGCACATCGGCTCGAAACCGCCGATCCTGATCTTCTGATCGTTGCGAACCCCGATCCGTTCCTTGGGCACCCGGCCCATCTTGCAGACGCCTGATACCACCACAAAGCCGTTCATGGTCAGCAGGTTCTCCACGATCTTGGCTTCTTTGCGAAGGCCGATGCAGAAGGCAAGGCCGAGCGTTTTGTATCCCATCTTTTCCGCGAACTCGATCACTTCAACGATCCGCGGCTTGACGGGCCGGGCGTAATCGTAACCGAGCTCCCGATCTGTATATCCCTCCCCTTCCTGGATCGACGCCTGTCGGGCAAACTCGAGAATTTCCGGCTTATCGAGTTCTTTCTGCGCCTCTTCGATGACCTCCGCCATGTTCTCGGTCGGGCAGAAAGGGGGCGCCTTGCCGTCCTCCTTTTGACAAATGCGCAGCGCCGCATCAAACGGACACCGCGCGCATCCGGCCGGTTCTTTCCGTTTCATTGCGTTCCTCCTCGGTGTGTTGATTCGGCCAATCCGATAGATTGGATCGTTGTCGTTCCGGATTCGAACCGGCATTTCTGCGGCCGGCTTTCCATTTGTTGTCAGTTAAGCACAGAAGCCGCACGATTGCCGGCGGGCCGGTAATAAGAGCTCAACCGCAGAACCGGGCCGGTTCGCACGCTCCGGCAGCCCCCGGCATGGAACCCGACGGCTATCCGGAAGCCCCCTTGAGCGAAACGTCTTTCTTGAGATCGGCAATGAACTCGTCCACGGTCTTTTTGCTTTCGTGCTGCATGAGGATTTCATGAGCCAGATCTCCGCACAGACGATCATCGTGATCCGGCGCCAGGTCCCATTTTTTCATGATCCAGTCGCCCGGCCGCTTGAAAAAGACCGTGTTCGACATCGGATTCAACCACGCAGGATAGTTCATGCCGTCCAGCCTGGCCTTCTGATACCGAGCGGTTTCGAGGATGTACGCGGCTTGTTTCGCATATTCCTTTTCCCCGTTTCGGGTCAGTTGCCACCAAAACTTGAGGGCCCCCAGGGCCGAACGGGAACAGGTGATGGTCGGAACGGCATCGTTCAGATAGGCGACCCGAAACGGGTTCTGGCTGTTGAACACCTCGTTGGTGGTGATAAAAAGACCCAACGGCTCGTCAAACCCGAAAAATTTGTGCCCGCTGACGGCAATGGCGTCAAAAGCCAACTTCTGCCGGTTGACGATGTCCTTGAATGGAGAAAAGGGCAGATAGCCGCCGAAGAGGGCCGCGTCGAGCATGGTGTACACGGCGGGCGGGTTCGCCCTGCGCAAAGCGGCGGCCATGGCGGGGTGATCGTCTATCGCCCCTTTGAATGTCGTCCCAATGGCGACGACCACGAGCGCGGGCTTCGTCGGGTCGATTGCCCTTTCAAAGGCGGATACGTCCATTTGACCCATCGGAACGGCCGGGATGATCCTCAGTTCAAGGTTTTGCAGGTCGGCCAGCTTCTTGATGGAGTAATGGGCCTGGTCGGAAACATAGACAACGGGCAACTGTCTTGTCTTCGCCTGAAGGTACTTGACCCCGAAATACATGCCGTGCATATTGCCGTCCGTTCCGCTGTGGGTGACCATGCCCCATGCCTCGCCGGGCCGGAATCCGAACAACGGAGCGAAATAATCGATGACTTCATTCTCGAAGACGTGGCTGTTCATCAACGCGCTTTCCTTGCGTGGGTTGCCCACGTTGTTCATCGAGACATTGCAGAGGCCGGAGTCAACGAACCACTGATAGAAATCCTTCATGTTGAGGTTCTGATTGATGGGATAGCCGACGGCGAAGTGCTTTCGCCGGATCACCTCCTTGGCAAAGGCATTCATACGCTTCATCGGAATGTGCGCCGCCGACGCGTCGCCGACCAGGATCGCCGACGGCCCCTTGATCATCAGGTCTTTCATCGTTTCGGCTCCCGCCGCGGCCACGGCCACAGCGCCGGCGATCCTGAAAAAATCCCTTCGATCCATGATTCCACCTCCTCAAATTCCAGGCGTGTCCCCTCGGAAGCCTTATAGTATACCATCCAGGGGGTCCGCAACCGGCTCTTTGCAGGCCCGGCAGCGCTTTGCACCGCGGAAGAGAGGTTTTCCGCAGGCGGGGCAGTGATAGCGCTGCAGCTCTTCACGGGCCCATTCGACGCTGCCCCGATCGTCTCCAAGCTCCGCCACCTTGGCGCGCCATAAGGGGATCGCCCTTTTCATGACCCGGACGCCGGTGGCCAGGCCGAAGTTTTCGATGAGTTTGCAGGGCCATTCGCCGCATGGATGGCAGGAGGAGTAGCCTTTCGCCCGGACGCAATTCCGGATTGCGCACATCGTGCAATAGCCGTAGAGCTTCGCCGCCGGCTCGGGCTGCATGCAGCCACGGCATTCCGTCTCTTCCGCCTTTGTCCCGTATAGATCGCCCATGACCGCCTTGAATTTTTCGTTCCCGTCCCTGGTTGCAATGTAGACCCCGCAGGCGCCGCAATACAGACCGCACGGCGCCATCAGATCCCTGTTTCTGATTTCCTCTTCCGTCCAGCCTTCCATCGTTGTCTTTCCTCCTTCCCGAGATTGTAAAACAAGGGGTTTCACTCTGCCATCGGATCGTATTCGCGCGGTTTCACCGGCCTTCATCCATCGGTGCGGTTTTACGGATAAACAGTCAACAACGTTTACGAGAATCTCTTTGTGATAGCGACACACGGTATGATGAGGAGGTATGTAGCCATCGACAACGACGGGCTGACAAACGAGAAGAGGAAGCCCAATACGGACACCACCGGTGTGATCAGGGATCTCCACATTCCGAGAGTCGCTTCCCGGCTGCTGATTTCCGCGGATCTGACATCCGGGTTTTTGGTCAGGTGTCTCCAATGGGCAAGGAAGAAGAGCCCGAGGCCGAACATGTTGGCATGGAAGATCCCGACGGCTACCTGCACATTGGAATAAGCCCCGCTGGTATATGTTGTGAAAGGCATCAGGACCACGCACACCAGAATCAGCAGCGTGATCCTCATGGTGCCGGAGTCGATCTTGCGGACGTAGTAAAACTGCCGGTTGTGCATGTGCCAGAACGAAGCGAGAACGAAGAACGCAACCAGAAATGAAATGAACTCGGATCGCAATTCCGCGATACTGATCGACAGCTTTGCCTCCGCCTCCGTTTTTGAAAAATGGGGGATGACCAGGCCGGTGACGAGCAGAGTCATGGCAAATGCGAAGATGCCGTCGACCAGGGCTTCAAGCCTGTTCTTCGAGATTTTCAGATCCTTGCGGTCGGATACCATCATTGCTTCCCCGTCCAAAACGGCAACGGCGGCAAGACCAGGGGCGCCAGGACGTCCCCCTCATACAGCACCTGGGCCAGGAAGAGCCCGGATGCAGGCGCGGTGCACCTCGCGGGAAGGTCGGAGGCGCCGGTCAGCAACCGCTCCACGTCGGCAGCGGAAAAGGTCCCCCTTCCCGTTTCGACGAGGATGCCGACCAGCCGGCGGACCATCTTCCAGAGAAAGTGGGATCCGACGATCCGGAAGACGATCAACTCTTCCCGGGAAAGGATCTCCACTCGATCGATTTTCACCTTCGTGGAGAGATGTTTGTCGATCCGTTTGTCGGCAAAGGAGGTAAAATCGTGGAAACCCCGAAACAGTTCCGCTGCGCTTTGCATCCGGCGGAGGTCGAGGTCATCCTTCACCCACCAGACGTACCGCTTGCCGAAAGCGGTCCGGCGGCGCGAAAGCAGGTAGAGGTAGCTCTTTTCACGGGCCATGTGGCGGGCGTGAAAGTCCGGAAAGGCTTCATCGACCTTGAGGATGTTGATTGACGCGGGAAGAAGGTCATTCAGACCATAGAGGATTTTCTGCGGCGCGAGACGGCGGGGTGCCTCGAGGTGGGCGACTTGGGCGAGGGCATGGACGCCCGCGTCGGTCCGCCCAGCCCCCTGAATGTCCGCTTCTCCGCCGAAAAGTGTCCGCGCGGCATCGATCAGGGTTCCCTGGATGCTTCGGGCGTTTTTCTGCACCTGCCACCCGCTGTAGCCGGTCCCGTCGTATTCGACAGTCAGTTTGTATCTCAACGAAGACGGGGAACGAATCGCCTTTCCGCGACCGGCAGGAAGGGGCTTCCGGATCATGGTTTGATCTCCTGAACGCTCATCCCCTCTTCCGGGTTTTCCCCGACCAGAACCATCCCGCGGAGCCCCTGGAGGAGATCGGTCCCCTGAACCTCCAGATTGAGAAGCTCGCCGCCGGGACGCAGCGTCGTGATCGCCGCGCGGCCTACGATCAGCTTTGACCGTTTTCCGGCGGCGTCTCTCGTTTTAACGCTCCAGAAATTGTGGAAGATCAGCGGTTTCCCGTCACGAGCCCCGATGTAGAGCATGATGTGTCCCGGCGTCCAGAGAAGGGTTCGCCAGGGCGCCCCCCGCCGGAGGATGAGGGCCTCTTTTTCCGTCGGAACGAGGTTTTGGAAACTGACGAATTTCCAGGCTCCGGCCTGATCGCTGGAGTTGCGCGGGAGCCACAGGCCGAACGGAACGAAGATATCGCGGACCAGAGCGGAGCAATCCCGGTTTCCGCCCAGCCCCCCCCAGCCGTAGGGCTCGCCGACGAGTTCCCGTGCGAGCCGCGCCATATTCCGTGCGGTCAGCGGAAGCGGTTTTTCGATTGCGGCGGACTTCGGGATGAAGGCCTTCCGGCTCACCGCATTTCCGGCGGCATCGCGCGACGCCGTCCAGATCCAGATGCGATCCGCATCCTCGCCGGCCTTCGAGAAGACCGCCCCCAGCGGAGCGTAAAAAAGAACCTTTTTCCCTTCCCGGACGGGCGTCTTGTCCCGCACGATCGCCAGATAACGACCGTTCTCCCACGTCGTCATGAATGCCGGATCGACCTCCGCGATGTCCGCGGCCGGAACCCAGCCAAGGAGATAGCTCGTCTCCGCGAGGAACCATTTGCGATCGCGGCTGACCAGCGTCACGAGGACCGGCATGCTCGCCGGCGCGGAGGAAACCTGCAAGTTGTCGAACGGATGCCATTCTCCCCTGTTCTTCGGATTCCGGGTGTGGGATTCGCGGGTGGGGAGGTGGCGAAAATCGGTCTTTCTGAGCGTTACGGCCGGAAACATTCCCCGCGGATAATCATCAAGATGTGCGTTCGCCGTCATTTTACGGATCCAGTCCGGCGGATGCGGCTTCCCTCCCTTTCCATAGCCCGGATCCTCGGCATATTTGCGGAATCCCCAGGAGGCCTGTTCCAGGGTGTGACGGGGCGTGGTCCGGTGCCAGGGTTCGAAGTGGAGGAGGCTCGATTCGGCGTTCAGCCTCGCCTGTTCCTGCGGCGGAAGAAGCGGCTCATCTGCCAAATGCCGGTCCACATAGGCAAAGGGATCCTGGCTGAGCTTAACCGTATTTCGGACGGCAGCCCCTCCGGGGGCAGCCATCCAGACCAACAAAAGAAGCAGGAGCGCCGACAACAGGCGGATTGCGACGCTTTTCTCTTTGCGATGTTTCATCGGACAGTATGAAGGCAGCATTCGAGTTCCTTATGGGGAAACCGCTGTGGCGTAACCCGAATCGTCTTGTCCGGATTGCTTGCGGCTCACGACAAAACGCTATTGAATCGGGCATCCGAAGTCAAGCGGAAAGAGGTCTTCGGGTGTGAACGGTGTCCTGCGGATTCATTGAAAATGCCGCTGGAGGGGAAGGTATTCGGGGCCCACATTCCTGTTGACAGGAGATACATAGATCCATACGATTCATAATCATTGGCAAAAAAAGATCAGATAGGAGCGGATCGAGGTCGGGAGGCCGTTGCCGGGCCGCAGAAAAGCGAGGCGAAAAAAACCATGGATCAAACCGACTCTATTGAACCCTTTGCAGACAGCGGATTGTCCGGGAAGACGTTTAGCAATTCAAGGCATAATGGTCTTTCGGGAGGGCGGGATGCCGTTTTCGATTCTACCCCCTCGGCGCTTGGAGGTGTCCGGCTGCGTTTTCTGGGCAGCGGGGACAACTTCGGCAGCGGAGGCCGGTTTCAGGCCTGCATTTATGTGGATGCGGGCACAACCCGCTTCCTGATCGACTGCGGCGCCTCGTCGCTGATCGCGATGAAGCGAGCCGGAATCGATTCCGCCGCGATCGATACAATCCTGATTTCCCATTTGCATGGGGACCATTTCGGCGGCATCCCCTTTTTCATCCTCGACGCACAGCTCATCAGCCGCCGCGAAAAGCCCTTGACGATCGCCGGTCCGCCGGGCCTGACGCAGCGCATCCGGGAGGCGATGGAGGTCTTCTATCCCGGGTCTTCCTCGGTCGAGCGGAAATTCGCCCTAAAATATATCGAGATGATCGAGGGAGAGATGACGCAGACGGGCGATCTGGCCGTTTTTCCGGTCCGGGTGATCCACGGCAGCGGCGCCCCCCCTTATGCGCTACGGGTGGAATGCGCCGGGAAAATCATCGCCTATTCCGGAGACACGGAATGGACCGACGCGCTGCGGACGGTCGCTGAAGGCGCGGACCTCTTCATCTGCGAAAGTTACTTTTTTGAGAAGCCGATGAAGAACCACATCAGTTACCGGACCCTGCTGGCGCACCGTGCGGAGCTGGGCTGCAGGCGAATCATCCTCACCCACATGGGAGAAGATGTTCTCAAGCGCCGGGGGGAGATTGAACTGGAAGCGGCGGAAGACGGCATGGAAGTGATTCTCTGAAAAGGAGACCTGTCGGGGGTAAGGATCGCTTCCCCCGGCGGGACAGCGATTCTGTATATCCTTTGGGTAAGCTTTGACCATCATGAAGATGTTCGTCAGGGAGGCAAGCGATGCATCGGGGCAAAAAACTCATCGAAGGTTGGCTGGCGGAGGCAGGCGTCCGGATCGACGGTTCGGATCCCTGGGACATCCGGGTCCGGGACGACCGGTTCTACGCGCGCGTGCTCAAAGACGGAACCCTCGGGCTTGGAGAGGCCTATATGGAGGGCTGGTGGGACTGTCCGCGGATCGATGAATTCATCTGCCGGCTGCTCCGGGGAAATCTGGAGGAAAAGGTCAGGAGAAATCTGCGCACGTTGTTTCAGTATGCCGCCGCGCGGATCTTCAACCTCCAGTCATCCGCCCGGGCCGGCATCATCGCCCGGCGGCACTATGATTTGGGGAAAGACCTGTTCTTCGCGTTTCTCGATTCGCGCAACCAGTACAGTTGCGGCTACTTCGAGGGCACGGACGATCTCGAGGAGGCCCAGCTCAAGAAGCTCGAGATGATCCGGCGGAAACTGGACCTGCAGCCCGGCGACCGGCTTCTGGACATCGGCTGCGGCTGGGGGGGCCTGGCCCGTTACATGGCGGAGCATTGCGGCTGCTCCGTCACGGCCGTCAACATCTCCGAGGAGCAGATCCGCCAGGCCCGCGCGGATTGCAAAGATTGGCCGGTCACGATCCTCGGTGAAGATTACCGGAAGATCGAAGGAAGCTTCGACAAGGTCGTCTCCGTCGGGATGTTTGAGCATGTGGGGTTGAAGAATTACCGGACATTCATGAAAACCGTTCACCGCTGTCTGACGGAGGGGGGAATTTTTTTGTTGCATACCATCGGCGGAAACGTTTCGCGAATCAACAGCGATCCCTGGATCCACCGCTACATCTTTCCGAACGGAATGCTGCCCAGCATCGCCCAGGTCAGCCGCGCCGCGGAACGGCTGTTCGTCATCGAGGATCTCCACAACCTGGGGCCGCACTACGATAAAACCCTCCTGGCCTGGAATGACCGCTTTCAGAAAGCCTGGCAGAAACTCGCGGATAGGTATGACGAGGTCTTCAAACGGATGTGGGAGTATTATCTTCTCTCCTGCGCCGGGGCCTTTCGGGCAAGGAGCATTCAGGTCTGGCAGATCGTGATGACGAAGATGGGAAGGATGCAGCCCCGTTGCCGAGTGGGGTAGCGACCGGCGAGATTGGAAACGGGATGAAAGCCGTTTAGGCAAAGAGGTTCGAGGGTCTGGAGCAGGAGAACACCCGTCTCAAGAATAAGACAGAGAAATTGAGCCCGGCTTGTTCTCCGGAAAGATGGCCTTGACAAGAGACGTTGGCAACTATATAGACCAAACGTAATATATATTCTGACCCCCCACAGACAGCCAAGGTTTAAGGAAGCGATTCTCAAGACCCCGCCTGAAGGCAAGATGCCAGTTTTTACCTACGGTCTGCTGTGAGATCCGCTTTGCCGCCCGTCCCCTCCGAAGCGATCGATAAAATCTACGAAGCCTACAAGGACCAGATGGGCTTGCAGAAGAAGGAAGAGGCAACGGTCCTGATCCGGCAGATGATCGATCAACAGCGTCAGGAAGAAGAAACAATGAAACTGATTTCCGATCTTCGCAAGAACGCCAGGATCGACATCAACCAGGGGGAACTGAAAAAGCTCTCCGTGGTGCCGTCCGGAATGGAAACCCAGACGGAGGAGGACTTCCGCAGGGCGCTGACGAGCGGCAAGCCGATGATCGTCGATTTCGGTTCCAACACTTGCATTCCATGCCGCCAGCTCCGCCCCGTCCTTCAAAAGGTCAGGAAGGACTATGCGGGCAAGCCGGAGGTGCTGATCATCGATGTTCGGCACAACCAAAAGCTGGCCTCCGAGCATCAGGTCATGGTCATCCAGACGGTGGTCTTTTTCGATTCCACGGGCAAAGAAATCTTCCGGCATCAGGGTTTCATGAGCGAAGAGAAGGTCCAGGAGCAGCTCACGAAAATGGGAGCGGCCTGAGACTGGAAAAAATCTCTGTAAAAAATCCCCTTGACAGGAATACCCGCCGTTACTATATTCCAGATCGGCAATATAGAGGAGAGGCCATGAAGGAATTTGTAAAGGTCATGAAGGCGCTGTCCGATCCCAACCGTGTCAAACTGCTGAAGCTGCTTCAGAAGAGGAAGATGTGCGTCTGTGAAATCCAGGCCGCCCTTGGGATCGCCCAGCCCACGGTTTCGAAACATCTGAAGATCCTGGAATCCGCGGGGCTCGTGGGGCGGGAAAAGGAGGGCCTCTGGGTGAACTACTTTCTGAGCGACGGTAGTCGCAGCCCCTATGTGGCTTCCCTCTTGGGAAATCTGAGGCATTGGCTGGAAGATGATCAGGAAGTCCGGGACCTGTATGGCAGGAGCGAAGGCTTGCGCCGGGAGGATCTCTGCGGCTTTCACACATAGATGACTCATCCATAGTGTTTTCTAATGGAGAGGCCACCGTTGTGGCCTAAAGGCAAGATTTGGCCGCATTTGGTGTGTCGGAGGGTTCCCGAAGAAAGGATAAGTTGTTAACATGAAGGAAAGAACGAAATTATTGCTGATTGCGGCCGGGTTTCTGGCTGCCTATTATCTCCCCTGGGACCATGAGTTGATCCGCCGGTCC
>JAXGRQ010000061.1:0-11016 GCA_040765725.1 Syntrophales bacterium
TATCGAAACGAACCCTTATCGGAGGGGATCGGGGTTTTCAAAGCCCCGGGAAGGGCAGAGGAAGGCAAACAACATTGGGAATGACGTAAAGTCGAGAGATGAAATCGGGCAGATGCTGCGGTTTCTTTTCAAGGGCCATGGCCTCCTCCGCAAGATTTGGGTCCTCGCGGAGGAGGTTCTCCATAAATATCTCGTTCCCCTTTTCAGAGCCTTTTTGTGTGACTCATCGGAGGTATTTCTCATACCACGCAAAGACCTTCTTCCAGCCGTCCACCGCCGCCTCCGGCCGATAGCTCGGGCGGTCCACCGCAAAGAAGGCATGCCCGGCGTTGTCGTAGGCGTGGAACTCGTAGGTTTTTCCCCATTTCTTGAGTTCCGCCTCGGTCTTTGCCATATGCTCCGGCGAGGGACGCTTGTCCTCCTTGCCGAAGAATCCCAGCAGCGGGCAGCTCAGGTCTTTTGTGAAGTCCAGTGGATCCACCGGCTGCCGGGGCGTCAGTCCCACGGAGCCCGCCCCTACACCGCCCGGATAGCAGGCGACCGCGGCATCGATCCCTTTGAGCGTGCAGGCGGCCAGGTAGACCTGCCGGCCTCCGGAGCAGTACCCGATGATGCCCACCTTGCCGTTGAGATAGGGAAGGGTGCGCAGATGGCGGATGCCGCCCTCGACATCCCCCATGCAGCGGTTGTCCGGCATGCCGCCGGCCTCCCTGACGCTGGCGCTATTTGCCGCGGGCGTCGCCTTGCCCTCGCGGAATTGAAGATCGGGGCAGATGGCCACATAGCCGTAATGGGCAAACTTGCGGGTGATCTCCATGGTCGCCTCGTCCCAGCCGGGCATGTGATGGATCACCACGACCCCCGGATAGGAGCCGGATCCCGCAGGATGGGCCAGATACGCCTCGATCATGTCGCCCTCATGGCCCCGCATCTGCACAATCTCGGCCGATAGGCCACGATAGAATCCCCTTCCGGCAGACCCCCGAGTCTGGGGCTTAGAGGTTGAGCCTGCCGACAGCACCGGGCCTGCCGCGCCGACCACCAATCCTCCGACCGCCCCCGCCGCGGTTCCTTTGATGAAATCCCTTCGAGTGACGCCTATCCGCTTTCTCTCTGTTGAATTCATGATGGCTTCTCCTCTTGGTAGGCTGGATGTTCCAAATGGCATCGACAAGTTCATTGTCATTTCCGCTGGTGGACGTTTTTTGGGACATCTAAGGATACCAATGTCCGAATGGCCTGTCAAATGGCACCTGCGTTTTGTGTCACCTGCGTATTTTAATGGCGCTCCGACATGCAATTTCAGGTTTTGTTGCCGGCCTTCAGGCAGCAATGCTTGTATTTGCGGCCGCTTCCACAGGGGCAGGGGTCGTTGCGCCCTGCTTTGGGAAAGGCCTTTCCTGTTTCCGCCTCAAGCTGAAGCATCAGTTTCTCCGGCGGCTGCCCCGCCCAGCGCAGCGCCGCCATCTGTGCCGTATAGGGGCGAGAATGAATGAAGAACTTTCGATAGCCGGCACAAAGGTAGTTCAGTCCCGGTTCTCCGTCAGGTGTTCGGATAATGCGATCCTTCGGGCACCCTCCGTGGCACATGTCCAGCACCTCACATTCGCGGCAATAGCGCGGCAGCGATTCCTGCTTGGCCTGTCCGAAGGCCTTTTGGGCCGGGCTTTCCAGCAGATCGAGCAGCGGCGTCTCGCGGATGTTGCCCAGGCGGTGCTCCGGGGTGACGAAGTGGTCGCATTGATAAAAATCGCCATTGTGCTCGACGACCGGAACATCCCCGCAGGTGGGTCGGAAGACGCACAGCGAATGATTCTGGCCATACGCCGGCCGGGCGGCCTCTTCAAAGCTCTGGACGATGATTTGCCCGATGTCCTGCCGGACCCATTCATCGAAGATGTCGCAGAGGAAGGCACCGAAGGCCTCCGCCGGCGCCGTGCGCTCGCTCACGCCGATCGGGGATTCGGACTGCGGTTCAACGAGAGGAATGAAGCTCAGATACTGAGCCCTGATCTCCTTGAAAAAGTGATAGACCTCGAGAGGGCGCCGGACGTTTTTCGCATGGACCACACATAAAAGGTCGACCGGAATCTTGTGCTGCTGCAGCAGGCGATAGCCGCGCATCACCTGCCGGTGGGTGGCCTTCCGGTCTTTGGTCATGCGATAGGCATCGTGCAATGCCGCCGGCCCGTCGATGCTCAGGCCGACGGCAAAACGCTCGGCAGCGAAAAAGCGGCACCACTCCTCCGTCAAGAGAACGCCGTTCGTCTGGATGCTGTTGACGATGCGCCTGCCCTCCGGCAGATGTTTTCGCTGAAGCTCCACGATCCGGCGGAAAAAGTCCGGGCCGAGAATCGTCGGTTCGCCGCCGTGCCAGGAAAAATTGATTTCCGTCTCCGGGGCGATCCGGATCTGCTGGACGATATAATTCTCCAGCAGGTCGTCGGACATCCGCGGCGACTTGGTCTGCGGGTACAGCCGCTCTTTTTGCAGGTAGTAGCAGTAGCGGCAATCCAGGTTGCAGAGAGCCCCTGCCGGTTTTGCGAAGATCTGAAATTCCCTGGAAGCCTTTAACGCAGGTTCCATCCCTTCATCCTTGCATGACGCAGACATTATCGAAATGGTCGTTGGATCTTCCTGCCGCCGACAGGCCAGCACAGGAAACCGATCGACGACCGTCTGAAATTCATCATAGGATGGTTCTATTGTAAATAGAAATGTTTGACCGACGGACGAGACCGGCTTCCATATAACGATAAGGGGAAGGGGCTTTATTCAGCCGCATAAAACTCCGGACTCCCGGCTGAAGATGCAGCGGCAGCCCGAGGGGCTCAAGCAGATTTGCACGTGTAGTCCAAAGATGCCCCCGGCTCGCGCCGGGGGAGACTCATTCGACGGTCGTCGCGGACGCAGCCAGATAACAGACCGCCTTCCGGCTCTGCGGGTCGGCTACCACATGGGCATAGAGACCTCCGGTGGCCGCCGGCAGATCGAAAACCTGGATGATCCCCCGGAAACGTTCCGCATCGGGAAGCAGTTCCGTCAGAACATTCGGAAGGCCCTCGAAGGCATGCCGATTGAACTCCGTCTCCGGATCGTTCGGATAGACCGGCAGGTAGATGATCCTCGCCTCGACAAGATCGAGAAAGAAATGGGTCCCGTAGGACACCTCCGGCACCTGTCCCGCTTCCTCCCGCGCCATTTCCACCAGGACGGTCGTGTGGTTGATGTCGGAATAGGTCACGTTGACGCCGAGGTCGATATTGCTGCTGCCCCACCGCCCCGGCCCCATCATCAGAATTCGCCCCCGGACCACTTCGGGATGCCCGTTGATCCTGCCGACGAAGCGGCCCAGCGATTTTTTCACCTCCGGCGAATCGATCGCGCCGTACCGCTCCGGATCGATGTAGAGGAGGTAGCGCATGGGCGGTGTCACGCCGCCGTTGATCGCGCGGATCGACCGGAAGATCATGCGATCGGCGGGGATGCCCTCGGGAATCCGGACCGGGCCCACGGCGCCGGGGAGCCTCATCGGCCTGCACTGCAGCAGATTGATCCGCAAACGGCCCCCGGCATCCACTGCGGCGGTGAATTCCGTGTCGACCGGCTGACCGTAGACCTTCTCCAGGCGTTCCAGCATCTCGCCAATGACGCGGACAAAGCCGGTTTGACCCAGCAGGCCATTGAAAGTCAGGACCAAATCTTCTGTCGAGGCCTCCAGACGATGGGTCCACGGATCCGTCGGCTGGCCGTCCTTCATCAGGGAAACGAGGAGATGCAGATGCGGGTAGTCGCGGCCCTCCAGCACGTTTTCAACCGGTCTGGTCGTGAAGACATTGTTCTCGAGATCGATGAGGTCGACCTCCCACTGCGAGTATTTGGCGATCTTGGCCCCGGACTCGGGTCGCAACCGGGGATGGCTCACGGCGATCATCCGGGGATAGTCATTTCCCACCCGGTTCACGGCCCGGGTCCCCAGGCCGAACACCAGCCGGATCATGCCCCGGGCAGGATCGATTCGATCCGTCCACGCATAGAGGTTCCTGGAGAAGGCGACGCCGGCCAGGCTCGGGAAGAAAAAACTTTTGTATGGCGCCCCCGAAACGCGCTGGACGAGTATCGCCATCTGTTCGTCGCTTTCGCCGAGCCCGCGGGCCCGGCGGTAAGCGACGGCGTCCGGGTTCAGGGCGCTGGCATAGACGAGCTTCACGGCCCGCAGAAACGCCTCGAGCCTCTCCTCCGGCGTTCCCTGGTTTGCACAGTACTCGCTACGGTACTTGCCGGCAAAGGCATTCCCGAAGTTGTCCTCCAGCAGGCTGGAAGAGCGGGCGATGATCGGCGCCTGGCCGAAGTAGGCCAGCATGTCCCGGAACTGTTCCATGACCGTCGGCGAAAAACTCCCGGCGAGGAAGCGTTTTTCCACCTCCGCAAACTCCTCGTGCGGGATGGCGGCGGCGCGGGAGAGCTGGAGCCGCAGACGGAAGAGGTCGTTGTTCACCAGAAACGTGAAAAAAACGTCCGAGCCGATATAAAAGGAGTCGTGCTCCTCGAGGACTTCGGCAAAGTTCGTCTCCCCCTTTTCCGACAGCAGGATTCGCCGGGCGATGAGCATGCCCGCCGCCTTCCCGCCGATCCGTCCGGAACCGATGAGGCGGTCCCGGATGCCGAAAAGGTCGTCCAGCGTCACGTAAGCGTCCACCAGGCGGTTGAATTCGGGGTGGTCCCCGATCATCATCCGGGAGAGCTCCTGTTTGAGGGCGGCAATTTCCGGCATCTTTTCGTCGAGCGGCTTGCCCGACTCCTGATACCGCATGAGCCGGCGATACACGCTCTCCCACGGCGCGAGCGATTGGGTTCTCCTCTGCAGCGGGTGTCGGCTCGCGGATGCCGACACCGCGGCGGCATCCCCGCTGCCGAACACCGGCAGCCACTGCCCGTCGGACAGCGTATGCGGAAGGAACATCTGCGGCGAGTAGCGGTCCCAGACCTTGAGCGGGTGGAGATACAGATTTCCCGCGACCCGGTAGACATCGAGAAGCAATTGCGTGGTGTCCCGTATCCGGGCGACGGCGCCGTGGCTGTGCCGGCCTCGGGTGAGGGCAAAGTAGGCAATCGTGTCGAGTTCAAAGAGGAACGGACAGGTCACCTGAAAGAAATTGGCCAGAAGTTCGTCGGTGGCCCATTCGACGACAAGCGCCGAAAGGCTGTCGAACACATAGAAGACCCCGCGGCCCTCCGCTTCGATGATCTGGTGCAGCGTGGTGCTGAACGAATCGAACCCCGCCTGCGGATTGAGGGCAATCGTATGGAGCCCGTCGATCTTGGGAAGGATCGGCGGATGCGGGGCGAATCGGAAGTAGACGCATCGCCGACCGTCCCGGATCGCCTGTCGGGCGAAAGGCTCCGCAAAATGGCGGTAATCGTCCAGGTTATCCACCTGCCAGACGACATTGTCGCCCAGGCGGAGACTCTGGAGCACCTGATCCAGCGCCGCAAGACCGCTGGTTGCCGATTTGGAAGATGCCATGCTCTATACCTCAGCCGATGGCGACCCCGCCTCGCTCTCCCGAGCTGATCCGGATGCACTCGGCCAGCTCCAGGACAAAAATCTTGCCGTCCCCGACTTCCCCTTTGCCGCTGCGCGCCCCCTGGATGATTGCCGAAATGGTCGGTTCGACGAACGCCTCGTTCACGGCGATGTCGAGCCGGACCTTCCGGAGCAATCCGCCGACCTCCTTGGCGCCGCGGTAGATTTCGGTATGCCCCTTCTGCCTTCCCTGCCCGAGAACGTTGGTGACGGTCATCAGATTCACTTCAACCGCTTCGAGCGCCTGCTTGACCTCCTCCAACTTGTGCGGCTGGATGATCGCGATGATGAGTTTCACGATTTTCCCCTCCTATTCAACCACCGTGTAGGCCGATTCGCTCTGTTGGGTCAGATCGAGACCGACGATTTCGTCCTTCTTTTCCACCCGCATTCCGATCAGGGAATCCACCGCCTTGAAGATGATCCAGGTCATCCCTGCGGCAAAGATCGGCGTGATGACCACGAGCAGGATCTGGGTGAGAAGTTGGCCGGGATTCCCGAAAAACAGGCCATCGGCTCCCGCGGCATTGACCGCCTTCTCGGCGAAGAGTCCGGTGGCGATGGTTCCCCAGATGCCTCCGACGCCGTGGACGCCGAACGCGTCGAGGGAGTCGTCGTAGCCGAGCATTCCTTTGATCCGGACGACGGCGATGTAGCAAAACAGCCCCGCCAGGGCGCCGATGAAGATCGCATTCATCGGATTGACGAAGCCGCAGGCCGGCGTGACGGCCACCAGCCCCGCGACGGCGCCGGTCGCCGCGCCCAGAACGGTCGGCGCGCCGTGGTGGCGCCATTCGATCAACGCCCAGGCGAGACCCGCCGAGGCCGTGGCGATATGGGTCGTTACGAAGGCGTTGGCAGCCAGCTCGTTCGCCCCCAGTGCGCTGCCGGCATTGAACCCGAACCATCCGAACCACAGCAGCGCCGCGCCGAGGATCGTGAAGGGCAGGTTGTGCGGCCGAAAGGGCTGCTGCTCGTAGCCGCACCTTTTCCCGAGCAGGATCGCCAGCGTCAGCGCCGAGATCCCGGAGCTGACATGGACCACGATCCCGCCGGCGAAATCGAGCGCCCCGAGGTTCCGGAGCCAGCCGCCCGTCCCCCAGACCCAGTGGGCCAGCGGATCGTAGACCAGCGTCGACCAGAGGAGCGTGAAGATCAGGAAGGCTGAAAACTTCATCCGCTCCGCGAACGCCCCGATGATCAGCGCCGGTGTGATGATCGCAAACATTGCCTGGAAGATCATGAAGGTCTGGTGGGGGATGGTGGCCGCGTAATCCGTGTTCGGCAGGCCGCCGACGAAATTGAGGCCCGCCCATTTCAGGCCGCCGATGATCCCCCATCCGGTGTCCGGCCCGAAGGCCAGGGAGTAGCCGAAGAGAACCCACTGCAGGCTGATCACGCAGACAATCACGAGGCACTGCATCAGAATGGAAAGGACATTCTTCCTCCTGACCAGCCCGCCGTAAAAGAAAGCCAGCCCCGGAATCGTCATCCCCAGGACCAGGACCGCCGATATCAGAACCCACGCCGTGTCTCCCGTATTCATGATGACTGCCTCCCCCTCGTTTCTTGCCTATGGGGTCTCCTGCCGCCCAGTTCCCCATCTTTCCTTGGAAAAGTGGTTCCGGCCGGCAGCAACCCCTTCCCGAAAAGGATAACGCAAGGCGGATGCCAGCATCCATGAGGCAAGATAAACGTATGAATATTTTGGTTATTCGAACGTGGAACCGCTGGGATGCGTGAGGGAAACGATCAAGACAGTTTTGTGACTTTTCAGAACGATACAACAAAAATGTAATTCCCCTCGGAGCGTTCCGCAGGATCCCCTGCGGATAGAAAACGTTTGCCCGATCGAAGGACTTTGAGGTATGAAATCACATCATGATTACGGATGAAGAACGGAAGCGATACGCCCGCCAGATGTTGATGTTCGGCGAAGAGGGGCAGGAAAGGCTCAAATCAGCCAGTGTCCTCGTTGCCGGAGCCGGGGGATTGGGCACGGTCATCTCCCTCTACCTGGCCGCCGCCGGCATCGGCCATCTGCGGATCATCGACTGCGACGTCGTCGAGCCGAGCAACCTGAACCGCCAGATCCTCCACTGGAGCGGGGACATCGGGCGGCCGAAAACCGCATCCGTCGCGGATAAGCTTGCCGCCCTGAACCCGCTGATCCGCATTGAGGCGATCATTGCAAGGATCACGGAGGAAAGCATCGAGGGGATGGCAAGGGGCTGCGATCTCATCGTCGATGCGATGGACAATGTCCCGACCCGCCACCTTCTGAACCGTGCGGCCGTCGCTCAAAAAATCCCGTTCGTTCATGGCGCCGTCCGGGGCTTTTTCGGCCAGGCCACGACGGTGATCCCCGGGAAGGGCCCCTGTCTGCGCTGCTTTTTCCCGGAGAGCTCCCCGCGTGAGGCATTCCCGATCGTCGGCGCCGCCTGCGGTGTGATCGGTTCCATTGAGGTAGCGGAGACGATCAAGCTGCTCACCGGGAAAGGGGAACCGCTGGCGGGAAAGCTCTTCATCTGGGACGGCCTTTCAGGTGCCGCGGAGACAATCGCCATCGAACGGAATCCGTCCTGCCCCGTTTGCGGAACCCTGGGATGAACGTCCTTTCGGAACATTCGACACCATCCGGGAAATGATCGGCAATTTTCCGCTTCAGACACGCAGACATGCGTTGATATCGGCACCCGGCCATGTTACAAAAGTGGTGAAGAAGAAAAGGCAACCATGAGAGTCCTGTTGGTCGAAGATGACGTGAAGATTGCCTCGTTCATCCTCAAAGGGTTGAGATCCGCGGGGTACGCCGTGGACCACGCCGCGGACGGCGAGGAGGGTCTCCATCTGGCGCTGACGGAGCCTTACGATGCGGCCGTCATCGACCTCATGCTGCCCCGGAGAAACGGCCTGGCGCTGATCCGCGAGATGCGCGTCGAAAAGGTGAACACCCCCGTGCTGATCCTGAGCGCAAAGGGTTCGGTGGACGACCGCGTCAAGGGGCTGGAAACCGGCGGAGACGATTACCTGACAAAGCCCTTCGCATTCTCCGAACTTCTGGCCCGGGTGCAGGCCCTGATCCGCAGGGCGAGCGGCGCCGCCGAGCCGACCCGGCTGAGCGTCGGGGACCTGTCGGTCAATCTCTTCAACCGCGAGGTTCTGCGGGGGGGAAAACGGATCGACCTTCAGCCCCGCGAGTTTTCACTGCTCGAATATCTCATGCGCAACGCCGGGAGGATCGTTTCCAAAACGATGATTCTGGAGCATGTCTGGGACTATCATTTCGATCCCCAGACCAACGTGGTCGAGGCCAGAATCAGCAGGCTGCGCGACAAGATCGACAAAGACGCCGATCACAAACTGATCCACACCGTTCGGGGCGCAGGATATGTCCTCAAGGATACGCGGTCTCTTCCGGAATAGCCTCACCTTCCGCCTGACGCTGTGGTACACCGCCATCTTCGCGGCCTCCTCCGTGGTCGCGTTTTTCCTGTTTTACACGCTCATCACCTCCGTGATCCAGCAAAAGACCGATGAGGATCTCCTGGACCAGGCGGGGAAATTTTCCGCGGTTCTGATGGAAAATGGAATCGGGGCCGTCAAGGAACTCGCTCTGCTCGAGGCCCGTGCGGCCGGAGAGAGAACGATCTTTTTCCGTCTTCTCTACCCCACCGGCCAGGCCGTCTTTTCATCCAACCTGGCCTCCTGGAAGGATCTCCCCTTCCGGAAGGACGCGATCGAAAAACTCATCGGCGGCGCCGACCGTTTTATCGAAACGGTCAACATGACGAGCCGCCGCGACCAGGTGCGCATTCTATACGCAATGATCGGCCCCGGCGTCATCCTTCAGGTGGGCCAGTCCACGGAGCGCTATATGCGGATCATCGATGCCTTCCGGCGGGTTTTTCTCGTCACGATGGCGCTGCTCATCGCGCTGGCAGCAGGCGTCGGCTGGTTCATGGCCAGGCGCGCGGTTTCGGATGTGGAAACGATCACCGGAATCGCCCGGGGCATCTCCGGCGGCACTCTCGAAACGAGGGTTCCCGTGAAAGGCCGGGGCGACGAGATCGATCAACTGGCCGCGACCCTCAATGGGATGCTGGATCGCATCCAGTCTCTGGTCGAAGAGATCAGACAGATGGGGGACAACATCGCCCATGACCTCAAGAGCCCGCTCACCCGGATCCGGGGCCTGGCGGAGGTCGCGCTGACCACGGGAAAATCGCGGTCCGATTATGAAACGATGGCGGCAAGCGCCATCGAGGAGTGCGACCGTCTCCTGAACATTATCAACACCATGCTGCTGATCTCCGGGACCGAGGCGGGCGTGGAGAAACCCTCCCACGAAAAGATCGATCTGTCGCATCTGGTCCGGGAGGCCTGTGAACTGTTCGGGACAACCGCCGAGGACCGCGGCCTGACCCTCTCCTGTCTTGTGCCGGATGAATGCCTTGTCACGGGAGACACCCGCATGATCCAGCGCCTGCTCTCGAATCTCCTGGACAATGCGATCAAGTACACCTCTGCGGGGGGTCGGGTGGACGTGTCGCTTTCCCGAATCGAGGGAGGGGGTGTCAACCTCGAGGTCAGGGATACGGGGATCGGCATCTCCGACGAGGACCTGCCTCACATTTTCGATCGATTCTACCGCGGGGACCAGAGCCGCTCCGAGTCCGGAACCGGTCTGGGACTGAGCCTCGCCAGGGCCATCGCCCGCGCCCACGGCGGGGATATCACGGTACAGAGTCGTCTCCACGAGGGGAGCGTCTTTGTCGTGACGCTCCCCTCTTCGGGATAAGATTCAACTGGTTTATCCGTGCTTTCAATTCTGAAAAGCATCGAAATTTCGGAATGACTCATTTTACGCCTACCTATACGCCATTGATTGTTCCAAGATCGTACACATTTTTTGTTGATAGCCGAGCATCCGGTCACACAGGTTCCCATATTTGATTTTGGTATCATCTCCTGGATATCATTCGGTTCAAATCGAAAGTTGGTGCATATCGTACATTCAATTCTTCTTTCTTGCAGCGAATGTGGCGCTTTCTGAGATGTTTCTGAAATATTTGTCGCCTTCGAGCAAACCTACCGTTTGTTTTTCTTCGGTTTGAAGGCGGCCCGGGAGTGGAAAGGTTTGCCTGAGGTCGAGCGGTTGAAACTGCGCCTGCAACTGGATTGGGCCTATGTAACGGCGGATAATGAGGACCACCACCTGCTCAGAGCAGGCCGACGCTTCACCTACGAGAAGACGACGGGTGATGGCTGGCACGCCCTGGCGGGGCTCGATATGGCCCTGACCGAAAGGCTGGATGCCACGCTGGAATGGGATTATCTGAGGATCAAGACGTCAGGCACCCACCGCTGGGTAAATCCCGAATTCGAGATCAATTTCAGCTCCGATCACGGCGTCGTGGTCTGGTCGC
>JAXGRQ010000062.1:0-11008 GCA_040765725.1 Syntrophales bacterium
GGCAAGCATCCACATAATTGACAAAGCCTTATCGATCATGATATCGTAGCACATAAATAGATCGATGGAGGTTCTGGCATGCAATCCGTCACCGTGTCACCCAAATATCAAATCGTTATACCTAAAACCGTCCGGGAAGCATTGAAGCTTCATCCGGGCCAAAAAATGCAAATTGTTGAATATGCCGGTCGCATTGAACTGATACCGGAACGCGACATTAAAGAACTTCGTGGATTTCTCAAAGGAATCAACACGGAATTTAAACGTGAGGAAGATAGAGTATGAATATTGTCGATTCTTCCGGTTGGCTTACCTACTTTGCCGATGAGCCGAATGCCAAGCATTTCCTTCCCCCACTGAGCGATTCGGATTCACTGGTTGTGCCGGTGATAACGATCTACGAGGTCTTCAAGGTCATTCTGCGGGAGTCCGGCGAGAACGAAGCATTGCAGGCGGTTGTGGCTATGCAGAAAGGAAAGGTTGTGGATCTGGACACACAACGGGCAATCGCAGCTTCAAGGCTGAGCCTGGAACATCAACTTCCAATGGCGGACAGCATCATCCTCGCAACGGCCCAAGAATTCAAAGCCACGATATGGACTCAGGATTCGGATTTTAAAAATATGAGCAAGGTAAAGTATTTTCCCAAAAAATAACGTCCAACCAAGCGGGCGTCTGCACATGTTGATCGATCCTTGAAATCTCAAATGCAGTGTATGATCTTTCAATGTATTTGGTGAATCCTGGCGTTACGAAAGATCCATTTCATCATTATCGTGGGAAAAAGTTTCTGAAGTTCGCCGAGGGGAACCTCGAGTGACACCGTACCGGATAACCGGGAGCCCGGATTAGGAGTCAATATGATGCCGTTCAAACGGTCCTGGAATACGGCAAGGATTTTCCTGACTTTTTTATTGCTGGTTGGGGTGGCGGGTTGCGCCAGTCTTCTGTCCCGGGGCGTGCCGCCCGAGCCGATCCCGCTGACGATCCTGTTTTTCAACGACCCGCACGGTCATCTGATGCCGTTTGAAATCAAAAGCGGAGACAAAAAGGAGGAGGTGGGCGGCATCGCCCGCATGGCCGCCGTGGTCCGCGACATCCGCGTGGAAAACAGCCGTAAAAATGGCCGTACGCTGCTTCTGGTGGCCGGCGATCTGCTGCTGCCCCGTCTGATGAGTGGTGAAATAGGGGTATGACTCCAGCGCATGATATACATGCGATAATGCCTTGACAGGGCATTATCTCTACAATAGAATGCTTCCATGAAACGGAACTTGGGAACATTGGAAGCACAGTTTTTCGCTTACGTCCAGATGCGCAAGCTCAAGACGGTGCGGGCGGGAGAGCTGGTCGCTTCCATTTTGAACCTGACGCCGGAGCAGGAACGCAAGCTGCTCAGTCGGCTTTCGCGCGGAGGCCTGATCGCACGGGTAAGACAGGGATTATACCTCGTGCCGCCCAACCTACCGCTGGGAGGGGCATGGACGCCAAGCGAAGCCATGGCTTTGAATGCCCTGATGGCGGAGGTAAAGGGGCGATACCAGATTTGCGGTCCGAATACGTTTAATCAGTACGGTTTCGACGAACAGATCCCGAACCGCATTTATGCTTACAATAACCGGCTTTTCGGCGATTATACGATCGGCGCAGTCGCCATGACGCTCATCAAAGTGGCTGATGTGCGCCTGGGAGATACGACGGATGTCGTTTTCTATGATGGTGAACGGGCAACATATGCCACCCGGGTGAGAACGCTGGTCGATGCCGTCTACGACTGGTCGCGCTTCAACAGTCTGCCCAGGGCCTATGCGTGGATCAGAAACAATCTGCGGCAGAAACGCGTCGATGCAGAAGAATTGGTGAGAGTCACCCTTCGTTACGGCAACACCGGCACGATCCGCCGCATGGGGGCGCTGTTGGAACGAGAAGAAGCGGATGATTCGTTGCTGAAGAGATTGGAGCAGGCATTGAACCAGACCCGCAGCATGATCCCATGGATTCCCAACCTTCCAAAACGGGGGAAATTAAACCGCCGTTGGGGGGTGGTGATCAATGAGCCAACCTGAGTCTCCTTTGTTCCCCTGGCATGAAGACCCGGCCTTATTTTTGGCCGCGCTGGGCTTCACCGCGCAAACGACAACCTTTACACCCCGGCTCGTCGAGAAGGATTACTATTGTTCGGTCCTGCTTGAGTATCTGACGAAGGGAGGCCATACGCTCGTATTTAAAGGCGGAACCTGCCTGGCGAAAATTCACGCCGATTTCTACCGGTTGAGCGAGGACCTGGATTTTGTCATATCGATGGCTGTGGATTCTTCACGGGCTGATCGGAGTAAGAGGGTAAAGGATCTGAAGGATACCGTGAAGGCATTGCCGGAGCGCCTGCCCGGTTTTCGCTTTCATATCGTAGAGGCGCTGACGGGCGCCAACAATTCAACCCAATACAATGCAATCATTGGTTATCATTCTATTATTTCCAATAAAGAGGAGACTGTCAAGGTGGAGGTGGGTTTGCGAGAGCCGCTGTTTCTGCCGCAGGAAAAGGGGATGGCAAAAACCCTTTTGCTGAACCCGGGAACAGCCAAACCTCTCTGCGAGCCTTTCGCATTGCATTGTATCTCTCAAGGGGAAGCGTTTGCGGAGAAATTCCGGGCGGCGTTATCGCGAAGGGAGGCCGCCGTGCGGGATTTCTTTGACATCGATTTTGCAGTCCGTCACTTGGGATTGCAGCCGCAGGATGGCGGATTGATTGCCCTGATCAGGCGGAAGCTCGCCATACCGGGCAACGAACCAGTCGATGTATCACAGGAGCGGTTGGCTGCACTTCGGCAACAGCGCGACAGGGAATTGAAAACCGTTCTGCGCGAAAAGGATTTCCGGGAATTCGATCTGGAGCGGGCCTTCACGATCGTGAAGGATGTGGCTGTACAATTATGTCTGGCAGCGGAGTTCAAGAGGCCATTATTTCATGGCGGCGTAGCGTGACGCACATTCGCACATTACCGAAAATACATCACATCGGCGGACCAAGAGTAACTCTCAACTATAATAATCACCGATCTTTCCGGGTCATTGATTGTCTTGACTCTTTGGTGGCGGCAATAGGTCGACAGCAATAAACTCGAGAATTAAATGCACAATCCGGGGTCAAAATAATGCTTTTGAAGCGATCGTTTAACGCCGTAAGGATTTTCCTGATTTTTTTGGTACTGAGCTGGGCAGCGGGTTGCGCCGGTCATCTGTCCCGGAGCGTGCCGCCCGAACCGATCCCGCTGACGATCCTGTTTTTCAACGACCCGCACGGCCATCTGATGCCGTTTGAAATCAAAAGCGGAGACAAAAAGGAGGAGGTGGGCGGCATCGCCCGCATGGCCGCCGTGGTTCGCGACATCCGCGCGGAAAACAGCCGCAAAAATGTCTGCACGTTGCTTCTGGTGGCCGGCGACCTGCTGCAGGGCACACCGATGTCCACGGTGTTCCGCGGCGAGCCGGATGTCGAATGCCTGAACATGATGGGCGTCGACGCGGTCACCGTCGGCAACCACGAATTCGACTTCGGATTGGAAAACTTTCGAAAGTTGCAGGGCAAGGCCGCTTTCCCGTTCCTGAGCGCCAACATCGTGGAGAAGGCCGGCGGCCGGGCGCTCTGCAAGGCCTTCCGGACCATTCCGCTGAGGGATGGCCTGGAGGTCACCGTGATCGGCGTCACCACCGAAGAGCTGTTGACCACCACCCTGCCGGCCTATGTCGCCGCGCTGGGTGTAAACGATGCGGTGTCTTCCGTCCGGCAGGTTTATGACCGGGTCCGCTCGCGGGGACCGGTGGTCCTGCTCTCCCACAGCGGATACCGGATGGACCGGGAAATCGCCGGGGCCCTGCCCGACCTCGCGGCCGTGATCGGCGGGCACGACCATATTCTGTTGTCGCCCTACCCGCAGGTGGGCCGGGTTCCGATCTTTCAGGCCTTTGAAAAGGGGCGCATCCTGGGCCGGATCGATTTGCGGGTGGATCCCGTCTCTAGGAAGGCCGATCTGGTGGGCCACGCCTATATTCCGATTACCGACAAGATAGAGCCCGAACCGCGGGTGGCCGCGATCGTGGCCGGGTATCAGAATCAGTTGGGCGACCGGTTCAAGGAGGTGATCGGGCGTGCGGAGGTGTTTCTGGACGGTGAGCGCGGACACATCCGCAATCGGGAGACCGCGCTCGGGAATTTTGTAACCGACATCATGATGAGCCATACGGGCGCGCAGATGGCCCTGATCAATTCAGGGGCGATCCGCGCCAGCATCCGGCAGGGGCCGATCACGCTCGAAGATGTCTTTAAAACCGTGCCGTTTCCCAATGAATTGATGACGATGGCGTTGACGGGGGCGGAGATCGAACAGGCGCTTTTGCGGTCCGTCAGCCGCACACCGGCGGATGCGGACGGCGGCTTTTTGCAGGTTTCGGGGATCACGTTCGATGTGCGCGGCCGGTCGGTGGAGAACGTCCGGGTCGGAAAAGACCGTCAGCCGCTGCAATCACAAACGGTTTACAGGGTCGCCATCACCGATTTTCTGGCCACGGGCGGCGACAACTATACGGTTTTTAAGGGCAAGAATCACATCCAAACGGGGCTGCCTCTCCGGGAGTTGCTGGTCGATACGATCCGGCGGCTCGGGATGATCCGGGCAAGTGAAGAGGGACGAATTCGGCGGCTGGAATAAAACAGTTCGAAACCATTGAAAAACGCCTCTTCTGTGTCATTCCCGCGCAGGCGGGAATCAAGAAGTTCTTGAAAAGCCTGAATTCCCGTTTTCACGGGAATGAAAAATTGCCGGGGTTCGAGAGATATTCAAGGATCTCGGTTCGGCTTCGAGGAAAATTCGTTTATAATGGTTCAGAAAGGAGGAGATGGAATGGCCGGTCCGCTGAAAGGAATGAAGATCCTCGATTTCACGACGCTTTTGCCGGGGCCTTACGCGACGATGACGCTGGCGGATCTCGGCGCGGACGTTCTGCGCATCGTATCCGGCTCGCGCCCGGACCTGGCCTCTTTTCTGCCGCCGTTCCTGCCGGGCACGAATCTCTCCTGCGCAATCGCATACCTCGGCCGCGGCAAGCGGTGCATGACGCTGAACCTCAAAGACCCGAGGGCCGGCGGGATCGTCCGGAAACTGATCGGCGAATACGACATCGTGATCGAGCAGTTCCGCCCCGGGGTCATGGCAAAGCTCGGGTTGGACTACGAATCGCTCAAGACGGTTAATCCCTCGCTGATCTATTGCTCGCTGACCGGATACGGCCAGACGGGACCGATGCGAAACCGCGCGGGGCACGACATCAACTACCTTGCCCGCGCGGGCGTGGCCGCCTGCTCGGGGCGCAAGGAGACCGGCCCCTGTCTCTGCGGGGTCCAGATCGCCGACGTCGCGTCGGGATCGAACCACGCGGTGATCGGCATCCTGGCGGCCGTGGTCCACCGGCACCGGACCGGCGAGGGTCAGTACGTGGACGTCTCGATGACCGACGGCGCCGTCGCCTTCAACGCCCTTTTCGCCGCTGCGTACTTGGTGGACGGCACCGAGAACTGCTGCGGGGAGGGGGTCCTCAACGGCGGCTCGCTCTACGATTTCTACGAAACCCGGGACGGGAAATATCTCAGCTTCGGCGGCCTGGAGCCACAATTCTTTTCCGCCTTCTGCGAGGCGATCGGCCGACCCGATCTGATTCCCGGCGGCGTGATCCCTTCGGATCTGCCGCGCGTCAAGGAAGAGGTCCGCTTGGCAGTGAAAACGAAGACCTGGGACGAGTGGACGGCCGTCTTCGAGAAGATCGATGCCTGTGTGGAACCGGTTCTGTCGCTGGGCGAGGCGCTGGGGGACGATCAGGTCCGGGCGCGCGGGATGGTGGTCGAGGTGAACCTGCCTGGGGGTGGCAAGGTGAAACAGCCCGGCCATCCGATCCGCTATTCGGCCACGCCGCCGGAATACGGGCCGGCTGGCTGCGCGTCAGGAATCCATACGCGGGAGGTGCTGCTCGGCCTCGGCTACGACAACGACGAGATCAACCAATTCGAAAAAACCGGCCTGTTCCAATGAACCGGGGGATCGCGGAAGACACGACGTTTGACCGGTGAATGAGAATCATTTCGACGGGAAACCGGTATTTTGGTGCGGTTCAGCGGAGGTTGTCGGGTGCGCCACCCCAGAAAGGAGACACGGATATGCCCAATCTGATTATCGATCCAAGGGATCAGAGGTTTGTTCTGTATGAAATGCTCAACGTCGAGGAACTCTGCAAATCGCCCCTCTACGCCGATTTTTCGCAGGACCTGTTCGACATGACGCTGAACGAGGCGGAAAAGTTCGCCGCGGGTGTCGTCTTCCCGTGCCTTGCCGAGGGGGACCGGGAGGGATGCCGTCTCGAAAACGGGAGCGTCCATGTCCCCAGGTGCTACCACCGCTGCGCGCAGATCTACCGGGGAGGGGGCTGGACGACGATGAACGTCCCCGCGGAACACGGCGGCCAGGGTTTCCCGCGGGTGGTCGCCGTGGCGGCCAAGGAGTGGTTCAGCCACAACAGCGCGTTCGTCAGCTATTTCTCGCTGACCGAGGGGGCTGCTAACCTGATCGAAACCTACGGGACGGAGGCGCAAAAGAAGAAGTACCTGCCGAAGATGCACGAGGCCGTCTGGGGCGGGACAATGGCCCTGACCGAACCGGGCGCAGGCACCGACGTGGGGAGCCTCAAGACGAAGGCGATCCGCCGGCCGGACGGGACATTCCGCCTCCAGGGGACCAAGAGCTTCATCACCGCGGCCGACAGCGACCTCATGGAGAACATCATCCATCCGGTCCTCGCCAGGATCGAAGGGGACCCCCCGGGGACGTCCGGGATATCGATCTTTCTCGTTCCCAAGTTTCTGGTGAATGAGGACGGGACGCTGGGAAAGCGCAACGACTATACGATCGCGAAGATCGAGGAGAAAATGGGCATCCACGGTTCGGCGACCTGTCTGGTCAACCTGGGCGACAACGGGGAGTGCTATGCGGAACTCCTGGGGGAGGAGCGCCAGGGGATGAAAATCATGTTCCAGATGATGAACAGCGCCCGGATCGGCATCGGGATCCAGGCCCTTTCCGGCGCCTCCATCGCCTACCTCCATGCGCTGCAGTACGCCAAGGAGCGCCTCCAGGGTTCGTCGCTCGCGGAGATGAAAAACCCCGCCGCTCCCCGGGTGCCGATCATCCAGCACCCCGACATCCGGCGGATGCTGATCTGGATGAAGTCCCATACCGAAGGGTTCCGGGCGCTGATCTATTTTACGGCCTTCTGCGCGGACCGCACTTTAGCGGCCGTAGACGAGGCGGAGAGGGAGAAATACAACGGCTTCCTGGAGGTTCTCACCCCGATCTGCAAGGCCTACTGTTCCGACATGGCCTTCCGGGTGACGGAGACGGCGATCCAGGTCTACGGCGGATACGGCTACTGCTCCGAATACCCGGTCGAGCAGTTCCTCCGCGACGAGAAGATCGCCTCGATCTACGAAGGGGCGAACGGCATCCAGGCGCTGGATCTGGTGGGCCGGAAGCTCGGACTCAAGAAGGGGATGTATTTCATGAACCTGCTGGGCGAGATGGGGCAGACGATCGGCAAATATCAGTCGGCCCTGCCGGATCTGGCCCCCGACGTCCAGGCCGCGGTCAACACGATGACCGAGGTCGCCATACTCTTCGCTGCCGGCGGAAAGGCGGGGAATTTCATGCTTCCCCTGGCCAATGCGTATCCGTTCCTGATGCTGATGGGGCAGGTCGTCATGGCCTGGATGCTTCTCTGGCAGGCGGGCGTCGCGAAGGAAAAGCTTGCCGCCCCGGAGGGCGGCGGTGCGGACAAGACGTTCTACGAGGGGAAGGTCGCCTCGGCGCGCTACTTCATCAAGCACGTGCTGCCCGAGGTGGATGCGGCGGCCAAGGCGATCAAGAGCGGGGATGTCACGATGATGGAGATCCCCGACGAGGCTTTCGCCTCCTGAACAATCCGGATGATCCCCAGGATCAGCTCCTTATGCCGCCGGGAGGCTCGTCCGGTTTCGTTCGTACTGGCCCAATACGCGGCGGGTGTATCGGCTGTCCGCATCCCCGTCGCGTGACAGGAGCCTTTTGGCCCGGTTGTGTCCGACATTGTAGGCCAGCAGGACCTCATTGAGGCTCTTGAATTTCGATCGGAGCCAGGAGAGGTAATAGAGGCCGAAGCGGACATTTTTTGCCGGCTCGAAGAGGTCCGGCGTGCCCCGATAGGCGATGCCCGCCTTTTTGGCGATGGATGAGGCCAGAATCGGCCGTATTTGCATGATTCCGCGGGCGCCGGCCGGGGAGACGGCATCGGTGCGGAAGTTGCTTTCCACCGCCATGATGGCCAGCACCAGCCGGTAATCGATCCCGTGGTAGAGGGATTCCTCGTAGAGGATCCTGGCGATGGAAGGGATCTGTTCGGACGAGAGATCGGTCCGTCCGACCTGTAGGTGCTCTTCAATCATCTGCATGGTTCTCGCCGACGTGAAACGATCGACTTCGTAACGGGATTCCGCGACGGCACCCGTCATGATGAATATCGCGACAATGGCCGCTGCGGACAACCAACCGATCGTTAAAGAATATTTACGTTTCATGGCTTACCTCCCTGCGTTTTCCCAACCATGCCGAAAATCCGATCCATACCGCCCCGACAGATGGGCATAAGGCAATCCGCGAAAGGGGCGCGTCGACAGCGAGAAGGCGAAATAGCGGATAAGATCTCAGAATAACGGCAGATATGGGAGTATGGCTATAGATGTTCAGCGATCATGGCGGGGCTCTATAGCGGAAATTTGTTCGCATTGCAAGCATTAAATTTTCCTGTTATGGATCATCATTCCGAAACACAAGACCGTCGGATCCCAAACCCTACGATGAAGGAGGTCAATCATGGCTCAAAGGACAGCAGTGAAAATCGGTAAAAAATTGAAGGATTTCAAGCTGAAGGACCAGAATCGCCAGGAGTTTTCCCTGGCCGAATGCGGGGGAAAGAGGGTTCTGCTCTCCTTTCACCCGCTGGCCTGGACCGCCGTGTGCGCCCAACAGATGCAGTCGCTGGAAAAGAACAAAAAGGCGTTGGACAGGCTCAACGCCGTGGCCGTCGGTCTGAGCGTCGACAGCGTGCCCTGCAAGGCAGCTTGGGCCAAAAGTCTGAAAATCAAGAACACCCGTCTTCTGTGCGATTTCTGGCCTCACGGCGGGGTTGCCAAGTCCCTGGGGATCCTGAGGGCCGAGGGCATTTCGGAGCGGGCCAACATCATCGTCGATGAAAAGGGAAAGGTGATGTTCGTCAAAATCTATCCGATCAGCCGGCTACCCGAGATAGAGGAAATTATTGCGGTTCTGAAGTCCTGACGGGAAGAGGCGCAGGATCGAAAAAGAGACCGGAGAGACCATGACGGATCGGGACCGGCAGCGAATCGGCATCATTGCCGACAGCCACGGCGACCTCGAGGCCACCGCCAGGGCGATCCGCCTTTTGCGGGAGCGCGGCGCCGGCCTTCTCGTCCATCTCGGCGATTTCTGTGATTCCGTCCGGCACGACCGGGCGGAGGCGATGATCGAACTGCTGCGGGAAAACGGCGTCCTTGCCGTGAAGGGCAACAACGATTTTCTCGTGGAGAATATGCTGGCCGACGTCCGCCGTCCACCGAATGCCGAAGGGGTCCGGGTATTGGCCTACTTGCGGGAAATTCCGGTGGTCCGCTCCCGAGGCGATGCCCGATTCGCCCATTCGCTGCCCATGGAGTCGCTCCGCGCCTTCTACGAACCGATCGATCGGGGGAACACGCAGCGGGCGGAGGAGCTCTTCGCCGAAGCGGATTTCCGGGTTCTCTGCTGCGGCCATTCGCACCTTCCGGTCTGTTTCCGGATGAGCGGTGGTCACGTGACACGGGAGCCGGTTCCCGAAAAAAGGCCAATGCTTCTCAATATCTCGGAACGATATATCTTTGTGGCCGGCGCGGCGATGGACGGGGAATGCGCCCTGTACGACGAGCAGGCCGGGACCTACGAACGTCTCCGGACGGCACGGTAACCGGCAATTTCTTTACATGCCGGCTTCCGATCATCCGTGTTTCGGTGGACCACGGGACGGCCTTCGGCAAGGCCGGTGAGGGCCGGGCGAACCCGGAGAGCATGGTGGATGCGCTGCGGATCGCCTCCCGGTTCGCTACAACCGCGTAGATTTCCGTCGAGACAGCCGGTCGAAAACCGTCCGTCCCGCTATCGGAAAAAACAGAAGGCCCGGGCAATTCCGCCGAATTCGAAATCCTCCGGCAAATGACCCCGCGGGAATCATGCTCTCATCCTGAAGGGGTCAATCCGCTATAATTCAGTGTGTCATCTCAGTCATGACGAATTTTTTCATTGGACAGTAGTGAAAGGAGATATGGATGAGAAAAGAATTGAAACAAGAACTCATTGACCGGGCAGCGACGTTGGCTCTTGAATTCCGAAAGAAGGGGTTTCATTGCAGCGAGTCTGTTTTTTCAGCGATCAACGGCACGCTTCACATCACGGACCCATCCATGGTGCGGATTGTAACCGGATTCCATGGCGGGGGAGGTTCCCATAGAAAAGACCCGAATGTGGATCTGACGGCTGCTCTTGAGGAATTGGCTTCCGGCCGGGATAGACGCCCTCCGGAAGAACTCCCAATAAGCATCACCGGGCACTTATGCGGAGCTCTTGCCGCAGGCATCGTCTGCATCGGCTTCCTATACGGACGTCGCCGGCCGATGGAGGATCTGACTTGTGTGGATGAGCTCTGTTATGAACTCCATCATCGTTTCGAGGCCAGGTTCGGCGAAAAGTTATGCAAAGAATTGAGGAAAAAGTATGTCCCCCAGAGTGATAATCACACATGCGAATGCATTTATCAGGAGGGCGCCCGGCTGGCTGTGCAATTGATTTTAGAGGCGCCGTTATTTGCGTATTCCGGCGCAAGT
>JAXGRQ010000063.1:0-10953 GCA_040765725.1 Syntrophales bacterium
TGGAGGGATTTCGTTGACACCAAAGGCGGTTCATCTTAGAATCATAGTTACCAAAGACATTTTTCAAGATGGATCCTGCGTTCGTCGGGAGATGAATCTGAAGGTCTTTATGAACGGGAAATTGAACCATGCGGTTGCTGACGATACAGAAACCGGACATCGACCTTACCACCGATGTGGAGCCGACTGATTTCTATACGGATCCAAAGGGACCCTATTATGAACTGTCGTACCGTTTCGGTTGGGAAAAGTGGATCTGGTGTGTGCTGGACATGGCCATTTTTTTAGAAGACTGCATGCGCATTTCAGAAAAGTATTGCATCTGGGTTCTGGACATTCCCGAAGATCATGTCACCTGGGGAAGCCTTGAGAGATATTTGGAGGGGAATACGCCGTCCACCACGATCTTTCACAGCAAAGATTTCATCAAGCAGGCCTTGGGCGATACGCCGATGGGCCTTGTCCGGGTGCCTGTCAAAACGGAATGGGTCCTGGGAAAATGGTTCGTTGAACCGTGCAACAAAGAGGGAAGGAAGGAAACAGGGGATGACAGACAAATGGATTTGTGGAAGTAGGGGACGATGATGGGTCCATCCTCCGTTTTGAGGCTCATCGCCGTCGTCTTTATCGTGACCCTCCTTCCCGCCCCGGACCAGGCCTCCGACACGGTCTTTTCCCCTGCGGGCCTGCACGCAGAGGATCATGCCCAAAACGAATGGCGGAAGCGTTCGCTCTCCCTTACGGAATCGAAGGACTGGTATGGTCTGATTGATCTGTGTCGGGACTGGACGAGCAGAAGGCCGCAGGATGGGCTCGCCTGGGCCGTCCTCGGAAATGCCCATCTCCAACTCATGCGCTACAATGACGCCGTCGAAGCCTACCGCCGGGCCGTACGAGTCAATCCGGAAAACATCGAAGCCTGGCACAATCTCGGGGCTTCCTATTCAAACCTCGGACGTTACCATGATGCCATCGAGGCCTACCGTCGGTCCATCCAAATGGATCCGACGAATGTCAAGGCCTGGGGCGGCCTGGGGACAAGCTATGTGCGCCTCAATCGACACGTTGAAGCCGTTGAGGCCTACCAGAAGGTGCTTGGCCTCGATCCGGAAAATGTCTCGGCCTGGAACAGCCTCGGAACATCCTATGCCCACCTCGGGCTTTACGACTACGCAATCAAAACGTTCCGCCAGGCCCTTCGGATCGATCCGAAAAATGCCGTGGCCTGGTATCATATCGGGTCGGCTTACGCCTTGCACAGACGCAACGACCAGGCGGTTGATGCTTTTCGCCAAGTCCTGCGCATCAATCCGCAGCATGTCCCGGCTTGGAGCAGCCTCGGGGTGATTTATGCCCGCCTTAACCGCAACGAGGAAGCGTTGAACGCCTCCCGACGGGCCATCCAAATCGATCCGGAAAATGCCGAGGCCTGGACCGGTCTCGCAACGGTTCACCACCTTTCAGGAAACCGGTCTGCCGCCCTGGAGGCCGTCCGGAAACTGCGGACTCTCGATCCGGTAAAAGCCGACGAGCTGCTCAGCCTGATCGCGCCCCATTGACTCAAACGAAAATGAGAGGTGAACATGTTTAAAGTGAATGAGTATTTCGGCGGAAATGTTATGTCCATCGGCTTTGCCGCGGCCGGCGGTCCTGCAACGATCGGGGTGATGGCCCGGGGAGAATATGAATTCGGAACCTCGACCCGGGAAATCATGACGGTGATCAGCGGGTCATTGACGGTCAAACTGCCCGGCGCGGATGGCTGGAAGACGTTCGGGAAGGATGAAAGCTTCACGGTGGATCCGAACCGGAAGTTCCAGCTCAAGGTTGACGAAGAATCGGCCTATCTGTGCCTGTACCGATAGACCTTTCCGCTACCCGCCGGAATACACCGGTGCAATCACGATGCGGTCACCATCCCGGAGCGGATCGAGCGGACGGATCGCACCGCCGTTGCGGGTAACGATCCAGGGCCGGTCCCGCCTGATTCGGATTCGCCCAAGAATCTCCTCCAGTGTCGCCGGTTCGGAAACATCGAAAATCTTTTCGCCGAATCCCGCCTGATAGACAAACGGGCCGACGAGCTTGACGGTGATTTTCATGCTACTCGAGACGGGTGTACCGTCCGACTTCCCGGGCCTCTTCGGCCAAATCCAGATATTCCGCGGTCTTTTGCGTCGGGATCCCCCGTTTGTCCCAGCCCCGGATGTCATAGAAATGGTCGAGCAACTCGTTGTATCGGTCCAGATCCAGGATCTTCCCGGCGATGGGCCCTTCCCGGTCGGCGTTTGCCGGATCGAACCAGACCCTCGGAGGATAATCCCGTGTCCGGTCCCAGTCGGGAAACTCGCGGACCCAAAAGAACTTCATCAGCGCATAGATCCGGTCGCCGACCTTCCAGAAATCGTCGAGCGTCCAGTCGAGGCCGGTCGCCCTGTTGAAGTAGACCGGGTAATTCTTGACGTCCCAACCCAGTTCGACCCACGGGAAACGGCAGGCAACCAGGAACTCGAACATCCCGCCCCGGATCCGTTGCAGTTCGACGACCTTTTCCGCCTTTTCACGTCCGTAGGAGTCACGGGCGGTCTGCTTCAGCTCGTAGGCAATGACCCAGGCCTCCTTGTGGTGCGCGCCGATGGGGCTTGTCCCGAAGGCCAGTGCCATACCAGGGATGAACTTGCAGTTGTATGCCGCCACTTCCAATCCTTTGACCTGCATCGCATAGGCTTCTGAACCGTGGCTGAATTGCCGGGACATCCGCAACGTTCCGTCTGCCAGAAGATTCCCGAGCTCGCCCTCACGGCGCGCCGCCAACCCCAGGAGCTGTTTGGCCCGTTCCGCGTCGCCGAAGCAAAAGTCTCCCTGTACGACACCGTGTTCGATGGCATCCGCGTAAAACGAAAGTGAACATCCTGCCGACATCGTGTCGATCCCGTAATCGTCGCAGAGGCGGTTCAGCGACGCGACCTGATCAAGGTCGAAAATCTCCAGGTTGGTGCCCAACAGGCCGATGTTCTCGTAGTCGAGTTCGGATTCCCGGCCTTCATGGTCCAGGATCGTGATGCCGCAGTGCATCGTGCAGTTCGGGCATCCGTACGTGGCGACCCTGGCGTCGTTGAGCCGCTCGCCGTCGATCTTCCAGGCGTCAGGGTGTCGGGTCTTGCGGAAGTTGCGGACCGGCAACGCGGCGACTTCGTTGCACCAGGCCAGAACACCCGTGGTTCCCTGGACGGACCAGCCGCTTTTCTTGTCGATCGTCCGGACCTTTTTCAGATCGCCCGTTCCTATGGTCTTCATCCGTTCCGGTTCTGCAACCGGTATGGTTTTTGTCCCCTTGACGACAATGGCCTTGAGCCTCTTGGAGCCCATCACCGCTCCCATGCCGGGACGACCGCCGGCGCGGCCTTCCAGGCTGCGGACCACGGCATAGAGGACCCTGTTTTCCCCTCCCGGCCCGATTGTGAGAACCCCGACATTCTTTCCATACTTGGCGTAGATCCAGTCGTTCGTGTCATAGGTCCCCTTGCCCCAGAGTTCATCTGCCGGCAGAAATTGCACCCGGTCATCCTCGATGTAGAGGCAGGTCGGGGAGGCGGCTTGCCCTTCAACAATCAGAGCGTCGTAACCGGCCTTCCGGAGATGCTCGCTGACCCTCGTCCCCAGATTTCCGTCCCCGTAGCCGCCGGTCAACGGGGACTTGGCCGCCACCACGGCCTTTCCCGTGTTGGGAGCCGGAACGCCGGCAATGGGACCCAAGGCCACAATGAACTTGTTCTCGGGACCCAGCGGATCGATGCCGGGTTTCAGCTCGTCCCAGAGGATTTTGAGGGCGAATCCGCGCCCGCCGACCCACTTTTTCGCGAACTCCTCGCGGAAGGTTTCCCTGCGATGCGTCTTGGTCGTCAGGTCAATCCTCAGGATGTTCCCTGTCCAGCCGTTCATGTCTGTCCTCCGAGGGGATCCGGAACGGTTCCAGTTGATTTACTTGGCAGCGGATTTGCGCGCCGTCGTCTTGCCGACCGTTTCGCCGAGCAGGCAGGATTTCTGATACGCCGCCCAGACCGCCTTGGAAAGGACGGTGCGCAGCGAACCTTTTTCCATCTGATAGATCGCTTCGGCCGACGTACCTCCCGGCGAAGTGACCATGTTGCGCAATTCGGCCGGATGCTTTTCCGATTGCTGTGCATAGAGGACCGAACCGAGCATCGTTTCGATAACGATGTCGTGCGCAACGTCGCGCGCGAATCCGAGATGAACGGCGGCATCGATCAATGCCTCCAGGACCAGGAATGTGTATGTCGGTCCGGTTCCGCTGACGGCGGTGGCCATATCGAGATACTTTTCATCGTCGACCTGAATTTCCTTGCCGAGCGACTGAAAAACCATACGCGCCTGTTCCCGCTGTGCATCGTTCACGTCCGCCGTCGCCGTCCATACGGTCAAACCTTGGCCGATCTGCGCCGGCGTGTTCGGCATCGCGCGCACGATCGCCTGGTGGGCAAGCCCATCCGCCAAGGTGGCAATCCGTCCGCCGGCGATGATCGACAGGACCAACTGATCGGCACGCAACATCCCTTTGAGCTCGGGCAATATTCGCGCAAGGATTTGCGGTTTGATGGACAAAACCACGACATCTCCCTGTTGCACGGCGCCGCGATTGTCGGATGTGGTGCGGACGGAGTAGCGTTGCTCAATGCCTCTTCGGCGTTTTTCGTTGGGTTCGCTCACGATCACGCCGTCCGGAGCAACGGTCTTGTGCCGGAGCAATCCCTGAATCATCGCCTCCCCCATCACACCGCCGCCGATAAACGCGATCGAGCGCAGTCCGATTTCAGCCATAGGTCATATTCCTCCCGCAATGAGATCCGTTTCTTTGCCGAACCTGATGTGAACCCCGTTCGGCCGATCCTGCACGCCCATCCCTTTCTTGACCGATATCCTGAACGAAAAAATGCCTTGGGGCGGGCCGAGTATATGAAGACGACCCTTGTGTGTCAAGACAATTGACGGCAATCTAAGGCAAACACAGTGACGAATCATCCGTGAATTCCTGTCCAAAAGTGATTTTGCTGAATCCGAACCGTCTCCCGTTCATTCTTTCGTGTTCATTCTTTCGTTGCACAGACAGAGCCGGTTGTGATAGTCATAGCCATAAAACCGTCAGGGAGGGTCTCTTCATGATCCATGTCCAGGAAATCGATGGGCGCAAATTGGTTTGCTGGAGGAGCAATGAAGGCTTCCTCGCCGATCGGAAGACGCTGGTCTTTATCCACGGCTCCGGCGGCAGCCATACGGATTGGATTCGGCAATACACATCCCTGAAGGATCTCTTCAATGTCGTCGCGCTCGACCTGCCCGGCCACGGACAGTCCAATGGGCCCGGAGAGCAGAATGTATCCGCATATGTGGAGTGGGTGAAAAAGGTCCTGGAGGGACTTGGAGTTTCGAAGCCGGTTCTGATCGGCCACTCCCTCGGCGCCGCCATTTCCCTGAGTTTCGTGATCCGGTATGGTCATATGGCGGCCGCGGTCGTCCCCGTGGGCGGCGGGGTCCGTATGCCCGTCAATCCCGCCATCCTGGAGGGGCTGAAACAGAACCCGGCCGCAATCATCGGGCTGGCTGCCAAATTTTCGATCGCGAAGGCGAACCGGGAGCGATTTTCAGGTCTGATCACGGAAACCCTTTCCCGCGTCAACCCGGAGATCCTCCACGGCGACTTCGCCGCCTGCGACCAATTGGACCTGATGGATGCGGTTGCCGATATCCGGGTCCCGGCGTTGGTCATCTGCGGATCCGAAGACAAAATGACCCCGCCCGCCCTGTCCCAGTGCCTCGGAGAAAAAATCCCCGATGCAAAACTCGTTTTGATCCCCGGGGCGGGACATTTCGTGATGCTGGAAAACCCGGAGGCCTTCAACGCAGCCCTGTTCGATTTCGTGAATGCCCTGCCGGCATGAAAGGCAGGATTTCCGGACATTCGGGTTTCGATTGCCGGGAAAACCTCAGGCCGGGCGTAATCCACGACGCGTAAATGGACCCTTCCTTTGAACGGAAGGGATGAAGCGAGGATATTGAACATGTTTATCGTCGGGAATTTCATCGCTGCCGTTGCCCGGCTTGTCGACATTGCGCTGACCGTCTACCTGTGGCTCATCATCATCCGGGCGGTTCTCTCCTGGGTCAATCCGGATCCCTACAACCCGATCGTGCGCTTCATTCACCAGGTCACGGAACCGGTCATGGCCCCGGTTCGGCGATGGTTCCCCATCCGGGGTCTGGGCATCGATTTTTCACCCATCATCATTCTTCTGGTCATCTTCTTCCTGCAGAGCTTTCTGGTGAAGAGCCTTCTCGAAATTGCATACTCTCTCCGGTGATCCCGCTATGATTCCAGTCCGCGAAACGACCGCCGGCGTTTCCTTTCGTATCCGGGTCGTACCGCGCGCCTCGCGGTGCGGACCGGCGGGAATCCAGGAGGACGCGTGGAGGCTCCGGATTACGGCGCCCCCGGTGGAGGGAAAGGCGAACGAGGCTTGCATTGAACTGCTGGCGGAGCTGCTCGGCGTGAAGCGGGCCCAGGTGACGATCATCGCGGGCCTGGCATCCCGGACGAAAACCGTTGCCGTAAAGGGGGCAAGGGCGACCGATATCGCTGCCCGCATCGCTGCGCTGCAGGACTGTAAATTTTAATGGTCAAGATACAAGGTTCCGAAAATGCGCGGGTCATCCGGGCGGCGGGCGTCGTGGGAACGGCAACGATGCTCTCCCGTGTTTTCGGATTCATCCGGGACATGATTGTGGCCGGCCTCTTCGGCGCCGGCCTCTCAACGGACGCCTTTTTCGTGGCCTTCCGGATTCCGAACCTGCTCCGACGGCTCCTTGCCGAGGGATCATTGACCGTCTCCTTCGTCCCCGTCTTCACCGAATACCTGAAGAACAGAACCCGCGAGGAGGCGCTGGAGCTGGCCGATATCGCCTTCACGGCCCTGTCGATTCTGCTCGTCGCGGTCTCATTTCTCGGCGTCCTGTTTTCACCGCTCATCGTGACGATCATGGCGCCCGGCTTCATCAAAACGCCCCTCCAGTACGATCTCTCCGTCTTTCTGACCCGGCTGATGTTCCCCTACATCCTGCTGATCTCGCTGGTGGCCCTGTGCATGGGGATTCTCAACTCGCTGCGGCATTTCGCGGCGCCGGCATTGTCGCCGGTCGTGCTCAACATCTCGATGATCCTGGCCGCGCTGACCCTTCGCGGCTTTTTCCCCGAGCCCATCACCGCGCTCGCGGGCGGCGTGATGGCGGGCGGCGTTCTCCAGCTTGCGATGCAGTGGCCGTTCCTCGTCCGAATGGGGGTCAGGCTGAAGCCGAACTTTCGCTTCCGCCATCCGGGGGTCAAACGGATCGGCCTGCTGATGCTGCCCGCGGCGTTCGGGGCGGCCATCTACCAGATCAACATCTTCATCGGGACAATCCTCGCGTCACTGCTGCCGACGGGAAGCGTATCGTACCTCTACTACGCCGACCGGATTGTCGAGCTTCCGCTTGGGGTTTTTGCGATTGCCGTCGGGACGGCGACGCTCCCCAGCTTTTCGGAGCAGGTCGCGCAGGGGCGTTTCGAAGAGCTGAAACGGACGATCTCCTTCTCGCTGCGGATCATCCTCTTCATCACGATCCCGGCGACGGTCGCGCTGATCGCGCTCCGGGTTCCGATCATCTCCGTTCTTTTCCAACGGGGCGAGTTCGACTTTCAATCGACCCTGCTCACGGCTCAGGCCCTCCTCTGTTATGCCGTCGGCCTGTGGGCCTTTTCCGTCATCCGGATCATCGTCGCCGCCTTCTATTCCCTCCAGGACACGAAGTCTCCGATGAAGGCCGCCATCGTCGCGCTGATCGTCAACGCGCTGTTCAGCGTCGCACTGATGTTCCCGCTGAAACACGGCGGACTGGCACTGGCCACATCCATCGCCACAACCGTAAACGTAGGAATGCTCTGGATCATTCTCCGAAGGCGTATCGGGAAACTTCTGGATCGCGATTTCTACATTTCCCTCGGTCGGACGCTGCTGGCCTCTGTCGCCATGTGGGGAATCATCCTCCTGGTCGGCCTGATTTATCCGTGGGACACGGACGGACCCTTTGATTCACGGTTCATCCATCTGGCGCTCTGCGTCGCCGGAGGCGCCGGTACATTCTTCGTCGCAGCCTATCTTTTGAAAAGCCCGGAGATGACCACGGCCGCTGGTTCCATTCGTCGTCGCCTGTTCCCAAAACATCTGTCTTGACAATACCTGAAAAAAGTATATAGGAACCTCCGTCCACGGCTGAATACCGTTATAATCATTCAACAAGGAGGGGATGGGGATGAGGAGATTCAATTACGCAGTATCGTTGGTGATGGTTCTGGCGTTGGCATGGGTGTTTGTCGGCTGTGCGAAGCCGCCTGAGGCGGAGCAGAAGGCGGCGCAGGCTGCCATGGAGGCCGCGATGACCGCCGGCGCGGACAAGTACGCCGCCGCAGACCTGGATGCCGCGAAAAAGGCCATGGAGGCTGCCGATGCCCAGGTGAAGGACAAGAAGTACAAGGAAGCCAAGCAGGCCTATGTGGATGCCAAAGCCGCTTTTGAGAAGGCTGCCGGCGCCGTCGAGGCGGGCAAGAAGGCCGTCGCCGACGAAGCGACCGCCGCCTTGGCCGCCCTGGAAGAGAGCTGGAAGGGCGTCGAGGCCGCCGCCAAGCAAGTCGAGAAGAAGATGAAAGAGCAAAAGGATGCCTGGAGCGCCGACGCCAAGACCTTCGGGGAAAGCCTGAAAGCCGCCAAGGACGCGATCGCCGCCGATCCGATCAATGCGAAGGCAAAAGCGGCCGAGCTGAAGGGCATGATCGAAAAATGGGAGACCTCCTTGAAGGAATTGGTCGCTCCTCCTGCCAAGGCTCCCGTCAAGGCCGATGCCAAGAAGGTCAAGAGTTAAGCCTGAAAACGCAAACATTCTCGCATGGAAAAAGCGTTCCGCGTTCATCGGCGGAACGCTTTTTCCATATCAGACATGCTTCAAAGAAGGTGCGGCCGATTCCTGAGGCCCTCTCACCGGGATTTTAAATCATCCAGGAAAACCTTTCACATGGTCTGAGTGCCGCGATTCACATTGACACCCTCAACCGGATTTTCTATAGATAATCTGGTCACTTCGTTCGGATCAAGATTGGCGGTAGGCAACCCCAAAAAGGACCCGCCTCTTGGAGAGGAGAAGATTGCAACGCCTGCCTGACGCTGAAATCCATCTCTGGTTTACATTTCCGGGTGAAACGCAAGATCCCCCAAAAACGGATCCCTCCCAATCGATCCTTGATGAGGAAGAGAAGGCCAGAATGCGAAGACTTCATTCTCCGGGCAGCCGCCGGCTGTTCCAGGAAAGCCATTCCCTGGTCCGGAGGGCGCTTTCCCGTTATTCGAACATCCCACCGGGAAAATGGCGGTATGTGAAAAACGCTCACGGAAAACCCCGGATCGATCCGAAACTCGGTTCCGTCCCGCTTTCATTCAGCCTGTCCCACACAAAGGGGCTGGCCGTCGTGGCGGTGACCGCAGGGGCTGATGTCGGGGTGGATGTGGAGAGCATGGATCGCCGCGTCGATGCAGCCAAAATCAGCGGTCGATTTTTTTCAACGGAGGAGTCTGCACTGCTTCATAAATGCAAGCCCGGACGGCTGCGGGAACATTTTTTCCGTTATTGGACCCTGAAGGAGTGCTATATCAAGGCGCGTGGACTCGGGCTTTCGCTGCCGCTGGATTCTTTTTCGTTCAGTCTTGTGGGGGGATTGCCCCACCGGATCGTTTTTTTCGAAAAGGATTCAAGGAATTCCGGGAACTGGCGTTATGCGCTGATCCGGGCCCGTTTCCGATACGTGGTGGCTATTGCGGTTAAGACGGATCGACCGAACCCATTGCGGATCCGGTGTTTTCAGCTCATTCCACCGGAGGAAGCATGGCCCCTGGACGTCGAGGGGGTAGGATTCTCGCCGGGCATCGAAATTCACACCCCTGCCGCCCCACAAATCAATGTCACCGAAACGGAAACGTCGTTGGAAAAGCGGGAGATCTGAAATCATGTCTGAAGAAAAAAAGAAGATCCTGATCGTCGGGTGCGGGCCCGGCGCGGCGGAACATATCACGCCGGCAGCCAGGGCAGCCGCCGGAAAAGCGGAGGTTCTGATCGTCTCCCAGCGCCTGAAGGACCTCTTTCCGGAGGTTACAGCAGAAAGGATCGACTCGGGCACCGATATCGCCGGAACCCTCGACATCATCGCCTCGCGACGCGACGACGGGCGGCAGGTCGTCCTGCTCACCACCGGGGATCCGGGCCTCGCAAGCCTCGCCCAACCGGTCATTCTCCGTTTCGGCCGGGAAAATTGCGAGGTGATCCCGGGAATCAGCTCGATTCAGATCGCCTTTGCCCGGCTCGGACTCGAATGGCAGGACGTTCGGATCGTCACCGCGCACGGCAGCGACCCGGAGGAATCGGCAGAGGAACTGCGCGGCTGCGACAAGATCGCCATCCTTGGCGGACAGCCGGATTCGCTCCGCCGGGCCGCCGGCATGATCCCCGAATTGGGAAAGGATCGGCGCATCTTTCTCTGCGAAGAGCTGACCCTCCCCGGAGAGAAAATTCGCGAAATCCGGGTCGACGATCTGCTCCGGGGCCCTGTTTCGTCTCGCTCGATCGTCCTGGTTATTCGCAGAAAACTGCTTTGATTCCGGGACCTCTTTTGCAACTAGAAATGAATTGACACACCCCGGGGCTTTCCCTATACTCCGGCCCCGAAAGAAAAGGTTTGCCTGCCTCAATTGACTCTATCGTTTATGGAGAATCCAGATGCCAAAGCGAAACGACATTGATAAAGTCCTGATCATCGGATCAGGCCCGATTGTCATCGGCCAGGCCTGCGAGTTTGACTAC
>JAXGRQ010000064.1:0-10906 GCA_040765725.1 Syntrophales bacterium
AGAAGCCGTTTTCGAGACAATGGCAGCCCATTTCTGCAAAACATCGTTGACTCCGGTAACACCAAACCCCGTTAGGAAGCTTCCGACGGCAACATTGAACAGGATGGCGAGCGGAATAGACAGGATGCTCCGGAAAAAATTACCGAATATCGCGCCACGAGGCAAACCGCGGAAGGCGTTGTGGCTGGAAAGGTAAAGGCCATTGGTCAAAGCCATCACGGCATAAAGGAGAGAAGGATTTGTAGTGGTCGTGATTCCGAAAGTCCGATCCAGAATAACCGTTTTCACGATGTAATCCAGAAGGGGAACAGAAAATCCGGTGAAGAGGAGCGAATCCGTGAGTCTGTTCCAACTCACATAGTCGTTCCAACGAAGCAACGGGGAGCGACGAAAGCCGCCTCCGCCGAGAACGGATTGAAGGATGTTGCGCAGACCGGTGATTCCAAACCAGATGAAAGCCCCACCATACGCCAGAAACCACCATTCCTTGGTCAAAACAAACGTCAAGAAGGCCGGAATGAACCCGATCACAACCTTGATCGCATTCTGGATGCCACTGTTCATGTATCGCCAGGAGATTCCTGTCCTGGCCTGAGATATTTTTTCATCCAGATACAACTCATTTCCACCTTCCTCGTGCAATCCTCCAAGAGGGACGACATTTCCTGGCGTTTCCATCCGGGTGTCATTGTATTGGATTTTCCATTCCTGCCTTCGTTCTATCCCCAAATGTTTCAATCCCGGCAGCAAATTGGCGAAACATCGGAGCCATTTTTTCATGGCTCCGGAAACGGCATAAGGAACAGCGGTTGTTCGCAGATAAACCGTCATCCGAATGGGAAGAACGAAGACCTTCGGTCCGAGTGTATGCTGAATTGCTCTTTGGGCACGCCGTGTCAAGGTTTCCTTGATGATCAATCCCATACCGTACCGATGAGGGGATCGCCCGGTGGAATCGCTGCCGATGTGAGATCCGAGAGGGACGCCTCTGTAGTGAGATTGAAGTGCCGGGATGTCGCGGAGAATTTTTGTCAGCTTGGCACAACGATCATCACGGTCCGGCCGTTCCGACTTTTCAATACGGTGGCGCATCTCAAGAATCATCCTTTTCAATGTAATGACATTCCCTTTGTTGATGGCCATCTGTAATTCGCTGATTTTTTGATAGTGCGATGTCTTTCCGTCAACATGATCTTTCAGGTTGAAGATTTCCAGGTGCGTGATCATTCCTTTGCAATCAAAGAGCATCTCCAGGACATCTTCAACGCAGAGATCACTGAGATTGAGGCAAATTCGGTATCCGGCATGCAGATGATCCAACGTCTCCATAAGTTCATGGGGTGTCACCATCAAGAGTTTTGGGACATCGGTACCCACCGGAGGGAAGTTCGGATCGTGCAGCGAAGGATTGCATGTCGGCCTCAAGTATCGAACGACTACCGCCTCCGAATCGAACTCGTTCATTCTTTCCACCAGCGCTTCCATCTGCCGGCGTTCCTCATGGTTCGACTGCGGATAGCGGTTTCGAATTTCTGCTACGCGGATCTTCATCAACGGAAGCAGACGACTATGAATGAATTCTGACAAGTGGAGAATCGATGCCTGTCCACCGGCTACGAAAGAAAGAAAGTCCGCTCTTTCCAACGGCCCCAGGTTGATTCCAAATTCTTCATTGATGGACAATCGGTGCTTTCGATTGAACTCCTGCAGAACATCGATGACATAGTGCTTCTGATATTCGGAGACCCGGCGCCCCTCTTCCATAAAAGCCTGAACATGCGAATCCGCTAAAAACGAGAGAAAATCCCTCGCATCACAAAAGCCTCTGGGCACCCATATAAATCGAATATTGCGCCCTCGGAACTGGGCCCCGACGGACACCCCGATACGGATGATGATCCCCATGATCTCACCGGCCTTGAGAAGTTCGGAGGCAGCCTCTGCCGGCACAAAATTATAGTAGATCACGGTCAGACGTCGGATCCCTTTTATCCAGGCATCCATGATCAGATGCGTCGGGGTTTTACGTCCCTTGGTGTTGGCGTCGTGAACATGGTCGTCAAAGGCAATCTGGTTCCAATCTTCCGGCATTTCAAGCAGGTGGTACCGTGCCAACTCCCGACGAATCAGGCGCGGTTTCCCGGATACGGTCATTCGAAAATCATGGGCCAACTCAAGTCGATTCCTAAGGTCCCCCTCTTCTCGGACCAGTTCTTTCATGATCTGGAGTAAAACCCTTGCCGTATTCCTCTTTAGAGAACTATGGGTAATGTTCAAGACCTCATCATGTAGCGTCTGCAAAGCACTGACACGGTCATCGGCTTTACCGACTTCCAGGGATTGAAGGAGATTGATCATGGCATGCGCAATCCTGAAATCCTGCGATGCGGCCATTTCTTTGATACCATGAGGATGAAGGTAAGGATTCAGCAGATCCTGAAAGTTCTTCCTCGATACCTCTCGATGCAGAACATCGTGAACCATCTTGAGGAGGTCATGGTCTCTTGTGTCGAACAGAAAACGGTCAAGTGATAGGCTCATGGCAATCTCTTCGCAAAATTGATCATAAAAACGTCCATAAAAGTGAGAATGGTCCTATGAAATTCGTTTGCCGACGAAGATGTTTAATCGATCTGCAATATCTTCGGCATCGTCGGCTATCTGGTCTATCTGCTTCGCAAAGTAACGAAGCTGCATTTTATGCCCTAAATTGAGATCTGTCCTTGCAAATATTGCCCGCTGCAGTCTTGTGGATACTTTGTCTGTCTCCTTCTCCCAGAATGAGACTTTGTGGAGATGGTCAGCCACAGAATAGATATCGTTGAAAAATGCCCGGCAGGAACGAAGATCAGCCTCGACAGCCTCAACGGTATATTTGAGGAGATCCTTGAACTCCTGTTGAAACTCTTCTCCAATGACCGGCTGTTCAATCTCTATTTCAGAAACCACCTCTTTCAATTGATCCAGCAGAGAATCCATATTTTCGAGCAGTTCCAAAACATCGGCACGTAAGTCGGGAATCAATATTTTTCGATAGAGCGTATCCACGATGGAGCGCCGGAGCATATCCCCCTGTTTCTCCGTATCGCGAATGCAGGTGAGTGAAGCCGTGAATGCATCAAGATTCCCCTTTAGATAGGCATCCACTCCGCTTTGACAAAACATTCCCGCCTCGCTGATTTTATCTGCCAATTCATCAACCATCTTCCCCATATCCATTTCCTTTTTCAGGATTCTGATTCCCATACAAGTACCTCCCTTAAAATCCATACGAAAAATCGATAAATTCTAATGATTTTAAATTTTTGAGATTCATTTCATATGGTTTGGGAAGATAATAAGTTGGAATGAAACAAAAGGAAATGTTAAAAGATTTTATACGGAGTTGATATTCGATATCTTATATGAAGAGTTAAGGGAAATGCCCAAAGAAAGTTCTGGAGTTTATCGATATAATCGCATTATATTAAATACTTGTAAATATTTATGCACGATGTGCGGAAAAGACATATTAGAATATCTTATATTAAACACAACCAATAACCATCAAGGTAGAGATAGCAGATAAGAGCGGAGATTGGTGCCCTGCTTGTTGATCCCCAGTTTCTTCCGAATGTGATATCTGTGAAGATCCACAGACCCGGGAGATATATTCAATAATAACGAGATTTCTTTTGTTGTCTTTCCATCTTTGATCAAACTGGCCACCTGAATTTCTTTTGGCGTCAGATCGATGTATCGCGATGAAATGCTTGTTAAAAATGGCGATATGATATCGTTCAGGTGTGTTTCAAGGGTTTCAATGCAGGCCTTTTGTTCTGGATTCGGTTGACTCCTTTTCAATTTTTCCACATAGGGGATGACCTGATCCTTGACATTTGATAGAAATATCTCTTCCGCCTCTTTTTTATCTTCTTCCCTCTGTTTGAGCAACACCTTAAGGGCGGAGTTGACCTCTTCCAGATTCTTGGACTTCATTTGCAGTTCACTTTCGCGTGCCATCAGATCATTTTCCGCCTGCTTAATTTGGGTGATGTCCGTACTGACTCCAATCAATTGCACAATATCACCTTCCTCATTTTTTAAAGGAATTCTTATACTTAAGACCCAGTGGGAATTCCCATTGGCATCCGTAAAATGTTCTTCATTTTCAATCCGGGATTTATCATGGCTTAGCAAGGATATATCAGCACGCTGGATGATTCTTGCAAGATCTGAATCAGAAGTAAGATCTTGAATCTTCATCCCAATTAACTGTTCCGGCAAGATTCCCAATGTATCTGCAAAAATGCGATTGGCAAGGATAATGCGATTTTGTTGATCGATCACGTAGATCATATTGGGGTTTGCATCGATTACATTTCTGAGAAATATCCTTTGATTCTCAATCCTTTTTCGAGCATTCAAACGTTCGGTGATGTCTCTTACGGCAGACAGACGCACTCTTTTCCCATACCACGTAACCTTGGAAGCCGAAATTTCTACAGGGAAAACACTTCCGTCTTTTCTTCGATGAAATATAAACTCCTCCAGCAATTCCTGTCCATCCTGCCTTATTGAGGTGTCCAAACCCTTGGAATTGAGATCCCCTCTCTTCATCCCCAGGAACTCTTCGCGATAAAATCCATAGAGTTTTTCGGCAGCGGCATTGACCTCGAGAATCTGGTCTGAATCTTCGTCGATTAGAAAAAGAGCATCCGACTCCAATTCAAATAACTGGCGGTACCGTTCCTCACTTTCCTTCAGAACAATTTGCGCATGCTTTCGGGCCATGAGCTCATCCATGCTTTTTTGATAGAGGATCTCTATCTTTTTTAGTGGGAAAAAGGCGCCAAAAGAGGCCACTATCCCGGCAAAAACAATTGTAATGACATGAGACTGCCAAAGAATAATGTCCGCAAAAATCGCTTGCTTGATCGCTTCATAGATGGAAAAAAATATACATGTGATGAGGGCAATTTTGAGGAGTACGGGTATCAGTTTTTTAAACAATTTTTTATTGTCGAAATCACTTTCCCGGACTTTTTCTGCCATTAACAGGTATTTCTCATTACCCGCATCCGGTTCCAGCGCAACTTCGTGTTTTGGAGCTTTTTCCTGTGAATTTTCGTTGAGAATCTGCCTACATAAATGCATCAACTCATTGAGATTTTTTTCCATTTCACTGGTCGACATCTCATCCTCCCATAGTGGCAGCTTTCTGTAGAGTTTTATTTTGAAGGCATGCACCTTATTATATACACATGTATCACATTGAGGTCGATTTGCACAATTTTCATCGAATGGCTCTATCCGATGTTGCAAATGTGATCCTTTCCTATGCCAAGAACTTACAGGTTCAGCAATGCCCGTTGATTGCTCACAGGAAGCTTTTCCACGCGAATGCCGATATCGTTAAAAGAGGCTCCGGAGAAAAATCGAGGTCGTTTGCGGTCGAGAAGTCACTCATCCCGGATAGGATGATTCGATGTTTGTTGCCTGCAATCGCTGTGTGTATCTACGATGAGGACGCTTTCTTTCCTTTTCCAAGGGTTTCCACGGTCAGGCAGTACAGTCCGGAAGTACCTGCAAGGCAAACGGAACAGAACAGAAACGCCGCTTTGAAGGCGGAGGCCCCCAACGCTTCACCGGGATACAGGGATTGCATCAAGTGACCCAGCCCCTGAAGAAATACGGCGACCCCCGTCATGGTGAAGAAATTGACACCGGTCATGGCCGTTCCCGCATATTGAACAGGCATTCTCTCCTTGATATGAGCATAAACGATCAGCCCGACGCCGGAAAAAAAACCGAATCCGAAAAAGAGAACCGACAACAAGGTCAAATCGGCGCCCCGGGGAAGAAAGGCCAGAACGGCCAGCATCAGGCCCATGCCGCTCAATCCCGCAATCATCACCCCTTTTCGGTTTCGGAAAACGATATCGGACAGCCAACCGCAGACCGGGCTGCCGATGATCAGGCCGATGCTCATACAGAGGAGAACGTTTCCGGCGGCCACCGGCGATGTTCCGATCACCGTCATCAGGTAAGGGCCGGCCCACAGGGCCTGCACCGCGGCGAATATTCCGTATCGGCAGAAAGTCGCCAGAGAAATGATCCAGTAGTCCTTTTCCCTGAACAGATTCAGCAGATTTTGCAGGATTTTCCGAAAGTCGCCGGAGGCGACCTGCGGGGTTTGGTCGAAATCCGGGGTTTTGGGCCGATCCCGGACCACGACGAAAAACATCATCGTCAACAGAAGATTGATCCCGGCAAAAATCAGGAAGGTTATCCGCCATCCTACGGACTGAACCATCAAAACCAGCGGCGTTGCCGCGGTCATGTTGCCCAGGGTTCCAAAAGAAACCACCAAAGCCGATATGGTTGCAAACCTCAGCGGTCCGAACCATAAGGTGATCAGTTTCAGAGTCCCCATCAGGCTGCAGGCTGTCCCGGCGCCGAGAAGCAGTCTCCCGGCCACCAGCGATCCGACCGTGTCCCCCCACGCAAAAACCAATGCCCCCGCCACCCCCAGCAGCGAAAGCGCCGTCATGGCAATCCTGGGCCCGATCGCATCGAGATACATGCTGAGCGGGATCTGCATGACGGCGAACGCATAGAAGAAGGAAGCGGAAATCAGGCTGAGCCCGTTGACATCGAGTCCGAGATCCGCGATCAGATCCGGGGTGATCACCGCGATCGACGCCCGGTAGAACTGGGAGAGCACGAACAACAGACAGGCCATGAAAAAGATCGCCCACCGGCGAGAAACAAATATTTTCATGAGGTTCCTTTAAATGGTCTGAAATGAAATTTTCGAGACCTGTTTCAGTATAGCCCGATCACCTTTGAAACAAAAGGCCAAATGTCTTTTTGATGATCCACCTCACCGTTGTCTTTTCCGTTCCCATCTGTTATGGTCCCAATCCAAGGCGGATCGTTCACTCCGGCCGGGACCATTCGGGAGAAGACCATGGTTCATCGCATCGAAATCGGCTTTAAAGAGGGGATCAGAGACGCCCTCGGCGAAAAGATCAAAAGAAGGATCATCGACCATCTCCGGATTCCGGTGGATTCCGTGCAAACCGTCGAGGTCTACACAATCGACGGCCCCCTCGACCGCGGTGAACTGGAAAAGGCAGCCCGCGGACCCCTCTCCGACCCGGTGATCCAGGAAACCGCCATCGACCAAGGCCTGGCCGGCGGGTTCGACTGGCTGATCGAGGTGGGATTCCGCCCCGGCGTCACCGACAACGTCGGAAAAACGGCGGGCGAAGCGATCTCACTCCTCACCGGGAAAACGGTTCGCGCCTATACCTCACGGCAATACGTCATCCGTGCCGTCCGCGATCGTTGCGTTCTCGACGCGCTGACACGGGCGGATGCGGAGCGGATCGCCTCCGAGCTACTCGCCAACGATCTCATCCAGCGTTACGATATCCTGGACGGGAAAACCTGGGATCCGGCAAACGGAATCCGGCCCTACATCCCCCTTGTCACCGGAGAGAATCGCCCGCACACGGAGGAGATCGACCTGGACCGTCCCGATGATGAACTCGTCCGGATCAGCCAGCAGCGGGTCCTCGCGCTGACGCTGGAGGAGATGCAGATCCTCCGGGACTATCTGAAAAACGAAGATGTCCTTGCCCGCCGGAAAGAGGTCGGTCTGGGGGCAAAAATCACCGACGCGGAACTCGAATGCCTCGCCCAGACCTGGTCGGAGCACTGCAAGCACAAGATCTTCAACGCCCGGATCTCCTACGATGACGGCAAAGGCCTGACCCGGGAAATCGACTCGCTCTTCTCCACATACATCAAGCGTTCGACCCGGCTGATCCGGGAGCGAATGGGCGTCGCCGACTGGTGCCTCTCCGTTTTCGTCGACAACGCGGGCATCATCCGCTTCAACGAAGACTGGAACCTCGTCTTCAAGGTGGAAACCCACAACTCCCCTTCGGCGCTCGATCCTTACGGCGGCGCTCTTACCGGTATCGTCGGCGTGAACCGAGACCCGTTCGGCTGCGGCATGGGGGCCAAGCTGATCTTCAACACGGATGTCTTCTGCTTCGCCCCGCCCGACTATGAAAAACCCCTGCCGAAGCGGATTCTCCACCCGCGGCGGATCTACGAAGGGGTCCGGGAAGGGGTGGAACACGGCGGGAACAAAAGCGGCATCCCGACGGTGAACGGATGCCTGGTATTTGACGAGCGCTACCTCGGGAAGCCCCTCGTGTATTGCGGCACCGGCGGAATCATGCCGGCCCGAATCAACGGAAAGGGCAGTCACACAAAGGAGATCCTGCCGGGCGATTGCATCGTGATGACGGGGGGCCGCATCGGAAAGGACGGAATTCACGGCGCGACCTTCTCTTCCGAGGAACTGCACGAGGGCTCTCCGGTCACGGCGGTTCAGATCGGCGACCCGATCACGCAGAAAAAGATGACCGATTTCCTGCTCGTGGCCCGGGACCGGGGTCTCTACCGCGCGATCACCGACAACGGCGCGGGCGGACTCTCCTCCTCCGTGGGAGAGACGGCAAGGATCTCCGGCGGCTGCGAACTGGATCTGGACCGGGCGCCGCTGAAGTATCCGGGACTGAATCCATGGGAGATTCTCATCTCGGAATCCCAGGAGCGGATGACCCTGGCCGTGGCGCCGAAAACGATAGAAGAATTCCTCGCCCTCGCCCGCAGGATGGACGTGGAGGCCACCGTTCTCGGCCGCTACACCGATTCCGGGTGGTTCCACGTCCGCTACGGAGGAGAGACCGTCGCCTATATCGGCATGGATTTCCTGCATGAGGGCCTCCCGCAGATGAATCTCCGGGCCCGCTGGGGTGCCCCGTCTCACGCCGAACCGGATTTTCCCGAACCGGCGGATCTGGGCGCTGCGCTCAAGGGGATGCTCTCCAGACTCAATATCTGCAGCAAGGAGTCGGTCGTCCGCCAGTATGACCACGAAGTGCAGGGGGGAAGCGTGATCAAACCGATGACCGGCATCCTCAACGACGGCCCAAGCGACGCCGCGGTGATCCGGCCATTGCTCGACTCTTTCGAAGGAATCGTCGTCGCGAACGGCATCTGCCCCCGATACAGCGACATCGACGCGTATCACATGGCGGCCTGCGCGATCGACGAGGCGGTCCGGAACGCGGTTGCGGTCGGGGCGCCGCTCGAGAGACTGGCGGGGCTGGATAATTTCTGCTGGTGCGACCCGATCCGGTCCGAAAAAAATCCCGACGGGGAGCACAAGCTCGCCCAGCTCGTCCGTGCGAATGAGGCCCTCTTTGAGCTCACGACCTCCTACGGCGTCCCCTGCATCTCGGGAAAGGACAGCATGAAGAACGACTACCAGATCGGAGAGGTTCGGATCTCAATCCCTCCGACGCTTCTGTTCTCGGTCCTGGGAAAGATGGAAGATGTCCGGCAGGCCGTGACGATGGACGTGAAAAAACCGGGGGACCTCGTCTATCTGCTGGGGCAAACCGATCGGGAACTGGGCGGCTCCGAATGGTACGCCTTCCATGGGAAGATTGGAAACGGCGTTCCCCGGGTGCATCCGAAAACGGCAAAGGCGCTTTACGAAAAGCTCGGGTGTGCGATCCGTGCGGGCCTTGTCGCCTCCTGCCATGACTGCTCGGACGGCGGGCTTGGCGTGGCGCTGGCGGAAACGGCCTTCTCCGGCGGATTCGGTCTCGCCATCGATCTGAAGGCCGTTCGGGCCGAAGGAATCGCCCGCAACGACGAGCTCCTCTTCTCGGAATCACAGAGCCGTTTTGTGGTCACGGTCCCGCCGGAATCGCGGCAAGCCTTCGAAGACGCTCTTGCCGGCTCCGTTTTCGCAAGGATCGGCCTGGTGATCCCGGAGCCGACACTCCGGATCGAGGGTCTCAACGGGGGAAGCATCGTGACGGAAAACCTGGCCGACCTCAAATCGGCCTGGCAGAAACCACTCGCGTTCTGACGGCGGGTCAGACGGGAACAGAGGTCAAGTCCTCAAAGCACGGCCTCGACGAAGGCAGGGGAAAATGCCGAAAAGAATCAGCTCGATTGTCATCACCGGCAACGGGACGAACTGTGAAATGGAGATGGCGCATGCCTGCCGTGTTGCCGGATTCGAGGAGGTGGATATTGTCCACATCAGCGAACTGCTCTGCGGAACGAAACAGCTCGACGACTACGATTTTCTGAACCTGCCCGGCGGATTTCTCGACGGAGACGACCTCGGCTCGGCCAAGGCGGGGGCCAATCGGATTCTGCACGCTTCCGTAGCCGGAAAACGGGAGCGCCTCTTCGCCCAGTTCATCCGTTTCATCGGACAGGGGAAACTGATCCTCGGCGTCTGCAACGGTTTCCAGCTTCTGGTCAAACTGGGGATGCTGCCGGGGTTCGACGGCCGGTACGACCGGCAGACGGTTACGCTGACGTTCAACGACTCGGGCCGCTTCGAGGATCGCTGGATCCATCTCCGCGTCGATCCGGCCTGCCCCTGCATTTTCACGCGGGGTCTCCAGTCCATCTATCTCCCCGTCCGCCATGGCGAGGGGAAGTTTATCCCGCGGGACGAAGAGGTTTTGGCGCGGCTTGGCCGGCAGAATCTCGTCGCACTCCGGTATGCCGACGGAAAATCCGGGGAGGCCACGATGGAGTATCCCGACAATCCCAACGGATCGGTGGAGGCCATCGCCGGGATTTGTGACGAGACGGGCCGGATATTCGGTCTGATGCCGCACCCAGAGGCCTACCTGCACCGAACGAACCACCCCCGTTGGACGCGGGAAAACCTGCCGGAAGAGGGGATGGGGCTTGCGCTCTTCCGGAACGCCGCCTCGTTTCTGCGCGGTGTTTCCGCGTAGCCGCAAATCGGCAAGAACCTTTCCTCATCCCGGGCTTCCGCCTATGGATGTTAAAAGGAGGGAGTTCTGAC
>JAXGRQ010000065.1:0-10901 GCA_040765725.1 Syntrophales bacterium
TCCTTTACCGTCTGTGGTTTATCCGCCGCGACCTGGGCCGAAACCGCAAACGACAAACCGAATACAAACGCCACCGCCAGTACCATCACCTTCTTCATACCTTTCCTCCATTTCCTGTTGTTTGTCCGTCCTTGAACCAACTGCCGCGCTCTCCAATCCATACCCCGACCAAACCGATCTCCCATTTGGGCGGCGCGCTTCTACACCCGCCGCTTGTTCCTGTCAATACCTATTTTTAAACGATTTTGGCCGCTCTTTCCCCGGTTCAGGGATGCGGCCCCCCGTGGAAAAATTCTCGTAAGGATTCGGCATCGCGTGCTATGATTCCGGACAGAGATGACGGCCGAACAGGGATGCAGGCCGCAAAAAATCCTACAAATGGGGATGGCTCGAATGGAAAAAGAACTCTTGATCAGATACCGGTCGTTTCTGAAGGACAGCATCCGCAAGGAAATCGATTTTTCCAAAACGGACCAGCATCAGGGCGTTCCGCCACCCCCGATCGAAAAGCCTTACCCGCCGGATGCCGAAATAACGGAGCTTCCGGGGGTCGGCTCGTTCCAGGGTCAATTCGGAGTGGATCTTCAAAAAGCGATCCGGAATCGGGAGAGCCGCAGATCCTATCGTGCAGAGCCGATCACGCTGAAAGAGCTCTCTTTCCTGCTATGGGCCACCCAGGGCGTCCGGCGGAGGCTCGATGCCGGGCATGCGTTGAGAACGGTTCCGTCGGCGGGATGCCGTCATGCCCTGGAAACCTATCTCTGCATTTTGAATATCGAGGGCCTGTCTCCGGGGATCTACCGTTACCTTCCTCTCGAACACCGACTCCTGTTCGAATTCACCGAGGAAAACCTGCGGAAGAGAATCGTCCATAGCGCCCTGGGGCAGCCCTATCCCGGAGAGGCGGCCGTAACATTCATCTGGACGTCAATCCCCTACAGGATGGAATGGCGTTACGGTATCGCCGCACACAAAGTCATTGCAATCGACGCCGGACATGTCTGCCAAAACCTTTATCTGGCCTGTGAAGCCATTGGTTCGGGAGCCTGCGCGATCGCCGCCTATGATCAGGAAGCGATGGATGAACTCCTCCGGATTGACGGTGAGAATGAAATGACCGTTTATCTCGCTTCTGTGGGGAAAAGGCGGTGAGGGTCATCGCCTTTTTCACGGTCGATCCCTTTTCTTTTGAACGTTTACTAACCTTGGCAATCGTGATAGATTCGCCTCCAAAAAAAGTATCGACGGTTTATGGACTCTATCCGAAATTTCAGCATCATCGCGCATATCGACCATGGGAAGTCGACGCTGGCGGATCGCCTGATCCAGTTCACCGGCATCGTCGATGACCGCAACTTTCAGGACCAGATCCTCGACAACATGGATATCGAGCGGGAACGGGGGATTACGATCAAGAGCCAAGCCGTCTCGCTTCCATACCGCGCGAAGGACGGCCGGGATTACACCCTGAACCTGCTCGATACGCCTGGCCATGTCGATTTCACCTATGAGGTGTCGCGTTCCCTGGCCTCCTGCGAAGGGGTCCTGCTGCTGATCGACGCCGCTCAGGGCGTCCAGGCGCAGACACTCGCCAACCTGTATCTTGCGATGGAACACGATTTGACGATCATCCCCGTCATCAACAAGATCGACCTTCCCTCGGCGGACGTGGATCGCGTGATTGAACAGATCGACTCGGAACTGGGCCTGGATCCGGACACCCACTTGAAATGTTCCGCCAAGGAGGGGATCGGGATCGAGGAGATCCTGGAGGCCATCGTCACCCGGATTTCACCTCCCAAGGGCGATCGATCGGCGCCGCTCGCAGCCCTTATTTTCGACGCCAAGTACGACACTTTCCGGGGAACGGTGATCCACTGTCGCGTCTTCGACGGAACCGTCAAGGCGGGAGACATCATCCGCTTTGTCCACAACAACGCAACGTACCGTGTGGAAGAGGTGGGGCATTTCCTGATCCAGCGCCGGAAACGGGACAGTCTCTCTGCCGGTGAGGTGGGATACATCATCGCCGGCGTGAAGACCGTGTCGGACGTCCGGACGGGAGACACGATCACGCTGGAGAATCGTCCCTGCCGCAAGCCGCTTCCGGGATTCAAGGAGGTCAAACCGGTCGTCTTCGCCTCGATCTACCCGATCGCCGCGGACGACTACGAAGACCTTGCCGACTCCCTGGACAAGTTCAAGCTCAACGATGCCTCCTTCGTCTATGAAAAGGACTCCTCCGCCGCGCTGGGGCAGGGATTCCGCTGCGGTTTCCTGGGGCTCCTCCACCTCGACATCGTCCAGGAGCGTCTGGAACGGGAGTACAACCTGTCCATCATCCTCTCCGTTCCTTCCGTTCGCTACCGTTTCACGCTGAAGGACGGGACGGTCCTGTTCGTGGACAACCCCACCCACTACCCCGAACCGATCTCGATCGACAAATCCGATGAGCCGTACATTCGCGCGGCGATGATGCTTCCCGAACGCTATCTCGGCTCTGTGATGAAGCTCTGCATGGAGAAGCGGGGGGTTAATTCGACGCTGAACTACCCGAGCCCCGGACGGGCGGAGCTGGTTTACGAAATGCCGCTGGCCGAGGTGATCTTTGATTTCTACGACCGCTTCAAATCGGTCACGCAGGGATACGGCTCCTTCGACTATGACCTGATCGACTATCGGGAAAGCAACCTCGTCCTGCTGGACATTCTGGTCAATGGGGAAAAGGTGGACGCCCTTTCCCAGATCGTGCACCGGGACCGGGCGCGCGCCCGCGGTCTGCAGGCCTGCGAAAGGCTCAAGGAGGAGATTCCCCGGCAGATGTTCAAAATCGCGATCCAGGGGGCCATCGGAGGCGAGATCGTCTCGCGGACGACCATTTCGCCCTTCCGCAAGGACGTCATCGCCAAATGCTACGGCGGCGACATCAGCCGGAAGCGAAAGCTCCTCGAAAAGCAGAAGAAGGGAAAGAGGCGGATGAAGATGATCGGCGACGTCTCCATTCCGCAGAGCGCCTTCCTGGCCGTCCTGAAGTCCGACACCGAATGAACGGCCCGGCCTCTCCACGGATTTCCCGGTTTCCCCAGTGAAGCGAATGTCCGAAGATACGCCCTCAACCTTAGAGAATAGCCCATCGGAACCGTCCGCTAAACCGGAGGGGCTCCCGGGCCTTTACGTCCATATCCCTTTCTGCGTCCGGAAATGCCTCTATTGCGGCTTCTACTCCGTGACCGACTTTTCACCGCTCCCCGAATATCTGACCGCCCTCCGCAGGGAAATGCTTTTCTACCGGGGATGGGCCCCCTTATTCGACACGCTCTATATCGGAGGCGGAACCCCGTCCGTTCTTCCCCTGCCCGAACTGGAAAAATTGATTTCCGACATCCGCGGGATCTTCCCGATCTCCGAAGATGCGGAGATCACCGTGGAGGCAAATCCCGCGGATCTCGATGCCGGACTCCTGAACGCGCTCCGGCGGACCGGGGTGAACCGACTGAATATCGGCGTTCAGTCTTTTGACGAGGGGATCCTCTCCTTTCTCGGCCGGCGCCACAACCGGGCGCAGGCTGCCGCGGCGATCGCGGCCGCCCGGGCTGCAGGCATCGGCAATATCGGAATCGACCTGATCTACGGCGTCCCCGGCCAAAGCCTCTCCTTGTGGCTTGCGACACTCCGTGAGGCCGTCGCGTTCCGTGCCGAGCACCTCTCCTGTTATCAAATCACCCTCGAGGACGGAACATCTCTCGCAGAACAATTTCGACGGGGGGAAATCGTTTTCCCCGATGAAACGCTTCAGGCCGATTTTTTCCGGAAGACTTCGGAATTTCTGGAGGATCACGGATACAGCCATTACGAGATCTCCAATTTTTCCCTCCCGGGTCGGGAATCGAGGCACAACCGCAAATACTGGGATTATGTCCCCTACCTGGGGCTCGGTCCCGCCGCGCACTCCTTTTCGGGGCGTGAACGCCGGTGGAATCAACGCGACGTCAACATGTACATCGAAAACCTGGCCTCCGGTCGCTCTCCGGTCCAATCCACGGAAACCCTGACCAACGAACAGCTCTGCCTCGAGACCCTCTTCCTCGGCTTCCGGACACGCCGGGGAATCTGTCTGGAGACCTTCAAGATCCGATACGGCCGAGACCTCGTCACGGAAAAACAGGGGGTGCTGAAGAGGCTTTCCGAGGAAGGGCTTGTGGAGATCCGCGATGGGTTCCTCCGGCCGACCCGCGCGGGAATGGCTGTCGCCGACGCCCTCGCCCTGATTTGAACAGACGGTGCGATCTTAAACCGTTTTATAAGGATGACTGATAAATGATTGATATGACTTTATTCATGGATGACCGATCACATGGATATCGACGGTCGCATTCCCATCCCGAGCAACAGCATCCCGATCCTGTCGAACCTTCCCAAGCCCTTCGAGAAGATCCAGCAATCCGGTGAAGTCCTTCGCCGCAATTTCAACCTTCAGCAGCACGTTTCCGTTGCGGTACCGACGATCGATGATCCGGCCATCGACCTGAACGAGACGCGATTCGATCTCCCGGACAGCCGTACCGGCATCATCGACCTGAATCGTCAAGCCGATGACCGGAGCCGACCGGACCTCCGCCGTTCCCGCTGCCGGAGGGACAGGGACCGACATCGCCTTTTCCTTCCGTGCGCCCAAGGTAGCGACATCGCTCATCCTTTCCTTCCGTTTCTGCGCCGGCTGCGATTCGACCGCACGGCCCGCTTCCCGCTTCTCGGTCCGGACCTCCGCCTGACCCGTTGACCCCGGACCCGCCGGCTGCAGCCCTTCCCCGCGTTCCTCCAACAGGGTATCTCCGGGTTTCCGCACCGCCGGGAGTTCTTCCATGCTCGGCGCCTGCGGTTCAGTTATGCTCTGCTGCTTTTCTTTTTTGACCGGAGATGCCGAAAAGCGCTCTCCGTTCTTTTCCGAACCATCCCCGGCGGGAGCGCGCTTCGATGATCCGGCGTCCGAAAGCTGTTTGGCGCTCTTCGGGGGTTCGGCCGTGAATGAACCCTTTTCGGATCCTGCCGGGGGCGCCGGAAGCGGCGTCATCTGCTTCATTCCCGGATCGCCCGCCTGGTAGATGTGGAAGGCCAATACGGCAAGGAAGATCGTGGCCAGCGCCTGGATCGGGAGTTTGATCCTCAGCGGGAAGAAAAGGCGATGGAGAATCCCCTGCTTCCTGGAGGCCTCTTCCCGGACCCGGGACATGATCTTCTGTTCGAAAAACGGGGGCGGCTCCGCCTCTTCGAGACCGCGAACGAGCTGTTCCGCCCTCTTCAGATCCGAAAGGGAACGGCTGCACCGGGGGCACGAGGCCACGTGTTTCACGATTCCGTTTTCCTCCTCGCCGGAGAGAAGACCCTCCAGGTAGGCCGGCAGCAGCTTTTCGACATCATGGCACATCATCTCAAGTCACCCAGCGTCCGGATCAGGCCATCCTTCAACGCGGTTCTGGCCCGGTAAAGCCTGGATTTGACGGTTCCCTCCGGCAGCTTCAGCAGGCCGCCGATCTCCTCGTAGGAGAAGCCCTCAATATCCCGGAGAACCAGAACTTCCCGCTGTTCCGCATCGAGCCGGCCGATGCATTCCTGAACCTTGGCCTCCAGCTCTTGTTTCTCGAGCCGTTCGACGACGGACATCCCCCCGGAATCCGGTTCGTTGACCGTGCTTCTGTCCGCCGCTTCCGCGGAATCGCCGGGAAATCCCGTCTCGATGCGCAAGCGGGCGGCTCTCCTTCTGATATGGCTTCGCGAATGGCTCAGAACGATGCTGCAGAGCCAGGTGGAAAATCGGGCCTCTCCGCGGAATTGTCCGATCGCGCGGTAGGCATGGAGGAATGCCTCTTGAACCGCGTCGCAGGCTTCCTCGTAATCGCCGATGATCCGGAAGGAAATATTGAGCATCTTCTTCTGGTGCCTTCTGACCAGAACCGCAAAAGCCTCGGCATCCCCCCTCTGGCAGCGTTTCACATAACCGGCATCCCCGTCCGCATCGGTCCGGTTTTTCGTATCCGCTGGATCAAGGTTAATCGGCAATCCGCCACCTTCCTGATAAGGATTCGGGGGACCTGTTCCGATTCCGACGGGCTTCCGGAAAAGATCCTCCGATACATCTCTGCCCGGAAGTGCACCGGCGATATCGGGAACCCCTCATCCCTCCGTTGCCATGACGGTCAACGCACCCGGATCACTCCTTTCGGACCTCTAAGGTGCGATGCGGCGCATGCTCATCGGAGGCGGAGGGGCGTAGCCGCCGCTGTCCCAAAATCGGTTGGGAGGACGCCGTGACTGCCTTACGCATTCGATGACACCCAGTTTGCAGAGGGTCGAACGCCATTCGTATTTCAGGTAGATGGTCTCCAGCGCTTTTTTCTCCGGCCGAAACGCCACCCTCCGCGAGGGAGAGTACTCGTCGCGGCCGTAGCCTGTGCCCGCGCTCTCCAGGGCCTGCTCCGGAAGGGATTCCCGATCCTTCATCTTCTGACCGGCGGCTTCCGGACCGGCCGGGAAGGCTTCAGGCCGGTCGGATGAGCCTTCCGCTTTTCCTCTCTGATCTTCCGGAATGGAGGGGGCGATTCGGGAATGGGGCATCGGTCGCCTGCACCGGTCCGCCTCGGGATAGACGCTCACGGCGATCACACCCATTGCGCTTTCGTCGCCGAACGCCGCAGCATAGGAGTCGGGAACGTCCGTGAAATAGAAGCGGTTGATGCGGTCCCGGTCCGTTCGCCAGCCTGCAAATTCGCCCCAACCATAAGGCTCCAGGATGTACATGCGCTCATGGTTCCTCAGCCAGGATTTGCCGCCGCTGATGATGTTGCGGCCGTCCACGGCAATGACCAGTCCGATTCGACGGTTCAGGCGGTTTTTGACTTCGATTCGGTAGAGATCTCCCTTTTTCGCCTCGGCGTACACCTTGCAGACCCCTTGGCGCATAAGCACCGGATAGGTCGGCAATGTCCGGCCGTCGTCTGTTGCGATCCGCACTTCCACGCTGTTTCCGACACCCCCTGCCCAGACGTTTGTCGCACACAGAAGGACGGCCAAAAGAAAAAATGTGACGGTTTTCATGACAGGTTCCTCCTCGTCAGGTTGATTTTGTCATATTAGACGGGAGGAGGAAGGGAAAAGTTCCCGGAAAGTTTTTCCATGACGGATTTTCTCCGTCCGGGCAAACACATGAATCGCTGAATTTCAATTCATATCCGAATCATCCGGTTTTTTCTTAAAGTATTTGATTATAATATGTGCCCCTATCAGGATCAGCAGAAGCGGCAGTAGAATGTTCACGATCTTCCAGATCTCCATCTCAACATTCTCCGCGAGAAAGAAAACGACGCCGACGCAGCCGATGATCCAGCCTCCGATATCCTTCACACGTTGAATGATGGTCCCTGCCGCGATCACGATGAGCAACAGCGGCCAACTGTGCGAGAATTCCCACAATCCTATTTTGTGCAGGATGATCAGGATCCCGATCGTGATCAAGATCATGCCGCCTGTCAGGACATTTCTTCTGCTTCGTCTCGTCATCACCACACGATCCCCTCCCTGCCTTTCGGGGACATTCTCCATTCGCGACCGGATTTGATTTGAAACGCGCGGGAAGCCCGAAGGGTCTCGCCCTTCCCGCGCACAGATTTATGCCTTTTCCGCCAGTTTCAGGAACGGCTTGAACAGATCGATCGGAATCGGGAAAACCGTCGTGGAATTGTTCTCCGAGGCGATCTGATTGAGGGTCTGCAGATACCGGAGCTGCAGCGACATGGGCTGCGTCTCCATGAGGGCCGCCGCCTCGATCAACTTCTGGGCCGCTTGGAACTCGCCTTCAGCGTTGATCACTTTTGCCCGCCTTTCCCGCTCCGCCTCGGCCTGCTTTGCCATCGCCCGCTTCATCTCCTCAGGCAGATCGATATGCTTAACCTCAACGAGCGACACCTTGATTCCCCATGGATCGGTGCTTCGGTCGAGGATCTCCTGGAGATGAAGGTTGATCTTCTCCCGCTCGGAGAGGATCTCGTCCAGTTCCACCTGACCGCAGACGCTCCGGAGGGTCGTCTGGGCAAGCTGGGATGTCGCATAGAGGTAGTTCTCAACATCCACAACCGCGTTGTTTGGGTCAAGGACTCGGAAATAGACGACCGCGTTCACCTTGATCGATACGTTGTCCCGGGTGATGACGTCCTGGGACGGAACGTCCATCGTGATCGTCCGCATGTCGATTTTGACCATCTTATCGACGATGGGAATTAGAATGATCAGCCCCGGGCCTTTTGTGGCGATGATCCTCCCGAGGCGGAAAATGACGCCCCTTTCGTACTCGTTCAGGATTCGGATCGCCGCCGCAAGAAACATGACAATCAGAACTATCACAACAATCATCGGGTACATGCCTGACATGACGAACCTCCCTTTTTTATGATTCGATGAGTTCCACCTTAACGATCAAATGATCCACCCGGATCACCCGGACCTGTGATCCCTTTGCGATCGGTTTGTCGCTGAATGCGCTCCAGTACTCGCCGTGGATCATAACCTTTCCGTCCTCGAGGATGTCGGTCACTGCCCTCCCCTCCTGGCCGATCAACCCCTCCTTCCCTCCCTGAGGCTGTCGGAGCTGCGCCTTCAGGGCGATTACGATGACGGCGATGAAGAAGAGAGAGGTTAAGGTCACGGCCGGGATCAGGACGCTCAACGAGATCCCGATCGACGCATCGGGCGTCTGAAACATCATCAGGGAACCGATGACGAGCGAAACAATCCCTCCGACCGTGAGGATGCCGTGGCTGACCACCTTGATCTCTGCAATGAACAGGATGATCGCAAACAGGATCAACGCGATCCCCGCATAGTTGACCGGCAGCGTCTGCATGGCGAAGAAGGCCATGATCAGGGAGATCCCTCCGATCACCCCGGGAAGGATACTCCCGGGATTGGAAAACTCGAAGTAAAGGCCGGCCAGGCCGATCAGCAGCAGAATGTAGGCGATGTTCGGATCGCTCAACGCGGAGAGGATCTTCTGCCGTGTGCCCATCGCTTTTTCGTTGATCACGGCGTTTTTCGTATTCAGGTTTTTCTTTCCCGCCGTCAGGGTCACCTCGCGGCCGTCCATCTGCTCCATCAGGCGGTTGAGATCGGTGGCCACGAAATCGATCACCTTCAGACGGAGCGCCTCCTCGGCGGTGATCGATTCGCTCTTCCGCACCGCCTTCTCGACCCACTCCTCGTTTCTGCCCCGCTTCTTGGCGATTCCCTTGACGTAGGCAACCGCGTCGTTCTCCACCTTCTGGCTCATCGTCTTGTCCATCCCGCCGCCGATCCCGATGCCGACGGGGTGTGCGGCGCCGATGTTCGTTCCGGGCGCCATCGCCGCGATGTGCGCGGCCGCGGTAATGATCACCCCGGCCGACGCCGCCCTCGCGCCGGCGGGCGCCACATAGACGATGACCGGCACGGAGGCATTCAAAATGCCCTTCGCAATATCCCGCATCGCCAGGTCCAGACCGCCCGGCGTGTCGAGCTGGAGGATCATTCCCTCCGCGCCGCTCTTCGCCGATTCCTCGATGCTTTGCAGAACGTACTCCGCGATCGGCGGCGTAATGGCCGAGTTGACCGTAATGACGTCAAACACGGGGGCCTTGTCCGCCGCCTCCAGATTCCCTGCGGACAGGGCGAGGGCAGCCGGCAGCATCACCGTGACCGCGGCCGCGAGGATGAATTTCCGCATCATGAATCGCCACATATCCCCTCCCCTTGAGCTCCGATCCGACTAAGTCCCCAATCGAAGGCGAAACGCGATCGATCCCGTGGAATAAGGACGGCTGATTTTTTGAAGACGACCATGTGATTGGCCTCCACGTTTCAATAAAGAATGTTACATTTCGGTCCGTTCGCGGAGCATCCTCATGATCAATTGGACATCCTCCCAGACCTGTTTTTTTGCCCCGGGGTTCCGCAGCAGGTAGGCCGGGTGGTAGGTCGGCATCAGAGGAATGCCCTGATAGCTGTGAAACCGACCGCGCAGGACGCTGATCGGCGCCTCCGATTTCAGCAATGCACGCGCCGCAATGCTTCCCATCGCACAGATCACCCGCGGTCGGATCGCCTCGAGCTGCCGGATCAGAAAGGGTTCGCAGGCGGCAATCTCATCCGGAAGGGGATTCCGATTCCCCGGGGGCCGGCATTTCAGAATGTTGCAGATATAGACATCTTCCCGTTTCAGGCCCATCGCGGCAATGATCTTGGTGAGCAGTTGCCCGGCCCGGCCGACGAACGGCCTGCCCTGTGCATCCTCATCCGCTCCGGGCGCCTCGCCGACGAAAACCAGTTCGGCGTTTGGGTTGCCTTCGCCGAAAACCAGACGATGGCGTCGATCTCCCAAGGGGCATCGCCGGCAGTCGCCCAGCTCTGTCCGGACGGCCTCCAGGTCATGCCCATCCCCACTTGTGAAAGCCGGCTGCCGAACAAGAGGCTCATTGTCCGTAGTCAGGTAGGAGAGGGGCTTTCGCAGCCCGCAGTCGATCCGGACCCGCTCCAGCAGCGATTGGACCAACCCATGGAGCTCCTCCCTCTGCCTTGCCTCAGTGTCCATCTTGGCCCCTTTTTTCTTCCCGGATTCTCTTCACCCGGTCGAGAATGACTCCGGCAACGTCCCTCTTGTCCAGTCGAGGAAATGACTCCACACCGTTTCGATCCAGAATATGGACCACGTTCGTATCGCTCTGGAAGCCCGCCCCGGGTTCGGTCACGTCGTTGGCCACGATAAAATCCATTCCTTTTTTCAGGAGCTTTTCCCGGGCGTTTTCGATCAGGTGGTCCGATTCCATGGAAAATCCGACCAGAATCCGTCCCTCCTTCCGCCGGGCCACCTCGGAAAGGAT
>JAXGRQ010000066.1:0-10676 GCA_040765725.1 Syntrophales bacterium
ACGGAAATGGCGCCTACAACCTTGTCTTTGAATATGATGGGGCTGATATCGGCGATATATTCGATGTTGTTGACCTTCCGCCGCACGCCCAGCAATGCCTTGCCGGTCTGTAGAACCTCCGGCAAACGGGCTCCCTTGCGCACATTCTGAACCTTGCGATTGAGCACGTCGTTGCTGCTCACTCCCGTCAGCCGAAGATACGAGCTGTTCACGTATTTGATGTAGCCCTTCTCATCGGTGATCAGGATTCCATCATGCAGGGAATTGATGATCGTGTCGAAGAGAGGGATTTTCTGAAGGGCGTTGATATCGAATGCCAATGAAAACATTTCTATACTCCTGACGATTCACGGATTGACGGAATACGGGGATGATCATCCGGTTTTTTCAGGGAGAGGATCAGAAAGGTGACGATCACCAAAACGGCGAGATCCAGGAGCCAGGCGTTGGTGTAAGAACCGGACAGGTCGTAGATATACCCGGCCATCATGGGTCCACAGGCGCCGCCTATGCCCGTTGCGAAAAAAATCAGCATACCGTATGAAGTTCCCAGGACATGGTGACCAAAACGGTCCGCCAACAGATAAGGCATCAGCGCGCTCATCGAACCGTAGCCAAAACCAAACATGCAAGCATAAACGAACAGGGTTGTGACGGAGGTCGTTTTCAGCAGCAGAAACATTCCGACGGCCATCAAGAAAAACCCAAGAGCCGCGGCATACTTGGCATCTCCGATGCGGTCGCACAACCACCCGAAGAAGAACCGTCCGAGAGTGCTGGTCATGCCGATAATCCCCAGGGAAGACGCCGCGGCAATCTTGTCGATCTGCCGATCGAGGGCATAGGGGACCTGGTGGACCATAACCGACATCTCCGCCATCACGGCAAGGCTGTAACAGAGAACAATCATCCAAAACTGGGAATTTCCGATAACCGGCCGGATGGAGGGATTCTCATGACGAACGCCGAAGGCGGTCGAATTAGACCGAAGGCCCTTTTCTTCCCTGTTTTCCCCGTCAGGCCGGAGTCCGTAATCCTCCGGTTTTGTCTTTCCCATGAGCCATTGCGAAAGGCCTGCCCCGATGATCAGCACGAGCACCCCGATGCAGGCGAACCCCGTTTGCCAATCATGGACTGTCACGATATAACCGGCCAGAGGGACCATCGCCATCGTTCCAATGCCGATGCCGATGGAAGCAATGCCGAGGGCGAGACCCCGCTGCCGGGAAAACCATTTTCCCACGGAAGAGCTGCAGACCACAACGCCCATGCAGGCGGAGCCGAGTCCTCCAAATATTCCGTATGTCATGTAAAATTGCCAAGGCTCGCGCACCAACGCCGTCAGAAACAGGCCGGCAGCCAGAAGACTTGCCCCTGTAGTGATGATCCAGCGGGGAGCGATACGATCGACGATCCTGCCGGCGAATATTCCTCCGATACCGTAGGCCAGAACCATGATGGACATGCCCGCGGAGATGACCGTCCGCGACCAGTTGTATTCCGTGACCATCGGTTTGACAAAGACTCCGAAACTGTAACGCGCCCCGTAATTGACGGCCAGAATGAGAAGTGCGCCGGTTACCACATACCAGCCCCAAAAGAGTCCCGTCTTGCCGTCTCTGCTGTTTGTTGCCTTGTTCACAGTAAGGAAATCTCCCTTTCGATTCCCAACTTCGGGGCGAAGATTCTCATTGTTATCGGCCGCACTATGAGTCGAGCGGCCGGGTAGAATCCTCGGCGCCATCCTCTTCAGCTTCAGCGGCGATCAGGGAATCGATGATCTTGCGCTTGGCGGTCTCCGGTCTGAACAGTTTCCGCAGGGCTTGATAGGCTTCGTAGCCGTCCGGACTTGTGGAATAATAAAAATCTTTGGCCGGCTCGGTAAAGGTCTCCAGGTTACACTGCTCCATAGAGGCCCTCATGCCGCCGCATAAATGCTGCGGCCGGCTCCATAGTAGGCGTCATAGACATGCTGGAACACGGCCGCGGTCTTCTGCTCGAAGAGCTCCGGCGTATAGACCCTTGGCAGGCCCTTGTCCAGAAGCTTTTCGATGGTGACGCGCACCTCGGCCCGGGCCTGTTGCCGTTTGCGCCAATCGAGCACCAGCTTGCCCGCCTTGAGCGTGGTCAGCAGCTCCCGGGCCGTGGCCTTGACCTTCTCCCGGTCCGCATCGATCATCTCGATCTGTGGTTTCGTCAGGAGGTCGAAGAGGGCCAGTTCCTCTTCGCTCAGTTGCTCGCCCACGGCCCGCTTCTCTTCCTCGTTCAGGCTTTGGGCAAAGACCACCAGTTGCCGGAAGAACTCTTCGGCGTTCAGGCTCCCGGCGTTGTAGGCGTCGATCATCGCCTGGAATTGCTCCAGATAATCCATCCGCGTGCGGTTGAGCCGCACCAGGTTCATGAGCTTCCGTGCCACCGTTCCCTTGAGCTGTTCGTTCAGGGTGCGTTTGCGACTCCTCTTGAATTTCTCGGCCAGCTTTTCGAAATCGATCTTGCTCAGGTCAATCCCGTGCTCGGCTTCAAAGGGCGCGTTCAGCTCGCGGATCACATAGCCTTCCGTGGCGATCGACCGATCGAGAAGCCCTTCCACCTGCTGCATGACCTGGGAGATGTCCGCCGTCGGCGTCAGTGCCCGGATCTTGTCGGCGATCACCTGCAGGGGCATCACCTCGGCGGAAAAGACCTGCGCCGCCGGATCGGGGAGCACCGCCTTGTAGAGTCGCAGCACGGTATTGGTCAGATCGAGATAGCGGAGTTTGATTTCTTCGGAGGCGACCAGGGCCTCCACGGCATCATCGAGCAAACCGACGCGGGCAAATCCATCGGCAGCCCGGATAGCCGCAAGGTCGATGCCATGTTCGCGGCAGAGACCGCCGACTTCCGCCAGGGCCTGCCGGAGCGCCGCCACCAGAGCGGCCTTGTCTTCCACCGGCCTCCTGCCGTCGTCCACGCCCCTGCCGGCTCCGTAGATGGCCAGCGCCTTCTCCAAGTTACGAAATACCCCGGCATAGTCCACGATCAGACCGCTCACCTTGCCGGGATAGACCCGGTTGGCCCGGGCGATGGTCTGCATCAGGGTATGGTTGCGCATCGGCTTGTCGAGGTAGAGTGTGGAGCAGCTCGGCACGTCGAAGCCGGTCATCCACATGGCGCAGACAAAGACCAGCCGGAAGGGATCGTCGGGATTCTTGAACTTCGTCTCCAGATCTTCTTCGACCATGCGTTTGCGGTGGGGCCGGATGTCCAGCCCCTTTTCGCTCATCTCGGCGATCTCGTTCTGTCCCTGGGAGACGACCACCGCCATGTCCGTTGCCCGCATCCAGGCGATCCGCGCCTCGATCTCCTGCCTGGCATCGTCTTTTGTCTCGGCCGCCTCCGCCTGCAACGCCGCGATCTTTTCGCTCCAATATCGCTTCACCTTGTCGTACATACGGACGGCCGTGGCCTTGTCGATGCAGATCATCATGCCCTTGCCTTGGAAGCCGCGTCCCGTGAAATGGGCCACCAGATCCTTGGCCACCGCCTCCAGACGGTCGTCCCGGGTGATCAGGTGATACTCCCGGGCAAACTCCCGCTCCAACTTCTTTTCCTGCTCTTCGTCCAGTGCGGCTGCCTCCAGAAGATTCTCCATGTCTTCGTTGAGGTTCTCGTTGACCAGTTGCAGTTCGGGGATGCGGTTCTCGTAGTAGAGCGGCACGGTCGCCCCGTCGGCCACGGACTGCCGGAAGTCGTAGATGCTCACATAGTCGCCGAAGACCTGCCGGGTCTTCTCCTCGCCCACGATCAGCGGCGTGCCGGTGAAGGCCAGAAAGGCGGCGTTGGGCAGGGCCGTGCGCATGTTGAGCGCCAGGGTGTCGTACTGGCTGCGGTGCGCCTCGTCGGTGATGACAACGATGTCGGACCGTTCCGAGAGCACCGGATGTGTCTCGCCCGGTTCAGTGCGGAATTTGTGGATCAGGGTGAAGACGTAGCGGTGGTCCTCGGTGAGGAGTTGCCGCAGGTGTCTGCTGCTTTCCGCCTGGGCGTGGTTTTCCGTGACCACCCCGGCGGCGGCGAAGTTCTTGTAGATTTGCCCGTCCAGTTCCTGCCGGTCGGTGACGACCACGAAGGTCCAGTTGCCCGGCATTTTGCGCAGCACCTTCTGGGCGAAGAAGATCATGGCCACGCTCTTGCCGCTTCCCTGGGTATGCCAGAACACCCCCAGCTTGCCATCCCGCCGGCGGATGTCGGCCAGGGCCGCAAGCGCATTGTTCACGCCCAGATACTGGTGGTTTTTGGCCGTGAGCTTGATCAGGCCGCCGGGGACCTCCTGAAAGAGGCAGAAGTTCTCCACCAGATCCAGGAAACGCGCCGGTTCGCAGACGCCGCGCAGCATCGTCTCCAGCGACACACGGCCCGCCTCGTCCTCACTACCTACCTTCTTCCATTCGGCGAAGTGCTCCCAACCGGCGGTGATGCTGCCCACCCGGCTCTGGCTGCCGTTGGAAAGGATGATCAGGGCATTGGGCCAGAAAAGCCGCGGGATGGTGTCCTTGTAATCGCGCAGATTGCCCGTGAAGGCGGTTTCCAGGCGGCGGTGGGCGGCCTTGAGTTCGACAAACAGGAGCGGCATACCGTTGACGAAACCCACCAGGTCGGCCCGGCGGGTGTGCATCTCGCCCGTGACCCAGAACTGCGAACAGAGCAGGAAGTTGTTTTGGGCCGGGTCATCCCAGTCGATCACCCGCACCACCTCGACCGACTCGCCGTCGCCTTCGGGATCAGGACGGGGGATGCGCACGCCGTTCTTGAGGAGGTGATAAACCTCGCGATTGGCTGCAGCCGGGCTCATCCGGGAACGTTCTCGGGTCAGCTCCTCGATCGCCTGATGAATAGCCTCCAGCGGGGCTTCGGGGTTGAGCTTCAGCAGCGCCACGCGCAGCCGCGATTTCAGCGCCACCTCGTCCTTGGTCTCCCGGCCCAGGCTGCTTAAGCCGTGATCGAATTCGTGATAGGCGTTGACCGTCTGCCAGCCCAGTTCCGCCAAGAGAGCGATGGCCGGTCGTTCGATCAGGGCGTCTTCGGTGTAGCCGGCGGGAGGGGTCATGAAGGAGTCTCCTTTTCAGCGTGCGCAAGGACTGTACGACCGGCAGCAGTGGTGCGGTACCGCTGCTTTTTGCTTCTTGGCTTGTCGGGGACAGTCATTTCCGGGAGGCCGCACCTCCGGATTGGGATAGAAGATCGCGGTGAAAAATCCGTTCTCCTCGAAGACCGGTGCCGGGCAATGCTGTGCCCGTGCCTCCTCGCGCATGCGCTTGATGCCCGTCCCGGCCTTTTCGATGAAGGTGATGCGGTGGAGCATATCGGCAAGAAGAGCATTGCGGCGGATGCTCTTCCGGCCGAGGTCGGAAAATTTCATCCCCTTGGGCAGGCCGCCGGGGCTGGAGATCTCGATCCGGTCGGTATAGATCTCCACAAAGACATTGGTCCCCTCCATGAACCAGTCGCGATGCATGACCGCATTGGTGATGGCTTCACGCAGGGCCTTCATCGGATATTCCGGGATGTCCTCCCGGCGCAACCCTTCAACCCGGTAGGCCGTGCGGGTATTGCGCTCGATGAAGCGCAGGCTGTCCTCGATATCCGCAACGACGCCGCCGGCAAAATCCTTCCGGTCCAGGATGTGCACCTTGTCTGTGCCCTTGGCCAGGAGACAGGTGACGTAGGCCTGGTTGAAAAAATGTCTGATGTTCTTGGCGAAGAAGAGCACCCCGGCATTGCGGAAAAGGAGCTTGGCGCCGGACCGCTCGGCGGCCTCGATGTTGATCAGGACGTCCTCGGTGGCTGGTCGGCCGGTGATGCCGCTTAACCGGAGCCAAGCATTGTATTTCTCCCGGTCGAAGTCCTGAGGGTAGCGGAACTTTGGACAGACGGAGGTGTCGAAACGGATAGCCCCCTCATACTCCAACATGACGCCTTCGCCTTCCCGGAGCAGGATGTCGAGATCAGCGGTTTTCATGTACAGACCTCCATCCATCCCCGGGTTCCCATCTCTTGTCAAACAAGCATCCGCTTCTGGCGCTTTCCAGAATGGGAAGCAGAAAAACAGCCACCTCCGCCACTGCCTTCTGCAAATCCTTTTGGGCCATCTCCGGGTTTGCTTTGCGGATGAATGCGTTCCACTGTTCCTTTTTAATCCGATCCGTGGCAAACATTTCACTCAAAGCCATGGGAACGCCTTCAGGAAAATCCGTCTTCCTCCGGGTGAACGTCTTCTCGATTGCATCCAGTAAGGTTCCGCCTTCGAAAACAAACAGCTTACTGAGCAAAGACAGATCATAGATATCTTTCATTCGGGAGGATGCGATGCCCAGCCGGACCAAGGCCTCCAACTTCTCAGCCACCATCGTGTGTCGCGGATAGGCAAGCATTTCAGGTGCGGGGCCTTCAAGCAATGTCGGAAATCGGATTGGCTCCGGACTCGGTGTGACAACATCACCGAAGCCAACGTCCACCTGAACGGGAATTCTCGCGCCGTGAAGACTTCCATTCAACGTGATCCGCAACCCGGGGTATTCCTGGTCATCTCGGATGGTGCTCACTTTCACCGTCTCCGGTGAAAAGAGAATTCCATCTTCCGGACATTCAAGACCGCACACCTCCCGAAACAGCACCTCCATGTGATCCAAATCTTGGGTACCGAAGCAGAGAAGGTCAACATCCCTGGTCACACGAAAATTCTGCCCCCTCCATACAAGGAACAGGCTGGCGCCCTTTAAAATGAATCGCTTGGAGTAAGAGGATATTGAAAGTCGGTAGAGGAGACGCTCCGCACCATAGCGGACCAGCAGCATATTGAAATCCGTTTTTTCCGCTCTCGCAAGGTTCAGAAGTCGCTGAAAAACGGAGTGTCCCCTGTTCTCATTCTCCTGGGCGCTCATACAGTGGCCTCCAGATAGGGACGCATCACCGTGAACACCCGGCACACGTTGGCTGCCTCCGTGAGTTCATCCATACTGGCCAGGCGGGACCGCCATACCTCGCGGAGTGCCTCGATGGCCACATCAAGGCCGACCTTGTTGCGAAACTTGAAACAATCCGCCACGGTTTTCGCCGGCGTGTAAACCTTGATCGCAATCCCTTGGACCGTGTGCTCCCGAATGCCGAAGGTATAGGATTTGCCGGACACGTAAGTCAGATTCAGCGGCGGATAATCCATCTGCGGCCGCCAGCCCCCGCGTGGCACGGTGATCCAAACTTCATGGGGGTTCTGTGTCGTCAGATCGTGAAACCTGAGGGCGGAAAGCAGGCAGACCACCCCTTTGGGAACACGTTTTGCGACTTCGATCAAAACGCCATGCTCCGTTGAAAGGGCACCCGGAATTCGATAAAGCCCACGGGCCGTCCGCTCGATTTTGCCCGCTTTGCACAACTCGTAAAGGTGATTGCGAGAAATACCGACCGCTTCCACATCCGCTGCCGTGGTCACTCCGAGCCTGCCTGCAATCTCCAGTATCCGATCTTTATCCTTCACTATTAGCTCTCCATGCAATTCCTATTCAGCTATGCATAAGTGAAGAGTAAATGCAAGAATAAGCTCCGATTGCCTTCATGATTCGGACTCCCCGGAAACAGTGATGTCCAGTTCCGACACATCCATCTCGCCGGAGATGAGCTTGGGCAGGAGCAGGTCGCGGGTACGGCGGAGGGTCGTATTCTTACGTTGCAGGTTCAATACCTGAAAGGCAATAGTCTTAACGGTATCCTCAAATTGGGTAACAATAGCCCGTGAAGGCACTGTCAGTTCGATGGTTTTAAATACGCCTTTGGTTATTTCCTTGAAAGTAGCACCTGTTCCAAGGCTGATGAAATATTCTACGTTCTCCCTGAGCCAGTAATATAAGGTGTAAAGGGGAAAGTTCTCATTCGGAATACAGGTTATAAAACCCTGATTCGTGCAGGCTTCGGTGGTGTTGATCGAAATAACGCCGAGCGTCGCCCTGCTGGTCATCATCACGGAAAATGGCGGGAACAAACGCGCCGAACTCTTTTTTAGCCCAAGTTCCGTTATTTGGTTACCGGAACGGTCCATGAACATGGAGCGTGCGGCGGTAAGATCCGTTGGCGAATACCAATTGATCGTTCCTTTATCCCAATATTCGGGAACGGCTTTTGACGGTGTTCCTCCTCCTAAAATATCAAAAGTGTTTTCGACAGTCCTGACCTCCCATCCTTGTGGAATCCGGCCGAGGGATGAATCGATGAAGCGGGTCTGCTGGTGGTCGGGAAAGCGAAACTTGACAAACCACTCGCGGTAGAGGTTCTGTGCCATCTCCTCCAGAATTTTGATCCGCCGCAGGTTGTTCTCGATCAGGTCGTCGTAGGTTGAGAGGATGGCGGCGATTTTTCGTTGGGTAGGAAGAGGGGGAAGTTTGATACGGGCTAATTTAAAATCCTTGAGAACTACCCTTGGAATTGCTGCGCCAGTAGTAAATGCGCCCTTCATATAAGAACGGGTAGTTTCTGAATCTAAATAATACCGAAGAAAAGAAGGAGTAATTTGTGCTTTATTAGGTCTTAAAATAGCCACAGAAGATAAGAGAACTATGTTCAGCGTCTTTCTTACGACACAAACGGTATCTAAAGCAGTAGCGCCATCTTTCGCAATCAAAACATCTCCTTCTAATGGCTGGCAGCCTTGGCGAATGAGTATGTCATAATCTTCTCTTGCGATCTGACGGCAGGAATCGATATTGATACCAAACGAGGTTAGATCTTTAACAGAAGCCATCGGCATACCGTGTTCGACCGACTTGGGGCTTAAATGAGCACCATCGGTGATCTTTGTGCAAACATCGTTTAGCATAACATCGTACCATTGAAAACTGTGCCCAATCGAAGCCATCACTCCCCCTCCAGCAGCTTTGCCACATTATCGGCGATTCGCGCTTCCAGGTCCCGGGCCTCGGCGTTGAGGGTTTCCAATTCTTCGTTCAGCTCCTCCAGCCGCGCCTTGAAGTCGAAATCCTCCTCGGCGCGGGCCGCGACGCCCACATAGCGGCCGGGGTTGAGGCTCCAGCCCTGGGCCTCGATCTCGGCGATCGTCGCTACTTTGCACAGCCCGGCCACGTCCGCATATTTGCCGTCAGAGAAGTGTTCGGTGATGAGATCAGTGCTGTCGTGTAGGTTCTCCGGCTGCTCGCCCCGGTAGAGCCGGACGATGTTGGCTAGAAACTCGATCTGCGCCGGGGTCCAGTCCCGGTGGGCGCGGTCGATCTGACGAAAGAGGTGGCGGGCGTCGATGAAGAGCATCTGGTCGGCTCGGGCGGTTTGGCCTTTGCCCCTGTCGAAGAACCAGAGGGTGCAGGGCAGGGTGACGGTGTAGAAGAAGTTGGAGCCGACGGCGACCATCACATCCACGCTGCGGGATTCGATGAGCTGTCTGCGGATCTCCAGTTCCGAGGCCCGGGCGTCGGAAGCGGAGTTGGCCATGACGAACCCGGCGCGGCCGGTCTCCGCAAGGGCGCTGTAGAAGATCTGGATCCAGAGGTAGTTGGCGTTGTCGGTGCGAGGCAGGCCGAAGGGGAAGCGCGGGTCGTCCTTGAGCCGGTCCTTGTCCACCCGATCCACGTTGAAAGGCGGATTGGCCATGACGAAATCGAACTTGCCGGGGGAGCGGTGCAGGTCTTCGTAGTAGGCGTTGCCCTGGCGGATGTCGCCGGCAAGGCCGTGGACGGCGAGGTTCATCTTGCCCAGGCGGACCGTCTCGGCCACCTTCTCCTGGCCGTAGATGGAGAGCTCGGCGCCGGGGTTCTTCTGGTGCTCCGCGACGAAGCGGGCGCTCTGAACGAACATGCCGCCGGAGCCGCAGGCCGGGTCGAAGATGCGGCCGTGGAAAGGTTCGATGATGCCGACGATGAGCTGGACGATGGCGGTGGGGGTGAAGAACTCGCCGCCCTTCTGCCCCTCGCTCATGGCGAAGTGGCCGAGGAAGTATTCGTAGATCTTGCCGAAGGCGTCCCCCTCGATGTCCATGGGGACGGAGTTCATGGCCTTGAGCAGTTCCTTGAGCAGGGCGTTCTCGAAGCGGTTGTAAGCCTTGGGGAGCACGTCCTTGAGATCGGGGTTCTCCGCCTCGATGGCGCGCATGGCCTCGTTGATGGCCGCGCCGATGTTGGACCCCTCGGGCAGGGCGATCAGCGTCGAAAACCGGGCCGCTTCGGGCAGGTAGAGGACACCGCGGGCCTGATAGTCGGCCGGGCCGATCTTCCGCCGCCCGCCGCCCCCGGCAGCGCCCAGTTCCCTGGCCGCCTCCTGAAACTTGTGGTCGGCGTAGCACAGAAAGACGAGACCCAGCACCGGAACGGAGTATTCGGAGGATTTCAGCTTGGAATTGGCCCGCAGCTCGTCGGCCGCGGCCCAGAGGCGGGATTCGATGGCGTTGCCGTTATGGTTCATGGGTGCTCCCCGGGATGTTCAGGAATGGAATCAATGAGCTTTTAACCGCACAAACTATGCGTCACGGCGGCCGAACTGTCAAGCAAAAATCCGGCGGCATGTTGTCATTACCATTTGATATTAAATGTATTTCTACGAGTGGTCCGTTGTGTTCGGATTTGGGTAGCGGGATTCGTCGTGACGGAGATCCCGGCAACGGGGAGCGCTATTGACCGATTCATGGGACTTGATAAATATGC
>JAXGRQ010000067.1:0-10307 GCA_040765725.1 Syntrophales bacterium
ATGCCGCCGAACCGGGGTCCCTTCGAACGGAAGGATTTCGTCTTTGCCGTCCGGCGAGAGGGTGGGGGCCAAGAAGATCCGGCGCGGGGGTGCGCCGGTTTTCAACAGCTCCGCTATATCAGCAGACCGACGATCGCGCCGACCATGCAGGTCGCCATCGTGCCGCAGAGGATCGATTTGAACCCCATGGATACGATCTCGCCGCGCCGGGCGGGCGCCATGGCGGACATGCCGCCGATCAGGATGCCCAGGCTGCCCAGGTTGGCGAAGCCACAGAGCGCATAGGTCATGATGATCCGGCTTCTGGGGCTCAAGGATCCCGCCGGCAGTTTCGACATGTCCAGATAGGCAATGAGTTCGTTGAGGATGGTCTTTTCCCCCAGCAGAAATCCCGCCGTCGTGCTTTCCGACCAGGGAATCCCGATCATCCAGGCCATCGGGGCCATCAGGTAGCCCAGTAAACGTTGCAGCGTAATGGGTTCTCCGCGAAAATGGGGGAGGAGTCCAAGGATTTGGTTGCTCAACGCCACCAGTGCCACCAGGACGATCAGCATCGCGATGACGTTCAGATACAGCGTGATGCCGTCGGTGGTGCCCCGCGCGATGGCGTCCATGGAACCGGATGCGGTCTGGGGAGGGATATATTCCCCCGGAGTGATTTCCCCGGTCTCCGGAACCATCAGCAGCGAGATCATGATGGCGGCCGGCGTGCTGATGATCGATGCGATCAGAATGTGCCCCATCACGCCGGGAATCTGCGGGCCGAGAATGGTTGCGTAGAGGACCATGACGGTGCCGGCTATGTTGGCCATGCCGCAGCTCATCGTGATGAACAATTCGCTGCGCGTGAGCCGATCGAGGTAGGGCCGGATCAGCAGCGGCGCTTCCAGCATGCCCAAAAAAACATTGGCCGCCGCGCCGAATCCGACGGCGCCGCCGACGCGCATGGTTTTCTGCAGCATCCAGGCAAAGGCCCGGACCACGAGCGGCAGGATTTTCCAGTAGAAAAGGAGCGAGGAGAGGGCGCTGACGACCAGGATCAGCGGCAACGCCTGGAAGGCAAAAATGAAAGACGATCCCGGATAGGTCTCCGCAAAGGGAAGCTTCCCGCCTCCCAGATAGCCGAAGGCGAAGGAGGTGCCCGCGGCTGTGGATTTTTCGAGGACGGCGACTCCCCGGTTCAGCAGCTCAAAGAAATCGCCGAAGAGCGGAATTTTGAGCAGGGCCAGCGCCAAGACGAATTGAACCACAAGACCCGTGATGATGATGGGGTAACGGACGGCACGCCGGTTCTCGCTGATCAGCCAGGCGAGGCCCGTCAGAAAAAGGATTCCGGCAATGCCCTGCAGGTTCATGGCTTTTATCCGCTCGTGCAGCTCTGCGCCGAGGCGGACCAGTAAGGGGACATGCCGCGCAGCCGCTCGATGATCGGGGGGAGTTTTTCTATCGTGAAATCGATCTCCTCGTCGGTGGTGTAGATGCTCAGGCTGAAACGGATCGAGCCGTGGGCCATCGTAAACGGAACGCCCATCGCACGCAATACGTGGGAGGGCTGCAGGGATCCCGAGGTACAGGCCGACCCCGATGAGGCGCAAATCCCGTATTCGTTCATCAGCAACAGGATCCCCTCTCCCTCGACGAACTCGAAGCTGATGTTCGTCGTGTTCGGCAGCCGCTGATCAATGTCCCCGTTGACCCGTGCGTTCGGAATCCGCGTCAGCAGCGTCGTCTCAAGCCGGTCCCGCAACCGCCGGACCGTCTTGTTTTCGGTATCCAGGTGGCCGGACGCCAATTCGCAGGCCTTTCCCAGACCGATGATGCTCGGCGTGTTTTCCGTGCCGCCCCGGCGCCCCTTCTCCTGGTGTCCCCCGATCAGAAGCGGCGAAAATCGGGTTCCCTTGCGGACGTATAAAACGCCGATCCCCTTTGGGGCGTGGAGCTTGTGGCCGGAGAAGGAAAGCATGTCGATCGCGGTTTTCCGCATGTCGATGGGGATCTTGCCGGTTGCCTGCACGGCGTCGGTATGGAACGGGATGCCCCGTTCGCGGGCCAGCTCCGCCGCCTTCTCCACCGGAAAGATGACCCCCGTCTCGTTGTTGGCCCACATGAGGCTGACCACGGCCGTATCCGGCGCGAGACTCTCCTCAAAGAGGGACAAATCCAGAAGGCCGTTTTTGTCCACCGGCAGCTCCGTGATCCGGTAACCCCTCTCGGCGAGATGGGCCGCCAGGGCCTTGACGGCAGGGTGCTCCACGCGGCTGGTGACGATATGGCGTTTTTCCGGATGGGCGGCCAGGGCGGAACGGAGGGCCGCATTGTCGCTTTCCGTTCCGCAGCTCGTGAAAATGATCTCATCCGGAGAGGCGCCGATCAGCGCCGCGGCCTGCTCCCGGGCCTCTCGGAGCCGCTTGGCGACCTGGCCGCCGAAGGCGTGCATGCTCGACGGGTTTCCGTAGAGGTCGCTGAAATAGGGGAGCATGGCCTCCAGGACCTCGGGCGCGACCCTGGTGGTCGCGTTGTTGTCCAGATAGACGGTTTTCATTGGGGCGCCTCCTCTTCCTCAACGGTCAGATCGGGAGAGACCAGTTCCCGGAGTTTGACCTCCACGAATTGTTTCAAGGTGCTTCCCGAGGCCTTGCAGACGGCGCATGCCCCCCGCACGGCCACGATGACGCGATTGCCGATCACGTCGATCAGTTCGATGTCTCCTCCGTCATGCCTCAGCGAAGGGCGGATCTCGCGATCGAGGGTCTCCTCGATCTTGCGGATCTTCTGGATGTTGGTCATCTTGGCCGCGGCTGTCGGTTTGGGCTCGGTCCGCATCTCCGCCCGCACCCGGTCGATGATCTGCCGGATCGCGTCGTGGCATTTCCCGCAGCCGCCGCCCGCCTTGGTGTAATTCGTCACATCCTCGACGGTCGCGAGGTTGTTTTCCCGAACGGCCCGCTCGATTTCCCGGTCCGTCACGCCGAAGCACTCGCAGACGATTTTGGCGCCCTTTTCCTCTGCCGGCGCGCCCCGGTAGTTTTCGATGGCCTTCTCGAGCGCCTCCTTGCCCATGACGGAGCAGTGCATCTTCTCGTCGGGAAGACCGCCGAGAAAGGCGGCGATATCCTGGTTGGTGACCTTCATCGCCTCCTCCAGCGTCATTCCCTTGATCATTTCGGTCAGCGCGGAAGAAGATGCGATCGCGCTGGCGCAGCCGAAGGTCTTGAATTTTGCATCCTGAATCCGTTTGTTTTCATCGAGCTTGAAGGAAAGCTTCAGGGCGTCGCCGCAGGCAATGGAACCGACTTCGGCGACCCCGTCCGGATTTTCGACCTCCCCGACATTGCGGGGATTGAGAAAATGTTCCCTGACCTTGTCCGTGTATTCCCACATAATGAACCCCTCTTGATGATATTGATGTTGATTTTCTGCCGGTCCGGCCGCAATTGCCGATCAAGCTATTCCCGCTGCCCTCATGGGCGGCTATCCGGCGGACCGCTTTTTTAATGAATGTAATGCGGGTTCAGGGAAAAGTCAATGAGGACAGGGCTGTTTCCACGTGTCGCCACTCCTTTTTTTGTTGTTTTGACAAGGTGTCGCTTGTCGCTATTTAAACTGTTCGGGCACCTTGTAGAGGCCGCCCGACCATTCCACCAGATCGGCCATGGAACGGGCCGCAAGCAGTGATGCGTTTGCCGTCAATGGGTCGATTCCCAGGTCCTCCGGTGTTTGGAAGATTTTTTTCCGTCTCAGTTCATCTTTTCGCTGTGGCGTTATCTCCCTGCCGAGATCCGTTTCGCCGGCCACGGCCTTGATCGCCTCCTGTCGCTCCTCCAGGTCGGCGCAGCGGATCAGGTGGGCGATGCCGGTCTCCGAGACGATATGGGTCACTCCATCGCCGTAGATCATCACCGGCGGGAGACTGAGGCCGGCCCGTTTCATCAGTTCCCAGGCGTCGAGCCTGTCCACGAAACAGTCATTCCCTTTCGGCCCCTTCGTCTCCAGCAACTGGATCACCAGCCTGCGCCCTCTGGGCATGTCGCCGATCAGGCTTGCCCGCATTCCGCTCTCCTGCCCCGCCTTGAGCCAGACCTCGCTCGAGTGTCGCCGACCGGGGGGATCGCATCCCATGTTGGGCGCCCCGCCGAAGCCTCCGATTCGGTCGACCACGGCGGTGGAGCTGTTGCCGTAGCGGTCGATCTGCAGCGTCGCCCCGACGAAGGCATCGATGGCGTAATGGCCGGCGCACTGGCAGAAGGCGCGGTTCGATCTCAGTTGCCCTTCAGGGCCGACGAAGAAGATATCGGGGCGGGCCGAGACGTAATCCTCCGTTCCAACCTCGGAGCCGAATGAATGGATCGACTCCACGAAACCGGACTCGATCGCCGGGATCATCGTCGGGTGGGGATTGAGCGCCCAGTGCGTGCAGATCTTGCCCCTGAGACCGAGCCGCTCGGCATAGGTGGGCAGCAGCAGTTCGATGGCCGACATGGCGTAGCCGATTCCGTGATTGAGAGACTTTAAGCCGTATTCCCCATAGATCCCCTTGATCACCATCATGCCGATCAGGATATGCACGTCACGGATATTTGCCGGGTTCCGTGTGAAAAGCGGTTCGACATAACAGGGTTTCCCCACGGGGATGACGAAATCGACCCAGTCCCCCGGAATATCCACCCGCGGGAGCTTCTTCACCACTTTTTCCACCTGGGCCACAACAATGCCCTGCTTGAAATGGGTGGCCTCGACGATGGCGGGTGTGTCTTCGGTATTGGGGCCGGTGTAAAGGTTTCCGTTCTTGTCCGCTTGGATGCCGACTACCAGTGCGACTTGGGGGGTCAGATCGAGGAAGTAGCGGGAAAATAACTCCAGGTAAGTATGGATTTCTCCGATCTTCAACTTCCCGACGTTGACCAGACGCGCCACCTCCCTGGCCTGGGGTCCGGAGAACGAAAAATCGACTTTTGCCGCGATTCCGCGTTCAAAGAGCTCACAGTGGGAAGGAAGGGCGATCGACGACTGGACCATATGCAGTCTGTTGACTTTTGCCGGGTCGACCTTGCAGAGACAGTCGGCGAGGAAATCAGCCTGCTTCTGATTGTTCCCCTCCAAACCCACCCGATCACCCGGGCGGATGATGGTCTCAAGGAGGGCCACCGCCCGGGAGGGATCGACAATCTTGCTCTTTCCCTCCTCGGTCAGAGGTTTGGCTTTGGCTGTGCGTGTCTCATATTCCCTTTTGTTACGTGCCCAGTCTTTTCCGGTATGAACCGTTGTTGCTCCCATGGAATTACCTCCGAAAAATGAAAATAGTCCGATGAATGAGATGCAGGCGAAAAGGGAATGTCCCGATACTTTTCGGTACATCTTCAGCAATGGACGAGTCAACGGTGAAAAACACAAGATTCCATATCATGGCCGAAAATCCAAGGGCCGGTGTTACAGAGCCTTCAGGATCTCGCCACTCGCACGGGTGTGTGTGCAATAAGATCAGAAGGATGAACCAACGGGATAAAGACAGCGGTAAGCGGCGATGGTTGTTTTACTGTGAGTGCCAATTCAAATCAGCCAGTCATGCCAACCCTCAGACGGATATTTCGCTCCTCCCTTCTTCACGCCAAGTACGGAATTTCACATTTACGGTGACGTTCCCTGTATTGATGAGCACCCGACAATTGGTTACACTTCTTTACAAAAATACGTAACCGAACTTATGAAGCGGAGTACTAAGCATTATTTTCTTAAGGGAAATCTCTCTTAAGAGCGCTAACACACGGGCAATTTGCATGTCAAGCGAATATCGCCAGCCGAAACAAAAAGCATTTCTATGTTTTTAGAATTCTATAAGGCTTGCGAGCTTATCACATTACAAGATATTGAAATATATGCCAATATATTTGGCATACCTTTTGTTAGAAAACAGGTAATATAGAGCAAGGAGCATCCGTGCCATGGCGGTTCATATTCGAGATGATTCCGACGGGGCCTTAAAAGGCTTGAGGGTGGTGGATATGACCCGGGTCCTTGCCGGACCCTTTTGTTCCATGCTGTTGGCCGACATGGGGGCAGAGGTCATCAAAGTGGAAGAGCCCGACAAAGGGGATGATGCCCGGGGATACCCTCCCTTCCTGAGGGGAGCAAGCGCCTACTTCACCAATTTGAACCGGAACAAAAGAAGCATCGTCTTGAATTTGAAAAGAGAGGAAGCCAAAGAAATCCTGCTGAATCTGTTGAAAAAATCGGACGTTTTGCTCGAAAATTTCAAACCGGGAACGATGGATAAGCTCGGATTCAGTTATGATCGCGTCAGAGATGTCAATCCGGGCATCATCTATGCGTCCATTTCCGGCTTTGGCCAGTACGGTCCCTATAAGGATCGACCCGGATACGACATCATTGGCCAGGCAATGGGCGGTTTGATGAGCGTGTCCGGCTGGCCGGACTCTCCGCCGACCCGCACGGGAACGGCGATGGCTGACATTGTCGCCGGATTGAATGCCTGCATCGGGATCCTGGCCTCCCTCCGGGGAAGAGAGCGCACCGGCTTGGGAGAGCGGATTGATGTGTCGCTGGTGGATTCGATGGTCAGCGCCATGGAGACGGTCATCCAGATTTATCTCGTGGAGGGGCGTATCCCTCAGCGGGTCGGCAACCGCTACGAGTTCATTGCTCCTTACAACTCCTTTGCCGCCGCCGATGGCTGGGTCGTCATTGGAGTGGGCGGTCAGGAGGTGTGGAAACGGTTCTGTAAGGTTATCGGTAGAGAAGACTTGACTGAAGACCCGGATTTTTCTTCAAACCGGAGTCGGGTAACAAATGTGGAACGTCTTGACAAGATCGTGACGGACTGGACCTCGTGTCGAAAGGTTGACGAGGTCGTATCCCTGCTCATGAAGGCCAGTGTTCCCTGCTCACCGATCCTCAGTGTGGATCAGATTTGCCGGGATCCACATATCGCCGAGGCCAGAGAAATGATCGTCGAGATGGACCATCCCATGGAGGGGAAAATCAAGGTCGTCTCCTGTCCTATCAAATTCGGACGGATGAAGCCGACCATCCGGTCCAGTGCGCCGATGCACGGCGAACATACATGTGAGGTCTTACAGGAAATCCTGGGGTTGTCGGAAGAAGGGTACGAACGCCTGAAAGCCTGCGGTGCCTTGGGTTGAGCAGCATGACTTTCACGGAGACGGTTTCGGCGGCCGGAACCGTCAGGGACACGAGCTTGAAGTTGTAAAAAGAAGTACGATATCGTCGTTACGGGATCGATGGGATGGTTACGTTAAACAAAAAAACAGAAGGAAAGGAGACGGAATCATGATAAAAAACAAATGTTTCGGTGCCTTTTGGATGGGTCTTTTCGTTGCCGGCCTGGTCCTATCTCCGCAGGTTTCTCTCGGGGCCAAAAAGATGCTGGTGGGAGCCACTTCCGCATCTTCGAGTCATTACGGCTACTTTGTTGCCGTTGCACAGGTCATCAACAAGAATGTGCCGGATATGGAGGCATCCGTTGTTGAAACGGGAGCGACCGCGGATAATCTACGGCGGTTTTCGAGACGTCAGATCGACATCGGCATGATCACGACGAACACCCAGTCCGAGGCCTACTACGCGCGGGCGCTTTATCAGAAGAATCCGGTGAAGACAAAAATCCTGTGGGTCTATGTCGTTGCGCCGCAGAACGTCGTCGTTCGAAAAGATGCGCGCATTGCCAAACTATCCGACCTGAATGGGAAAAAATTCAACGCCGGGATCAAGGGATCGTCCACCGAACAGACCACCCATGCCGTCCTGAAGGCCTTGAAGATTACCCCGGACTATGTTCCCGGTTCGACCGGAGACATTGTTACTGCCGTCAAGGACAATCGTGTTATCGGATACGTCAAATCGGGAGCGGGTTTGGCGCTCGATGCCTCGTCACGGGATATTGCAACGCTGACACCGATCGACCTCATTTCGTTGGATGCGAATCAGGCAGCAATCATCGGCAAGGAGTTCCCGGACCTCGTGGTTATTGACGTGCCCGCGCATGTTGCAGCCAAAGGGATCGGCGCTTATAAAACCTGGGGATTCGCCGTAGGTTGTGCTGCCGGACTCGACATGGACGAGGAAACCGCATACAAGATCACCAAGGCCATCTGCGAAGACAAGACCCAACAGGCCGCTTCATTTGCCGATGTCAAGGGGGCAGACTTCATGGATATGACGCTGAAATACTCTTCCTCACCTCTGCACCCAGGGGCAATCAAATACTTCAAGGAGAAGGGCGCCGTTATTCCGGAACGGCTGATCGAGAAATAAAAAGAGAATCGGATATTTTCAGTAAGCGGAAAACAACTTTGAGAATATACAGGATGATCGAAGCTCGCACCGGCTGGCTTTCGATTCTCAAGGAAGCCGTTTGTTCGGATATGCGCTCGGATTTTCCATGGCAAAGCCAATGGGAAATACGAACGTTACAGAATCCGAAATGATTCGGGGGAAGTGGTATGGCACAGAACAGCCGAGGCCCGGGATTGCGTCAAAGAGGAATCAATGCACTGTCTATCCTGCTCTTTCTTTTTGTGCTCTACACCTGTGCCACGGGGCCTTTTGAAGGCATTATCCACAGGGCCATTTTTGTCGCCATTCTCGTTGTACTCGGATTGTTCTCGTATCCCCTGTGGAGCGAAAGCCGCCTACGTCCTCTCGGTATTCTGATCGATGCATGCATGGGAGTGGTCGCCGTTATTTCCTGCGTCTATGTAATTGCAAACTACGAGCTGATCATGGGCAGTTTGGGGGAGTTGCCGTTAGCCCATACATGGGACATCATCATGACGGTCTGCCTCGTGGTCATCATCCTGGAGATCTCGCGTCGAGCGATCGGCTTGATTTTCCCTTCGATCGTCTTCTTGATCATCCTCTATGCCCTTTTTGGGGAACATATTCCCGGCCGTCTCGGCCATCGCGGTTTCGACATTAATTTTCTGACGGAAACACTGTTTCTCAGTGATCTCGGGATTTGGGGCATGCTGACGGGGGTCGCAGCGACGGTCATAGCTGCCTTCACCATGTTCGGCGCTGTCCTACTGAATACTGGAGGCGGACAGACCTTCATCGACATCGCCATGCGTCTCGGTGGAAGGGCTCCCGGAGGGGGCGCCAAGATAGCAACGATTGCCTCGGGGCTTTTCGGCATGGTCAGCGGCAGTGCCGTTGCCAATGTTGCGACCACCGGGAACTTTACCATTCCGTTGATGAAGAGACTGGGGTATCCTCCGGCCATGGCCGGAGGCACGGAGGCGATTGCGTCAACGGGAGGCCAGCTGGCGCCTCCGATCATGGGAGCCGCGGCATTCATCATGGCGGAAATCATCGGCGTGGATTATGTCCGTATCATGATCGCTGCAGCCCTTCCGGCTTTCCTGTTCTATATGGCAGTATTCATGACAATCCATATTCTGGCGATCGAGGGAAGTCTTGGCAGTGTGCCCGATGAAGAGGTGCCGGTTTGGAAGAATATTTTGCACTGGAGGAGAATCACTCCGATCACCACAGCCCTCGCCGCCTTGTTCTTCGGAATCCTCAACGGTAATTCGATCACTACCGCGGCCTTTTACGGCACTGTCGGGGCGCTGATCACCTTCCCCTTGACATCCATTCGGAAACCCTCCGATCTATTCGCTACATTGATGGAACTGAAAAAAGCGGCCATCGATTCCTCAAAAGGCCTTCTGATTATCGGTATACTGCTGGCCGGAGCGCAAGTCATGGTTTCGGCCATCAACATGACGGGATTGGGCGTAACCCTCTCCACTCTCATCGTCAGTGTGGGAGGCGAGAATATCTTCCTGATCACATTGATCGTGGCGGTCGTGTGCATGATCATGGGAATGGGGATTCCGACAACTGCCGCCTATGTTCTGGTTGCCGCTGTTTTGGCCCCGGCGATGATCAAGGTCGGGATCGTACCCCTCGTGTCGCACATGTTTGTATTCTATTATGCCACTCTCTCGGTTGTAACACCGCCGGTCTGCATCGCGGTGTTCGTGGGAGCGGGGATTGCCGATGCGCGCTGGGGGGATACGGCGAAGTACGCCCTAAAGCTGGGTGCGGTCACATACGTCATACCGTTTCTCTTTATCATCTATCCCGGTATGCTGGCACAGGAGGGCCTGGAAGCCTTTGCGCGCGCGCTTTTTTCCGGCGTTGTCTTCGTTCTTGCCTTTGCCAATTTATTCGGAGGAACGAGGATTTCCCGATATCGCATCATCAATGCCGTCCTGTGGCTGGTTGTTGCCGGTCTCGCCGTCATGCCGGGATTGACAAGCACCATT
>JAXGRQ010000068.1:0-10227 GCA_040765725.1 Syntrophales bacterium
TCATCATCCGCCCCTCGTTCACGTTGGGCGGGACGGGAAGCGGCGTCGCCTACAACCGGGAGGAGCTCGCCGAAATCGCCAAGGGCGGCCTCGACGCGTCGCTGATCCACGAGGTGATGCTCGAACAGTCGGCCCTGGGCTGGAAAGAGTACGAACTGGAGGTGATGCGCGACCGGTCGGACAACGTCGTGATCATCTGCTCGATCGAAAACCTGGACCCGATGGGCATCCATACGGGCGAGTCGATCACCGTCGCTCCGGCCCAGACGCTGACCGACGTTGAGTACCAGCGGATGCGGGACGCCGCCATCGCGATCATGCGTGAGATCGGCGTCGAGACCGGCGGCTCCAACGTCCAGTTCGCGGTCCATCCCGAAACCGGGGAGATGATTGTCATCGAAATGAACCCCCGGGTATCCCGATCCTCGGCCCTCGCCTCCAAGGCGACCGGTTTCCCGATCGCCAAAATCGCTGCGAAGCTCGCCGTCGGTTATACCCTCGACGAAATTCCCAACGACATCACGCGAGAAACGATGGCCGCCTTCGAACCGACCATCGATTACTGTGTCGTCAAGATCCCCCGCTGGACCTTTGAGAAGTTCCCCGACACCGAGGATTTGCTGACCACGTCGATGAAATCGGTCGGCGAGACCATGGCCATCGGCCGGACCTTTCGGGAAGCGCTCCAGAAGGCCATCCGATCGCTGGAGATCCGACGCTTCGGCCTGAAGACCGAACTGCCCGAGGCTGCAACCCATCGCCCCCGGGAATTTCTGGAGCAGAGGCTCTGTCGGCCCAATTCCCTGCGCCTCTTCTACATCGCCGCGGCTTTTCAACACGGGATGGCTCTGGAGGAGATCCATCGCCTGACCCGGATCGACCCGTGGTTTCTCCACCAGATCCGATCGCTTGTCGAGGCGGAGGAGGAGATTCGACGGACACCCTGTTCGCCGGAGATTCTCTACAGGGCCAAACGGCTCGGCTTCTCCGATCAAGCCCTCGGCGCGATCTGGGGCCTTCCCGAAGGGGAGATCCGACGCCGCCGCTATGCCGCGGGAATCCTGCCGGTCTACAAGCTTGTGGACACCTGCGCGGCCGAGTTCGAGGCCTACACCCCTTACTACTACTCGACCTACGAGGATGAGGATGAGGTGCGCCCTTCGACGAAGCCGAAGGTCGTCATTCTGGGCGGCGGGCCCAACCGGATCGGCCAGGGGATCGAGTTCGACTACTGCTGCGTCCACGCCTCCTTCGCGCTGCGGGAAGAGGGATACGAGAGCATCATGGTCAATTCGAATCCGGAGACGGTGAGCACCGATTACGACACCTCCGACAGGCTCTTTTTCGAACCGGTGACGCTCGAGGATGTGCTGCACGTCCTCGGGGCGGAAAAGCCGCTGGGCGTCATCGTTCAATTCGGCGGCCAGACCCCGCTGAATCTGGCCCGCGGACTGGAGATGTCCGGGGTGCCGATCCTGGGCACCTCCCCCGACGCGATCGACCGGGCCGAGGACCGCAGACGATTTCAGGAAATTGTCGACCGGTTGGGGCTCCGGCAGCCCGACAGCGACACGGCGATGGACACGCAGGAGGCTGTCCGGGCTGCCGAACGGATCGGCTACCCGGTCCTGGTCCGTCCCTCCTATGTGCTTGGCGGCCGTTCGATGAAGATCATTTACGACACCGCGGGTTTGAAGGCGTTCATGGCCGGGGCGCTGGAGGTCTCCGCCGGTCACCCGGTCCTGATCGACAAGTTCCTTGAGGACGCGATCGAGGTGGATGTGGACGCGATCAGCGACGGCAAGACCACCGTCGTCGCCGGAATCATGGAGCATATCGAGGAGGCGGGAATCCACTCCGGCGACAGCGCCTGTTCCCTTCCGGCGATCAGCTTCTCTCCGGAAATGCTTCAGCGGATCGAAGGCCAGACGAAGCGGATTGCCGGGGAACTCGGCGTGGTGGGACTGATGAACGTCCAGTACGCAATCAAGGACGGCGAGCTTTTCGTGTTGGAGGTCAACCCCCGGGCGTCCCGGACAATCCCGTTCGTCAGCAAGGCGATCGGCGTTCCGCTGGCGAAGCTGGCCACCAAGGTGATGCTGGGGAAAACCCTGCGGGAGCTGGGCTTCAGTGAACCGGTCCGGCCGAGGCACATCTCGGTGAAGGAAGCGGTCTTCCCCTTCAGCCGCTTCCCCCATGCGGACATCCTGCTGGGGCCGGAAATGAAATCCACGGGAGAGGTGATGGGAATCGACCGTTCGTTCGGTCTCGCCTATGCGAAATCCCAGATGGCGGCCGGATTCGAGATACCGCTTTCGGGAAAGGTTTTCATCAGTGTCCACGACCATTACAAGGATCGAATCCTTCCCGTGGCCAAAACCCTGGCCCGCATGGGATTCGAGATTCTGGCCACGCGCGGCACGGCGGACCGTTTGCGGGAACACGGCGTCGCGGCGGAAACGGTCCGCAAGGTGAGCGAGGGGCAGCCCCACATGCTCGACCACATCAAAAACGGCGATATCCGGCTCGTGATCAATGTCAGCCTGGGTCTCCGTTCCTCCCGGGATGCCTATCACATCCGGCGGGGGGCCCTTCTCTACAACGTCCTCTACACGACGACGATTTCCGGTGCGGAGGCGCTGGCGGAGGCGATTGATGCGCTGCAGAAGGGGTCATGGGCCGTGGCGCCGTTGCAGACCTACCATCAAACACTCGCCTCTGAATTCATAGGCCGGGCGGAGGGCGGGTCTGCATTTCCAATCTCGACGCAGGGTTCCGCTGGCCGGGGCGAGGGCCGCCGCAAGGTCGGACGGAGCGGGAGAAAGGGAACGGTCGGGGAGGGAATTCCATGAGATCGGCTGAAGAAAAAAGGATGGTCTGTGGGAAGTCGGAGGGGGACCACCCGCGCGAGGAGTGCGGCGTCTTTGCGGTTTATGGCCACGAAGAGGCGGCGCGTGTGGCCTTCTTCGGGCTTTTCGCGCTCCAGCACCGCGGGCAGGAGAGTGCGGGAATCGCATCGGCGGACGGATGCCAGGTCTGGGCGCACAAGGCGATGGGGCTCGCCTCCGAGGTGTTTAGGGAGGAAAGCCTTTCCGGGCTTCCCGGCCGTTCGGCCATCGGCCACGTCCGCTATTCCACCACAGGCTCCTCGGTCCTCTCGAACGCTCAGCCCTTTCTGGTCCACCATGCCGACGAGTACTACGCACTGGCCCACAACGGAAACCTGATCAATGCGGCTGAACTTCGGGCGGAGCTCGAGGAAAAGGGATCGATCTTCCAGTCCACCATGGACAGCGAGGTGATCATCCATCTGATGGCCCCCCATCTGAAGGAGGGGTTGGAAAAGGCCCTGACAAAGGCGCTTGCACGCGTGCAGGGGGCCTACAGCATCGTCATGCTGACCCGGAACCGGATCATTGCCATCCGCGACCCCCGCGGATTCCGGCCGCTTGCCCTGGGCCGCTTCAACGGCGGCTGGGCGGTGGCCTCGGAAACCTGCGCCTTCGACCTGGTGGGGGCGAAATACCTCCGGGATGTCCGGCCCGGCGAAATCGTCATCATCGACGACCGGGGCCTTCAGAGTCTGATGCCGTTCCCCGTCGAGAAACCCTGCCACTGTATTTTTGAAATCATCTATTTTTCAAGGCCCGACAGCCAGGTTTTCGGCCAAAACGTCTACCTCTGCCGGAAGCGGTTGGGCCGCAATCTTGCCCGGGAATACCGTCCCGATGCGGACTTCGTGATGCCCTTCCCCGATTCGGGAAACTATGCCGCCCTCGGTTATGCGGAGGAGGGTCGGCTCCCGTTCGAAATGGGGATGATCCGAAACCATTATGTGGGGCGGACCTTCATCCAGCCGAGCCAGGCGATGCGGGATTTCGGGGTCCGGGTCAAACTCAATCCGGTACAACCGCTGATCGCCGACAAGAAGATCGTGATCGTCGAGGATTCGATCATCCGGGGAACCACCAGCCGGAACCGTGTCCGGTATCTGCGGGAGTGCGGCGCACGGGAGATCCATATGGTCGTGAGCTGTCCGCCGACACGTTATCCCTGCCCCTACGGGATCGATTTTTCCATCCGGGGCGAACTGATCGCCGCCGAAAAGGGGAGCGAGGCGGACATTGCGGCCTTCATCGGCCTGGACAGCCTCCATTACCTGTCCCTGGACGGGATGGTCCAGGCCGCGGGGATTCCGGGGGAAAACTTCTGCCTCGCCTGTTACAACGGCGAATACCCCCTGCCGCCCCCGAAGGCATTCGGAAAATTCTGCTTTGAGCAGACTGCGTCCTGACAAAAATTTTCTCCGGAGATCCGCCGCTCATCTCCTGTTTGAAATGGGTGCCCTCCCATGAACAGAAAACGGATAATCCCGTTTGCTCTTGACCGATCCCCAGATCCTGCTTGACAGGCGCTAAAATTTCGTTTAGGAGAGAAACATCGCTGTCAGAGGGAATGCCTCGGGGCGAACCGCCTTCCGTTTTTGGGGCGGCGGAAATGGACGAAAGGTTTATTCAAGCGATGTACGGCCGCGAAAGAGCGATGAATGCGATTCTGTTGCTCGCCCTTCTTTTGGGACTCGCCCTGCTTTGCCTTTTGCAAAGGAGCCGCCCATCGTTTTTAGGACTTTCCTAACAGAAATCAGAAAAAGAACCTAAAAGCCGTGGGCAGAAAAAAGTCCACGGCTTTTTTTTATGCGTGAAAGGAGACCACCATGGAAGCGACAGAAAACAGGGTTTTCATCTTCGACACGACGCTCCGGGACGGCGAACAGTCACCGGGGGCAAGCATGAATCCGGACGAGAAACTCCGGATCGCCCGCCAACTCGAAAAGCTGGGGGTCGACATCATCGAAGCCGGGTTCCCGGTCGCCTCGGAGGGGGATTTTGCCTCCGTCCGCCAAATCGCCCGGGAGATCCGGGGATGCGGAATCGCGGCGCTTGCGCGGGCCAATGCGGCCGATATTGACCGGGCCTGGGAAGCGGTGGCCGAAGCGGTCTCTCCGAGGATCCACACCTTCATCTCCTCTTCGGACATCCACCTCCGGCACCAGCTCCACAAATCCCGCGAACAGGTCCTCCGGGAGGCGGTCGCGGCCGTCGCCCATGCACGCAACTATACTCAGAATGTGGAGTTTTCCCCGATGGATGCGACCCGCAGCGACCGGGACTACCTCTGTGCCATGGTGGAGGCCGTCATCGCCGCGGGGGCAACCACGGTGAACATCCCGGATACGGTGGGATATGCGGTGCCGGATGAATTCGGCGATCTGATTGCCACCCTTTTCCGGCGCGTGAAGAACATCCGCCGGGCCGTCATCTCGGTCCACTGCCACAACGACCTGGGTCTCGCCACGGCGAATGCGTTGGCGGCCCTGAGGAACGGGGCTCGGCAGGTGGAGTGCACGATCAACGGGATCGGCGAGCGGGCCGGAAACAGCGCCATGGAAGAGGTCGTGATGGCGATCAAGACCCGAAAGGACCTTTTCGATCTCTGGACGGGAATCCGGACCGAGTATATCCACCAGACCTCGCGACTGCTGACACAGATCACGGGCATCCACGTCCAGCCGAACAAGGCGATCGTCGGGGCGAACGCCTTTGCCCATGAGTCCGGGATTCACCAGGACGGCCTGATCAAGGAGAAGATCACCTACGAGATCATGACCCCGCAATCGGTCGGGATCTCCGACACCCATATCGTCCTCGGGAAACACTCGGGGAGTCACGCCATTGCCGATCGCCTCCGCGCGCTGGGTTATGCCCTCGAAGACGACCAGATCCAGCGTGTCTTCGTCCGCTTCAAGGAACTGGCCGACGTCAAAAAGGAGGTCTTCGACGAGGATCTGGAGTCCATTGTTTATGAAGAGGCCTCGCGGAGCGAGGAGAAGTACCGTTTCGTCTACCTCAATATCGTCAGCGGCAGCCAGGCGGTACCGACGGCAACGATGCAGATGGAGGTGGACGGAAAGATGGTTCAGGAAGCCGGTTTCGGCGTTGGGCCGGTCGATGCGATCTTCACCGCGATCCGAAAGATCACGAAAACCGATTATCCCCTTCTGAAATACGCCGTAAACGCGGTCACGGGCGGCACGGATGCCCAGGGGGAGGCGATGGTGCAGCTCAAGTTCAACGGCCGCTCCGCCGTGGGCCGCGGCGCTCATCCGGACGTCCTGGTCGCCTCGGCCAAGGCCTACATCAATGCGTTGAACCGCCTGGAATGGCTGCGCAAGGACATCCGGAAGGTTCAGGTTTAAAGGTTGCGAAATAGCAGAAGATCCGGTAAGGATGGCGAACCGTCCCGAAGACAGGGCGGCGGAAATCAACAAAGGAGAGCATCAAAATGGGGATGACGATCACGGAAAAGATTCTTGCCCGGCACGCGGAGCTCGACGCGGTGCAACCCGGCATGTTGATCAATGCAAAGGTGGACATCGCACTGGGGAATGACATCACCGCCCCGATCGCGATCGATGTCTTCCGGAAAGCGGGCGGAAAAAGGGTTTTCGACCGAGAGAAGATTGTTCTTGTCCCGGATCACTTCGCCCCGAACAAAGACATTGCATCCGCCGAACAGTGCAAGCTCATGCGGGATTTCGCCCGCGAACAACGCATCAGCCACTACTTCGAGATCGGCGAGGCGGGCGTCGAGCACGCGCTGCTGCCGGAGAAGGGGATTGTCGGACCGGGAGATCTCGTGATCGGCGCCGACAGCCACACCTGCACCTACGGGGCTCTGGGGGCCTTTGCCACCGGGGTCGGCAGCACGGACCTCGCCGCGGCGATGATGACCGGCGAGCTCTGGTTCAAGGTGCCCGAGACCATGAAGTTCGTTTACCATGGGAAATTGCGGCCGTGGGTCGGCGGCAAGGACCTGATCCTGCATGCGATCGGACGGATCGGCGTGGACGGGGCGCTCTACCGGGCCATGGAGTTCGTCGGAGAGACCGTCGCGGATCTGACGATGGCCGACCGTCTGACAATGGCGAATATGGCTATCGAAGCGGGCGGAAAGAACGGAATTTTCATCCCCGATGCCGTTACAGAGGTCTACATGCAGGGTCGGGCCGAACGTCCTTACACCTTCTACACCTCGGACCCGGACGCCGGCTACCATTCCGTGACGGATATCGACGTTTCCGGCATCGAGCTCCAGGTCTCATTCCCGCATCTTCCCTCCAACGCAAGAGGGATCAGCACGGTCGGCGACGTCCGGATCGACCAGTCGATCATCGGATCCTGCACGAACGGCCGGATCGAAGACCTCCGCGTGGCCGCCTCAATCCTCAGGGGACGGCATGTGGCCCCTGGTTTTCGCCTCATTGTCATCCCCGCGACCCCGTCCGTCTACCGGCAGGCGCTGGAGGAGGGGCTCTTTGAGATTTTCCTCGATGCCGGCGGCGCGATCAGCCTGCCGACCTGCGGTCCCTGCCTGGGAGGCTACATGGGGATCCTCGCCAAGGGCGAACGGTCGGTCGCAACGACAAACCGCAATTTCGTGGGGCGGATGGGGCATCCGGACAGCGAGGTCTATCTCGCCGGACCGGCCGTCGCCGCCGCGACCGCGGTTGCAGGCCGTCTGGCCGGACCGGAACAACTGTAAACAGCATCCGAAAGGACAGGAGATATGAAAATCAGCGGAAAAATCTGGAAGTTCGGAGACAACATCGATACCGATGCGATCATCCCGGCGCGCTATTTGAACACCTGGGATCCCAAAGCGCTCGCCGCGCACTGCATGGAGGACGCGGATCCCGACTTCATGAAAAAGATGAAGCCCGGCGACATGATCGTCGGCGGGGAAAATTTCGGCTGCGGCTCGTCGAGGGAGCATGCCCCGATCGCAATCAAGGCAGCGGGCATTGCCTGTGTTGTGGCACGCAGCTTCGCCCGGATCTTCTACCGGAACGCCTTCAACATGGGACTGCCGATCTTCGAATGCGACGAGCTGTGGGGACGGGTGAATGACGGTGCGGAAATCGAGGTGGACGCCGACGGCGGACTGATCCGGATCGTCGGGGTCGCCGCCGATCCGTTGCGCATCCCGCCGGTCCCACCGTTCATGCAGGAACTGATTGCCGACGGCGGATTGATGAACCACATCGCGAAGGGGGCAGCAAAATGAAACGGCACCGAATCGCGGTTTTACCCGGGGATGGGATCGGACCCGAAATCGTCCGGGAGGCACTGAAGATCCTCGACATCGTATCCAAAGAAACCGGGGTCTCCTTCGAAACGAAAGAGGGGCTGGTCGGCGGCGCGGCCTATGACCAGTCCGGATCACCCCTTCCGGATGATACAATGCAACTGGCCCTGAGCAGCGAAGCCGTTCTGCTGGGCGCGGTGGGCGGCCCGAAATGGGAACCGCTTGAATACCGTCTGAGGCCGGAGCGCGGTCTCCTCGGCCTGCGGTCCGGCCTGGGACTGTATGCGAACCTCCGTCCGGTCGTCGTCTTCGAGGACCTGATCGACGCCTCCCCTCTCAAGCCCGACGTCATCCGGGGGATCGACCTGATGATCGTCCGGGAACTGACGGGGGACGCCTACTTCGGCAAGCCCCGCGGCGTCCGGATTAAGAACGGTCAGCGGACCGGGGTCAACACGATGATCTACACCGAAGCGGAGATCCGCCGGATCGCGAAGGTGGCTTTCGATACGGCGCGCGGCCGCCGCAGGAAGCTCCTCTCCGTGGACAAGGCCAACGTGCTGGAGATGACGGAGCTCTGGCGGGAGGTCGTGACCGATGTCGGCCGGGACTATCCGGATGTGGAACTCCTGCACATGTACGTCGACAACTGCGCCATGCAGCTCATCCGGAATCCCGGTCAGTTCGACGTGATCGTAACGACGAACATGTTCGGAGACATCCTCAGCGACGAGGCGTCGATGCTGACCGGATCGCTCGGGATGCTGCCCTCGGCCAGTTGCGGTGAAAAAAGCGCCATGTACGAACCGATCCACGGCTCCGCTCCCGATATTGCCGGGAAAGGGGTTGCCAATCCGTTGGCTACGATCCTGTCGTTGGCGATGATGCTCCGCCACTCGTTCGACATGGCCGCGGAGGCGGCGATTGTCGAAAAGGCCGTCCGAGCGGTGTTGAGGGAAGGTTTCCGGACGCAGGACATTCAGCAGCGGGGCTCCACCGTCGTCGGTACCGTTCGGATGGGGGATCTCGTCGCTGAAAAGGTCCGGTCGCTGATGGCCTGAAACAGGCTCAAACGACACCCTCTTCCTTCAATTTTTGGATCTCCTGCGCACCGATCCCCAGGAACCGGGAGAAGATTTCCTCATTGTGCTCGCCGACGGCGGGGGCGGGTCTCTTTCTGTCGCCCGGCGTCTTGGACATCTTGAATACCGAGCCGAGCAGCTTGAGCCTGCCGGAGACGGGCTGATCCACCTCGACGAACATCCCCCTGTCGGCCAGATGGGGGTCGTTGGCGACCTGGTCAAAGGTGGGCAGCGGCGAGCAGGCCACCTGATTTTTCTTCAATGCCGTCAGGATCTCCTCGACCGTATGCTTCTTGCACCAGCCGTCGACGATGTCGTTGACCGCATCCCGGTTTTTTACCCGGTTGTCGCGGGTGACAAAGCGCTCGTCGTGGCTCAGATCCTCCCGTCCGATCGCCTGCAGAAGCTTTTGCCACTGAATATCCGCAATGGTGCAGATGATCACGGCGCCGTCCTTGGCGTTGTAGCTGCCGAACGGGACGGAGTTGGCAAACTGGTTGCCGAATCTCCCGGGGACCTCGCCGGTCGCAAAATAATCGGCGCGATCCGGAAATACCAGCCCCCATACGGAGTCCTGCATGGAGATGTCGATCGCCTGCCCCTCGCCCGATATCGTCCGGTAATGCAGCGCCGCCAGGATAGCGATTGTGCAATTGAACCCCGCCAAATAGTCCCCGATGGAGATGCCCGTCCGCAGTGGCTCGCCGTCCGGGTAGCCGGTCACGGCCATCAACCCTCCCATCGCCTGACTGACCACGTCATAGGAGATGTCGTTGCGCCGGGGGCCCGTATGGCCGAAGCCCGAGATGGAGGCGTAGATGAGACGTGGATTGATCCCGCGGATGACCTCATAGCCCAGGCCCAGTCTCTCCATCACCCCGGTTGCGAAGTTCTCCACGAGGATATCCGCCTTCGCCGCCAGCTTCTTGGCCATCTGCAATCCCTTCGCGGTTTTGAGGTTCAGCGTGACACTCTTTTTCCCCCGGTTCCGGTCGAGAAA
>JAXGRQ010000069.1:0-10086 GCA_040765725.1 Syntrophales bacterium
GTGCGGCACGTTAATCGATGTTGGGGTGGTTGTGAAGCGGTAAGTCGTATTTTTACAATACTTTTACAATCGAACGGCTGGAAACCGATTTGACCCATGAAACAGGTAAAATGGTACATTCACCCGGTCTTTGTCTTCGTCCTGTCCATCGTCACATTGGCGATCTCGCTTTTTCTGTACATTTACTGGTACGTCGGCGTAAGCGAAAACCTGAACACCGTGATCCGGCGTTACCAGCTCGATGCGAATCAGTTCTTCGAGGCGCGGACCTGGGTGGTGATCCTGATCCTGTCGCTGCTGGTCGGCGTTATCCTGGCAGGACTGCTCATCATCTTCATCTACAATCTAAAAACGTTTCAGCTCTATCGCCTCCAGCACACCTTCATCAACAACTTCACCCACGAGCTCAAGACACCCGTCACTTCGCTGAAACTCTATCTCGAAACCTTCAAGAAACATGAGTTGCCCCGGGAGGAGCGGCTCAAATACATCGGGTTCATGATCCAGGATGTCGAACGCCTTTCCACCAACATCAACAGCATTCTGAATCTTGCCAGAATCGAAAGCCGGCTTCAGAAGGGAAAACCCGAACCGGTCGATCTTGTGGAGACGATCGACCGGTTCATCGACGAAAACCGGCATATTTTCCATGACTGCGATATCCGGGTGCACCGGCCCACGGGAAACCCCCTGATCTACCCTGTAATCACCTCCCTCTTCGAAATTCTGCTGATGAATGTCCTGATCAATGCCCGCAAATACAACTCTTCCGGGAGGCCGCAGATCGATATCACCTTTGAACGGAACCACGCATCACTGCTGATCCGCTTCAGGGACAACGGTATCGGCATTCCCCGGACGGAACTCAAGCGGATTTTCCGCAAGTTCCATCAGGCTCCGCAACAGGACGCGGTGCCCGCGGGAGGAAGCGGGATCGGCCTTTACCTGGTTCAACAGATCGCCAGGCTTCATCGGGGAAAGGTGGTCGCCGACAGTGAAGGCGTGGGGAAGGGGTCCATTGTGACGCTGATCCTCCCTGAAAAAGAGACAAAAGGAGACAAGAATGAAAGCCGGTGAAAAAAGGCGCATCCTGATCGTTGAAGACGATCCGCATATTGCCGAGGGGCTGAAGCTGAATCTGAAGTTTCAGGGTCATGAAGCGGCCATTGCCGGAAACGGCACCGAAGGGCTGAGGATGTGGAAAACCTGGAATCCGGACCTGATCGTGCTGGACATCATGCTCCCCGCGCTGGACGGCATGTCCGTGTTGCGCCACATCCGGCTGCATGACGAGCGGCTGCCCGTTCTGATCCTTTCAGCCAAGGGGGCGCCCGATGACCGGATCCAGGCCTTTTCCTGCGGCGTCGATGATTATCTCGCCAAGCCTTTTAACCTGGCGGAATTTCTGCTGAGGGTTGAACGTCTGCTGACCCGTTCCCGATGGAACCACGAAACTTCCGCTGCCGGCGCCTTGGAACCGACGGCGCTGCAACGATACGTCTTTGGAGGCAATACCCTCGACTTTACCACGATGACGGCAGAGACCCGACACGGAATCATCCATCTGACGGAGCAGGAGGTGAAATTGCTCCGTCTTTTCATTGAACACCGCGGGAAACCCCTGGCCCGCAAAACCCTGCTGGAGGTAGGATGGGGTTATACCGGCGTGACGGCCACACGGACCGTGGATATCTTCCTGGTCCGTCTGCGGAAGTATTTCGAAGAAGACCCCCAGAACCCCGTTTTTTTCCGCAGCATCCGCTCTGTCGGATATCTTTTCGATCACCCGTAAACCGATTGCTCACCACATGCGCGAAGGGTCTCCCCATCGATCCCGTCCAAAGATTCGAACAGGAATCATCGCATGGATCGGATGGGTCGAGATGTTGGGTCTTTTCTCTCAATGATGGGTTAGAGAAGAAACATATTTTCCGCTTCACGCAGCAGATCGTCTCTGAAGCGGGGATGCGCAATGCCGATGATGGCGAGGGCCCGGTCACGCGTGGACTTGCCCTTCAGATTGATGATGCCGTACTCCGTGGCCAGGAGATGCGTATCCATCCGCGGAACGGTAACGATGCTGCCCGCTCTCAGCCTTGGAACAATGCGCGAAATCGCCCCGTCATGCGCCGTCGAGTAAAAGGCGATGATGGACTTTCCGCCTTTCGAGTTGAAGGCCCCGCGGACGAAGTCGAGTTGGCCTCCGGTCCCCGAGAACTGAGCGCCGTCAATGCTCTCCGAATTGCACTGCCCCAGCAGATCCACTTCGATGGTGGCGTTGATGGAGATGAAATGGTCCTGTCTCCCGATGTTTTCCGGGGCATTGACGTAAGAAACCGGATAGCTTTCACAGCTTGGGTTGTCGTGGATGAACCGGTATAGCTCGGAATCTCCCAGGGCATTGGTGAAAACATGCTTGCGCGGATGGAATGTCTTCCGGCGTCCGGTCACCGCGCCTTTTTTGATGAGATGGAGGATCCCGGCGCAGAAGAGTTCGCTGTGCACGCCCAGGTCTTTCCGATCGCCCAGGTATCCGCAAACCGCGTTGGGAATGCCGCCGAAGCCCACCTGGATCGTCGCCCCGTCCGGCACCTCCGCGGCGACGATGCGCCCGATGGTCTCGGCCTCCGGTTTCGGCTCGACAGCTGCGGCCTCGAGCAACGGCACTTCGTTTTCCACAATGGCGTCGACCTCCGACACATGCAGCAGGGAATCGCCGAACACGCGCGGCATATTGGGATTTACTTCCACAATCAGGGTTTTGCAGCACCTGGCCGCCGTCGAGATGTAGTCGTTCACCGTGCCGAATGTGAAAAAGCCGTTTTTGTCCATCGGGGAAACGGTGGTCACTACGACATCCACCTCCATGAACTCCCGAATCAGCCGAGGCACCTGGTGAAACAGGTTGGGGATGTAGTAGTCCAGTCCGACACGGACAAAATTGCGGTCTGCCGGCGAAACGAACCATGTCAAAGGGGTCACGCAGTCGCTCAGGTCCGGCGCCAGGTAGGTATCTGCGGCGTGACGCCATGGGAGAAGACTGTAAATCTCGATTCCCCTGAGATCACCCGCCCTCAGCCGCTCTGCAATCGCCCCCAGCAGAGCCGGGGGTTCCGCTGAAGCCATGCCGTGGATGATCCTGCTTCCGCTCCGGATGGAAGACACTGCCTTATCCGGTGTGGTTAATTTTTTGTCGTAAAGATCACGATACATGGAAACACCCCTCCTCGATACGGACCAATCATGGATGTCCCTTTTTGCGCCGGAGGATACGGAGGAAGATATCGCGTGTCAATAAAAACTTCTTCAGAAAAACTCCGCAAGAAGACACGTTTAACGCGGCAATTGCTTCATCGCTGCATGATTCGCTGTTTTATTCCTTGCCCGGGGTTCGTCTTTTTTCTATAATCAGCCCGCATCAACCGGCCATTTTGGGGTTCAGCCGACCTATGCCGCGGTCGCGTCGGCGGGACGGGCCCCGAAGGAAAGGGTGGCATGACCAAAGAAGAATACCTCGGCTTTTATTCAACGGGTGTCTATCTCCCCTTTTCCGCCCTGTCCAAAGGTTGGCGCATTTTTTGGCGTCGACGACGCGGGAAGAAAGACCGATTCATGCAGGAAACGCACCTGCCGTCCGTGTCCTGGAGGCGGTGCACCGTGCCGAGATCCATTCGCCTGTATGAGCACCGCCAGGAATACGGAAACATCCGGATCAGTGAACTGGGCATTTTGGGCCAGATGGCCGCGAATTGTCCCGAGGGGACAAATATCTTCGAGATCGGCACTTACGACGGCAGGACGGCGCTGAATCTGGCCCTGAACGCCCCGCGGGGTTGCCGGATCTTCACCCTGGATCTGCCCCCGACGACGAAACCCCGGTATGAATTGTCCTATGGCGAGGTATACTTTGTCGAAAAGCCGGAACCGGGAATGCGTTACAAACAGTACGTTGCGGACCACCCCGAAGCCGTTGCCCGGATCACCCAATTCATGGGGGACTCCGCAACGTTCGATTTCTCCCCTTATTACGGGACATGCTCGCTGGTCTTTGTCGACGGGTCGCACGCTTACGATTACGCGCTTTCCGATACGGACCGCGCCCTGAAACTGGTCGGCCGAAATGGGGTCGTCATCTGGCATGATTACGGGATCTGGGAAGGCGTGAGCCAGGCGCTGGAAGAAATCGAAAGGGAAAAAAATCTGGGATTGGAAAGCATCAGGGGGACCAGTCTGGTATACTGGAGAAACGGGAAGGATGGGTGACGTACGGGGTACCAGGCGGTGAAAAGAGGAAAGAAACCTTAACGCGTTGGATCCGGAAGGCATAATCTCGTTATCATGAACGCTGACAATGGATGGAGGACGAAAGATGGCGGCGAAAAAACAGCTTTGGGTAGGCGTGGCTCTCATGGTTTTGTTTCTGTTGGTTGCATTGTTTGCCGGTTGCAGCAAAAGGAGCCCTGTGAAGAGTGACCTATGGGTCCCCGGGGAACAGAAGGCCGTGGGCCAGGCCCAGGAAAGGGCTTTGACGGGCGACAAAGACGCCAAGGGGAGCGCGCTGCGCGAGCAAACGCTCACCGGTCAGGGGTTGAGAGAACAAACACTCACAGATCGGTCAATCGATGCAAAAACGCCCAAAACCGGCATGCGGGAAACCGCAGGCAGCGAAGCGGCGATCCCGAAGGGACTTCAGATTCCCGACATCCATTTCGATTTCGACTCGTACACCCTCAATCCCGCGAATCAGGAGATCCTGAAGGCCGGCGCACGGGCCTATCTTGAACATACGGGGTATCAGCTCATCATCGAGGGGCATTGCGACGCGCGGGGCACCGCGGAATATAACCTGGCGCTCGGCCAGAAGCGCGCCGATGAAGCGGCCAGATTCCTCACAGAACTGGGCGTTTCAAAGGAGCGGATCAAAACGATCAGCTACGGCAAGGAAAAACCTTTGGATCCCGGACATGACGAGGCGGCCCTGGCCAAGAACCGAAGGGCCCATTTCGTCGTCATCCAGCCCGCGCGGTAGTCTTCACAAAGGAGGATGGCCGGGATTCTACCAACCGCCGCCGCCCCCGCCTCCTCCGCCGCCGCCCGACGAGCCTCCGCCCCCTCCTCCGCTGCTTCCTCCCGATCTTGATCCCGGTGCGGTTGCAGAAGAGGAGATGGCGCTGCTCAGGGCATTCCCCACATTGCCGGCGAAACTTCCGATTTGTCCGCCATCAAACAGAGCGCCTGAGTACCATCCGGGGCGATAGCCGCCGCCATCCGTCTGCATGGACGCCGACAGCACGTCGGCGAACTGCTCGGTCCAAGCCTGCTCGACATTCAGCGCAAGCGCATACGGCAGGTACTTTTCGTAAAGCTCGGGGGTGCGGTCTGCGGGAACCATGCGCTGGAGACGGTCCCCCTCGGTGGCGCCCAGAAACATCTTGAAGCCTTCGATGCGGTCAAGAAGCCGGCGTCCGAGCATTGTCGGGGCCTTGAGCAGATGATAGAAGGCCATGTTCAGGATCACCACAACCGCAATGAGACCGACGAGGGGCGGAGCGCTCCGGGCCAGAATGACCAGGACAAAGATTTCCGCGCCCCAGAAAGGCAGCGCAAAACCGGTCATGACAAGCGCCGATCCGAGACTGCCGACGGTTGTTCCCAGTTTCCGTGCCCCCGTAAATACCTGACGCCAAAGCTTCACGACCATTAAAGAGAGAAAGACCACCCCGATGCTCCACCCCGTAAGCCAAACGCCAAGGAAAAGAACATCGGGCTGTTTGAGCTTGGAAAGGAAGCTTAACGCCATGACCGCCGCGGATATCACCACTCCGGTGATAAACGCCCCCCGGTTGGTTACGAAATGGGTTTTTTCAAACGAAAGGGTCAGGGATGTCTTCAGCGCATTTTTGGCGGCGGCAATGTGGACGTGATTTTTCGGTTCGAGAACGATGACGTCACGGGATTGAAAGAGATGACCGGCAATTTTTTTCTCTTCGACGCCAAGCCGGGTCAAGTCGCCGCCGATTTTCGTAAGCGTGTATTTGCCGTTCTTCTCTTGGATGGAAAGAAACCCCTTCACCGCCATGTTGATCACGGCCGCCGCAAACGCCCTGTCGTCGTATTTCATCTCGGCGATAAACCTCATCGACGCGGGGGACAGGTTGTCGGGCGGGGTGTAGATCGGCATGATGGTTCCCCGGGCCGGGTCTCGCCCCGCCCTGAACCATACCAGCACATAGTACAAAAGGAGAACGACCAGACCGGCAAAGGCGACCAGCGCGGTCAGGTTGTCCTTCAGAAAATGGAAAGTCTTATCGGCCGGGGAAGGCTCCTGCACGAATCCCTTCGGCCAGAGGACCACAATCGTGAGTCCCTCGTTGGCGGCCAATCTTCGCGTCGTTTTGAAAACAGCCCTTCCGTCCGGAGTCAAAGCCGAGGAAAAGTCCTGATCCTTGGCGCCCATCGGTCCGGTATAGCCCTCGAGAGTCACCTTGTCGGCAGGGATGCCGGCGGGCAAATTAATCCTTGCGGAGGCCGTTTCAATGGGGAAGACCCACCCGTTTCCGGTGACGTTCCAGTAAAGCTCGTCGTGGTCCCGAAAGAAGCCCAATTGCCGGTCGGTCCGGTAACTCAACGTGAAGGTATGCTCGCCTGGCGTCAGCAGATGCTCTTTCCGGCCCATATAGATCCGGACGCCGTTGGACAGGTCTTCGGTGTGATACGCCTCGGGCCGGCCGTCCCGCGCAACATTGAGGATCGTAAAGCCGACGACGTATTTGTTTCCGGCATGATCCTTATAGGTCGTTGGAAAGTCTCTGTAGATCCCCCGCTTGATCTGATCGCCTGTACTGACGACTCTGATGGTCTCCGTCACATGCAGACTCGCGTCTGCATTGACGGTAATCTCGCTTGCGAACGACAGAATGGTTTCCGTTGCCGCCACGGCCGCATCCGGACCCACGACAACGAAGATCAGAACAACGGCGAGCAAGATGCGAACAAGCGTTGCTTGAATCCTGCTTGCACAATTCAACTTCCATCCGGGCGCCGTGATCATGATCTCGCCTCTCGTCAGAAACTGACCTTGACCGCTTTGCGCTCGACGTCCGGCGTTTCGAGCTCGAAAAAATCGCTCCTCTCGAATTTGAACTGCGAGGCAACCAGGTTGGAAGGGAACTGCTCGATCGCCGTATTGTAATCCCGGGTCACCGCGTTGTAATATCGCCGCGCGGATTCGATATTGTCCTCAATCTCTTTGAGCTGGGTCTGCAGTTGCAGGAAGTTCTGATTCGCCTTCAGATCGGGATAGGCCTCGGCCACTGCAAACAGGCTCTTCAGCGAATCCCTCAGCAGGTTTTCGGCCTTTGCCGTCTCGACAGGCCCCGTCGCATGGATCGCCCGAGACCGCGCCTCGGTCACCTTTTCGAACAGCGACTTCTCGTGACTCGCATAGCCCTTGACGGCCTCGACAATGTTCGGCACGAGGTCATATCGTTTCTTCAGTTGCACGTCGATGTCCGACCATGACGACCGCACCGTGTTGCGCATCCGGACCAATTTGTTGTAGATCGAGACTGCCACCCCGGCAATGATCGCCGCCGCCACAATGATGATCCATAAGAGTGTCATCGGGTTGCCTTTCTGTTCGGTTAAAGTTGTGGGTTGGGCTGATAAGAATCTGCTTTTATATGTTCTCAGGTTATGAAAAGCGGTTTGGGTTGTCAAGGTGATTTACAGAAATGAAAATTCAGCCAATTAGAAGCAATTTGGGGGCGATCCGCTCTTTTTTGTACTGGTAAAAGATGAAATAATAATGAACCTGGATGAAACACACGAAGGCTGGCCAACCAATTTTATCATCGGTGCCGCATACTGAAGCCTTCCTGAAAATGAGCGGTCGGCAATTCCGAGAATCAGGGGGCAATCTTCTTTTTTCGCAACAATTCCATTTGACATTAAGCATACTTTAGGGCCTATTCGTAAGCACATGGTAGTATGGGCATGATTGAGAAACAACAGATGGTCATGGTGCAGGCCCTGTTTAATCTCCCCACCTAATTGGAAGATCTCAACACATACGGGATGACCTTATGAAAGATCAATCCAAGACAAAGCAGGCTTTGATTCAGGAACTGGATTCTCTAAGACAGGGGATTGAGGAACTGAAAAAATCGAAATCAGAGTGGGAGAATGAGAGGGACGGGTTAAAAAAGAGTGAGGCCCGCTTCCGCAGTTACTTCGATCTGCCTTTGTATGGCATTGCCATTACCTCCCCGGAAAAGGGATGGATCGAGGTAAATGACAGAATCTGCTCAATCATGGGCTATTCCCGGGACGAGATCGTCCGCATGACATGGACGGAAATGACGCATCCCGATGATCTTGCGGCGGATCTCGAACAATTTAACCGCGTTCTGTCCGGTCAAACGGATCACTACCATATGGAGAAGCGTTTCATCCGGAAGGATGGAAAGGTCATCTGCACCGATCTCTCTGTGGGGTGTGTGCGGAAACCCGATGGCAGTGTGGATCATATCGTTGCCGTGGTCGAGGACATCACGAGCGTAAAGTTGGCGGAAAAGGAACTGCAGGCAAGCGAGGAGAAGTATCGTTCGCTCTTTAACAACAGCATTGATGCCGTGCTGCTTACGATACCGGATGGAATAATCCTGGCAGCAAACCCGGAAGCGTGTCGAATCTTCCAGCGCAGCGAAGAGGAAATATGCCGAATCGGAAGGGCAGGTTTGATGGATCTGACTGATCCGCGCCTCACGGCGGCGCTTGAGGAACGGGCACGCACCGGCAGGTTTCAGGGCGAACTCACCTTTATCCGCAAAGACGGCACCTCGTTTCCCGGCGAAGTCTCTACGGTCATCTTCAGGGATCATGACGGCCGGCAAAAGACGAGCATGATCGTCCGCGACATGAGTGAAAAGCGGAAGAGAGAGCAGGATTACCAGTCACTCTTTCGAGAAATGCTGAACGGCTTCGCGGTGCATGAAATCATTTGTGACGCACGAGGGAACCCGGTTGACTACCGTTTCCTAACTGTCAACCCGGCCTTCGAGCGGATAACCGGTTTGAAAGCCGAACATATCGTCGGCAGAACAGTTCTCGAAGTGCTACCGGATATTGAGCGGTACTGGATCGAGACCTATGGCCGCGTGGCCCTGACGGGAGAGCCGGCCCTCTTTGAAAACTATTCAAAGGCGTTGGACAAATACTTTGTGGTAACCGCTTTTCATTCCGGACCCAACCAATTCGCCTGCAATTTCATCGATATTACCGAACGCAAGCGGGCCGAGGTGGAACTCCGGGCCAACAAGGCTCAACTGTCCAACGCTTTGGAAATGGCCCATCTCGGCCACTGGGAATACGACGTTGCCACCGATCTCTTCACGTTTAACGACCAGTTCTATAAAATATTTCGCACCACGGCCCAACAAATTGGCGGGTATACTATGCATGCCGCCGAATATGCCGATCGCTTTGTCCATCCCGAGGACATGCATAAGGTCGAGGAAGAAACACGGCAAGCCATCGAAACAACCGATCCCCATTTCAACCGACAGCTTGAACACCGCATACTTTACGCAGACGGTACGGTCGGCTATATCACTGTCCGCTTCTTCATCGTTAAGGACTCGCATGGCAGGACGGTCAAGACTTATGGTGTAAACCAAGACATCACGGAGCGAAAGCGGTCCGAGGAGGCTTTACGAGAAAGTGAGAAGAAATTTCGGACACTGACGCAAAATACGCCTGATATCATCTCCCGTCTTGATCGAGAAGGACGTCATGTCTTTATCAATAAAGCCATCGAAAAAGTCACGAACCTCACCGTTGAAGACTACCTTGGAAAAACAAATGAAGAGCTCGGTATGCCAAGGGAAAGTTTAGAGCACTGGAACCATCAATTCAGAAAGGCATTTGAAACGGCAAAGCCGGTGAATTTTGAGTTTGATTTTCCGTCCCCCGACGGTATCAGAAGCTTTTTCTCGACGGTAGTGCCGGAGTTTGACGAAGAAGGCAGGGTATCGACCCTATTGGTATTGGCAAGGGACATTACGGACCGGAAGGAAAGCATGGAGA
>JAXGRQ010000007.1:0-72183 GCA_040765725.1 Syntrophales bacterium
GAACATAGTTCCGTATTAAGAAACGATTTTCATCTGCCGGCGACCGGGTTTCCCGTAGGGGATGTGAAGATGAAAAGAGATGAACGGATCGGCTGCGGGATCGTTTTCCTGTTTGGGGCAGCCACCGCCATTCTTTCGCTGCGGATGCCGATGGGAACTTTCCGGATGGCGGGTTCGGGCCTGTTTCCGTTCTGCCTCGGAATCCTGCTGATGCTCCTCTCCGTTCTCTTCCTGTTCCATCTGCTGTTTGCGAAACCCTCTCCTCCGCAGATGCCGGAGACTGCGGCCCCGCCCGACGCCGCTACAGGACAGATGCTGCTTTTTCTGGGGGCCACTGTCCTGGCCACCCTCTGCTTGAATCTGCTGGGGTATCCGCTGACCGTGTTCCTGCTGATGTTGCTGCTGCTTCGGATCCTCGGCATCAAAAGGCCGGTCTTGCTCATGACCATTCCGCCGTTGACGGCAGTGGTCTGCTATTTTCTGTTTGTCCGGTTTCTCAAGATTCCCCTACCGAAAGGGCTGATCGGTCTGTAGGAGGCGGGGATGTTCGAATCGATCCAGCACCTCTTTGCCGGCTTCGGAATTGCCACCACGATGGCCAATCTCCTGTACTGCCTGCTGGGTGCGGTCGCGGGAACTCTGGTCGGCATCCTCCCCGGACTGGGACCGATCGCGGGAATTGCGCTGCTGATTCCGATCACATTCGGTTTGAGCCCCACGTCGGCGATCATCATGCTCTGCGGCATCTATTACGGGGCGATGTATGGCGGTTCGACAACCTCCATCTTGCTGAACGTTCCGGGAGAGACCGCATCGGTGATTACCTGCATCGAGGGGTACCAGATGGCCCAGAGGGGAAAAGCCGGTCCGGCCCTGGCCATGTGTGCCATCGGTTCGTTCGTGGCCGGAACCCTGGCGATCTTCGGCATGGTCTTTTTGGCGCCTCCCCTGGCGCAAGCCGCGCTGGCCTTCGGTCCTCCCGAGTATTTCTCACTGATGGTCTGCGGTTTCATCGTCCTGAGCAATGTTACGGGTGGATCTCTGCTCAAGTCCCTCATGATGGCCGTAGTCGGGCTCATCATCGGAACGGTGGGACTCGATCCCGTGACGGGAGACTACCGCTTCACCTTCGATACCACATATCTGCTGAGCGGCATCGAATTCGTTGCGGTGGCCATCGGGCTTTTCGGGATCGCAGAGGTGCTGGCGAATGCGGATCAGCCGTCCGAAAAGCTCGAACAGAGCGTGATCATGCCGCGTTTCCGAGACCTTTTCCCATCGTTTCAGGATCTCAGGCGATCCATCGGCGCGATCCTCCGAGGGGCGGGAATCGGATTCGGCGTGGGACTGGTTCCCGGGCCGGCTCCCGTCCTGGCCACCTACGCCTCCTACATGACGGAAAAAAGGGTCTCGCGGCACCCGGAGGCCTTCGGCAAGGGGGCCATCGAGGGGTTGGCCGGTCCCGAAGCGGCAAACAACGCCGCCTGCCAGTCCGCGTTCATCCCGCTTTTTGTCCTTGGGATCCCGTTCGCTCCGCCGACCGCCATTCTTTTGGGTGCCCTTATGATTCACGGTGTCGTACCGGGGCCGATGATGATCAGTGAACATCCGGATGTCTTCTGGGGAGTGATCGCCAGCATGTATATCGGCAACTTCATATTGCTCCTGCTCAATCTGCCCTTTGTCCCTTTTTTTGCCAGCATCCTCCGCATACCGAAAAAGATCCTGCTGCCCCTGGTGATGCTCTTCTGTATCACCGGGATGTACACCGTGAACAACTCCGTCAACGACATCTGGTTGATGCTTTCGATGGGCGTACTGGGCTACCTGATGAGAAAATGGGTGTATGACGCGGCGCCGCTCTTGCTGGCCTTGGTGATCGGTCCGAAGATGGAGGTTGCCTTTCGTCAGTCGCTGATGCTTTCTCACGGAGATTTCGGGGTTTTTGTCGAGCGCACCTTTTCTCTGGCGTTTCTGGTGGTGACTCTGCTTTTTCTCTTGGTGCCGGCATTTCGGTTCATTGCCGGAAGGCTCGGCGGAAAAGGGGTCTAAGGGGGGATCGGGTAACCCAATCACGAAACGGTCGGTCGGTGACCGGCAAACCATCCAACAGGAAAAGGAGGTGTGGGTATGTTGAAAAAAATGTTTTTGGTCTTGGCAATCGGGCTGACATGCATTGCAGCGATCCCCGTTCAAGCCGCTGATTTTCCGGAAAAAGAGGTCCAGATCATCATCCCCTGGGCGCCGGGCGGGGCCACGGACCTCATCTTTAGGGCCCTGGCCGCGTCGACGGAAAAATATCTCGGCAAGGCGGTGGTCATCGTCAACAAGGCCGGCGGAGGAGGCGCCGTGGGATACGTGGAGGGGATGAAGGCCAAACCCGACGGCTACACCCTGGTCACGGCGGTTACACCTCTGACCATCCTTCCTCACCAGGTGAAGACGGCCTTCACCTATGAGAACTTCGAACCGGTCATCAACGTGGTCCGTGATCCGGCCATGTTTCTGGTTCGGTCGGAGGCCCCGTGGAAGACCGTGCAGGAGTTCCTGGATCAGGCCAAGAAAAATCCCGGCATGATCAGTGTGGGCAATTCCGGGGCCGGAGGCGGTGTCCATCTGATCGCCCTCGCCTTTGAGAAGGCCATGGGGGTCAAATTCAACCACATCCCGTTCTCCGGGGGCGGCCCTTCCGTGACATCCCTGCTCGGAGGGCATATCAATGCCGTTTCCGTCTCTCCGCCGGAGGGAATCAACCACGTCCAGGCGGGGAAGCTCCGGATTCTGGCCCTCTTCTCGGAGAAGCGCTTTGAGATGTTCCCCAATGTTCCCACCTGCAAGGAGCAGGGGGTGAATTTCGCGATGGGTCAGTGGCGGGGCCTGGCCGCTCCGAAGGGAACCCCGGCGGCGGCGATCCAGAAGCTCCACGATGCCTTCAAGAAGGGGATGGAGGATGCCGGATTCCGGAAGAACGCCAAGGATATGGCGGTGAACCTCGAATACCTGTCCTCCGGCGAATTCGGGAAGGTGATCGCCGCGGACCATGAATTTTACGGTAAGCTGGTCAAGGAGATCAAAAAATAGAGTCTGTCGAAAAGGGAGGGAAAGGCTATGAAAAAGAAGAGATCATGGTGCACATCGGCCGTCATGACCGTCCTGTGCCTCCTTTGGGTGGCTGTGGGAACGGCCATGGCCGCGGACAAGACGATCCGCATCGGCAGCCCGTTCAAATCGGGAACGATCGTGGTGGATGCGGCGGAGAAGTTCAAGGAGATCGTTGAGAAGGGGAGCGGAGGCCGGATCGAGGTGAAGATTGACGCCGGCGTCAAGGCGGAAATCGAAATCAACAAGATGAACAGGGCCGGCGAACTCGAAATGCAGTCGAACGGGACGAATTTCCTGGAACTCTATGCCCCCCCGTACTACTTCTTCACCAACCCCTACGTCATGAAGGACTTTGATCACTACATGCGCGCCTGGAACGGCAAGCTCGGCAAGGAGGCGCGGGCCCAACTGGAAAAGAACGATTTGAAGTATCTGGCGACCCTCTACCGGGGGCTTCGTCAGATGACGACCAAGACGCCGGTCTACACGCCGGCGGATGTGTACAAGATGAAACTCCGTCTGCCGCCTATCCCCAGCTGGATGGCGATCTGGAAGGCCATGGGCACGGACCCCGTCGGCGTTCCGCTGCCCGAACTCTACAGTTCGCTCAAGACGGGCAAGGCCGAGGCCTCGGAAGGCGACCTGCCGCAGATTGCCGGCTTCAAGCTCAACGAGGTCCAGAGCCATTTGATCATCACCAACCACCTCGTGCAGACCGCGGGCATTCTGATCCACAAGCCTTTCTTCGACAAGCTGTCCAAGGAAGACCAGGATCTCATCGTCAGGGCCGGCAAGGAGGCGGAAGAGTGGGCCAACAACAAAATCAAAACGGAAGAGGGGGCCATCCTGGTCAATCTCCAGCGAAAGGGCATGCAGGTGGTGATTCCGGATGCCGAATCGTTCCGCACGACGGCCAAGCCGGCTGTGGATGAGTTGTTCAAGACGCAATGGTCGGTGACGACGTGGGCGGAAGTGCTCGCCCAGTGAAAAGGGGAACGAAAATGGCGATATGGAAAGAGATTCAGGAAAAAGAGAGAAGGGTTCGGGAATTCCTGAAAGCCAGGGGTCTCCGGGCCCTGCTCCTGAAGCGCCAGGCCAATTTTTCGTGGATGACCGGGGGCGGCCTCAACGCAGTCATGATCGCGACCGAGCTGGGGAACGCCTCCCTCCTCATCACCGAAAAAGGGAAATACGTGGTGACCAACAATATAGAAGCCCCCCGAATGGCGGCGGAGGAGAGGCTTGAGGAGCAGGGGTACCGGATCCGGTCGTTCCCGTGGCATGAGGACCGGGAAGTTTCCCTGGTGCGGAAAATCGTCGGGAAGGGGCCGATCGGGTGTGATGGGCCCTTCCCGGATGCGGTCCTGGTTGCGGAAGATGTCGCGCGGCTTCGCTATTCCCTGACCGCGGAGGAGGTGATCCGGTATCGTTGGCTGGGGGAAAAGGTTTCCGGGGCCCTCGAACGAACGATGATCGCGGCGAAGAAAGGAGAGAAAGAATCGGAGGTCGCCGGAAGGCTCTGCCTTGAATTGTGGAAAGACAGGATCGATCCCATGGGGATGATGTCGGCCGCCGACGAGCGGATCTCCCGTTTCCGCCATCCCATTCCGACGGAAAAGAACGTGAAGAAGTTCCTGATGGTTTCCGTGAATGCCCGGAAGGGAGGCCTGATTGTCTGTCTGACGCGGTTTGTCCACTTCGGAAAGGTGCCGAAAAAATTGAGGAAACAGTACGAGGCGAACGTTTTCATCGACTGCGCGTTCATGGCGGCGACCCGTCCGGGAGTTCCCGCACGGGAAGTTCTCAGGAAGGGAATCGAAGCTTACGACGCAAAGGGATATCCGGAAGAATGGAAGCTGCACCATCAGGGCGGATCGATCGGCTACAATCCCAGGGACTACCGGGTCCATTTCGGGACCCCGGATCTCATTCAGGAGAATCAGGCCTTTTGCTGGAATCCGACTATTGCGGGAACGAAATCGGAAGACACGGTCCTGGCAACCTCCCGGGGCGTGGAGATGATCACGAAACCGGTCCTGTACCCTTCCCTCTCCATGGAAGTGGGGGGAATGCACTTTACCCGGGCGGCCATCCTGGAAAAGAATTGAAATGACGGGAGATTCCCGTCTTTGCGGCATCGATGAAGGCGCGCAGGTTCTCCGTGCTCACATCGGGAGGCATCCCGCCCGCGCAGGAGAGGATCAGCCGGGAGGGGTCCGCCGTTTCCGCCAGCAGCCTGCTCACCGCGGCGGACACATCGGCGGAAGTTCCCCGGGCGAGGACGTCGCGCGGCGGTATGCCGTGAAGCAGCGTCAATCGGTTGCCGCACATCCGCTTCAACTCATCGACCGTGTGCCGGATGCCGGGGTTGAAAAGCTGGATGCCCATGTCCGCGTAATGCCGGATCGAAGCGGCGCAGGGGGCATCGTTGTGGAAGAATTTCACCGCGGCGTCGGCGGCATACAGATCTTTGAAATAGGGGAATCCGAATTCGAGAAAATCCTTCTCGCCGATCATGCCGACGATATCGTCGAGAACGAGGATGCCGTCGATCGTCGGGATCGTCTCCCGCTGCAGGGTGTGCCATCGAACCAGAAATTCGGTGATGACGCGCAGCAGGCGGTGGACTTCCCGGGGCGCGGTCTTGAGGGCGATCAGAAATTCGGTCGTGCCCATCAGGAAGGATGCAATATTGAGCGGGCCCCTGGAAACCGAAAAGCGGATTTTATGGCCGAGATCCTCGATCCTCGGCCGGGCCCATCGCAGCCGATGGAGTATGAACGGCAGCAGCCCGTCCGTGGCGGGGTCGGGCTCCTTGAGCCCCCCGATCTGTTTTTCGTCCGTGACCATCTTCTCCGCATACGGGAAACCGTTTCGCGGAAAAATGCAGCGCGCGCCGAAAGCCGACGGCTCGGTGCACATGCCGAATTCGGACCAGAATCCCGGAAGGAACAGGCACTCCGGAAAGGTCTCGATGGCCCTGCGGTTGGCCTCGAACCACAGGTTCTCGCTGGAGAGATAATCGGCAATGGCCATCCCGCACCAACCCGGCAGCCACGGGGAGTCGATAATAAAGCCGACGGGCAGCGGATCCACCCGCTCTCCGCGGATTACGGCCAGAAGATCCTGCCACTGTTCGTCTGTCATCCGGACTCCTCGAAAATCAAGGCAAAACGGCAACCGTTCCTCCATGCGGGATGGGGTCGGGCGTAACGTGGATCATGATTTTTGTCAATCGGAATTTCCCGGTTTCTTTCATCTTGACACCCCGTTCGGAAGGGGGATAGAAATAGACAGAAATTCTTAAAATATAAATATAACAGCAGATTACATGGTTCATATCCTGGCGCAGGGAGGGAGATATGGTACGCATTGCGATCATCGGCGCCGGTGCGGTAGCCGAAATCCACATTCAAGCCTTCAAGACCTTTCCGGATCGCTGCGAGGTGCGGGCGCTCGCGGATCTGTATCCGGAAAAGGCGGAAAAGCTCGCGGCGAGACACGGGATCTCCGCCGTGGTGTGCAAGGATTACCGGGAGGCCGTCGCCCGTGACGACGTCGATCTGGTATCCATCTGTCTGCCCCCGTCGGTTCATGCGGAGGCCGCCATCGTCGCGCTGGATGCGGGCAAGCATGTGATCGTGGAGAAACCGATGGCCTCCTCTCTGGAGGAGTGCGACGCGATGATTCAGGTGTCCGAGAAGAGCGGCCGCCTTCTGGCGTCCATCGCCCAGAACCGATACAAAATCCCGATGATGAAGCTCAAGAAGATCCTCGAATCGGGCGTTGCGGGGAGGGTCCTCCACGCAACGGCCAACTCCCTGTGGTGGCGAGGGCAAAACTACTACGATCTCTGGTGGAGGGGCACGTGGAACGCGGAAGCGGGGGGATGCACGATGAACCACGCGGTGCATCATATCGATCTGCTGCGCTGGGCGCTGGGAATGCCGGAGCAGGTGACCGCCGTATTCACGAATGTCCATCACGACAACTCGGAGACGGAGGATCTTTCCATCGCCATTCTGCATTATCCGAAGGGGGCGCTGGCTCAGATCACCTCCTCCCTTGTGGACCACGGGGAGGAGCAGGAACTCGTATTCCAGGCGGAACGCGCGCGGATCTCGATCCCCTGGCGGGTCAGGGCCTGCCTCCCGCTGGAAAACGGGTTTCCCAAAGATGATCCGGATACCGAACGCGAACTGCAGGGGATCTACGATGGCCTTCCCGAGATCCGCTACGAGGGGCATCCGGGACAGATCGACAATATCCTGCAGGCGATCGAAGGGAATGCTCCTCTTCTCGTCGACGGGAAGGAGGGACGGGCGACCCTCGAACTGATCCTGGGGATCTACAAATCGGCCGCTACCGGGACGACAGTCCCGTTTCCGCTGCGGAAAAACGATCCCGTGTACCGGAAGGAAACCATGCTGGGCATGATGCCGCGGTTCCACAAAAAAACCAAGAACATCGAAAATTTCGCCACCTCGATGATCACGCTGGGCCGTGACATGGGAAGGTGAGGGGAGGCCTGCAGAAATCCGTCGGAAGGAATGAAACCCCGACGGGAACATTCGCCTGTCTTTCGGCCGAACGGAGCCGGCGGATCAAGAAGCGATCGCATTGAAACAGGGGGGGACCATGACCGAACCGGAGATTCGCGTGGATGCACGGAAGTTGAGAGGTTTCATCGGAAGGATCCTGTTGTCGGAGGGGGTCTGCATGGGCAACGCCCGGATCGTGGCGGATTCGATTACGACAGCGGAGCTCTATGGGTTTCATTCCCACGGCGTCATCCGGATCCCCCATTACATCAAACGTCTCCGGATGGGATCGCTCAACAAGAATCCCGATATCCGGGTCCTGAAAAAAACGGGAAACACCGCCCTCATCGACGGCGACCACGGCATGGGCCACGCCGTGGCCTATTTTGCGATGCGGGAGGCGATGCGGCTGGCGAGAAGGGGGGTCGGGTTCGTCGGGGTCACCAACAGCAGCCATTTCGGAATCGCGGGCTACACCGCGATTCAGGCGCTCAAGAAGGATATGATCGGGATTGTCGTCAGCCACACCGACGTGGCGGTGATTCCGTTCGGAGGGAAAAAACCGGCGGTGGGAACCAATCCCGTTGCCGTGGCCGTTCCCACGGACCGGGAGTACCCGGTGCTGCTCGACATGGCGACCAGCGCGGCGTCCCTGGGGAAAATCCTGGTGGCCAAGAGCAAGGGGGAGCGGATTCCATCCGACTGGGCGGTCGATGAGGACGGCATCCCGACGACCGATCCCGCGAAGGTCAAATATCTGATGCCGATGGCGGGTCCGAAGGGTTACGCGCTGGCACTGATCTTCGACATCCTCTCCGGTCCGCTCACGGGATCGCTCTTCGGGAAAGGGCTGCCCAAAATGTACGGCGATTACGAAAAGCACCGCCGGATGGGGCATTTCATCGGCGCGATCCATGTGGGGCATTTCGTGCCGGTGGACGAGTTCAAGCGGAATGTCGGCCTGTTGATCGATGAAATCCACGACACCCCGCCGGCAAAGGGGTTTGACCGGGTCCTGGTGCCCGGAGAAAAAGAATATTTGATGCGATTGCAGTATGAAAGGGAAGGGATTCCGATCCCCTCCGAGACGGCAAAGGAACTGCGGGCCGTCGCCCGGGAGGCGGGCATCCGGTTTCCGGCCCCGGTTTGATCATTCTTTTCCAAAGGTGAGATTCGGAAGCCACAGGGCCACGTCCGGCCAAAAAACGACCAGGACGACCACCACGACGACGGAAAGCATCAGCAGCCATCCCTCGCGGACAAAATCCCAGAGCGTGCATTTGAAGATCGTGCAGACGATGTAAAGGACGGCCCCCTCCGGAGGGGTCAACAGTCCGAGGGTCAGGGTCAGGACCATAATGATCCCGAAATGCACCAGGTCGATGTTCAGCTCCTGGGCGACCGGCACGAGAATCGCGGTCAGCATCAGGATCAGCACCGTCGAGTCCATGAACGTTCCGGCGAAGAGCAGAAAGGTGACGATGATCAGCATCACGATCCAGGGGGTGTCGGAGATCCCCAGGACAAACTCCGCAAGCTTTTGCGGGATCTGATCCCAGATGATGCCGTAACTGAAGGTCGCCGACAGGGCGATCAGCAGCATGATCATCCCCATATCGACCACCGTGCTCTCCAGGGTCTGGATCAGCTTCTTCCACGAAAACTGCCGGTAGACGATCGTGCCGATCACGATGGCGTATACGCACGCGAAGGCCCCCGCTTCGGAAGGGGTAAACATGCCGAACCGCAATCCGGCGATCAGGATGACCGGGAAAAGGAAAGCCCAAACGCAATCGACGAACGTTTTCGCAATCTCCTTCAGAGAAGCCCGCGTTTCCCTTTCGGGGGGATACCCTTTTTGCTTCGCCCTCAAACGGACCGCAACCATCAGGAAGACCGTCATCAGCAGGCCGGGGATCATCCCGGCCGCAAACAGCCGTCCGATCGATACCTCGGCGATACTGCCGTATAAAACCAGACCGATGCCGGGAGGGATCATCGTCGTGATCAGCGAACTGCAGCCGATGACCGATGCCGAGAACCCGCCGGAGTAACCCCGTTTGGTCATGCCCGGTCCCAGGATCCGCGAGAGCATGGTGGCGTCGCCGATCGCGGAACTGGTGATTCCTCCCAGCGACGCCGCGATCACCATGTTGCTCTGCGCCGTGCCCCCGCGCATATGTCCCGTGAGAACCGAGGCCAGCCTCATGACCCGTTCGGTCAGGCCGGTCTCGTTGAGCAGGTTGCCGGCCAGAACGAACAACGGAATGGCCAGCAGCAGGAAGTTCTGCGTTTGGGAAAGCACCTGTTGCACGGGCATGGTCAGCGGCAGCGTCGGTTGCTGAAAAAAGAAGACGACGCCGGAAATGCCGAACGCAAAAGCGACCGGCATTCCCATGAGCATGAAGAGAACAAACAGGATCAATACCAGCGTCATTCCGCAACCTCTCTGCCTTCAATCGCGCTCAGGTTCCATTCGGCGATGCACGGAAAAAACAGTTTGTCAGATGATTTCACCGCTCACCCCTTCCCTTTTCGTGATCGGTTCGCCCGTTGCGATTGCGCGCCAGAAGGCTTTGATTTTCAGGATAGCCGTGATGAGCATCAGCGCGCAGCCGATCGGCACGCTGAGCGTCACCCACGTATAGCTGAAGCCCGGAATCCCCTGAAAGGCCCTGAACCGGGTTGTCCAGGAAAGGGGGATGCCGTATCCGATCATGCCCAACAAAAAAACGGCGATGATGCTGTAATTGATGATTTGGAGATAGAGTTGGGCTTTCGGGGAGAGCCTGCCGGTGATCACTTCGATGCAGAACAGCCTGTCCAGTCTCATGGCCGCATCCGCACCGAGAAAAACCGTCCAGGCAAAGAGGAACGTCGCGGCATCCATCGCCCAGTTCAACGGATAATGCAGGGATCGCGCGACCGCGGCGACAAACACCAGAAGCGAAAGAAGACCCAGAGAGTATTTGGCGATCTGCATCTCCTGTTTACAGAGGAACTTATAAAAATTTTTCATCATTCCCCCCTCACGTGTCCGGCAACCTCGAAACCGTCATTTCCGTGTCGGCACGCATCATCCGACCCGGCCTCCCGGATTTGCGGAGGCCGGGCCGGAGATCGATCGTCGCTTGGTCTGTAGTCCTACTTTTTGCCCATTTCCTGATAGACCTTGTTCTTCGCATCGGTGATTTTCAGGACTTCATAGGCCTTCTCTCCGGCCTTCTTGAAGGCCGCAATGTCGCAATCCTCGACCGCCACCATTCCCTTGGCCAGCAACTGCTTCTTGACTTCCAGCTCGGATGCCAGGATCTTTTTGGAGGTTTCCAGACCGGCCTTGTCGCACTCCTCGACCAGGATCTTCTGGTAGTCGGCCGGCAGGCTGTTGAAGTATTTGGCGCTCATCACCTCGAAGTTGATCAGCATGATGTGCCCGGTTTCATTGGCGTACTTGAGGACCTCGTAGAAGCGGCCGGCGGGGATGTTGTTATAGACGAGCTCCACCCCTTCGATCGCCTTTTGCTGAATCGCCGGATACATGTCTCCGAAGGCCATGGCGACCGGCGTTGCGCCCAGCGCCCGGACCGACTCCTGCCAGATGGGGGCGGGCGGCGTCCGGATACGCATCCCCTTCAAATCCTCGGGTTTCTTGATGGGCTTGTTCGTGAAGAAATGGCGGTACCCCTGGACCCAGGTGAAAGAAATGACCTTCAATCCGAACTTGTTGGCCAACTCTTCCGTCCAGGCCTTGACCGTCGGCGTATTCTTGATCTTGATCACTTCCTCCAACGTGGTTGCGAAATAGGGGCCGTTCATTACGGCGATTCCGGGGATGTAATTCCCGAGCCGGGCCGAGTCGGTATTCTGGCCGATATTCGCTCCCTGTCGCATCTGCTCGATGATGTCCTCTTCGACGCCGAGCTGTGCGCTGTGAAAGACCTCGATCTTGAGATTGCCCTTGGTTTTGGTGTTCACGGCTTTGGCCCAGTCGGTAAATCCTTTGTGATAAGGTTCTTTCGCGCCCAGGACGTGGTTGAACTTCAAAACGAATTTCTGCTGCCCGAAGGCCGGTAACGTGATGACCAGAGGCAAAATGATCGATGCCGCGAAAAGCACATAATATTTCTTGAATCCTTTCATATTCCCCTCCTTTCATCGGTGAATCGCCCCGCGCCCGATGCGGGGCGTCTGGAACGACTTGAATGATGGGGACGGCGCCCCCCGTCCCGCTGCTCCGCGGGAGATCCGTCCCGGAGACCGATCTTCCGCCGGAAAGCGATATGCGATCCCCCTTCAGCGCGATCCATTCTGCCTTCACACCCCCCCTTTCTCACGGATCCCTGAATATCAAGACAAGACCAAACTCCTTCTTTCCGGCCTCCTTCCAACGAATCTTTCGCATTTTATCCCTTTGCTGCGTCAATCCATGAATGCCCCGCCGTTGACGTCGAGGATTTCACCGGTGATGAACGATGCTGCGTCGGAAGCCAGGAAAAGAACGGCCTCCGCCACATCCTGCGGCCTTCCCAGACGGCCGAGGGGAATCCCGGCGATGACCTCTCTTCTCTTCGCTTCGGACCATTGAGCGCTCATCTCGGTTTCAATGGCATGAGGGGCGACGGCATTGACCCGGATGCCGCTGGGGGCAAGCTGCCTGGCCAGGGTCTTCATCAGGGCATCGGAACCCGCCTTGGATGAACCATACCCGGGGGCGGAGGTGATATCGCCGATCTTTCCGGCAATGGACGAGACATTCACGATCTTTCCCGACCCCTGCCGCTTCATGGTTCCAACGACCGCCTTGCAGCAGTTGAACGTCCCCTTCAGATTGACGGCGATCACACGATCCCAGTCGTCCTCGCCGACCGTTTCGATCGTGCCGCGGCGGATGATCCCGGCATTGTTGACGAGCAGATCGATCCGCCCAAAGGTTCCGAGGACCTCCTCGACCATCGTTTTCACGTCGGGACTCTTCTCGATATCGCAGACGACGGGAAGGATCTGTCCCCCCCGTTTTTCAGCCTCAACCTGTAGGCTCCGGAGGGCCTCACGGTCGACATCCACGGGAACGACCTTTGCGCCCTCGTCGATCAGCGCCAATGCAATGCTCCGCCCGATGCCTTTTGCCGCCCCGGTGACGACGGCCACCTGATTTTTGAATCTCATTCCCACCCTCCCGATATTTCCCCGGATGGATCGGTGTGAGGTTCGGTCCGGCGCTGCAACCACCCCAAGCCTTTCCCCGTGCTCTTTCCCGGTTTCAGGTTAGGGCGCCCCGTGCCGCTCCGAATCCCAGTTGAACCGACAATTTTTTCGCCACATCCCGCAGCGGATCCTGCAGCTCCCTGAGCCGCCGCAGCGAAAGACGGCTCTTCGGTCCGACGATGCAAAGCGCTGCGCAGACCTTCTCGGACTGATCCCGGACCGGTGTGGCAATGCAGCGGATCCCCTCGAGGTGCTCCTCTCTATCGAGTGCGAATCCGTTCGCGCGGACACGCGCAAGCTCTTGTTTCAGGGCGGAGATGTCGGTAATCGTGTTGGCGGTCATCCGTTCGAATCCGGTTCGACCGATGATGCCGTCGAGCTCCCGTTCGGGAAGCCAGGCCGCGAGAAGCTTGCCGACGGCCGTACAGTAGATCGGCCGTAGGGTCCCGACCTCCTGAACGACGCGCACCGGCCCCTCGGAATCCCTCTTGGCCACCACCGATACCACGCCCGCACGGAGAATGGCCAGGCTGGTTCCTTCCCCGGTCCGGCGGCTCAGTTCGTCGAGGAACGGGATCGATATCTCCGCGAGCTGCTGTTGGGTCCAGGCGGGTCCGGTCAGCTGGAAAAGTCTGGGCGCCAGTTTATAGGGCTGCGCCTCGCCGTCCTGAACGAGATAACCAAAGGTGATCAGTGAGCGGAGCAAGTGGTGAGCCGTGCTGCGGGGCAGGCCGGTCTTCCGGGCGATGACGGACGCGGATGCGGAGCCGCCGAAAGCGGCGATGGTTTCAATCACCCGCAGCCCGCGTTCAAGGGATTGATGAGAGATTCCGGACTTCATCCGTCCTCCCGGTTGTCTCATATAATGAAACCTGGTTTCTATTCTATCCCATACGTTGGTCATGTCAAGCAAATTTTCCCTCGAACGGCCCATCCCCGATTGCCGATGAGTCCATTTGCCGTGACTTTTAAAATGAGACCCACCCCATCCGTCACCCACCCCATCCGTCGCTTGACTTCACACCATCCCCTCATTTATGATCAAACCTCATGAAATGACGCAAAAGCGGATGTTCATCCTTAGTCTCAAGGAGGCCGTGGGGGATGAAAACCAATGGAAAATCCGAAAACGAAAACACAGGGTGCAGGGAGGGGGTCGTCGACTACCTCTGTAAGATGTTTTCGCTGGCCGGCAAGAAGGCCGTCATCACCGGAGGCAGCGGCGTGCTGGGGACGGACATGGCCTGCGCCATAGCCCGCGCAGGCGCGGACGTCGTCCTCTGGGCCTCCCGCGAGGGTCCGCTGCAGGCTTCGACCGAGTACATCCGAAGGGAAACCGGGCGTACGGAAGGCATCGGGTATTACAGGGTGGATCTGATGAACGAAAACGAAACGCTCGCGGCCGTTGACGCGGCAGGCGACTTCCAGATCCTCATCAATGCCTGTGGCGGAGGCAGAGGGAAGAGCCCGTTGATCGAGCAGGAGATGGAGAATTTTCGCTTCGTGATGAAGCTCAACGTCGAAGCAGGCTGTTTTCTGCCCATGAAGCTGGCCGCCAAGCGCTGGATCGAGAAGAAGATCCGCGGCTGCATCATCAACATCGCAAGCATGGGCAGCTATGTGCCTCTCTCGGGCGTCTGGGCTTACAGCGCCGCGAAGGCGGCCGTGGTCAACCTGACCGAGGGCGCGGCCAAGGAATTCGCCCCCTACGGCATCCGCGTGAATGCCATCGCCCCGGGATTCTTCCTCGGCAAACAGAACAGGCGTCTTCTGATCAACGAAGACGGTTCGCTGACCGACCGCGGGAAGGCGGTGATCGCCCACACGCCGTTCGGTCGCTTCGGGCAGGCGCATGAACTGATGGGCGCCGTGCTGTACCTCTGCGCCGACGAGGCCGCCGGTTTTGTCACGGGGGTCACCATTCCGGTGGACGGCGGTTTCCTGATCCAGAACATCTGAAATCGATCCTATTCCCGCCGGCAGCGATAAAATCGAATCCCTTCAAGCATCGGAATTCTTCCGTTTGTTTTCACCTGCCCGTGGTTTACCGATTCCTGACGCCATCCGCAGCCGGTCCGCAAGGCTGAAAGCCGGATGATGAAAAGAGATGATGAAAACATATTGACATCCCCAAAAAGTTTTGTTATTAGGAACAAGGTTCCGTATTATGGAACAAACTCATTTATCGGAATGTCGCTGTCCGCAAGGTCGTTAAGGAAGCGCATTCCTGATCAAACAGGACAAAAGCCTATGGAACCGAAAACAATCCAATCCAAGCCGAGCAATCTCGTCCAGACGATCGAGAGGGTTTCCCTGATTCTCGATCGGGTGGGACAAAATTCCCAGGGGATGAGCATCAGGGATTTGTCCTCGGGACTGAATCTCCCGAAAGGGACGATACACCGCATCCTCTCCTCCCTGTCCTATTTTGGGTATATCCGCCAGGACCCGGCGACGAAGCTCTACTTTCTGGGCCTGAAGCTGATGGATTTGAATGCCCAATTGAGCAGCCAGCTTGATTTTCGGAAGGTTGCGGAACCGATTCTGCGGGATCTCGCGGAGAAGACGAAACAGACGGCGCATCTGGTGATTCTGGATCGGGATGAGGTGGTCTATGTGGACAAAATTGAGACGCAGCAACCGACAGGCGGATTGAAAATGGCGTCGCGCATCGGTTCCCGGAATCCGGCTCACAGCAGCGCGGTGGGAAAGGTGCTGCTCTCCTATTTTTCCGACGACGCGTTGACGGATTTTCTTCAAAAGAGGGGACTGCCCCGACGGACGCAGAACACCATTACGCGTCGCGATGATTTCCGGGATCATTTGAAAATCGTCCGAAGCCAGGGATACGCGACGGACGATGAGGAGAATGAACAGGGAATCCGCTGCGTGGGAGCCCCGATCTTTGACGACAAAGGGAGGCCCGTGGCCGCAATCAGCGTATCCGGTTCGGTTTTCCAGATGACCAAGGAGACCGTTGAGGGTGTGATGAGACGGGCGGTGATGGCGGCGGCGGCGGAAATCTCCCGAAGATTGGGTTTTCGGGACGGTGTGATGGACGGGAAAGGAGGCGGATAAACAAATCTGGGAAAGAGAGAGGGTTTGACAGAGGCGAATCGCATGCAGGATTTTGTAATCAACCAAAAACCATAGGAGGGGGAAATGAAAAAACTGTTGGTGATTCTTCTGTTGTCGGTCTTTTTCATCCCGGCTGTTTATGCGGGGGAGGCCAAGCCGATCGAGATGAAACTGGGTCATTTCGCGGCGGATGCCCATCCGGGCAACCTGGCCAGCAAGATGTTTGCCGAGGCAGTCGAGAAGAGGACGAACGGGGCGATCAAGGTCACGATTTATCCCAACAACGCACTGGGCTCCCCACCGGAGGTACTCGAACAGAACATCCTGGGCGCGGTGGACATGAGTCTGCCCACGCAGGGCCAACTGGGGAAATATTCCAAAAAATTCAACTGCGTCATGCTTCCATTTGTATTCAACGATTATGCGCAGGCCGACAAGGTTCTCGATGGCGTATTCCTCAAATGGGCGGCGCCCGATCTCGACAAGGCCGGGCTGGTCTTTCTGTCGAACTGGGAATGGGGGTTCCGAAACCTGACGAACAGCAAACGTCCGGTGAATGTCCCCGCCGATGTCAAGGGGCTGAAGGTGCGCACCCCGCCGGAACTGCCCACGCAGGCGGCCATGGAGGCCCTCGGGGCGGTGGTGGCCACGATCAATTTCAACGAACTGCAGATGGCCCTGAAACAGGGGGTGGTGGACGGCCAGGAGAATCCCATCGCCGTGATCCATTCCAACAAGATCTACGAAACGCAGAAGTACCTTGCCATCACCGGCCACAACTACAACTCGATGGTGCACGTGATCAGCAAGAAGGTGTGGGACAAGCTGACCCCGGCGCAGCAGAAGATCGTGAAGGAGGAGAGCAAAAAGGCCGGAAACTGGATGAGAAAGACCTGTCGGGATGCGGAATCGAAACAGATCAGCGAATTGAAGGGATTCGGGATGGAGGTGACCTATCCCAACAAGGCGGAATTCAAGAAATTGATGAAGCCGGCCTATGACCGGATGAAGGCCATCGCCGACGAGAAGAATATTGCGGCGTTCATCAAGATGGTGGACGAAGCAAAGTAGGTCTTTGAAAAAGCGCGGGAGGGGTTGATGACCGCGGTTCCGGCGGATCTCAACCCCTCAAGTCAGGGGTTTCTCAGACTTTCTTTTGGAAAGAGACAAGGCACTCGAAGCGATCCGAAAGGCAACACATGCTGACCCTGTCTATCTTTGCCGTTCTTCTGGCGTTCATCGTCTTGAACATTCCCATTGCCGTGGCGATGTGTTTGACCGCGATCCTGTTCTTCATCGGTCTTGGCAACGGATCGCTGCTGACCATGTTGCCGCAACGGATGTATGCCTCCACAACCGGTTTCACGCTGCTGGCGATCCCTTTTTTTATCCTGGCGGCAAACCTGATGAACACGGGCGGGGTGACGAGCCGGATCTTTCGCTTCGCCAAGGCCGTGGTCGGCCATATCCCCGGCGGACTCGGCCAGGTGTGCGTGATCGCCAACGTGATCTTCTCCGGAATGTCCGGATCGGCAATCGCCGACGCGGCGGGGCTGGGACAGGTCCTGCACAAGGCGATGGTCGACAACGGTTTCAAACCGAATTTTTCCGCTTCCCTCGTGGCGGCCGCGGCAACAATCGGGCCGGTGATCCCCCCCAGCATCCCATTCGTTCTCTATGGGGCCCTTACGGGGGTTTCGGTCGGAAAGCTCTTCATGGCCGGCTTTATTCCCGGGGCGTTGATGGCGTTGGCCATCATGATCGCCATTGCCTTTCGGGCCAAGCGCCTCAACCTGCCGAAGGAAACGCGAGCCGATCTGAGGGAGATCATCGCCAGCACGAAAGCGGCATTCTTGCCGATGCTTACGCCGGTCATCATTATCGGCGGGATCATGACCGGGATTTTCACTCCGACCGAGGCCGCGGTCGTCGCATCCCTCTATGCGCTGTTCCTGGGTTTTTTCTACAGGGATCTGAAATGGAAGGATCTGCCCGATATCTTCTGGATATCGATCCGGCAAACGGTCAGCCTGCTTTTCATCATTTCGGCGGCCGGCTTTTTCGGATGGCTGACCATCCATCAGAAGATCCCCGACCAGATCATCCTGTCGCTGACGGGCATGAGCCTGGCGCCGTCGGTTGTCTTGGCGATCATCATTGTCATCGTTCTCGTTCTCGGCTGCTTCCTGGAGGGGAACGCGATCTTCATCATCACGGTCCCGATCTTTATGCCGATTGCGCAACAGTTCGGGATCGACCTCATCAACTTTGGCGTGGTGATGACCCTGCTGATCATGGTGGGAAATCTGACGCCGCCGGTGGGGATGTGCCTCTTCGCCGTCTCCAGCTTCAGCAATGTGAACATCGGAGTCCTCTCCAGGGAGATTGTGCCGTATCTGATCGGGATATTCATCGTCACGGTGGTCATTGCCTATGTTCCGCAGATCTCCACGTTCCTGCCGGATCTGATCATGGGCCGATAGGGGATGTCATGGGAAAAATTACTAAGATCCTATTGTTTGCCGATAGGGCGATTCTGTTTGCGCTGAAAGTCGTCACGATCGTCAGCTTCGTTTTGCTGACGGTTCTGATCACGGCCAACGTATTTGTCCGTTTCTTCCCGGTCGTGTCCCTGCATTGGTTCGATGAGATCATCGAACTGCTTTACGCGTATCTGGTTTTTTACGGGGCGGCCGCGCTGTGGATCCTGCGGGGCCACATCAGCGTGGGAGACTGGATCGAAAAAAGCATTTCCCGGCCGCATCTGCGACATCTTTACCGGATCGTCATCGAGTTTTTGGTCCTCCTTTTTGCCTCTGTATTCTTCTACTACTCCTTGCGCCTGACGATTCTGGCCCTGGACGTGACGAACGTCTTTGCCATCCCCAAGAGGATTCTGTATTCCTGCATGCCGGTTGCGGGGGCGATCATGTTGATCTATTCGATTCGGAATATCGTCGTCGAGGTCATCCGGATCGGAAAGCCCAGAGAAGGAGAAGCATGATGGATGAGATTCTGAAAACCATAGAGGGCTATGGAATCGTTCCGGTGGTCAAGATCGAAAAGGCCGCGGATGCCCCTTCCCTTGGGAAGGCGCTTCTGGCAGGTGGTTTGCCGCTCGCGGAAATCACCTTCCGGACGGCTGCGGCGGAGAATGCGATCCGGATACTGGCGGAGGAAATGCCGGAGATGGTCGTTGGCGCCGGGACGGTCCTTTCGACCGAACAGGCAAGAAAGGCGATCGGCGCGGGCGCGAAATTCATCGTTTCGCCGGGATTCAACCCGAAGGTCGTCTCTTTCTGCCGGGAACGGGGGGTCCCCGTGATCCCGGGGGTCAATTCGCCGACGCAGATCGAAGCGGCGATGGAATGCGGCCTCGGCATCGTGAAATTCTTCCCGGCGGAGGAATCCGGCGGGAGGGCCTTTCTGACGGCCGTTTCGGCGCCCTACGAGGGGATCAAATTCATCCCGACCGGCGGGGTGAACGCGACGAACCTCGTTTCGTATCTTTCGTTGAAAAACGTGGCTGCCTGCGGCGGGAGCTGGATGGTGAAGGGCGAGCTCATCTCGGCGGGAAAATTCGAGGAAATCACGAGACTGACGGCGGAGGCGGTCCGGGTGCTTCTCGGGTTCACGCTCGCCCACGTGGGGATCAACGAGGAAAAAGCGGAAGACGCGAGCAAAAGCGTGGATCTGTTTTCACGACTGTTCCGTTTCCCGGTCGCCGAGGGGCAGAGCTCCTATTTCCTCGGGCAAAAGGAATTTGAGATCATGAAGAGCCCCGGCCGCGGACAAAAAGGGCACATTGCGCTGGGTGTGAACGATGTCGAAAGGGCGCTTTTCTATCTCGGCCGGCAGGGCATCGGGCCCGTCACGGGAACGGAAAAGGTCAAGGACGGCAAGTTGACCATCGCCTACTTGGATCGGGAGATTTCGGGATTCGCGATCCATCTTGTGAAGAAAGGGTAAAGGCTATGAAAAAAATCATTGCCTTCGGCGAAATCATGTTGAGACTGAAGGCCCCGGGCAGCGAAAGGCTTTTCCAGAGCCCGTCGCTGGAGGCAACCTTCGGTGGGGGAGAGGCGAATGTGGCCGTGGGGCTGGCCCATTTCGGAATGGACGTTGCCTTCGTGAGCCTGATCCCCCCGAACCGGATCGGGGACGGCTGCGTCGCGGAGCTCCGCAGGCAGGGGGTGGATGTTTCCCGCGTCATCCGGAAGGGTAAGCGGCTGGGGATCTATTTCCTGGAGGCCGGGGCCAACCAGAGGCCTTCCGTAGTCATTTACGACCGGTCACACTCCGCCATCGCGGAGGTGATCCGCGGGGAGATCCCGTGGGATGATGTTTTTGCGGGGGGCGGATGGTTTCACATCACCGGAATCACGCCGGCAATTTCCCAGTCCGCGGCCCTCGTCTCTCTGGAGGCGGTTCTGAAGGCGAAGGAGAAGGGCCTGACCGTCTCCTGTGATCTGAACTACCGGAAGAATCTCTGGAAATACGGCCGGACGGCGCAAGAGGTCATGACCGAGATCGTCAAGCATACGGATATGGTCATGGCCAACGAGGAGGACTGCCAGAAGGCGCTGGGCGTGTCGGCCGATGTGGACGTCGAATCCGGGAATGTGGAGGCGGACCACTACCGGAGGCTCACGGACCGGGTGCTCCAACAGTTTCCGGATCTGAAAAAAATTGCGGTGACTTTGCGGGAGAGCCATTCGGCGGACCACAACGGATGGTCGGCGGTGCTGAACAACCGGCAGGAATTCCTGGTTTCGCGGAAATACGAGATTCGGGACATCGTTGACCGGGTGGGGTCCGGGGACGCGTTCGCCGCCGGCCTGATCTACGGCCTCCATGCGCTGAAATCGGATCGGGAAGCGCTGGAGTTTGCCGTGGCCGCCTCCTGTCTGAAGCATTCGCTTCCCGGGGATTTTCCGCTGCTCTCCCGGGAGGAGGTCCAATCCCTGGTCGGAGGATCCGGTTCGGGAAGGGTTCAGAGATAAAAAGAGAAAGGAGAAACTCATGGACATCCGTTATGCCGTTCATCCGGAACAGATGAAAACGCTGGACACCCAAAAGATGCGGGAGCGGTTTCTGGTGGAGAATCTCTTTGCCCGAGACCGTCTGAACATGGTCTACAGCCATATCGATCGGATCATCGTCGGAGGGATCTCGCCGGTAAAGGGAGCCGTGGATCTTAAGGTGACCAAGGAGCTGGGCGTCGATTTCTTCCTGCAGCGCAGGGAGATGGGAATCATCAACATCGGCGGCGCCGGCGTCGTGTCCATCGACGGAAAGAGATACAAACTGGGAAACCGGGAGTGCCTCTACATCGGCATGGGGGCAAAGAAGGTCTCCTTCGCGAGCGCGGACCGGAATAGTCCGGCGAAATTTTACTTCAACAGCGCCCCGGCCCATGCCGCCTACCCCGTCGTGAAGCTCTCGCTGAAGGACGCCCAGCGGCTGGATCTGGGGGATCCGCTCAAGGCGAATGTCCGGACCATCTACCAGTTCATCCATCCCAAGGTGCTCCAAAGCTGCCAGCTCGTGATGGGGCTGACCATTCTGGCGCCGGGCAGCAACTGGAATACGATGCCCTGCCACACCCATGACCGGCGGATGGAGGTCTATCTCTATTTCGACATGCCGGACGACACCGTGGTTTTCCACCTCATCGGGGAGCCGCGGGAGACGAGGCACGTGGTCGTTCGGAACGAACAGGCCGTCATCGCGCCGAGCTGGTCCATCCATTCGGGGGTGGGGAGCGGCAGCTACACCTTCATCTGGGGGATGGTGGGGGAAAATCAGACCTTCACCGACATGGACGACGTGCCCATGTCCGTATTGAGGTAGAACACCCATTTCATAAAGGAGATGATCATGATCCTGGATCTTTTCAGCCTGAAAGGCAAGGTGGCTTTCGTTACCGGCGCGTCCTACGGCATCGGTTTCGCGATCGCAAAGGCGTATGTGGAGGCCGGCGCGCAAATCGTCTTCAACGATCTCACGCAGGAGCTGGTCGACAAGGGGCTGGCCGCCTACAAGGAGGCGGGCATTCAAACCCGCGGCTACGTCTGCGATGTCACCGATGAAAACGCCGTCAACGAAACCGTGAAGAGGATCGAAAGGGAAGTCGGCGTCATCGACATTCTCGTGAACAACGCCGGCATCATCAAACGGATTCCGATGCTGGAGATGACCGCCGCCGAGTTCAGACAGGTGATCGACGTGGACCTCAACGCGCCTTTCATCGTATCCAAGGCGGTGATCCCCTCCATGATCAAAAAGGGTCATGGAAAGATCATCAACCTCTGTTCGATGATGAGCGAACTCGGGCGGGAAACCGTTTCGGCCTATGCCGCCGCGAAGGGCGGACTCAAGATGCTCACCCGGAACATCTGCTCCGAATACGGCGCGCAGAACATCCAGTGCAACGGAATCGGGCCGGGGTACATCGCCACACCCCAGACCGCCCCGCTGCGGGTGGACGGACATCCGTTCAACAGCTTCATCATTTCCAAGACGCCGGCGGGTCGCTGGGGAACGACGGAGGATCTGACGGGACCCGCCGTCTTCCTGGCCTCGGACGCGTCGAATTTCGTGAACGGGCATATCCTCTATGTCGACGGCGGCATTCTGGCCTATATCGGCAAGCAGCCGTCGTAAAATTCAGCGTCAATCGGCAACGGAATGCCTAAACCTATCAACGAAAGGAGGGGGAAAATGAAAAAGCGTTTGTGGTTGATCTCTTGTTTGGTGATATTGGGGGTCTTCATCTGTTTTTCGGCAACGGGATTCGCCGCCACGGCGAAATACAACTGGAAACTGGCCTCGGTTCTGCCCGATTCGCACCCGGTCCATAAGGCCCTCGTCTACTTCGCCGAGCAGGTCGGTGAAAAGACCAAGGGCGAGGTCAAGATCACGGTCTTTCCGGCGGGTCAGTTGGGCCAGGAAAAGGATTACATCGAGGGGGTCAAGGTGGGGGCCATTGAGATCACGAAGGTTTCCTCCGCGCCGCTCGGACAGTTCGCCCCGAGCCTGCAGGTGGTCAGCCTTCCGTTCATCTGGCGCAACGACGCCCACCAGCACGCGGTGCTCGACGGCCCGGTCGGGGCGAGGCTGATGAAGGATCTCGAGAAAAACGGATTCAAGGGACTCGCCTTCTTTGACGCCGGGTTCCGCAACGTGACCACGCAGGCGGGACCGGTGAAGGTTCCGGCGGATCTGAAGGGCAAGAAGGTTCGGGTCATGCAGAGCAAACCGCTGATCGACACCATCAACGCGTTCGGCGCGACGGCGGTGCCGATGGGACAATCGGAGGTCTATGTCGCCCTGCAGCAGAAGGTCATCGACGGTTGGGAGAACAACGAGCCGACGGTCCTGACCTTCAACATGCAGGAGGTTTGCAAATACTTCTCCTACACGCGCCACACCTCCATTCCGGACATCCTGGTGATGAGCAAGCAGGTGTTCGATGCGGCTCCGAAAAATGTTCAGACGGCGATCATGGACGCGGCGGCCCAGGCGATCCCCTACCAGCGGAAGATCTGGGCGTCGTATATCGACGATGCGGTCAAACAGCTCAAGGCCAAGGGAATGGTCTTCAACGAGGTGAACGACATCCGGGAGTTCCAGGCCCTCGCCAAGCCGATTTACAAACAGTTCGAACCGGTGGTCGGCGCGGACCTCATCGACGCGATCGTCAAGCAAAAATAACTGTTTGCCGATCTTGTCTTCTGCCGCGGTCACGGGTCGTGGCGGCCCGTGACCGCGGCTTCCTCGCAGGAGAAAAATGTGTCCGGACCTCTCATCATCCGCTGGCTTGACCGTGTGGAAAGGCTGATCACCGCCGCAACGGCCGTCATCCTGATCATCCTTTCGGCATTGATCTGCTGGCAGGTTTTCTCGAGGTATGTGCTGAATTTCAGCCCGTTCTGGATCGAGGAGATTTGCGTGATCTCGCTGATGTGGATCGGACTGCTGGGCGCCGCCGCCTGCGTCTGGACCGAGTCCCACATGAGCCTCGAGCTGGTGGTGTCGCGACTGCCTGAAGGGATCCGGACCTGGCTGAGGGCGGCGACGGATCTCCTGATTGCGGTGTTTGCATTTTTTTTGCTGGAGCGCGGCACTTTTCTGGTCCAGAAGACGATGAGCGGGACCCTCTCCTCGCTGCCGCTCGCCGTGGGGTACACCTATCTGGTCCTTCCCCTCGCGGGGGGGCTGATGGTCGTTTTTGCGCTGATCAGGGCCGTCGGCGGCGTGGCCCGTTACTATGCCGCCGGGGGAGGAGCCCGGAATGGTTGAAAGCGTTCTGCTGCTGGGCTCCTTTCTGGTGCTGATCCTGCTGGGCGTTCCGATCGCGTTCAGCCTGGGGATTGCCGCGCTGCTCACGGCCCAGTACACCGGCCTGGGGACGGCAATGATCGTCCAGCGCGTCGGGTCCGGCATGCAGTCCTTTCCGCTGCTGGCCATTCCGCTGTTCATCCTGGCGGGCGCCATCATGGCCAAGGGCGGGATCGCCCGACGGATCGTCGATTTCGCCTACATCATCGTCGGCCCGTTTCCGGGGGGGCTGGCGATGGTCAACTGCATCGACTCGATGTTTTTCGGCGGCGTGTCGGGCTCCGCCGTGGCCGACATCTCCTCGACGGGCCCGATCATGATCCCGATGATGGTCCAGAAGGGGTACGACCGTGAGTTTGCCACCGCTCTCACCGTGGCCTCCTCCGTCCAGGGGATTATTATCCCGCCGAGCCACAACATGGTCATCTACGCGATGGTGGCCGGGGGGGTCTCCATCGGAAAGCTGTTTCTGGCCGGCTACCTTCCCGGAATGCTGATGGGAACGCTGCTGGCGATCACCTGTTACCTGCTGGCCTTGAGGCGCGGTTATCCCCGCGAAAAGCGGCCGCCGCTCAGGAGGTCGCTGGTCATCGCCAGGGACGGCCTGCTGAGCATCTTTGCGGCGGTGATCATCGTCGGCGGGATCGCCTTCGGCATCTTCACCGCCACGGAGGCCTCCGCGGTCGCCGTGTTCTATGCGGCTTTTCTGGGGCTGGTCGTCTACCGCGAGATGAAAGTCGTTGATTTGTGGCCGATCTTCGTCGATTCGGTCAAGACCACGGCGATCGTGATGCTGCTGATCGGTTGCGCGTCCGGATTTGCCTGGATGATGACCTTCCTGCGCATCCCCACGCTGGTGACCCAGTTCTTTTTGTCGATCAGCGACAATCCGTTCGTCATTTTGTTTTTGATCAACATTCTGCTGATCTTTTTGGGGGCGATCATGGACGTGGCGCCGCTGATCGTGATCGTCACACCGGTCCTGTTGCCGGTGGTTCAGACCGTGGGAATGAATCCGGTGACATTCGGGATCGTGCTGATGGTGAACATGGCGATCGGTCTGACAACCCCTCCGGTGGGGGCCGGGCTCTTTGTCGGCTGCACAGTCGGGAAGACCACGATGGAGAAGTGCACGCGGTCGATGCTGCTGTTGTGGCCGGCGATGCTGATCGTGCTGCTGCTGACCACCTACATTCCCTGGATGACCACCGCCCTGCCGAACTGGCTGATGCCCTGAGGCGCTTCCGCGCGATTTTATCCGATCCATGCTTCCGGGATCCGATTCTCAATCGGGGTAAAAAAACATTGGAACGCTTTACAATTCCGTTGCCACAGGTGTTACAATCATGAAGAATGCAGGAGGAAAGGGATGATGAAATACACCGTAGGCGATTATGGCTTTGACCTGAAGAGAACCTTTCCGGACGCGATTTTCAAAAAGATTACCGAGATACGGGTCAACAGCCCCGAGGTCATTCTCCGTGAGGCCGAGGCGAGGAAGAGACGGAAAGGTCTCACCCGCGACGGCAAGCTCACGATCCTCGCCGCGGATCATCCGGCTCGGATGGTGACCCGCTCCGGTGACGATCCCGTTGGCATGTGCGACCGGCAAGAGTACCTCGGACGGGTGCTCCGGGTCGTCACCCATCCGGATGTGGACGGGGTCATGGCGACGACGGATGTCATCGAGGACCTTTTCATCGTCAACCATCTCGTCAAGGAGGGCGGAGGACCGTCCTTCCTGGATGAAAAGGTGATGCTCGGCTCGATGAACCGGGGCGGGCTTTCCGGGACGGCGTTTGAAATGGACGACACGTTCACCAGTTTTTCCGTGGAAAGCCTCCGTCGGCTCCGCCTGGATGCCGCCAAGACGATGTTCCGTCTGGAGACGACCAGCCGGGATTCCGCGAAAACGATGCGCTACAACGCCGACATCATCAGCGAATTGAACCGGTACGAGATCCCCTGTTTCCTCGAAATCCTGTGTGTTTCACCCGAGGGGTACAAGGTTCAAAAGACGCCGGTCGAGATGATGAAGGCCATCGGAGTCGCCTCGGCGATGGGCGATTCCTCGCGGAACCTCTGGTTGAAGATCCCGTTTTGCGAAGACTACTCCCGCGTCGTCAGGGCGACGACGCTGCCGTTGTTGATGCTGGGCGGGGAATCGAAGGGCGACCCGACCGGCACGATCCGGGAATTCGTCGCGGGCATGCAGGCGGGCGCCAATGTACGGGGAGCGCTGGTGGGCCGGAACATTCTTTTTCCGGGAAAGGACGATCCGCTGGCGACGGCGCTTGCCGTGAATCGGGTGGTGCATGCCGGCGTTTCCACGGAAGAAGCGGTCGATTTTTTGATGAAGAACCGGGACATCCATATGGACGCGCTGACAAGGCATATCCGGTAAGGAGAGAGAAATGGGCGCAGCGGGGAAAGCCGTTTTCGCGCAGTCGGGCGGACCGACGGCGGTGATCAACAGCAGCATATGCGGCGCGATCGAGGAGGCGAGAAAGCACAAGGAAATCGTTGCGATGTATGGTTCGATCCACGGCATTCTCGGGGTGCTCCACGAAAACATGATCGACCTGAATCGGGAAAGCCCAAGGACCATCTCGCTGCTCCGACGAACGCCGTCGTCGTCACTCGGTTCGAGCCGATACAAGCTCAAGGAGGAGGACTATGACCGGATCCTGAAGGTTCTCGCCGCGCACGACATCCGCTACTTCTTTATCGCGGGCGGAAACGATTCGATGGATACCGCCAACCGGGTTTTCAAGATGGCCCGTGAGAAGGGCTACGAACTCTCCGTCATGGGACTGCCGAAAACGGTGGACAATGATCTCCCGATCACCGACCACTGTCCGGGTTATGGCAGCGTCGCAAGATGGCTCGCCCTTTCGGTGCGGGACGCCGGCCTCGATACCGAGGCGATCTACACGAGCGACACGATCAAGGTCGTCGAGACCATGGGACGCAATGCAGGCTGGATCACGGCCGCCACAGCGCTGGCCAGGCAGCAGCCGAACGACGCTCCCCATATCATCCTTCTTCCGGAGATCCCGTTCAACAGGGACAAATTCCTCTCCGATGTGGAGCGGATTTACCGCAAACTCGGCTATGCGCTGATCACCTGTTGCGAGGGGTTGAGGGATGAAAACGGCGATTACCTGACCGCGTCGCAGCGGTCGCTCGATACCGACCGATTCGGACACCGGCAACTCGGCGGGGTCGGAGAGACGCTCTGCGGCATCATCGCGGAGGGTCTGAAGATCAAGGCGAGGGCGGACAAGCCCGGGACGATTCAGCGGGTTTCCGCGCTGCTCGCCTCTCCGGTCGATGTGGAGGAGGCGTATGCCACCGGCGCGCAGGCGGTGAAACATGCGGTCGAGGGGAAATCCGGATGGATGGTGACGCTCGAGCGGGAGCCGGGTGCGGAGTATGCGTGCAAAACCGGGATCGTTTCGCTGGAAGAGGTCGCCAACCGGGAAAAGAAGGTGCCGCGAGAGTTTATCAATGCGGAGGGAACCGGGGTGACCGGCGCGTTTCTGGAGTATGTGACCCCGCTGATCGGCGGTCCTCTGCCCGAGTATGCGCGATTGGGAAAGCACTTTGTAAAAAAACGGCTGTAAAAAAGCCGGGTTCCCTTCGGCCCCGGTTTGTGCTATGTGATTCTCAAAGATCAGGGCAAACAAAGGAGAATGCCATGGGACGGACCATCATCATGGACGATGATCGACTCTTTTCGAGCGATCCTGTCCGGCGGCAGATCGCCCATCGGTTGTACGGCAAGGTCAAGGATCTTCCCATCATCAGCCCCCACGGCCACACCGATCCGCGCTGGTTTGCGGACGATCCCCCCTTTTCCAATCCGACCGAGCTGTTCCTGATCCCGGATCACTATATCTTCCGGATGCTTTACAGCCGGGGCGTCCCGATGGAAAAACTGGGCATTCCCCGAGAGGACGGGGGGCCGGTCGAAACCGATTCCCGGAAAATCTGGCGCCTCTTCGCGGAACATTATCACCTTTTCCGGGGGACCCCGTCCCGGATGTGGCTGGAGCACGTCTTTTATTTCCTCTTCGGCGTGGATCAGCGCCTCGATCCGGCCAACGCCGACGAGATCTACGACCGGCTGGCGGCGGTGCTTCTGAAGCCGGAGTTCCGGCCCCGGGCGCTCTTTGACCGTTTCCACATCGAAGCCCTTGCGACGACAGACTCTCCGCTGAGCACCCTCGAACACCACCGGAAGATCGCCTCTTCCGGCTGGAAGGGCAGGGTGGTTCCCGCTTTCCGGCCCGACCCGGCGGTCGATCCCGACTTCCCGGGCTTTTTGGAAAACATCGCCCTGCTGGGAAAGATCACGGGGGAAGACACCTCTGTCTGGGAGGGATACCTCAAGGCGCTGGCGGCGCGGCGGGCCTTTTTCAAGGGGCTGGGCTGCACCTCCACTGACCACGGCCACCCCAGCGCCGTGACGGCCGACCTCGGAATCTCCTCGTGCCGGACCCTCTTTGCAAAGGCCCTGCAAGGAAAACTCAATGCCAGGGAGGCCGAACTTTTCCGGGGACAGATGCTGACGGAGATGGTCCGGATGAGTCTCGACGACGGCCTCGTCATCCAGATTCATCCCGGATCCTTCCGGAACCACAACGAGACGATTTTACGGAAATTCGGCCGCGACAAGGGCGCCGACATCCCCGTGCGAACCGAGTACACCCGGGCCCTCAAGCCCATGCTGGACCGCTTCGGGAACGAGCCCGGCCTGACGGTGGTCCTCTTCACGCTGGACGAGGCCGCATACAGCCGCGAGCTGGCTCCGCTGGCCGGCCACTACCCGATCCTCCGGCTTGGCCCTCCCTGGTGGTTCTTCGACAGCCCCGAGGGGATGATGCGGTTCAGGAGGCGGATCGTGGAGACCGCGGGATTCTACAACACGGTCGGCTTCAACGACGACACGCGTGCCTTCCTCTCCATTCCGGCCCGGCACGACATGGCCAGGCGGATCGACTGCGCGTTCCTGGCCGAGTTGGTCGGCCGGCATCAACTGGACGAGGACGAGGCGGCCGATCTGGCGGTGGATCTGGCGTATCGGCTGGCGAAGGAGGCCTACAAATTCTGAAGGTTTCGGAACAACGGCATGCCGGTCAGCGCCGTTTCATGGCCGGCGGATCACGAGTACGACAAGGAGAAGAGATGAAAGTCAGCAAAATCAAAGAGGTCAAACCCGTCGAGATCACGCCGACGCGCACGCGCCGGATCCTCCATACGGACCACCTGATGATGGTCGCCTTCGATTTCACGGACGGTCCGGCAACGAATCCCGATCCGCCCCACAGCCACCCCCACGAGCAGGTCACCTATGTCGCCCAGGGGGAGGTGATGTTTTTCATCGGCGAGGAATCCACCCGGCTTGTTCCCGGGGACATGGTTGCCGTTCCCGCCGATCAGCCGCACCGGATCCAACTGCTGACGCCGACCGCACGGCTGATCGACACCTTTACGCCGATTCGCCAGGATTTTCTGTAATCAGATGACCGGTCAAAAAGCCATCCTGTCCGTCTCGGGATTTCTGTTGGCTATGCTCCTGGTCTCGTTGTCCTCGGCCCAGGAGAAAACGGCCGCCTATCCCCCCTTTCCGCCCGGGTATGTTTCCATCCGGGTGTTCGACAACCAGAACCGGTTTGTCGGGCGGATCTTGCCGCAAAAGAGATACGGGGCCCCCATCGACCGGATCCCCGTCTTTCTGCAGAACGCGCTTGTGGCCGTCGAAGACGCCCGGTTTTACGAGCACAAGGGGATCGACATCCGTGGGATTACGCGCGCGTTCGTGAAGGATGTCTCCAAAGGGAAAATTGCCGAAGGCGGCTCGACGATCACCCAGCAGCTCATCAAGAACAAATACCTTTCCGGGGAGAAAACGATCGGCCGGAAGGTCAAGGAAGGGCTGCTGGCCCTGGAATACGAACGCAAATACAGCAAGAAGCAGATCCTCGAGATGTATTTCAACGAGGTCTATTTCGGAAACGGCGCGTGGGGAATCGTTCAGGCTGCGCGGCTCTACTTCGACAAATATCCGCATGAATTGACCGACGCCGAATGCGCGTTGCTGGCCGGCGTCCCCAAGGCCCCCGCCCGTTACAACCCGCTGGGAAAGCCCGAAATCATCCGCGACCGCAAGAACCTGATCCTCAAACGGATGGCGGCCCTCAAGATGATCACCGCCGCGCAGGAAAAAAAGTTGAGGGTTCAGCGGATTGAAGTCGTCCAACCCCCAGAGGCCCCGTATTACCTGGCTCACCTCCGCCACAAATTGATCGAACGCTACGGCGAGTCGGTTATCGAACAGGGCGGCCTGGAGGTCACCACGGCCATGGATCTCGGCCTGCAGCGGCTGGCCGAGCGGGTCCTTCGCGAAGGCGTCCGCAAGATCTCTCCGCAGTTGCAGGGCGCCCTGTTGTGCCTTGACCCCGGGACCGGCGATGTGCTGGCGGCCGTCGGCGGAATCGATTTCAAGCTGAATCCATACAACCGCGCCTTTTTTGCCAAGCGACAGCCCGGTTCGGCCATCAAGCCCCTGATTTATGCGGCGGCCCTGGAGAAGGGGTTTCCGGCCGCCGGCATCTGGAACGACGATCCGGTTTCCTATGCCTGGGGCGAGAATCGATCCTGGAGGCCGCAGAACTATGCGAGGGAGCGCCACGGGGAGATTTCGCTGAGGCAGGCCCTGGCCTATTCGGACAATATCATCACGGTCAAGCTGCTCGATGCCATCGGCGTTCCCTACTTCGTTCAGTACGCCGGGACGCTGGGGCTTTCGCTGCGCTCGCCCAACGACCTTTCGCTGGCGCTGGGCACCGACGAGGTCACGCTGAACGAACTGATGGCGGCCTACATCCCGCTGGTGAACGGCGGGTCGCGGGCCGAGCCGCGGACGATCATCCGGATTTATGACCGGCCCCAGGATGTCTGGATTGAAAATCCCCCCGTCGTGACCCCGGTTCTCTCGCCGGCGGTGGGCTTCATCACGACCCAGATGCTCAAGGACGTGCTCGTTTACGGGACGGCCAAATCGCTTGCCGGCTTCAGTCGGAACCGGCCTGCCGCCGGGAAAACCGGCACGACCGACGACTACCGGGATGCCTGGTTCATCGGCTACACCCCGGACCTCATTACGGGCATCTGGATGGGTTACGACAAGCCTAAGTCCCTGGGTAAAAGATTTACCGGGGGCGCCGCCTGCGCGCCCGTGTGGGGACGGTTCATGACGGCGGCCCTGAAAGACAGGCCCGTTGCCGATTTCCCGCAGCCCGAGGGCGTTGTATCCGTTCTGATCGATCCCGAAACGGGCTATCCGGCGGCCGAGGGCTGTCCGTCGAAGCGGGAGGAACTTTTTCTCTCCGGGACCGAGCCGGCGGAGATTTGCCCGAAGCACGGGGGCGCCGGTCTCCTGCAGGACTTTGTCGGAACGACCGCTCCGACGGGTTCGACCGGTCCGGGCGATCCGCCGTTGGGCCGGTGAACGGCACCCACGCAGTCGGATTTTAACCTGCGGAGAACCGGGATGATTGCGAAACGCGGCGTCAGGTGAAACGATGAAACAAAGATCATCGAAAGAAAGATCCATGCCGAAACCCGGTTGGTTGAAGCGGCCGCTGCCGTCCGATCCGGCCTTTTCCCGGACCCGCTCCCTGCTGGACGACGGTCGTCTGCACACGGTCTGCCGGGAGGCGCGCTGCCCCAACTGCGGCGAATGCTTCTCCCGGGGGACGGCCGCTTTTCTGATCCTCGGGGATGTCTGCACGCGCCGCTGCCGCTTCTGCGCGGTGACGCAGGGGAAACCGCAATCTCCGGATCCGGACGAACCCCGGCGGGTCGCCGAGGCGGCTGCCCGGATGTCGCTGGATTATGTCGTGGTGACGTCGGTGACCCGCGACGACCTGGCCGACGGAGGGGCCGGCGCTTTTGCCGAGACGATCCGTTCGGTTCGTTCCCGTCGTCCTTCGGCGCGCGTCGAGGTTTTGGTTCCCGATTTCCAAGGTGACGCGGCGGCGCTTCGGACCGTTCTGGAGGCCTGCCCCGACGTCCTCAACCACAACCTGGAGACCGTTGCGCGCCTCTATCCGGAGGCGAGGCCGCAGGCGATCTATGACCGCTCGCTGGAGCTGCTCCGGCGAACCGGTTCGCTGGCGCCCGGCATGCCGGTCAAGTCCGGACTGATGCTCGGCCTCGGCGAACAGCCCGAAGAGATCGAATCGACGCTCCGCGATCTGCTGGAGGCCGGCTGCCGGATCCTCACGATGGGTCAGTATCTCCAGCCGAAAAGGGACTGCCTTCCCGTGGCCCGATTTGTCCCGCCGGAGGAGTTCGATGAATGGCGGGAGGTCGCTTTGAAGATGGGGTTTGCTCGGGCGGCCTGCGGCCCGCTGGTCCGAAGCTCCTATCACGCCGAAGAGATTCTCCTGTCGGAACCCTTGCAGGCATGAATTTTATAGAGGCTCATCGCTCTTCTCATGGGAAACCGCATCGGCATCGATTTCCCGATCGACCGCCAGCAGCTTCGCAGGCAATGGATCCGCCGATCGCTGTCGCTTTGCGAGACCGCAGGAAACCGTAAACAACTGCGCCATCACTTCGTCCACCACTTCTCGAGGGATTCCGTAATAGAGAAAATTGATCGGCATGAGTTCGCCCAGCAGGTAGAGGATCTTGTTTTTCGAAGGATCATCCGGGAAGTCCACGGAGGCTTGATATCCCTGCGGAACACCGGTCTGGAGATCCCGAAACGAAGTTACGGAAACCCGCACCGGGCTTCCGCCGATTTTCGGGTTCTCCTGGTCGCGAAGGGATTGCAGATAATTTTCCAGGTCCGTAAACTCCACCGTTTTTGTCGATCCGCTCACAAAAAGGAGGGTTTTCTGATGTCCCCGGAGCAGGATCGCTTCCATATGTCTGTCCAGAAAGACGGACCGTCCAATCACGCCGATGACCATATCGATGTCCAGCAGGACATCGGAGCCCAAATCGTCGATGGTCGGCGCCTCCGAAACGGCGTCTCGCTCCGTTTTACCGGGGCCCGCGGCGATGTCCACACCGAACAGACGGCCGTTCCTGATCCGAAACCGGAGTTCCTCTTTCAGGAATCCTCCGATCGCCCCCTGGGAGCCGAGAATCAAAATTTTCCGGCGGGAAAAGAGCATCCCCAGGCGGTGAAGAATATTTTCGACGGCATTGAGGATGGATATCGCGCACTCTCTGGCTTCCGGCCCGCGCTTGATCTCGGAGACGGCAATGCTCGCCACGGGAAAGTGTAGTTTGCCGAACTCCTGCATGACATCCGCATTGTAATCATAACCGTTTTTCGTATGCTCGATACCGCCCAGAAAAATGTTTTCCAGCCAGGTCTTGAAAGGCAACCGATCCTCGCCGGAAGGCGCCTCGACATGAAAATGGCCGAATACATCGCCGACCGTTCGATTTTCCAGGCACAATCGATTGAGAAGCGGCGCCAGGTAGCCTCCATCTTCCACCAGCAGAACCTGTTCGCCCCTTTCCCGGGCGAGCACGATTTCCTGTAAAAAGAGGTGGCCGGCCGCAAGGCGCATCGCCCCGAAGAAATCGAAATCTCCCGCAAAAAGGATCTTTTCGAGCTCTTCCAGCCCGGAGAGCGGAGAATACCGGCGGGAGAATGCATACGTCCCGGTGAATTTTTTTTGCGACTCAAGCCTCTGCAAACCGTAAAATCGAAAAACGTCCGGAGACAGAGACATGAGCGTCTCCAGATAGGTTTCCGGCACCACACCCGAATACTTGACGAAAAAGGTGGTCAGCGTGTTGCATCCCGCCTCCCGGAAGGCATCGAGCAAACCGATCACTTCGGAAGTCGCATGATGGATCAAAAAAAGCCTCACCCCTCGCATCGCGTCTCTGCGGGCCTCGACGGCCTGGGACAGAACGGGCATCCGGACAAGATAATCCTTCAGGTTTAAAACCGTTCGCCTTTCGTCAAAGCCGATATTCAGACAGGCGCCGAAGCGGGATACATCGAAATAGACATGGTGCGGCTCCGAGATCAGTTCGACGATATTTCCCCGGGACAGGCAGGCGAGGACCAGGGGATCCTCCAGCAACTGGATCTCCTTGGCCAGCACGTTTGAGAATTCACTCGATGCTTTGGGCGTCTCCCGCTTTTCCATCAGAATCATCCGGATGTCGTCCGTCGGCCAGGTAAAGTGCAAGGTCTGGAGATGGGGCAATCCTTCCTGTCGCAAATGGCGGAACAGATCAGGCTGATGATCCGGATTTTCATTATATTCTATGCGGTTGTTCATGCATTCCCGCAGGATTCCCTGGTGAATTTGTTCCGCCACCCGGGTGACATCGGGGAGGAAAGAGCTCGCGACGTTCTGATCGACGACGCGGTGCGGAATGTGTTTCAACTGGAGACGGGACGAAACGGCATCTTCAAGGGTGATCCGCAGAAAGCGCCCCGGGTTGCTGTATTCAACCAGGAAATAATGCCCCCCTTCCCCCCCTTCCTTTTCCTTGAGATGAAACGGAAACAAAAGGGCGGGCGGAGGCTGTTTCGTCCCATCCCGAATGAGTCCGAAGAACTCCGGAAACAGGATTCCTCCCCATTTTTCGGTCTGAAGAGCGCGGAAAACCACCTGCAGGCAATTTCCGAAATGACGGTGATAAAAGGGGAGGTTTTCGGCCGCATCGAGTCTCGCGTAGACCATGATCCAGTCCAATCCGACCGCGGCAAAATCCGGGGTCAGATTCGAGTCCACCTTTCGCCGGACCATCACGTCGGCGACGCCGAGTCCGCATTGTTCGATGATCTCGTCGGCCAAAAGCTGAACGAACGTATGGAGGTTGCGAAATATGCGGATGCGGGTCAAATCGATCACGAAGCAGCGGTCTCCCCGGCGCACCAGCGGCTCGCCGAGCGTGGTCGGCATCGTTTGCGAGTCGGGAACGACGGCCGGATCTTCCCGGCCGGCCTCCCGGTCTTGCATCAAGTTCCGGAGCAGGTCTTGAACGTTGCGTTTTCTCAAGGTCGTTCCCTGTTTCGTTTGTTCTTTCGTCATTCGCTCAGGCCATTTCCAGGTCGAAAAGGACCTTCAGGGCATCTCTTTGCTGCGCCCGTTCGAAGGCCTTCTCCGCGTCCCGGAGCGCATAACGTCCGGTGATGAGCTTTTCCAGAGGCATGTCGGGAAAATCCCGCATCATGGCCATGCCGTCGCCGAATCTGCCGCACCGGGAACCCAGGACCGTCTGTTCATGGATGACGATCGGAGACAGGTTGATGTCCCCCTGAAGCGCAATCGTCGACTTCAACACAATCGTTCCCCGGGGTCTGCAAAGGGACATGGCCCGGGCGATTCCCTGACCGGAGCCGGTCGCGTCCACAACGATATCCGCGCCGGATTCGATCTCCTCTTCATGCAATACGGTTTTGATGTGGCGCCACCGGGCAAGGTCCAGTTTTTCCGGGTGATGCCCGGCGATCGTCACATCGGAGGCCGTGGTGGCCAAGGCCCAGGCGCAAAGGATTCCCAATCTGCCGTCCCCCAGGACGACGATTTGTTCCGTTCCGCTTAGGGGAAGCTGTTCCAGGATTTCACAGGCCGCGGACAGAGGTTCCGTCAGAACGGCCCGTTCATCGGATATCGTTTCCGGCACCTCAAAGAGATTTGTCGTGGGCAGCATGCAGAAATCCGCCATGCAGCCGTCAAGGCGATCGATGCCGAGGGTGGTTCGGTTCGGGCAGTGACGGCCCAGTCCCCGATTGCACCAGCTACAGTTGCCGCATGCGGCATTGATTTCACCGACAACCCTTCGGCCGACCCAGGCCGCGTCATCGCATCGATCCACGATGCCGACGAATTCATGCCCCATGATCCCGGTAAACCCCATGTACCCTTTCATGATCTCCAGATCGGTCCGACAAATTCCCGCCAGGCGGACCTTGATTCTCGCCCAGCCGGGTTTTGTCTCCGGCAAAGGATAATCCGTTCCATAACGCAGTTCCTGATCGAATACGATTGCTCTCATGACCTCCATCCTCATCTTCTCTCTCAGGATGAGCGAAACGCTCTGGCTTTTTTCTTGAGTTCCCGAAAATAATCCGTCTCGACGATTTCGCGAACCTCCTCGTCCTTGCGTTTGCGGTCGATTTTGATCTGGAGATCCTGAACCTGCTGTCGCAAGGACCGCTCCCGCTCCTGAACCGTTTTGGCCATTTTCTGAAGGACCCGCGAAAGCCGCCCCAGTTCGTCGTTCCGGGAGGATACTGAATCGAGCAGAGAAAGATCGTAATGTCCGCTTTCGACTTCCTGGGACGCCCGGCTCATCTTGATCACAGGATCGGTAAAACGACGCACGAAGACAACGGATGCCAGGAATCCGACTACCAGCAGAAATACCGATACGATCCCGGCAATATAGAAGTTTTCGATGACGGCCTCCTGAGAAACGAGATCATCCAGTATCGACAAGGTGATGGAGACCGCGGTGCTGAAAACGGCCAGCAGCAGCAGGATCGTCACCAGGGAAATCGTTCTGATTTCCAGCGTCAGCATGATTTTCCGGAAGGCCAGCAAAATGACGGGCACGAGGATGAACCCGTTGACCGCATCGGTCAGAAAGGCCGGCAGAATCCATGAGGGAAATGAGGAGGGAAAGGTCATGTGATGGAGGAAACAGACATCCAGCAGGACGGCGAAAGCGACGGCGATCCCGCTGGCCAGAACGACGCTCATTTGAAGGATGCCGAATTCACGGACGGTGCCGATTTTGACGATGCCGAAATACCGGATGAGTCCCGGGATGAACCCCATCAGTCCGTTGGCCAGATGCCAGTTCCAGAATTTCCAGAGGCCGAATCCCGAAATGCCGTCCCCGATGATATTGCCGGCAAAGCCGACGATGAATCCCGCCGGCGGATTCACAAGAATCCCCACGACCATCGGCAGAGCGATTTGGGGACGAATGGAGATGAAAGGCGCCGAGGGCAGGAGGATGATATTGGAGAGGCTGTTGAGGACCCCATAGACCAGGCCCCAACCGCATCCGATCAAAAGAATTCTTCGGACATCTCCGATCATGCCGTTAACCTTTGCGCGATTCGTCTCATTTCCCGGCTGATGATGTGGTCCGGATAGCGAAGGGAAAAGATGCCGGAGCTGCCCAGATCCAGCATATCCTCGTCGTGGGGGAGCACGCCGACCACCGCGCAGTCATAGGCGGAAGCCGCCTTGGCGGCCAGGGCCTCCCGGTCGACGCGGCCAGGAACCTTGTTGAGGACGATATACATTTCGGGAACCTCCAACTGCCGGGACACCTCAACGGTGACCGCCGTTCCCTGATAGTCCTGCTGATCGGGCCGAAGAATGATCAGCAGAACATCGGCCGTGGCAATGGACATCAGGGTTTCTTCATTGAGGCCGGGATGCGTATCGATAAAAAGATAATCCAGCGGCAGTTGCCGAATCAACTGCCGGTATCCCTCTTTCAGCAGCGTGACGTCATAGCCGTAATGGAGCACGCGGGCAATGTCTCCGGCCCGGATGCTGGACGGAACAAGGAAAAGGCGGCCCGTCGCGTCGGCGCCGAGGGTCTTTGTGACATCATAGGCCGTGCGGGCAATGTCGCATTTGCCCCAAAGGTAATCGTTCAAGGCGTAGGGAATATCGTTTGTGTCCAAATCGAACAGAACGTGAATGCCCGGCGATTGGATGTCCGTATCGACCATGCCGACACGAAAGCCCTCCCGGGCGAGAAGACACGCCAAATTGGCCGTTGTGTTCGATTTTCCGGTTCCTCCCCGGAAGGAGTGGATTGCGATGATCTTTGCCATGAAACGTCCGCCGTCCTCGGTCTCTATGATCCGCGCAGGAAGCGCGAAACGTCAAAAATGATCCTTGATCCCGCGCGTTGCATCTTATACATCCTTTTCGTCGGTGACAATAGGGAAAACGATTGATTGCCGGGCTCCTCGTAGAGAGCTAAGCGGCGGCTGAAGAACGCTCGCGAGATGGAGTCCGGTGGGGGCAAAACGACCTTCGAGGCGGAATACAAGGGACGGCGGGAGGACCTCGGCCGGGATATCCTCCGGGCCTCCGTGGAGCTCGGCTGGAAGGTGACGAGGGTCCGCGCCGAGGGGGCGCGGAGCACCTGGAAGCGGGCGGCCGTCGGCCCACTGGTCCGGAGCTCCTATCACGTCGAAGAGCTGGCGGATTTGAAAAAAAATAAAAACTCGTTTGGTGAAAAGACTTTTACGCCTTGGCATCGTTCAGCAGGGAAATGTTTTTGATTTCCCGTAACAAGGCATGCAGCCTGACTCGCAAGAGTGACTTCGAGAAAAGGCTCATCATCCAAATCGGGAAGCGAATGGGACAAAGGGGAAGGCGCAACGGCCCGTCCGCGATAAACGATATAGTCCAATATAGCGGCAACCTTTTCTGCTTCAAACCCAAACCTTGGGCGTCGTAGAACCTCTTCGTATTCTGATAAAATCCGTGCATCAAAGGAAAGTGTCAGGTTGCCGGCGGAGATCATGCGCACAATCTCGCCACAAGCCCCGAATGGCGATAAAAGACCCGCAACCAGAACATTGGTATCAATGACAATGTCCATCAGGCACGCTGTTCACGGACCGATTTAATTTCCGCATTGATTTCATCCAACGAAATCTTATCTGTACCATTCTCTGCAGACTTCCGCTGGAGAGAGACCACGGCCTCAACCGCGCGTGACCGGCGGAATGCCGACAGTGATTCCTCGAGATTTTCCTCGGTGATTGACGCAAGAATGGCTATTGGCCGCCCATTGCTGGTAACAATCATTTCCCTTTCATCAGAGAGTTCTTTCCAGATTTGTGCGGACTTTCCTCTTAAATCCCGGACACTTAAAAATTTCATGGTCGTATCCTCCCTTTGTGCACCATATCATGTACACAAACGTCACCCATTGTCAATTCTTTTTCGGCCATCCCTTGTTCAACCGGCGGACAAGGAAACGATCGAGCTGGTCGGCAAAGGCCTGGCAGTCCTTCTTCTCGAAGGCCGGCGGACCGCCCGTCATCAGGCCGCCGTCCCGCAGTTCGCTCAGCAGATCCCGAACCGCCAGACGTTCCTTGACGTTCTCCTCCGTGTAAAGCTTGCCCCGGGGATTCAGCGCAAAGGCGCCCTTGGAGACGACCCGGTCCGCGAGCGGAATGTCCGCCGTAATCACCAGATCGCCCGGCCCAATCAGCTCGGCGATGCGGTCATCGGCGATGTCCGGCCCGCCGGGGACGAGAAGGCTCGAAATCAACGGCGACGGCTCCCGTCGGACAGGCTTGTTGGCCACGAAGACAACGGGCACGCCCAGGCGATGGGCGGCCCGGATCAGGATCTCCTTCGCCGCCCGAGGAAACCCGTCCGCATCGACGTAGATTTGCATGGAGGTCCTTTCCGCGGAAAGACGAAGGCGCCCCTTCAGGCGCCCAAAATTTCCTTCACCCGGCCGACGATGCCGCTCTCCAGGCGCACCTTGATGCCGTGGGGGTGACGGGACGATTTCGTCAGCAGGTCCCGGACGACCCCTTCCGTGAGGGCGCCGCTTCGCTGGTCCTCTTTCCGGACCACCCTCACCCGCATGCCGGGCGCGACGTCGGATCGGTTGTTGCCGTTCATGGGTCCGTCCTCCAACATAGACCACCGTCGCTATTCATAGTGCGTCCACATCCGGATCACTTTCACCGTCTTGATGTCATCGAGAACTTGGTAGACCAAGCGGTGTTTTATGTTGATTCTTCGGGAATATGGGCCGGAAAGATCTCCTACGAGCTTCTCATATGGCGGGGGATTCCGGAAAGGGTCTTCCTTGAGGATGTCCAATAGGATATTGGCCTGAGGTTTAAAGCCGGATTGTGCTATCTTCTTCGCATCTCTTTTTGCCTGCTTTGTGAAAACCAGACGCCAACTCACCATCCGGGCGCCTCATCGCACTTTTCTATGGGAATTTTAAGGCCTTTCTGGATGGATTCCCGCATCCCCGGTATCGACAGGAGATACAAGGTCTCTTCTATGGCCCTCCAGTCCTCCTCGGAAACAAGAACTGCCGAACTTCTCTTTCCGACGATCTGGACCGGCACGTGTGTCTCTCTGACCTCGTCAACCAGCTTGTAGAGCCGTTTTCTTGCATCGGATGCCGACAATGTTGTCATTCTTCTCGATCTCCTTATCGTACGGCATACCGTACGCTAGCGCTCTTGTGATGTCAAGTCATTTCACAACAAACACGAGTTTCGCCGCGGCCCGCAGCAGCGGTCATCGGCCGCCGAGTTCGTCTTCCAACTGCCCGACGACATCTCCGACGAAATCGTGAAATCCCCAGCCGATGCCGTCGGTCATCTGCTCTACTCTTGCCAACCGGTCACGGAACTGTGGATACATCTCCCGCGCCTTGCCGCGCAGCAAGGCGGCCAGTTCATCCAGCGCCGACTCGACGCTGTCATAGAACCGTTCGTCCATGTCTCCATACTCGTGAGTGAACCTCGCGCCGTTCTCCACAAAGGTCATTAGCAGTTCCGCCGTATCGGGGATGTTGCCCGTGGCCTTGCGGTAATCGCGGATGGCCTTACGCGCCTCGTCCAACTTCAGCTTGCCATCGCCTCGCTCTGGAAAGAACTGCTCCACGATTTTGCCACGATACTTTTCCAGGGCCTCGTCGCCGCGCTTTCCGGCCTGACAGCGGGCATGGATGAAGTCGCGGTTACCCCCGGTAGTTTCGTACAGGTCTTTCAATAGTGCGAGCAGTGCGGGCTTCTCCCAGTCGCCGAGTTGTCGGCGGACCGCGCTCCAGCCGACCGGTTTCTTGGTTGTTTTTGTCATGGTTTGAATAGACCAGGTTGGATCCGTTTCAAAGGAGGCAATGATTCGGGCGGAACGATCAGGGTGACGCTGCGTGCCTGTCCAGGCACGCGCCGAATCAAACCCCGCCTCTCCAGCGTGAGCACCATCGAATGAACGCTCGGCGGCGTGATCTGAAAAAACCGCTGCATGTCGGCTTCAGCGGGAGCACGACCGTTCACGATGCTGTATTGATGGATGTAGGCCAGGAACTGGCCTTGTCGCTCGGTGTAGGTCGGGTTCATCAACTTTTGTTGCCGGTCAACATTGGCGCCATTCATGTCTCATGCCTTCGAGATTACCTTGCCCATTTTGGGCAGTTCTCTTTGATGAAGTCACCCATTTCGCCTGCAAACCGCCCATTCCCTTTTTGTTTTTGCCAATTTTTTAGAACAAATTCGAAGCATTCACCGGCTACGTCAGACGCCCAATTTCGGAATTCAGACTTTGCCTCTTTTTCGAATCTGTAAAGTCCCTTGAGAACCCCCATGCAATATAACTTCTCCTCCTCGTGCAGTCCAATGTTATGATATCTCTGGATTTGGTAGCTGAACTGGTCAATCTCCTCTTCAACCATTTCCATGGCCATGTCTTCGGGTGACGTGTATCCATCGCTGTGGGAACCGGACCTATCCCATAGTTCGTGCACATCAATTGACTCCAAAGCAAAAAATACATCCTCGGCAATCTCATCCGGATCGACGGGACCAAGCAGCTTTTCCGCTTCGTTAACAATGATCTCTCGAACGTCACTTCGCTTTTCCCAAAGCACCTTCAGGATATGAACGGCCTGATCCGAAGTAATGTTGGTCAATATGCCTTTCACGTATTCTTCCTTCATTGAAGGGTACCTCTCTCACTTCTTCCGGCATCCACACTGTAATCCATCGCCGTAGCATAGATGTCGGTAATCTTTTGGTAGAACTTCCGCTCACTCGCCCTGATTTCGCGGATCTCGGCCAGCAGGTTTTCAAAATACTCGTTGCTGAGAAAGGAGCCGTTCTTCAGCCGCTCTTTGTCCAGCACATAGCCGCGAATCGCGTAGTCCTGCAAAACGCCGGTGGCCCACTGACGGAACTGAATGGCGGGGGCCGAATTTACCCGAAAGCCCAAGGCAATGATGGCGTCGAGGTTATAATAATCAACATTTCTCGCCACCTCCCGACCGCCCTCTTTTTGAACTGTTCGGAAATTCCGAATAGTTGAGCCTTTAACGATTTCTCCCTGAGAATAAAGGTTTGACAGATGCTCATTGATCGTCGGAATCGTGACTTCGAACAGAACCGCCATCAATTTTGCGTCGGCCAGACGGTTTCCTCGGCTACCCGCACTTCGATACCGTCTTCGCCCGCCTGACCGGTAAATATCAGGAACTCGGCGGTGCTGCTGCGGATTTGGAGTTTATTGTCATTTTTCATGGCCGGCTCCTAACGTCATTTCGTTCCCGGGTTTCCTGCCCCATCATGCGTTGCTGGATCCACTTTTCGCTTCTGCCGTGCTGCCGCCAATATTCACGGGCGCGGTCCAGCAAACGGGCAGGATCGCTCATGTCCTGCATGCGTTCATAACCGACTTTTGCCAGCCAGAGCTTGATCGGTTATGCTGAAAAATACCACCGTTCATTCTCCTCGTCGTAATGACAAGGCTAAACGGGAACAGGCTCGTAACGATGAATGCGCGACAACGCATCCGAGAGGGCGTCTTTGGCCTGCGCCGTATCGTAATCGGTCTGCAAGCCCACCCAGAACGCATCGCTGGTGCCGAAGAAGCAGGACAGGCGCAGGCCGGTATCGGCGGTCACGGCCCGCTTGCCCGCGACGATCTCTCCGATGCGCCGTTGCGGCACTCCGATCTCCTTGGCGAGCCGGTACTGGGTAATCCCCATCGGCTTCAAAAATTCCTCCAGCAGGATTTCGCCGGGGGTAGGGTAAGGTATTGCACGCGGCATGGTCACTCCCCTTTCATGATAATCGACGATCTCAATCGGGCATGGCCACGATGTTCTTCTCGATGCCCGGATACAGGGTGTCAATCTCGGCCTGGATGACGATGGTGAGCCCGAGCGCCGTAACGATGCGGCAGTAGGTGCGGATGCCGTCCAGTTCAAGACGCCGTTCCTTTCGGTCCTTGAGCCACTTCTCGCAGACTTGATACCCGCCGATCCGGTACGTCCAGACAGCCTCCGGCACAGGCGCGAAATGCTGCTCCGCGTTGATGTAGACTCGCTCCTCGTGGGCATCGTAGCGTAACCCAGTCTTGCGGTCTTTCTCGACGCGGTTGCTGCCGTCGCCATCGAACCGGCAGGCGGGCGGATCGAGGTCGGGCGACTTGAGCAGGTGCAAGGTGACGAGTTTCTCCCCCAGCGCGACCAGTTTCTTGAACAGCTTGGCGTCAGCCGTGAACGGGATGCGCGGGAAGTCCATCTTTAGGAACTCGGCGTACTTCGTGCGGTAGGCGGGCGCGTAGAGCACGGCGTAGATGTAGTGGAAGATGGCTTCCGGCGTCGGGGCCTTGCCGTAGGTCGCCGCCAGCGCGGCCAATACGGACGGGCTTAGGTTCGGCTTGCGCTCGGCCGGCTCGTGCTGGGCGAAGAGGTCGTCACGCGCGGCGGTCGGGTAGATGTAGAGGGGAATGAGATAACCACGCTCTTTCGTCCGGTTAGAGACAAACGAATCGTCTGTGATCTGAGCACTGACAACAGCATGGCACCAACCCTGCTTCGCAAGTTGGCGACAAGTGCCTAGAGCCAGATTCTCCCCGGCCAGCATGTGGTCCATGACGCGCTCGCGCCGGTGGACGGCGACGTTCGCGTTGAACACCGTCCAGCGTGTGTCGAACGGGCGGTAGAGAATCTGAACGACGGCATCGCGCCAAGCCCCGTCTGCAAGCTCCTTCTTGGCGCGGTCGTAGCTCCACTGACTCTGGCTGCACAGTTTCCAAATCAAACGGGCTTCGTGCTCGGTATGCGTTTGGAGGAGCATCTGAACCTTGCGTCTGGCTTCATCGGCCGTCCACGAGATGGCGAACTCGTCGTGCGTGGTCACGATGCCGGGGGCGGGCGACCCGTTTTCGCTGAACACGTCAGGGATGGGCGTGAACTGTTCGTAAGTCTTCTGGAGGTCGGCGTCGGTCGGTTTGAACAGGTAGAAACGTGCCGCCGGTGCGATGGGCTGCCAATCCGTCTTGACGAGATCATTCGCGTTCATCCAGTCGTACTTGGCCTCCCGCGTGCCGTGCCGTTCAGCGTGCCGGATTGCGCAGGCCGCCTTGGTCTTGCCTCCTCTCTTCACGAAGAACGCGATAGCCACACCTTGGCGAATATCGAAAACGTTCTTGTCCGGCGAGCCGTCGGGACAAGTCTCCTTCTTGAGCGAGTTGCCGTGCAGATCGAGCACGTAGATGTCGTCGAAGGTGCTCATGAGGCTCTGGCGCATTCCTCGGAAGGTCGGATTGTCGAGATAGGAATGGTTGGTGATCATTCCGACGACGCCGCGCCCGGCCTGCTCGATCTTCCATTGGGCGAAGCGCAGGAATTTGACGTAGTCGTCTTGCAGCCATTTTGCCTGGGCTGGCCGCTTCAGTTCGGGCGCGTCTTTCTTGTAGTCGTCGATCAACCCGCGAATCCACTCGCCCATGTTGGTGGAATGGCCGGAGTACGGCGGATTACCGAGGATGACGAGGATCGGGGTCTGCTTTTTGACCTTTCCGGCTAGGCGGGATTCCTCGGCGAGGGCGGAGAAGCCGGGCAGGCGGCTCTGTTCAAGTTCCTCGTTGTCGAGGGTGTTGGTGAGGTAGAACGGGACGCGCTCGTCGTCAGTGAGGCGGTGGCCGAGTTCCTCGAGGAAGAAGCTCATCTTGAGGTGGCCGACGGCATAGGGGGCCATCATCAGTTCGAAGGCGTAGAAGTTCTTGAGGATGTGGCGGCGGATGAAGTCGGCGCGGCCGCCTTTGCCGTACTTGGCCTCGAACTCGGCCACGGCCTGCGCGGCGGCGCGGGCGATGAAGGTCATGGTCCCCGCCGCCGGGTCGAGCAGGGTCACGCCGTCGGAGGCGAGGCCGTCGCGCTTGCCGAAGTCGGTTTTCAGGAGGCTGTGCAGCGAACGGACGATGTAGCCGACCACCGGCTCTGGTGTGTAGTAAACGCCCCGCCGCTCGCGCTCGGCAGGGTCATATTGCGCGAGGAAAGTCTCGTAGAAGTGGACGATGGGATCGCTGCCCTTGCCGTCGCGGTAATAGCGGCCCAGGATGCCGGGTGCGTCGGCCACGGCCAGAACCTGGGCGATGTCGTCCACGCACCAGGCAAGCTGCTCGGGCAGGTCGTCCAGGGAGATGAAACGGAAGATGTCTCGCAGAACGCCGATGGTGTGCGGGATATTGTCGAATGCGGCGCGGCGGTTGAAGTCCTTCTTGGTGCGCGTCCGGGCGGCAAAGAGACCGTAGGCGATCGTCTGCGCGAAGAGATCGGCGAAGTCCTCCGGTGTCAGCGTGCCGATGAGGTAGGTCTTGAAGGCCTCGAAGAACCCGGTCAGTACACCCGGTGCGTCCTTTTCCTGCTCGAGCTGCCGGGCAACGACATCCCGCAGGAATCGGGTGCGTTTGGCTAGTTCGACGGCCAGGGATTCCGCCGTGAAGGCCCTGGGCAGAGAGAAACCGAGGAAACGATCGAGAAGGACGTAAAGTTCGTCCGGTTTTTCCAGCGGCGGCGCCGTTCGCAGCCGATGGAGAACCGCGCTGCGGGCGGCCAAGACCGTCTCCACCCGTTCGCCGTTCCGGTACAGCCGAAACTCCAGAAAGTTGGTCAGGATGAGGTTGGGAAACGTGGAGCGATAACGCTTGAGCTGTTCGGACTCTTCGATGACGTCCAGCCGATCTTCCGTCGGCTTCTTGGCTTCGACATAGCCTATGATCCGGTCCGTCCCGTTCCACAGACGAAAATCGGGGTTCCCGGCATCGGTTGGTTTCGGCAGGGCGGTCACGTGCACATGCACCCGACCTTGGGCCTTCGCTGCCTCTTCCAGCATGGTTTTCAACACCGGATAGAAGCTCTCCTCCCGTGCGTCGCCCTGCATGGCTACTGCGGAAAGCTCTTTGAGGTACTTGGTGAATAACGGCCTGCTGTTCATCATGTCCCTCTTTGCTCGGCCCGAAAAGTCTATTTTGTTTGAGACTTCAACTTCTTATGGAAACAGGGCGGCGATGCGTCGCTGCTCCCTGGCGGCGAGATAGGGGTGCATCGGAAGGCTGAAGATCCGCCGGGCGCAATCCTCGCTGACAGGGAAATCCCCCTCCTTGTAGCCCAGGTCGGAAAAGGCCGTCTGGAGGTGGAGCGGTTTCGGGTAGTAGATGGCCGTCGGAATGCCGGCCTCTTTCAGTTTGGCGATCCGCGAGGTCCGCTCGGCGTTATCCCCGACAAGGATCGAGTACTGCGCCCAGGCGCTCCGGTAACCGTTCGGAACCTCCGGGGTCTTGACCGTGCCGGCCAGGAGTTCGTTGTAGCGCCGGGCGACCTCCTGGCGGAGTTCGAGCTCTTCGGGAAAGATCGCAAATTTGGAGAGGAGGATGGCGGCCTGAAGGGTATCCAGGCGGCCGTTGATCCCGATCCGGATGTTCTCGTACTTGTCGCTCCCCTGGCCGTGAACCCGGATGGAGCGGAGCCGCTCGGCAGCGCGATCGTCTTCGGTAAAGCACATTCCCCCGTCGCCGTAACAGCCGAGCGGCTTGGCCGGGAAGAAGGAGGTGCAGGCGATCCGGCCGAAGGAGCAGGATTTTTTCCCGTTGTATTCGCCGCCGAAGGACTGGGCCGCGTCCTCGATGACCGAAAGGTTGCTGCGCGCGGCAATGGCCTCGATCGCGTCATAGTCCGCGGGGAGGCCGAAAAGATCGACGGGAATGACGGCGCGGGCGCGAAGTTTTCCGCCGGCCGTGACGGGCAGCGGATGGAGGGAGGAATCGCCCTTTTCGACGGCCCTGACGGCCTGCTCCAGCTTCACCGGGTCGATGTTGAAGGTGGCGGGATCGATATCCACGAAGACCGGCGTCGCGCCGACGAGCGAGATCACCTCGGCGGTTGCAAAAAAGGTGAACGGGCTGGTCAAAACCGCGTCCCCCGGGCCGATGTCGAGCGCCATCAGCGCCATCAGCAATGCGTCGGTGCCGGACGCGCAGCCCACCGCATGTTTCGCGTCGACATAGACGGCGAGCGCCGATTCCAGCTCCCGGACCTCCGGGCCGTTGATGTACTGGCCGTGGGCGAGAACCCGGGCGATGTTGGCGTTCAATTCTTTCGAAATCCGTCGCTGCTGCGCGGCCAGGTCGATAAAATTCATTTTTGTTTTTTCTCCCATTCCCAGGCGGTTCGGATGATGAATTCGAGATCGTCGTGAAGCGGCTTCCAGCCAGTGAGTTTCCGGATCCGTCGGCTGTCCGCCACCAATGCGGGGGGATCGCCCGCTCGGCGGCCGGTCTGCTCTACGGCAAAGGCGACGCCGGTGACCTTCCGCGCGACGTCCACCACCTCGCGGACCGAATAGCCGTGGCCGTATCCGCAGTTCATGATTTCGGTTTCGCCGGTCCGCATCAGCCGGTCGAGGGCCGACAGGTGAGCGGACGCGAGATCGTCCACATGGATGTAATCGCGAACGCAGGTTCCGTCGGGCGTCGGATAGTCCGTCCCATAGATGGAGAGTTTCGGGGATTCGCCTTTGGCTGTTTTCAGCGCCCGCGTGATCAGATGGGTCGGATTGCGATAGGCCTGGCCGATCCGCCCTTCCGGGTCAGCCCCGGCGACGTTGAAGTAGCGAAGGGCGCAATAGCGGAAATCGCTTGCGGCGGCCAGGTCCGCGAGGATCTGCTCCACCATGACCTTCGATGCGCCGTAGGGGTTGATCGGCCGGAGCGGCGCCCGTTCGTCGACGGGGATCGTCTCGGGGATGCCGTACACGGCGGCCGTCGAGGAGTAGAGGAACCGCGCCGTGCCGGTCTCGCGCATCGCCTCCAGAAGGTTCAGCGTGTGGATGACGTTGTTTCGGTAGTAGGCGAGGGGTTCCCGGACCGATTCCTCCACCTGAATCGAGGCGGCGAAATGCATGACCGCCTCCGGGCGAAAGTCGCGGAGCGCCTCCCGGATCGCCGTCCGGTCGGCCAGATCGCCCCGCAGCAGGCGGCCGCTCAGGACCGCCCACTCGTGGCCGGTGGAAAGGTTGTCGTAGACGAGGAGCTCATGCCCCTCCTTCCCGAGGGCCTTGACCACATGGCTGCCGATATATCCCGCGCCGCCGGTCACAAAAATCCGCATGGCTTCTCCTGGGTGCAAGGGGGAGGCAATCGCCGTTCCTGCGTTTGCCTCGAACACGAATATCGGCGCATCGGGACCCTCTTTTCGGAATGTTCCGATCCGCCCTCTGTGACCGGTTCCTACCCCATCCGTCCGAAAAAAACAAGCGCGGGATGGTCGTCCGTCGGCGCGTCCGCAACCGGACGGAATCGGTGCGGTGCCTTCAAGTTATTTGATTTTTTCACGGTTTTTAATTTCTTGACAGAACGTTTTTCACCTCTCTATAATGCCACGCTTTTCAGCAGGATGTACCGGAGAGATGTCCGAGCGGCTGAAGGAGCACGACTGGAAATCGTGTGTACGCCCCCAAAGGTGTACCGCGGGTTCAAATCCCGCTCTCTCCGCCAGAAATCAGGGGATCCGATCGGTGATTTTGGCGTTTTGCCCGCAGAAAGCCAAAGGATCGGGCCGGTTCTCCGACAGGAAAGATGGCCGGGCCCCGTGCGACGGCGGCCTGTGAACCCCGTCAGGTCCGGAAGGAAGCAGCGGCAGCAGTCACCGGCGTGTGCCGCGGGTCAGCCCGGCTGTCTGTTTTTCCTCATCTCCCAGGAGCTCCCGTGGAATACCGAGTTCTCGCGCGAAAATGCAGGCCCCAGGTCTTTGAAGACGTCCTGGGGCAGGATCATGTCGTCCGGACGCTGCAGAACGCGATCACCCAGCAGCGCATCGCCCACGCCTTTCTGTTCAGCGGGCCGCGCGGGGTCGGGAAAACTTCGGTCGCGCGGATCCTTGCGAAGGCGCTGAACTGCGAATCGGGCCCGGCGCCGGTCCCCTGCAACCGGTGCGTCCATTGCCTTGAAATCACGAACGGAAATGCGATCGACGTTCGCGAGATCGACGGCGCCTCCAATCGGGGAATCGATGAGATTCGGGAGCTGCGTGAAAACGTCAAGTTTGTCCCGGCCTCCTGCCGCTACAAGATCTACATCATCGACGAGGTGCACATGCTGACCCGGGAGGCCTTCAACGCCCTTCTCAAGACGCTGGAGGAGCCGCCCGCCCATGTGATCTTCATCTTCGCGACGACGGAGACCCAGAAGGTTCCTGCAACGATCCTCTCCCGTTGCCAATGTTTCGATTTCCGGCGGATCGCACTCAAACAGATCACTCAAAACCTGAAAAACATTGCCGTATCGGACGGCATACGGGTCAGTGACGGCGCCCTGTCCTGGATCGCCGAGGCGGGAGACGGCAGCCTCCGGGACGCCCAGAGCATCTTTGACCAGGTGATCTCCTATGCGGGCGACGAAATCGCGGATTCGGCGGTGGAGGAGATCCTCGGCCGGTCGGACCGGCGTTTCCTCTTCTCCCTGTCCGAGGCGGTTCTTGCCCGGGATGCCGGCCGCTGCCTGAAAATCATCGATGAAGCCTACTATGCCGGGCTCGATATGCGCTACTTCTTCCAGACGCTTCTCGGCCATTTCCGGAACCTTCTGTTCACCGGGATCGCCGGGGGGAAAGGGGACCTGGTCGAACTTCCCGCGGAGGAGGCCGACAAGCTGAAAGAGCAGGCGGACGGACAGTCGACGGATACGCTTCAACGCTACCTGGAGATCCTGATGTCCGAGGAGGAAAATGTTCGCCGGAGCCAGAACCCGAGGTTGAACCTGGAGGCGGTTCTCTGCCGGATGGCCTTTCTGGAGCCGCTGATCCCGATCGAATCGGTCATCACCCGAATGGAGGGTTTGGAGAGGCGTTTGGGCGGGAACCCGACATCGGGCACTGCGGGCCCGGAAACGAAGGGATCGGTCGGTTCGAGGGGGAAACAGCGCTTCGAAAGGGGGGATGCGGCGAAGAAAGCGGGGGAGGCGGCCGCGATCACGCCGGCGGAGGAGAAGCAGGCTCCCTATCGGACCGGTCCGGGAACGGGAGATGGCGGGACCCCGGACAAGGGCTGGCAGGGGTACCGGGAATTCGTCAAGCGTCACGATCCGGCCCTGTCCGCCAAAATCGATTCGGGGATCTGTCTGGCCTGTGAAGAGGGTCGTCTCCGAATCGGTTTTGAGAAGGGCTACCTCTTTTTCGATGACGTTATGGGACGGAAGGCGGCGCTTGCCGAGCACTGCCGCAAGTTTTTCGGGCGGGAGACCACCCTGGAATTCGAGACCGTCGCTCCCGCGAACGGGGGAGCGGCGCCGTCCGTCAACGGAAACGGCAACGGCCGTTCTGAAAAGAACCACCGCATTCAGGAGATCCGACGGGAGGCCCTTTCCCACCCGCTTGTCCGAAAAATCCTCGACATTTTTCCCGGCGCGGAGGTTCGGGATGTGAGGGTGCGCGAGACGCCGGCGCCGGAGCATAGCCCGGCGCATCTTTCCGGGCGCCGGCCGGACGGGAAAGAGATGTTCGCGGATGAGCCGCCGGAAGAGTAGAAGCCGGTTCAAAAAAAGGAAACACAGCGGACGGGCGTCTTTCAACAGCCCGTGCGGCGTTTCGGGATCATAACCAAGGAGGTCGTATCGGTGCAGAATTTCGGAAACATCATGAAACAGGCCAAAAAGATGCAGGAGCGGATGGCGCAACTGCAGGATGAGCTGGCATCAAAGACGGTGGATGCAACAGCAGGCGGCGGAATGGTCTCGGTCACCGTCAACGGAAAATTCGAACTCCTCTCGATCAAAATCGAAAAAGAGGTCGTAAATCCGGACGATGTTGACATGCTTCAGGACCTGGTGGTCGCGGCGGTGAACGAGGGGATCCGCAAGGCCCAGGAGATGGCCGCATCCGAAATGGGGAAGATCACGGGCGGGCTCCAGATCCCCGGCCTGATGTAGGGGGCGCCATGTCCGGGTACGCCCTCTCCATACAGCGTCTGATCAGGGAGTTTGCGCGTTTTCCCGGCATTGGGGAAAAGACGGCGGCGCGGCTGGCGAACCACGTTCTCCGGAGCTCCGTGGAGGATGCGCGCCGACTGGCCGAAAGCATCCTCGACGTCAAGCAGAAGATTCGCCTCTGTTCCGTCTGCTTCAACCTTGCCGAGGGGGAGCTCTGCGGCGTTTGCGCGGATGAGTCGAGAAACCGGGGAATCATCTGCGTCGTCGAGGAGCCCGACTCACTCATCGCGCTGGAGGCATGCGGCGGGTATCGGGGCGTCTACCACGTTCTCCACGGCGCGCTGGCCCCTTTGGAAGGCATCGGTCCGGAACAGCTCCGCATCCGGGAACTTCTCGATCGGATTGCCGGCAACCCGGTTGAAGAGGTGATCGTGGCCACCAATCCGAGCGTCCAGGGGGAAACCACCGCGCTGTTGCTCTCGAAGCTTCTGAAGGAACAGGATGTAACGGTTACGCGAATCGCCCTGGGGGTTCCGATGGGCGGCGATCTCAAGTATACGGACCGGATGACGCTGGCCAGGTGTATCGAATTTCGTCGCGGGGTTTGACGGGATTCGATCCCTCTCGGGCAAATTGTCCGGCAAATAGTGTTTGACATCCAGGATCGAATGCGGTAGAAGGTGCCACGTTTTTAAAAGGCTAATTGCTGATTAAAGCCAATCATTACGGGAGATTCGACGCATGTTAGAAATCAGATGGCACGGAAGAGGCGGTCAGGGAGCGGTTACGTCGGTGGAACTGTTCGCCCTGTCCGCTATTGGAGAGGGGAAATTTGCGCAGGGGTTCCCGAGCTTTGGGACGGAGAGGCGCGGGGCGCCGGTCACCGGATTCAACCGTGTCGACGACAAACAGATCAAAATCCGATCCGGCATCTACCATCCGGATGTGGTCGTCGTTCTGGACCCGAGCCTGGTTTCCCTGGTGGACGTTGCCGAGGGTTTGAAGCCTGGCGGAGTTCTTCTCGTCAACAGCACAAAATCCCTGGAGGAGCTGAAGAAGGATATCCGTTTCGAGGGAAAGATCGCAACCGTGGATGCCACGGGAATTGCCTGGAAGGAACTGGGCGTGCCGATCACCAACACGACGATGCTGGGGGCGGTGGTGAAGGTCACGGGCGCGGTGAAGATCGAGTCCATAGAAGGCCCGGTCCAGGGGCGGTTCGGCAGGATTGCGGCGAAAAACCTGGCGGCCGCAAAGCGGGCCTACGACGAAGTCAAATTCATCAATTAGGATCAAATCATACTTGAGGTATCACGATGACTGAAAAAAGATGGCCAGAAACCTGGCGAGAGGTCAATCCCGGATGCATGGTTTTCCGGCCGGGAAGCGCCGTGGAATACCACACGGGAAGCTGGCGGGCGAAGAGGCCGATCTGGGAGAATTCCAAGTGCATCAAGTGCGGCGTCTGTTACATGTTCTGCCCCGAGGGCTGCATTACTGAGGACAAAGACGGTTTCTTTGAAGCGAACCTCGATTACTGCAAAGGGTGCGGCATCTGCGCCCATGAATGCTGGCCGAAGGCGATCGTCATGGTCAATGAGGAGGATTGAGAATGGGTAAACGAATCGGTATGGAAATAGCTCTCGCCGCGGCCGAGGCGGCGGCCTTGTGCAGACCTGACGTAATTGCGGCCTACCCCATCACCCCCAACACCCATGTTCCGGAACATCTGTCGGACATCGTAGCCGAGGGAAGACTCGATGCGGAATATATCTGCGTGGAATCCGAACATTCCGCCATCAGCGCCTGCTGCGGCGCCTCCGGCGCCGGCGCGCGGACATTCACCGCCACAAGCTCCCAGGGTCTGCTGTTCATGCAGGAGGTTCTCCCCATCGTTCCTTCGATGAGGCTTCCGGTGATCATGGTGATCGGGAATCGTGCGGTATCCGGTCCGATCAACGTCTGGAACGACCACAGCGATATCATGTATCAGCGCGATACCGGATGGGTTTCGCTTTTTGCCGCCAACGGTCAGGAAACGGTGGACATGGTGATCCAGGCGTTCAAGATCGGCGAGCACCGAGATGTCATGCTTCCAGTCAACATCAATCTCGACGGTTTCCAGCTCACCCACGTCGTGGAGCCGATCTGGATGCCCGATCAGGAGGAGGTGGATCGTTTTCTGCCGCCGTACAAGCCGTTCGCCCAGTTGCATCCGGACCAGCCGATGAGCATGGGTTCACTGGGGGCTCCTGAGATTTACAATGAGGCGGTGCGTGCCAAGAACGAAGCGATGCTGCAATCCAAAAAGGTCATTCTTGCTGTCTGGAAGGAGTGGGAAAAGCAGTTCGGACGGAAGTACGAGCCGATCGAGTCCTACAAGACGGAAGGAGCGGAAACCCTCATCGTAACAATGGGGTCCATGGGCGAGACTGCGGAAATTGCCGTGGATGAACTTCGCAAAGACGGGATGCCCGTGGGGTTGCTGAAGATCAAGCTGTGGCGGCCCTTCCCCTTCGAGGAACTCCGGAAAGCGGTCAAAGGCGCGAAGGCCCTGGCCGTGATGGACCGGGCGCTCTCCTGCGGCGGTCCGGGGGGTCCGGTGTTTGCCGAGATCCGGTCTGCACTGTACGACGAGCCCAAGAAGCCCAAGACGCTGAATTTCATTATCGGCCTGGGCGGCCGCGACGTGACGGTGGAGGATTTTGTCAAGATGGCAGAGAAGACGGCCTCAACCAAGAAGGTAAAGCCGGAAAATGCCTATGAAATTTATGGAGCAAGGGAATGAGCACTGCAACGGTAAATCCCAATAAGGTGTTTGAAAATTATGAGCTTTATGTTCCGAAGCTGATCGAGAAGAAGGAGTACTTCGGCCCCGGTCACCGCGCCTGCCAGGGTTGCGGGGAGGCGCTGGCGATCCGCATGATGTGCAAGGCGCTCGGCAAGGACACGGTCGTTGCCAATGCGACGGGCTGCATGGAAGTCATCTCCTGCGTCTATCCGACGACCTCCTGGAGCCTGCCCTGGATCCACGTGGCGTTCCCGAATTCCGCCTCGGTCGGCTCCGGCGTCTCCGCAGCCCTCAAGGCCCTGCGCCGCAAGGGAAGAATTCCCGATCGCGACGTCAAGGCGGTGGCCATCGGCGGCGACGGCGGGACGGTGGACATCGGATTCCAGGCCCTGTCCGGGGCAATGGAGCGGGGACACGACATGCTGTATGTCTGCTTCGACAACGAGGCGTATATGAATACCGGCATCCAGCGCTCGGGCGCCACGCCTTTCGGTTCGTCCACGACCACGGCCCCGGCCGGCAAGGTGAGCATCGGGAACAAGACCTGGAAGAAGAATGTGGCGGAGATCATGGTGGAGCACGGCCTGCCTTATGTGGCGACCGCCTGCCACAGCTATCCGATCGATTTCATGAACAAGGTAAAAAAGGCGCGCAGCATCAAAGGACCCTCCTACATCCACTGCCTGTCCGTGTGTCCCACGGGCTGGCGCTCCGCCTCCGAAACCTGCATCAAGATGGGTCGACTGGCCGTGGAGACGGGGGTCTTCCCGCTGTATGAAGTCGAATACGGAAAATACCGGATCACGGTGGATCCGCCGGAGAAGCTTCGTCCCGTATCGGATTACCTCAAACCGCAGGGGCGATTCCGCCATCTCACACCGGATCAAATCCAGGGGATCCAGGGGCGTGTGCTCATGGAATACAACAAACTGATGAACAAGGTGAACCACTCGAAGTCTTGGGACGAGTTGAAAGCCCTCTAAGCGCTTCAGGAAACGGTTACAACAGACTATCGAAAAGGGGTAGCACTCGATGGAAGACAAAGTCAAAGATATCATCAAGAGGTACGGGTCCGATAAGAGTTTTATCGTTCCCATCCTTCAGGATGTCCAGAGGGAGTTCAATTACCTTCCCAAAGACGCCCTGTCTGCGGTCAGTTCCAACCTCAACGTGCCGATCAGCCGTGTTTACGAAGTGGCGACCTTTTACAAGGCCTTCAGCCTCAAGCCCAAGGGACGACATCAGTTGACGCTCTGCATGGGGACGGCCTGTCACGTCCGCGGCGCCGACCTGATCGCCCGCAACATCTCGGATATCCTGGGCATCAAGGACGGAGACACGACACCCGATCTCGAATTTTCCTTCGAAACGGTCGGCTGTCTCGGAGCCTGCGCGCTGGGGCCCATTCTGGTGGTGAACGGCGAATACAACGGTCACATGAACATCGCCAAATCGACAAAGATTCTCAAGAAATTAGGGAAGAAGGGTGCGACTGATGATGAGCAAGATTAAATCCTTCGACGAATTGAAAAACGTGCAGAAGAGGTTCAAGGCGGGCCGCGATCCGAAGAAGCCCTCGGTCACGATCTGCGGCGGGACGGGTTGTCTGGCCTATGGAACCCAGAAATTGATCGACAGTTTCCGCGAGGAGCTTGCCAAGCGGAATCTAACCGACAAGATCGACTTTCGGACCAGCGGATGTCACGGCTTCTGCGAACGGGGCCCGATGGTCGTCGTCGGCCCGGAAAACATCTTCTACCAGCGCGTCGGGCTGGGCGACGCGGCCGAGATCATCGACAAGACCCTGCTGAAGGGGGAGGTGATCGACCGGCTCCTCTACGTGGACCCCGCCACGGGCGAGAAAATCGTCCACGAGGAGGAAGTTCCCTTCTACAAGAAGCAGACCCGCCTGGTCTTCGGCCTGAACTTCAAGATCGATCCGGAGAAGCTCGAAGACTACCTGGCCATCGACGGCTACAGCGCGCTGGGGAAGGCCCTGACGATGAAGCCCGAGGAGATCATCCAGGAGGTGATCAAGGCCAACCTCCGGGGCAGGGGCGGCGGCGGATTCCCGGCGGGCTGGAAGTGGGATGAGACCCGCAAGGCCGAGGGCGAGCCCAAGTATGTCATCTGCAACGCGGACGAGGGCGATCCCGGCGCCTACATGGACCGCAGCCTCCTGGAGGGAAATCCCCACCTGATCCTCGAAGGGATGATCATCGGCGCCTACGCGATCGGCTCCAGCGAGGGCTACATCTATGTCCGCAACGAATACCCGCTGGCGGTGAGCAACATCACGCGGGCGATGCAGCAGGCCCGCGAGGCGGGGCTCCTGGGCAAGAACATTCTGGGCAGCAACTTTTCCTTCGATGTGAAGATCAACCGGGGCGGCGGCGCGTTCGTCTGCGGCGAATCCTCGGCGCTCTTTGCTTCGCTGGAGGGAAGGGCCGGCGAGCCCCGCGCGAAATACATCCATGCCACCCACAAGGGTCTCTACGACAAGCCGACGAACCTCAACAACGTCGAGACCTGGGCCAATGTCCCGTTCATCATCAACAGGGGCGCCGATTGGTACGCCTCCATGGGAACGGCCGGAAGCAAGGGAACGAAGATCTTTTCGCTGGTGGGCAAGATCAACAACACGGGCCTCGTCGAGGTTCCGATGGGAACGACGCTTCGCAAGATCGTCTTCGAGATCGGCGGCGGGATCCCCGGCGGCCGGAAGTTCAAGGCGATCCAGACGGGCGGTCCTTCGGGCGGCTGTATCCCCGAGCAGTTCCTCGATATGCCGGTGGATTTCGACGAACTGGTCAAGATCGGATCGATGATGGGCTCCGGCGGAATGATCGTCATGGACGATCAGAACTGCATGGTCAACATCGCAAAATACTTCACCAACTTCCTGGTTTCCGAATCCTGTGGAAAGTGCGTTCCGTGCCGGGAGGGAATCCGGCGGATGCGGGACATCCTCGCGGACATCACCGAGGGTAGGGGTCAGGAAGGGGATGTGGAGCTCCTCGAGTCGATCTCGCAGGGGATCAAGGACGGCGCGCTCTGCGCCCTGGGCAACAGCGCCCCCAATCCGGTGCTCAGCACGATCCGCTATTTCCGCGACGAGTACGTGGCCCACATCAGGGAAAAGCGATGTCCCGCCGGCGTCTGCAGGGATCTGATCACCTACAGCGTCGACCCCGAGAAATGCACCGGCTGCACCGTCTGCAGCAAGGTTTGTCCGACCGGGGCGGCGAGCGGCGAGCGGAAAAAGGTTCACACCATCGATCCGGCGAAATGCACCAAATGCGGCGCCTGCAGGGAAAGCTGTAAATTTGACGCCATCATCGTGAGGTAAAGGTAGAGACAATGATCAATCTGACGATAGACAACAAGAAGATCGAAGCGGAGGCCGGGCAGACCGTTCTGGAGGTCGCCCGGGAGAACGGAATCGTCATCCCGACCCTGTGCAACCATGAGTCCCTGGAGCCCACGGGATCGTGCCGTCTCTGTGTCGTTGAGGCCAAGCAGGGAAAGAGGACACGCATCGTAACGTCCTGTCTGTATCCCGTGGCGGAGGGGCTGGCGGTGGATACGAAGAGCGAGCGGGTGATGAACGTCCGCCGTCTGGTCCTCCAGCTGCTTCTGGCCCGCTGTCCCGAGTCGAGACAGCTCAAGGAGATGGCGGCCGAAATGGGTGTCGCGCCCGAGCCGAGATTCACTCCGGACAAGGACAACGTAAAGTGCATTCTCTGCCGGATGTGCGTCCGGACCTGCGAGAAGATCGTCGGGGTCAGCGCCATCGGTTTTTCCTACCGGGGACCGGATAAGAACGTCTGCACCCCGTTCCAGGAGGAGTCGGCGGTCTGTATCGGTTGCGGCGCCTGCGCCTACGTCTGTCCCACCGGACACATCGAGATGACCACCTCGGAATCGGGGGACGAGAGGACGATCTGGGGACGAACCTTCAAGATGCAGGCCTGCAAGGTCTGCGGGCGCTACTTCGCGCCGGAGGATCAGCTGGCCTACATCAGTCGCAAGGCCGAGGTCCCGACGGACGACCTCGCGGTCTGCGTCAGTTGCCGTTAAAAAAAGAAAAGCCCCGGCGAAGTGAAACCGCCGGGGCCTTTTGTATCCATCTCCCGTCCAAATCAGTCGAGTCGGTATGTTCCCGTTTCCCGGGATCTTGAACAGACGACATACGGCTGGTCCTCATTGATCGATTCGAAAGTCTCCCTCACCCTTTCCGCGCTGTTGTTCATCTCGGAGATGTGTGCCAGAAAGACCATCGACAGATGTCTCCCGTACCGGCAGATAAAATCGCCGGCGGCCTCATTGCTGAGATGGCCCCGTTCGGACGCGATTCTCTCCTTGAGGTGACGGGGGTATGGACCGTTCATCAGCATCTCCTCATCGTAATTCGATTCCAGAACAATCGCGTCGAGGTCTGCGATCACCTCCCGCATGGGGGCGGTGATGCACCCCGTATCCGTGAAGATCCCGAACCGGCCGATGACAAAGCCGCAGGAAGCGACGTCATGGGCGGTCTCCACCGGAGTGACGGCCAGGTTTCCGATCCGGAAGCCGCCGTCGAAATGGCGGACGTCGACCGGTCCCAGCCTCCACCGGCAAGCCGAATAAACCTCTTTGCGGACATAAACGGGAATGTGAAGCCTTCTGGCGATCGGTCCGATCCCCAGATAATGGTCGGCGTGGGCGTGGGACAGGACGATTCCGTTGACGTCCCGGATGTTTTTCCCGAGGCGGGCCATCCTTCCGGCCGTTTCGCCGTAGCTTTTTCCGGCATCAAACAGAACGGAAGTGCCGTTCGACCGGACGAGGCAACAGTTGCCGTTGCTTCCCGAAGCGATGACGGACAGTTCCATCAGTATTCGATCCCGGCACGGTCCTTGATGCCGGCGTTGTAGTGGTGCTTGATTTCACGAACCTCGCTCACCGTGTCGGCCAGCTCCATAATTTCCGGAGCGGCGTAGCGGCCGGTGAGCAGATCCAATGCGGCGGGTTTGTTCCGAGATCAAGGTGATGACCTCTTCGAGGGAATCGGCGAAGTCGACCACAACGTTGATCTCATCCGGAGATCACCATGTCATAATTCCCGGATGAAACCGCCTCGCGGGCCATGTCGAGCCCCTTCCTTGCGAGTTCGATGTCCGCCGGCGCGGGTTTGTCCCTCATGACAAAGCTGTCCAGGCCGGAGAGATGAATGGTGAGGTTCGGGGGGAGATAGCGCTCCGCGGCCAGAAACTCCCCATACTTTCTTCCCTTCATGAATTGGATGACGCAAACGCGGAGCCCCTGGCCGACCGCGCGCAGGGCCTGCCCGAAGGCGGCCGTCGTTTTCCCCTTGCCGTTGCCGGTATGAACCAGAACAAGCCCTCGGCTGTTTGGCCTGCGGATGATCGTGTCTTCCATCTCTTCCTGCCCCTCTTTGCCGCTATTTCAGGCGGCGGCGGGCGACCTCCTCGGCGATGGTGTAGGGGTCCGTCTCCTTTCGCAACAGCCTTCCGGCGATCTCCTCCATCTCCCCGCTTTCCGTCATTTCGCGGAGGATCGGCGCCAGGATCGCGTCGCGAAGCGCTTCGTGGATCTCGACCATCGCCTTGCGCTTCATCCGGTCGCCCAGCAGATCCGTCTCGACGAGGCTCCGGTAATGATCGGAGATTGCCGTGGAAAGTTCCCCCAGGCTCTCCGCAAAGGGTCCCGGATCGAAACAGTTTCCGATGCGGATCACCGGCGGGCGCCAGCCGCCGGGGAATTCCTGAATCATGTTCAGCATGGCCATGAGTTCGTTTGCAAGCTGGTGAGAGCCGTCGCGGTCTGCCTTGTTGATCACGAAGATGTCGGCGATTTCCATGATTCCCGCCTTGATCGCCTGGATCTCGTCGCCCATTCCCGGGACCAGGACCACGAGGACCGTATGGGAGTGATTGATGATCTCCACCTCCTGCTGCCCGGTCCCGACGGTTTCCACCAGGATCAGCTCCTTTCCCATGACGTCCATCACATGCACCGCGTCGCCGACCGCCTTCGAGAGGCCGCCCAACGCGCCGCGGGTGGCGAGACTGCGGACAAAGACGCCCGGGTCTTCGGCATGGCGCTGCATCCGGATCCGGTCCCCCAGGATGGCGCCCCCGGTGAATGGAGAGGTCGGATCGACGGCAAGAACGCCGACGCCCTTCTGCTGCTTCCGGAATGAGGCAATGAGCGCGTCGACCAGGGTGCTCTTTCCCGCCCCGGGAGCGCCGGTAATGCCGACGACATGGGCGCGGCCGGTGTAGGGAAAAATCCGCTTGATGGCGCTCCTCGCCTCGGGGATCTCATCCTCCAGGTTCCGGATCAGGCGGGAAGCGGTTCTGACGTCCCCGGCGCGGATCTTTTGCAGTTGCTCCCTTTCCTCGGATGACGCCGTCATGCGTTCCCCCTCGGCCGGATGTTCGACCGGACCCAGCTCACGATGTCGTCGAGAGGAGCGCCGGGCGTGAAGATCGCCCGGATGCCGGCGTCGTAAAGCGACTGGAAGTCCTGGTCGGGAATGATTCCGCCGCCGATCACGGCAATATCGCCCGCGCCCCGTTCCCTGAGAAGTTCAACCACGCGGGGGAACAGGTAGCGGTGCGCTCCGGAGAGGCAGCTCAGGCCGACCAGGTCCACGTCTTCCTGGATGGCCGTTGCGGCGATCTGTTCCGGGGTCTGGTGGCAGCCCGTGTAGATGACCTCGAAGCCCGCGTCCCGGAAACAACGGGCGAGAACCCGCGCCCCCCGGTCATGACCGTCCAGGCCCGGTTTGGCCACCATGATCCGTATCTTTTTCTCCGCCATTCGGCTACCTCGGAAAAGATTTTCGCTAATAGAGACCGGGGTCCCGGTATTCACCGAAGACCTCCCGGTAGATGTCGCAGATCTCCTGGACCGTTGCCCGGTCCTTCACCGCTTCGATGCAATACGGCATAACGTTCTTCCCCGTCTTGCAGGCGCTTTTCAAGGCGTCCAGGTCCCGCTTGACGGCCCGAAAATCCCGCCTTCGCTTGACGTCCGCAAGGCGCGCGATCTGCTCCTCCTCGATCCGCTCGTCGATGTCGACGACGGGGATCTCCTGCTTGGCGGCATTTGCATATTTGTTGACGCCCACCATGATCTTTTCGCCCGCATCGATCTGCTGCTGGAAACGGTAGGCGGCATCGGCAATTTCCATCTGCGGGAATCCCTTGTCGATCGCCGCGACCATCCCGCCCATTTGGTCGATCTGCTCGATATACGCCATCGCCTCTTCCTCCATCCGGTTCGTCAGGGACTCGACGAAATAGGAGCCGGCCAGCGGGTCGATGGTATTCGCCACGCCGGTCTCCTCGGCAAGGATCTGCTGGGTGCGCAGCGCGATTTCGACCGCGTGGTCGGAGGGAAGGCAGAGAACCTCGTCCAGCGAGTTCGTATGCAGGGATTGGGTTCCGCCGAGAACCGCCGCAAGGGCCTCGAAGGCCGTCCGGACGACGTTGTTGTAGGGCTGCTGGGCCGTCAGGGAACAGCCGGCCGTCTGTGTGTGAAACCGCATCCAGAGCGAGCGGGGGTTTTTCGCATGGAAGCGGTCGCGCATCACCCGCGCCCAGATCCGGCGCGCCGCCCGCATCTTGCAGATCTCCTCGAAGAAGTCGATGTGGGAGTTGAAGAAAAAGGAAAGCCGGGGGGCGAATTCGTCCACATCGAGCCCTTTGCGGCGGATGACGTCCTCCACGTATTCGATCCCGTCGCGCAGCGTAAAGGCCAGTTCCTGGACGGCCGTGGAACCGGCCTCCCGGATATGGTATCCGCTGATGCTGATCGTGTTCCACTTGGGGACCTGCTTCGTCCCGAATTCGACCGTGTCGCTGATCAGCCGCACGGAGGGCTCGGGAGGACACATGAAGGTCTTCTGGGCAATGAACTCCTTGAGCATATCGTTCTGGATCGTCCCGCCGATCTTCGACAGCGGAACGCCGTTGCACTCCGCCGCCGCGCAGTACATCGCCCACAGCGCGGTGGCGGGCGGGTTGATCGTCATGGAGGTGGTGACCTGGTCCATCGGGATCCCCTCCATCAGGACCAGGAAATCATCGAGGGTGTCGATGGCCACGCCGCAGCGGCCGCATTCGCCCCGGGCTTTCGGAGAGTCGCTGTCGTATCCCATGAGGGTCGGGAAATCGAAGGCGGTGCTGAGGCCGGTCTGCCCTTCCTTCAGAAGCATGCGCCAGCGTGCGTTGGTGTCCTTCGCGCTGCCCATTCCGGAAAACATCCGGAAGGTCCAGCAGCGGCCGCGGTATCCGGTGGCCTGGTTTCCTCGAAGAAACGGATACTCCCCCGGGGCGCCCACGTCCCTTGCGAAATCCGTTCCCGAGATGTCTTCCGGGGTATAGAGCCGTTTGATTTCCAGATCGGAAACGGTTGACCGGCGGGCTTTCCGCTCGGGCGCTCCTTCTGTTGCACGCCTCACCTCCTCTTCCCACTTCGCGATGAGGCGCTTAGAATCATCCAATGTCTTCTTTGAAAAATACATGTCCTTGTCTGTGGTCACCCTCTCCTGTTCGTTCCGTTTCAGGCTCAGTTTCCCGGCTGCAGGTCGTCCGATCCTGCGCCTTTCCGGGATATGGCGCGACCGCATAGCCCTATCTCAAACCCCCGATCCTTGTCAAGAAATATCCCGGCGCCGGCGATAAGCAGGGACGGGGAGCCCGCGCTTCCGGACCGGGCGTAGACGGGCGGCCGGATCAAAGCGTTTGCTATACCCGCTTTGCGGAGAGGATGACGACCGGCTCCAATGGAACATCCCGGTGCATACCGTTGTTTCCCGTAGCAACCTGAGCGATCCGGTCGATGATCTCCATGCCGTCCGCGACCTTTGCGAAGACCGCGTAGCCGAAATCCCGCGTGCCGTGGTCGAGAAAATCGTTGTCCTTGAGGTTGATGAAGAACTGAGAGGTTGCGCTGTCGATCTCCTGGGTGCGGGCCATCGACAGGGTTCCCCGTTTGTTCTTCAGACCGTTTTCGGCTTCGTTTTTGATCGGCGGACGGGTTTTCTTTTGTTTCATGTCGGCCGTGAAGCCACCGCCCTGAAGGACGAAGTCGGGGATGACGCGGTGAAAGATCGTGCCGTCGAAGAAACCGTCTTCGACGTACTGAAGAAAATTCTGAACGGAAATGGGCGCTTCGGCGTCGTAGAGTTCGATGGTCACCTCCCCAAAGCCGGTTGACAGGATAATCATGTTTGTCTCCTCTGAAAAATTTTCGCGATCCTATCATCCCGAACGGGGGAGGTCAATGAAACTCACCCTTGAAGGGAAGCCTATTTAGGCTGATTGAAAAAGGAGATCAGGAAAACCGTGGACGGATCTATTTTCCTATTTTGCGATCGGGGCGAAGCGCGAGGGTCAAGAGGACAACGCAAAGACAGATCAGCCCCAGGCCGACGACAATCCGCGAAACCGGAAAGAGGCCGATCAGGTAGAAGGCCGTGATATTCGTGCCGAAGAACGAACCGACGGTGGAGATGAAGAGGACCATTCCGCCGGTGAGCCACGACTGCCGCTTCCAGGAGACGGTAATCCCGATGATGTAGGGGGAAACCATCGCCATGATCGAGACCGGAAGGAAGAAGATCAGGTTCATCGCAATCAGCGAGCCGAGGCGGACGTCCGCGATGCGGTCGGATACGAGTTCGCAAACGGGTTTGTAGAAGGTCGGGATTCCCACCACCCAAAGCGAACCGACGAAGAGGAAAACCGCGAGCACCGAGATCCGGGGATAGCGTCGCGACAGGTAGCCGCCGGCCACGTAACCCACGGAGAAGTGCACCATGAACGAGCTGATGATGCTTCCCCAGATATAGATGGAGCCCCCGAAGTAGGGAGACATCAGGTTCGAGGAGAGAATCTCCAGGCTCATCACCACCGCGCCGAAGGTCACGAGAAGCAAAATGAAAACGGCATACACCATCGGCATCGCCCTTCCTCCGCACCGACGCCTTCATCAACGGCGTTCTTTTCCATTCCCGTTCGGACGGATCCTCTATTTTTTCTGCATCAGCAGCAGGTTGGCCGGATTGAAGTCATCCGTCAGAACGGGGTCATTCTTGAGGATCAGAGAAACCCTGCATTTGCCGGACTCGGCGATAAGGTCGATCCGGCCGATCTTTCCGCCCCATTTCTCCGCCTGCTTTCGCAACCCCGCCGGCTCGCAGGCGGGTCGGTCGGAGGCCACGATGATGCAGCTCCCGCTTCTCTGCCCTTCGAAGAAGAACACCCTCTTAAAAACCGCCTGGAAGGTCGCGATCTGTGCGTCGTACATCCGGTTGTCGCAGAAAAGGTTCTGGATGACGATTCCCCCGTCGGTCAGGCGCGATTTGGCAAGCTGCAGGAACTCCTTTGTCGTCATGTGCGCCGGGATGTAGTCGGAATTGAAGGCATCGAGCCAGATCTGGTCGTAGCGCTCCCGGCTTTTCTTCAGAAACTGCCGGCCGTCATCGATGGCGAGTGCCTGGCCGGCCGGGACGGTGAAGGAAAAATATTTCCGGGCGAGCTTTTCCACGAGGGGGTCCACCTCAACCGTTTGCAGTCGAACCTTCGGGAGATGCATCCGAAAAACCGTCGGGATGTAGCCACCGCCAAGGCCGATCAGGCAGATCTTTTCGGCATCGGGCCTGAAAAGAAAGCCCGCAAACATCATGGCCGAGTATTCAAAAACCGAGGCGTCCGGTTTTGCGAGATCGATGCAGGTCTGGCGGAGATCGCGCTGCCGGCCGAAGATCATGCACCGCTCCCCGCTGTCCTCGCGGATGGTGATGTGGTGATAGATGGAATCCCCCTCATAGAGGGTCTTGTCGTTCTTGACGGCCCCTGCCGGCATCGCTGCGATCAGACAAGCCAGCAAAGCAAGGAGAGTCGTTCCGGAAACGCCCATGAAACCTCCGTTTTCGTTGTCTGCACGCCGGCCCGCTGTGGGCTGAGGCGCTGACGCACTTGTAAGCGAACCTGTAAAATTTATCAACGGGAAAAAGGGACCGTAATGGTCAGAAATGGTAGCGGATTCCCAAACTGAAGGCGTTGGTTGCCCCGTGAACCCCGCCGAACAGGCCAAATACCCCTGAGCGATGGTGGATTCGGGTGACCAGGCTCCAGCTCGGTTCATGGGGAAGGGCAAAATCAAATTCGAACATCAGGTAATTCAGGAATTTGTCCGTTTTCACGCCATGGTATTTTTCCTCGGACACCGACTTGTTCGTAGCCAGGGAAAGCCCCTCGCCGACGGCGAAACTGGTTTTCACGATGTCGTTCCACGGGAAGTGGAGCCAGCGCGCGATCACCAGGCTGTTGAACTCCCAGTGGTGCTGGCCTTCCAGGTGTTTGACCGCCTGCCCTTCCAGTTCGAAATCGATCCAATCAAAGAGATTCCCGATTTTTGCTCCGGCCGCGACCGTGGCAAACTTGAAGTCGTTGTCCAGTTTCGCCTTGAAGATGGCCGTCTCGGCCAATGCGCCGTCCGTGAGCATGGCCCCGTACAGGGTGACATGGTAATTTTTCGAATCCCCGGAATGGACATAAGACGGGAGTAGAAAGAGCGAAGACAGGAGCAAAAACCAGGTTTTCCATTTCATGGCATAGAATCAGTCTTTCGGTTATTCACCGGACCCCTCCGGGGGTGGGCGCCACTATACGGAAAAGACCCTCTGGTGTCAATGCTCCCCGCGGAATGATGTCACCTTGTAGCGGAGGCAACCTCAAATGCCTGACGGTCCGGCCGGGATGATTCGAATCGGCAATTGGAATCCCCGGCGCCGTGCGGGTTGACCCGTCGCAAAGATCAGTATAGTGTAAAACCGGATCCGGATGGAATGGGCGCGTCGGGGAAAGCGTATCACCGGTAGATCGGGACGGCGCCCTGGAGAATCGGAAGATGGCTGACGAAGGCGTGATCGTGGACAGTGCAATGGACTTTACCCAGGCGGTGGCGGGGACAGCGGCGCCGTCGAAGATCCTGGAGAGTCTCCGCCTGATCGATGTCTTTTACCGCGGTTTCGACGGGCGCCGTCACAAAGGCCAGCTTGTCGTCCACCGGGATCTTGCAGCCGATCTTCTGGAGCTTTTCGAGCTGATGGAGCGGCAATCATTTCCGGTGGCGCGCGTCGTGCCGATCGTCCGATTCGGCTGGTCCGACGAGGCATCGATGGCCGTGGACAACAGCTCCGCTTTCAACCACCGGCTCGTCGCGGGGACCAACCGGATCTCCCTGCACGCCTTGGGCCGGGCGGTGGACATCAATCCGCGGGAAAACCCGGCGATCTATCCGGACGGCCGTGTCGTCCCCGCAGGAGCCTTCCGGAAGCCGCACCAACCCGGCACGTTCTCCCAAAACCATCCCGTGGTCAGCGCTTTTCTGGAAAAAGGCTGGCGCTGGGGCGGAGATTTCACCCATATCCGGGACTTCCACCATTTTGAAAAAACCGTCTCGGAAAACCCCGACGCTTGCTCGTCAGGATGAAGATCGTTCGGACTGCCGATTCGCCCCTGTGGGATACCTCGACCCGTTTGGAAGACCGGACTCAGCCCGTCCCGATGACGGCTCCTTCCGTTACCCTGGTCCGGCCGGTAATGTAGGCTTCATCCTCTATCCGGTTGGGGCTTTGCGCCGCACCGGTCGCCAGTTGATCGCAGCGTTCGTTCTCCCGGTTTCCGGCGTGGCCGCGGACCCAGACAAACCGCACCCGGTGTCTCTCGCACAGATCGAGGAGCCTTGACCACAGGTCCGCATTTTCGGCGGCCTTCTCCTTTGTGCGCATCCAGCCGTTGGCTCGCCATTTCCGGGCCCAACCCTTGCAGATTCCGTTGACCACGTAACGCGAATCGCTGTACAGGTCGACGACCGCCGGCGCGCTTAGGGCTTCCAGCGCCGCGATGCAGGCCATCAGTTCCATGCGGTTGTTGGTGGTCAGGCGGAAGCCCTGTGCGATTTCCATCCGCCTCTCCCCGTCGAGAATGACTGCACCGTATCCCCCGGATCCCGGATTCCCCACACAGGCCCCATCGGTATAAGCAACAATCCGCCCCGACGGGGTCTCGCGTTCAGCGGGATTGATTTCGACATCCGCAACGCATGATCGTTTCCCGGTTTGAACCGCCGGGTCCCTCAGCCACTGCCGTGCCTCCTCCCGCGTCGCAAAACCCCGGTAGAGGGCTCCGGCATAGCCGCGGATTTGCTCTTCGGCGCCTCCCGTTCCGAACCAGGCGTCATAGATGCCCGGCCGGCGCCCTCGGGCGACAGCGTAGTATTTTTTCGGACTTCCCATGCAGGGCCCCTTTCGAAGGTTGACGGTTTCCTGTCCCGTCTGATGATGCAGAATCTCCCATGTGGTATTTATTACACTTCGACAGGCTTTTCCAGAGGCGTTTCACAGGGGTTCCGTCGGCCCGGATCTCCCATAAAATGATTGACTTCAAGGGGTCATGATGATAGGGGAAATTTCCCCGAAACGGGGGGAAGGGCGCGATTCATGCTGGACATCAAGTATCTCAGGCAGAACATCGACTTTGTTGCCGGAAAATTGCGGGAGCGGGGTCAGGAGATTCATCTGGAGCGTTTCATCGCCCTCGACGAGAAGCGGCGGGATATTATCCGGGAAGTCGAGGCGTTGCGCAGCGAACGCAACAACGTTTCGAAGATGATCGGAGAGAGGAAAAAGAACCGGCAGGATGCGACCGAGATCATCGAACGGATGGGGGAGGTGTCGAACCGGATCAAGGAACTGGACGAGTCGCAAAAACAGGTCGACGAAGAAATCCGGCAGATCCTGATGACCCTTCCCAATGTTCCGCATGAATCGGTTGTCTGCGGGAAAGGCGCCGAAGACAATCCGGTCATCCGGGTCTGGGGAGAGAAGCCGCAGTTTTCCTTTACGCCGCGGCCGCACTGGGAGATCGGCGAGGGGCTGAACATTCTGGACTTTGCCCGCGGGGCGAAGATCACCGGGGCTCGATTCACCCTTTACCGGGGGCTCGGGGCCAGGCTGGAGCGGGCGATCGTCAACCTCATGCTCGATTTGCACACCGGGGTTCACGGCTACACGGAGGTGCTGACCCCGTTCATGGTCAACCGGGAGAGCATGACCGGAACCGGCCAGCTCCCGAAGTTCGAAGAGGACCTTTTCCGCATCGACAAGGTGGACTACTTCCTCATCCCGACAGCGGAGGTGCCCGTCACGAACATCCACCGGGACGAGATTTTGCGGGAAAAAGAACTGCCGATCACCTATGTGGCCTATTCCCCCTGTTTCCGTGCGGAGGCCGGCTCCTACGGAAAGGATACCCGGGGCCTGATTCGACAGCACCAGTTCAACAAGGTGGAGCTGGTGAAGTTCACATGTCCGGAGAGCTCTTACGAAGAGCTGGAAAAGCTGACCGAAAACGCCGAAGAGGTGCTCAAGCGGCTCAACATCCCCTACCGGGTGGTCAGCCTCTGTTCCGCCGATCTGGGCTTCTCTTCCGCGAAGACCTACGACATCGAGGCGTGGCTCCCCGGCCAGGAAGCCTACCGGGAGATCTCCTCTTGCAGCAATTTCGAAGATTTCCAGGCCCGCCGCGCGTCGATCCGCTTTCGGCGCGAGGAGGGGGGGAAGGTGGAATTTGTCCACACCCTCAACGGCTCGGGACTGGCCGTGGGCAGAACCCTTGTGGCCGTTTTGGAGAATTATCAGCAGGCGGACGGAAGCGTCGTCATCCCCGAGGCACTGCGGCCCTATATGGGCGGAGTTGACAGGATTCCCGCCGCGGGGTAGCATGGAAACGTGCGGAGGGATGGCCGAGTGGTCTATGGCGGCGGTCTTGAAAACCGTTGAGCGGAAGCTTCGCGGGTTCGAATCCTGCTCCCTCCGCCAATTTAAAATCCAACAAAGTCCAAAGTAGTACAAAACCCGTTAGAAATAGCGGGTTTTTTCTTGATGTCTTGAACCGACATTAAAGTCAGGACAGCCAAGCCAGAAGGCAAACCATCTCCTGATCCAGCATCCTCAATTTCAATGATACTCTGCAGTAGCCTGACCGGCATATTCTATGTTTTCATTATTCTTGGTTTGGGATAACATACTATCGGATCTGAATAAGTCCGTTAAAGACATATTTGTGGTGACACGTGTTGAGCACTGTATGCCCTGAATAGATTTACACGCCTGTTAAAAGATTAGAAGGGGGATAGGTGAAAAACATCCTATTGTGGCTGCTTTTGCTGATCAATGCATGTCTGGTGGGCTGCTCTTCGTCCTCCGGTTTCACGCAAGAGGACCTGCAGGCAGTGTTAGAAACTGAATGGCAGACCTACTCAAGGGATAAAACCAATTTCGGCGGCGGGATCGCCATGCAGATCCTAAGCCCCCGGGGTGATTATTTTATATCTTCCGGTATGGGAAGCGGCATGGATAATTCCCATCGATTCCGAACCGCCAGCGTAACGAAGACTTTTACCGCGGCATCCATTATGCTTCTCCATGAGCGCGGGCAGCTAAACATTGACGACAAACTTTCAGACAATATCCCAGGAACGGAGTCTCCATATTTTCCGTACAACATCCCCCATCGAAATGAAATCACGATTAGGATGATTCTCATGCACCGGGCAGGGATCTTTGACCTCACCAATACCGAGATTAAGGATAACGCCGCATCTCACGGCAAGCCCTACGTAGGCAAATACTATATCGATGAATCCATGATCCCACCCAATGAAGAGCATCAGTTTACGTTCGACGAGCTATTCAGGGTAATAGAAAGTGATGAACAAATCGGCTTTGAACCGCCCGATTCAAAATATGCTTATTCGGACACGGGCTATACCGTTCTGGGATACATCATTGAGAGGGTTTCTGGGAAATCATATGAAGCGTTTGTACGCGACGAGTTCCTGAACCCCAACGGCCTTTTGAACAGCAGCCTTCCCTGGCGGGGAGCAGACCGGACCTTGCCGGCTCCTTTTGTGAATGGATATGCCTGGGATGGCAGTACGCTCACCGATGTCACTGTTGACAACATGTCCGCCTATGTGGGCAACGGCAACATGATCACAACGCCGCTTGATCTGGCAACGTGGGCAAAAAAATTGCTGACCGGCCGGACAGCATTGAGTAAGGACACCGTTGAACTGATGAAAGCCGGGTTGCCGTCGGAAGGAACCAGCACCTATGGCCTCGGCATCAAATATACTCCGAGATTGGGCTACGGACATGGTGGGGACCATCAAGGCTATGCCACCTTCATGTTTTACAAACCGGAACATGATATAGCCTATGTGGTCCTGATGAATATATGGGATATGAGCGATTGGACGGCTTCGTACGCTGCCCAGCATACGTTCATGGCAAATACCGTGTTGAAAATTTTTACCAAAATGGGATTATCATGAGTACAGGATCCGACTGTCACGCATACTCAAGCCCTGGTCTTGCCAGGGCTGTAGGATCGCGACGTCGGGTAATGCGATCTTTCGTCGGCTTTTGAGGACAGGTCATCCCCATCATTGATGATAGGAAGGAGGCGATCAGTAATGACCGAATTTCACCAATGGTACCGGAATTTGGCGGCGGACAGAACGATCAAGGCGCTGAAGAAGAATAATTTCGATGCCCGTTTTTTCCCGAAATCAGCGGAGGCATTGGCCGAGTTCTGGAAAATGGTTCCGGAGGGGGCTACGGTAGGCATCGGCGGATCGGTGACGTTGTCGCAGATCGGTCTCATCGATGAAATCAAGAATCGCCCGGTGAAGTTTCTGACTCCCTTTGTCAAAGGTCTTTCCGTGGAAGAGAGGGACAGGATCTGCCGGGAGATCCTGACCGCCGATTTCTTCGTTGCCAGCAGCAATGCGATCACCGAGGAGGGCGAGCTGTATAACATCGACGCCACCGGCAACCGTGTCGCTCCGATGATTTACGGTCCCAAGAAGGTGGTTTTGTTCTGCGGCGTCAATAAGATCGTCAAAGACATCGATGAAGCGTATCGAAGGGTGCAGGAACGGGTGGCGCCCATGAACGTCAAGAGGCTGGGCTACAAAGATCCGTGCGGCACGACCGGGGAGTGCTCCGATTGTTCCTCTCCGGAGCGGATCTGCAACGCCTATGTCGTTCTGGCCAAAAAACCGAGGAGGACGGACATCTCCGTCTTCATCATCGGCGAGTCCCTGGGGCTTTAGACTCGAACAGAGCGAAGCGAAGAGATCCCGCATTCGTCATCAGACTATTCGCCGGGGTCGTAACTCCTCTCCAGCCGTGGACCGGCCGGCGCTTTCCTTATGGATCTGCTTTCAATAAACCGGTCGATCAACCGTCGGGCAATGCTGATCTTTCCGGGAAGGGTCGGCAATTTGTCCGGATGAAACCAGCCGGCATCGACGATCTCTGATTCGTCGATCCGGATTTCGCCGCTCGCATATTGCGCGGTAAATCCGATCATCAGGGAATCGGGAAACGGCCAGGGCTGGCTGCCGAAATAGCGGACATTTCTGACCTGGATTCCGACTTCCTCTTCGATTTCCCTGTGAACGGCATCCTCCAGCGTCTCGCCCGGTTCCACAAAACCGGCCAGGACACTGTACACATTCGCTGTGAATCTGGTCGACCGGGCTAAAAGAACCTGGCCGTCCCTTTCCACGAGGGTGATGACGGCCGGTGATATGCGGGGAAAAACCAGCATGCCGCAGCCGGGACATTTGCGGGCGTTTATTTCCTCCGCGGGCGCCATCTCCTTGCCGCAACGGCCGCAGTAATGCGTATTTCCCTCCCATTCCGTCAGATGCACCGCTTTTATGGCGACGGCAAACAGGGAGTCATCAAGATGTCCATAAAGATAACGAAGTCCGTAATACCCCATTTGCGGCGGCATGGGATCATTTTCCGACACCTCGGCGCAATAACAGGGACGTCCCGACAGGGTTCCCAGGTACCTTTCCCTGATCGGGCAGAGGCCGACGGATGCCGGATCGATCAACAGAGGGACGGACATCGAAGCTTGTTTTTCCACGACCAGCAGCTTATGCGCTTTGAAGATAAACCACCAGGCCGGGTTGCTCTTTGATGGAGGCGGATGGGGAAGAGAAATCAATTTTTCGGTCA
>JAXGRQ010000070.1:0-8866 GCA_040765725.1 Syntrophales bacterium
CCCGGAACACCCTGGCGACTTGGACCGGAACGGGGTGGCGACTTCCTCCGGAATCGAGTGGCGAAATCAGCGGAATACGCAAGGGTGCGCGGATTGGCAAAACTCAAAAACCAACATTACAGGAAGTTATGATACGGCAACCGCAAGTGGTCGAATTTGCCGTGCCACTTGGTCTGACAAGGTATCTTCGACGATATCCATGTCATATCGGCTTTGAATGTTCAGCCAGTACCGCGGATTTTGTCCAAAATATCGTCCCAATCGCAGAGCAAGCTCGGCGGTTACCGGCCGTTTTCCGTTCACGACGTAATTGATACGCATGGCGGGAACACCGATATCTTTCGCAAGGCGATATTGTGACAACGCCAGCTCGTCCAATAATTCTTTTAGATATGCACCGGGATGAACCGGCGGTATACGTTTCTTGATCATACTACACCTCCGCTAATGATAATCCTCTATTGCGACATCTTCTGCATGCCCGTCTATCCACCTAAAACTGATTCGCCATTGATTGTTAATGCGGATACTCCATTGCCCTTTACGATTCCCCTTTAAAGCTTCCAACCGATTTGAGGGTGGCAATCGTAAATCCTGAATCTCGATAGCAGCATCAATAGCGTTCAATTTCATAAATGCCCGCTCTTGAATATCGCCGGGAAATTTGCGAGAAAAATCGCGACGAAAAATCTTTTCTGTTTCGTTACACTGAAAAGATCGAATCATGGTTTCGCTAATAAACTATTTGTGTACTAATGTCAAGGGAAAAAAGGGCACAAGGTTTGGCGACATGGGAAGAATTACCGTTCGTAATCAAGCATTTTCTTGAAGGGCAACGTTTTACTCACTTCAGGAAGTACACAAGAATCTAATGAACCTTAATTTTCTACGGGAATATCAAAAGGGACAATGCCTTCCCCGATCGGCGGGACGATCGGGGGCTGCCCGGTCTTCTCTAAAATCCGCCGCCCCTCCGCGGAGAGCATGAACCGGATGAAGCTTTCCGCGGCGGCCGCATTCCTGGCCGTGGCCGGAATGGTCGCCACGTTGCGGATATTTTCGCTCAGGTTCACCTTTGCCGGGAAAGAGACGATACCCGCGTCATCGGCAACGGTCACTGCGGCCGACAGGTATACGATGCCCGCGTTGGCCCTGCCGCTTTTGACTGCGTTCAAAACGTCGGGAATGGTGTTTTCCTTGGCGGCCTTGTCGATGATTCCCTGGGCCCATTCCGGCCTTCCCTCCGCAGCCGTCGCGCGTTTGATGAATTCAACCGTACGGGTCGTCGCCATATCCTTTTCTCCGGCCACCCTTGCCAAAACAACCCCCTCCCCGGCCAAATCCTTCATCCTGCGGATGCCCAGCGGGTTGCCCCTTGGGGTGATGACCACCAGTTCGTTGGCGGAGAAGACGACATACCAGGACGCAACGGGCCTGCCATCCAGTTGTTTGCCGAACAGGGATCGGATCACCGCCGGATCGGAGGCTGCGAATACATCGCAGACCTCTCCCCGGAGGATGCGTTCGGCCAATTCTTTGGAACGGCCGGAGGTCAGGTTCACCGTGAGTCCGGTGTTTTTTGCCTCAAAGGCCTTTTTCATTTCGCCCATGGGCCCGGCCAGTGAATCGGCATGCCACGTTTCGATCTTCATTTCCCCTCATTCGGGATTGTTTAATGCGCCAACTTCCTTAAAATCTTCTCGGCCCTTTGCGTGTTGAAGATGCCGCAGCTGCATGCCTTGCCTATCTCGATCGAACCCTCCCGGACGGTTGTCGCGCCGGCCCGAATGCGCTTGGCGATATCCTCCACCAGATTTGCGGAAATCATGGCATGCCCGCACATGGTGGTCACCTCCAGGACTTCCGGTCGGGGCAGCTTCTCCGTCTTTCCCCAAATGCCCCCGGAAAAATCGGCCGAATGGGGCTGAATGCCCGTTTTCCGAAAGGCTTCAGACAGGGAGCGAAAAGGTCCGCTGACCACGACCGACAACCCCAAATCGGCCTTTTTGAGGCTCTTCATGAATCGGGTCACCGTTTCGAGATCCGTAAAAACGCCATGGACAATACTGGTGCTGGTCACGTTGGAAACGATCTCTTTCGCACGACAGGAGAAAATGGTTCCGGTTTTCATGTCGCCGAAATTGATGGCCTTGTGCTTGATGGCCATCCTGAGAAATTCCCGCATTTTCTCTTCGGAGCCCTCTTCATTGATGCCCTTTGCCGCCATGCACAGAAAAACATAGTCCCGATCCAGGCTTTCCGGGGTTCCTCTACGATGCAACGTATGGGTCATTTCGCTTCCTCCTTGAATAACGGCCGTCCCAGACCGATATTGATTTTGCCGTTGATATACAGCGGAACGTTCAGATCCTCCAAGATCCTCTCGCAGGGAGCGGTCCCATCCTCATCCAGTCTGCTGGAAAAGGTCAGGCTAAAAACGGAATCGATCTTCGGGGCCGCCTTTCTCAGCTCTTGAATCACATTGGGGAGATTGCCGATCGGAGAAGTGGTTTCAATCATCGCGGAGCACACCTTTTCATTCAAAATATCGTCATTCAGCTTGCCGGTGGTCTTGTTCGTCATCAGATGGGTGACGGGATTATTGGGCGCAAAGACGACCTTCGCCCGGGCCAGGGCCATGGTCACTTTCTCCACATCGCGAAATCGCACGCCGACGCCGGGGCGTCCCATTTCCGCCGTGACGCCGATAAAGCCTTTGCGGAACTGTCCGGTAACCTCGTTGGTTTTCGATTCTTCCGTGCCCCGACCCGGAACCCGGGTATCCTTATGCACCACCAGGGGGTTGGAAAATGCAGACCTCACCGAACGGGGCCATGGATGCGCTTCCTCCACAAGGGCGTCGACCGGGCAGACATTCGCCCTGAAACAGACGCCGCACTCAGCGCATTCATCCGGGTCGATCTGAACCGTCCTCGCCTTTCCATCCGTTGCAATGGCATTCATCGGGCAATAGGGCACGCAGAGGGCGCATCCCGTGCAAGCCTCCTCGCAGGGGGAAGTGCAAACCCGCCCGAGGACGCCGGGGAACGGCACTTTCTCCCGGATGACCGCCAACGCATCGGCATACTTCCCCTCACGAATGAGATGAACGTAAAGCGGCACATTGATCCCGGCGGGACAGGCATAACGGCAACGGGAAGTGATTCCCCCGCCACATTGCAGGCATCGGCCGCTTTCCTCAGCCGCGTCCGCCGCGGCGAGCCCAAGTTCCGTCTCTTCAAATCGATCCGTTCTCTGATCCCGGGGAAGGCCGGGCATGGAAATACGCCCCCTGTCGGAGAAATGGTCCACAACGGGAGTCAGGACCCGGCGAACCCTGGTCAGTTTCTCGTCAATGATTCCGCTGCCGCCCAGATGCCTGTCGATGGAAACGGCGGCTTTTCTGCCGGCGGCGATGGCCGCAATCACCGTGGCCGGTCCGGTGACCAGGTCACCGCCGGCCCAGACGCCTTCCCGATGGGTTGCCAGCGTATGGGCATCGACCTGGACGGTATGATCCGGATTGGTTTTCAACGAATACCTTTTGGGGACATCCGGCGTTTGGCCGATGGATACAATGACATTGTCGTATTCGGCGGAAAACTCGCTCCCCTGAACCGGCGCCGGACGCCGACGGCCGCTTTCGTCCACGCGACCGAGCTTCATCCGGACACAGGTGATCCGGATTTTTCCGCCGCGCCTGCGCATCCGAACGGGGCTGGAGAGAAATTGCATCTCGATTCCTTCCTCCATCGCCGCATGGACTTCTTCATCACCGGCCGGCATTTCGGTTCGGCTGCGGCGGTAGAGGATCTTGACCTGTTTCGCTCCAAGACGAAGCGCCGCACGCGCGCTATCCACGGCCGTATTTCCGCCACCGATGACCGCAACCTTTTCACCGATCTTTGCTTTGACACCCAAATTGGTTCGCCTCAGAAAAGCGATGCCGTCGATGACGCGGGGATCCTCTTCGCCCGGCACCCCGAGTTTCATGCCGCGCTGCGCGCCCAATGCGAGGAAGACGGCATCGTATCCCTGCTCAAAGAGGCTATCCACGGAGAAAATCCTGGAATTCAACCGAATATCGACCCCGGCATTCCGAATCTCTCCAATTTCCGTGTCCAAGACATCCTTCGGCAGGCGGTAATCGGGAATCCCGAACCGCATCATCCCTCCCGCCCGGCTCAGCGCCTCAAAGACGGTCACGCAATGCCCCCTTTTCGCCAGGTAGTATCCTGCCGTGAGGCCGGCAGGACCGGAACCGACAATGGCAACCTTCTTCCCGGTCGGCGGCAGCTTTTTGGAGAACCGTTTCCATTTCCCCGTATCGCGGTCGGCGACAAAACGCTTCAACGACCGGATCGCTATAGGCTCTTTGAGTTTCCGGCTCAGACAACTCTCCTCGTTAATCTTCATTTCTCATCCCTCGCATGAACGATCGTTTCAAAATGTTCCTTCCTCTTGCGGATCGGGGCCGGATTTCTCGGCGGGATTGCGACAGGCCCCACCGGGACCGGCTTTATAGACCGGACAGGGCCCCCTCCGGTCGGCGGGGGCCCTGCCTTTTGTTCAGAAACATCCGCGCGAAGCTATTCCGCATCCTCCATGGATGCCTTGCCCTTCTTGATGAATACGCTGTAGAGATTCCAGAGCACCGAGGCGACCGCGATAAACAGAATCGTCCCGGCGATGGGCCTAAGCAGGAATGGCCCCAGCGCGTAGTCGGTCATGAACAGCCCCTTGCGCAGCGACACCTCCGTCAGGGGTCCCAGAACCAGGCCGATGATCAGCGGCGCGATGGGATATTTGAACTTCTTGAAGAAATAGCCGATCAGACCGCAGGCGAACATGATCCAGATATCCGCCACGTCGTTGCGGATCCCGAACGAGCCGATCGCCGCGAAGACGAAGACGACGGGCCCGAGGATCGAGTAGCGGACCTTCCGGAAGTTGGCGAAAAGCTTCGCCACCAGAAGCCCCGCGAAGAGCATGATGATGTTCGCGAGGTACATGGCGATGAAGATGACGTACATCAGCTTCGGCTGGTTCAGAAAGAGCATCGGCCCCGGCTGGAGGCCGTGGACGAGGAAGCCGCCGATGATGACCGCCGTCGTCGCGCTGCCCGGGATGCCCAGCGTCAGCAGCGGGACCATCGCCCCGCCGGTGGCGGCGTTGTTGGCCGTCTCGGGGCCGGAGATCCCTTCGGGGACGCCCGTTCCGAACTTCTCGGGGTGCCTGGACCAGCGGACCGCCTCGGAGTAGCCGATGAAGGCCGCTGTCGTGGCGCCGACGCCGGGAAGGATCCCGATCGCCGTCCCGATGACCGCGGAGCGGACGATCGTCCACTTCAGGCGGAGAAGCTCCTTCACCTTCGGCAGCTTCGTCGACACCTTGATATTCAGATGTTCGCCGCTGAGCCCTTTCCCCTCTTCCGCCTTCGCGAGGATCTCGCCGATGGCGAACGCGCCGATGATCGCGGGGATGAAGTTGATCCCGCCCATCAGCGCCTTCGTGCCGAAGGTGAAGCGGGCATCGGCGGTCAGCTCGTCGATCCCGATGGTGGCCAGCAGGAGCCCGATCGCCCCCGCGATGAAGGCCCTGATCATCTGTGCCCCGCCCAGAGACGCGATCAATGTCAGGGCCGCCACGGCCAGCGCGAAATACTCCGGCTGGGAGAAGGTGAGCCCCACCTTGGCCAACTGCGGGGAGACGAGGTTCATCACCAGGACGCTGAAGAGGCCGCCGATCACGGAAGACATGATCGCATAGCCCAGCGCCTCTCCCGCCATGCCCTTCTGGGCCATGGGGTAGCCGTCAAAGCCCGTCGCCGCCGCCTCCGGCGCCCCGGGGACGTTGAACAGGATGGCCGAAATCGATCCTCCGAAGGTCCCGCCGCAGTAGACGGCCGCCAGCAGGGCCAGGCCGTTCTCCGTGGACATCGCGAAGGTGAACGGGATCAGCAGCGCCGTTCCCATGGTGGAATTGAGGCCCGGAATCGCCCCCAGGACCGTCCCCAGCATGACGCCGAGGATGATGTAGATCAGCGTCATGGGCTGGAAAACAACCTGCATTGCGCTCAACCAGATATCCATCTCGTCTCACCTCCCATCAGTAGAAGAGCAGGCTGAACTGCCTGAACAGCCACTCCCCCCGCGGGAGGGGAACGTACATGGCCTTGGTGAAGAGGACGACGATGATCGCCGTCATGCCGATCGAGACGCCGACGATCCACCCCTTGCTCTTCTCGCCCAGAAGGAGCATGAAGGCCATCATGAACGGCGGGGTGCTCAAGATAAAGCCGGTGAGCGGCAGAAGCAGGAAATAGGCGACGCTCAAGCCGATGGCGGCGAAGAACCGGACCTTTCCCCTATCCAGCGTGAGGAGCTTTTCCCCCCAGGCCTTCTCCCGGGCGATCCTGCGGATCGTTCCGACGGAAACGATCGCGCTGCACAGAAGCAGGGCCCCCAGCAGAACCCGGGGCCAGAAGGTGGGCCCCACCTTGGCGCCCGCGAGGGCCGAGCCCTGCTCGAATCCAAAGGTCACCCACAGCAGCAGCAGGGCGCCGATGAAGATCAGGATACTGAATACCAAATCACCTTTCAGCACGGTATGACTCCTTGCTTGGCACCATGCCCGCGGGGCCGGTGCAGCGGTTCAACGGGGACCCCCCTCCAAGAGGGGGGGAGGGGCGGCGGCAAACCGCCCCTCCCGATGGGCTCCCGTTTGTGAAAGGATCCCAACGCTATTTCTTCTTCGTATATCCCAGATCGTCGAGGATCTCCTTGTAGGTCTTGAACTCCGATTCCCAGAACTTGCCGTATTCCTCCGGCCCCTTCCAGCCCGGCCGGATCGTGAGCAGGGACTTCGTGGCGATTTCGCTGTAGGCGGGATCCGCCGTCGCCTTCTTCAAGACATCGGCCAGCCAGTTGACGATCTCGGGAGAGGTCCCCTGCTTCACCGCCAGACCGCGCCAGCGGGCCATCGTGATGTCATAGCCCAGTTCCTTGGCCGTGGGGACATTGGGCCACTTGTCGAGGCGCTTCTCCATGAAGACGACCAGCGGCCGGAGCTTCCCGGATTCGATCAACGGCATGATCACGCCCGGCTCCTCGTGGAGGACGTCGAGATGGCCGCCCAGCACCGCCGCGTGGGACTCCGGCGCCTTGTCGAACGGGACGTATTTCACCTTGATCCCCGCCTTCTTGGCGAAGAGCATGATGATGATCTCGTCGGGGCTCATCGGCGTCGTCCCGGTGAACTGGAGCTTGCCGGGGTTCGCCTTGGCGAAGGCGATCACGTCCTGGATCGTCTTGTGGGGGCTCTCCGCCCGGACGTAGAAGGTGCTGATGTCGAGCTGCACGTTGGCCAGCGGCATGAACTTCCTGAAATCCTCGCGCCCCATGACCGTGTTGATCAACTGCTCGGGGCTGAAATTGTAGATCGTGTAGCCGTCGGCCGGCTGGGACAGAACGTAGTTGGAGGCCTTGACCCCCGCCGCGCCGGTCAGGTTCGTCACGTTGACATTCACGCCGATGTCCTTGCGGGCGGCGCTGAAAAGGCTCCGGACGAAGATGTCGCTGCCGCCGCCGGCGCCGTACTGGACAACCGCCTCGATCGGCCGCGTCGGATAATCCTTCGGTTTGGCCGCCGTCCATCCGACGGCGACGAAAGAGAGACACAAAATCGCCGCCAATGCCATGATATACATCTGTCGCTTTTTCATAAATACCCCCTTCATGATTGTCTGCATAATCCTTGTTTCAACACCATTTCCCGGGCCACCCTGACTCGGGGAGCCCTGCCGCACCGCTGGTTCGTTTTTCCCCTCTTCCCCTTTTTTCTTGAAACCGCCTGTTCCCGCAGACATCCGGGAACAGTCCTCCCTCGGGGTCCTTCAGGAGGCTGTCAGATAGTCCATTGCCGCCTGGACGCCGCCCTTCCGGTGGGGAATGTTCGCCAGGGCGAAGCCCATCTCCACCCCGCCGAGCGTCCCGATCAGCGACAGGTCGTTGAAATCCCCCAAATGGCCGATCCGGAACACGCGGTCCCTGAGCAGCCCAAGGCCGCTCCCCAAAGACATGTTGAACTTCTCGAGAACCTCTTTCCGATAGGCGTCGGCCCCCTTTTCGCCCGGCATCAGCACCGTCGTGAGAATCGGGCTGTACTCCGCGGGATTGAGGCAGAGGTTTTCGAGCCCCCAGACCTTCAAGGCCCGTCGCGTCGCCTCGCCGTGGCGTCGGTGACGGGCGTAAACCTCTTCCAGCCCCTCCTCCTCCAAAATACTCAGCGACTCCCGCAGGCCGTAGAGCAGGTTCGTCGCCGGCGAGCTCGGGAAGAAGCCCGTCTTGTTGGAGGAGAGCTGCTCCTCCCAGGACCAGTAGGATTTGGGAAGGCGGGCCTTCTTGGAGACGGCCAGCGCCTTGTCGCTGACGGCGTTGAAGCCCAGCCCCGGCGGGAGCATCAACCCCTTCTGGGAACATCCGACGGTGACGTCCACCGCCCACTCGTCGTGACGGAAATCGACGGAACCGAGGGAGGAGATGGTATCGACCATGAAAAGGGCCGGATGGCCGGTCCGATCGATGGCCTTGCGGATCTCGGCAATCCGGCTCAGACAGCCCGTCGAGGTCTCGTTGTGGACCACATTCACCGATTTGATGCTGTGCCCGCGATCCTCGGCGAGTTTCGCTTCCACCACGTCGGGATCGACGCCGTGCCGCCAGTCGCCGGGAACGAAATCCACCTCCAACCCCAAACGGAGCGCCATGTTCTTCCAAAGGGTGGCAAAATGTCCCGTCTCGAACATCAGGACCTTATCGCCCGGTGACAGGGTGTTGACCAGGCCGGCCTCCCAGGCGCCCGTCCC
>JAXGRQ010000071.1:0-8713 GCA_040765725.1 Syntrophales bacterium
GATCCTTTCCCGGCTGAAGAAATCCACCGGGAGCGGTTCTTTGCCGGGTCGAGTCCATCGAAGATTGTATCCGGGCAGCGCGCAGCAAACCGCGCTCACCCCAGAAGCAGTCGGTTGTCCTTGGAACGGGTTTCGCCGAGGCTGGTCACGGCGATGGCCGGTCGGCCGAGGACGGGGCATTTCATCTCACAGATCCCGCAGCCGATGCAGCGCTCCAGATCGACGCGCGGCCGCCGGAGGGCAACCTCCTTCCCGTCACGGGTCCCCACCGTCTCCTCCAGACGGATCGCCTTTTGCGGCGTCGGGCAGACCTCTTCGCATACACTGCACGGGATCCCGTGGGCGTAGGGGAGGCAGCGACCCGGATCGATCATCGCCAGGCCGATTTTTACGTTGGCCTTTTGCTCCGGGTCGAGCTTTTCGATGGCCCCCGTCGGGCAGACCTGGCCGCAGAGGGTGCAGCGGTACTCGCAACAGCCGATTCGCGGGACCAGCAACGGCGTCCAGAGACCCTCCAGACCCGCCTCCAGCAGGGCAGGCTGCAGTCCGCCGGTCAGGCAGACCTTCATGCATTCGCCGCATTTCACGCAGCGCCGCAGAAAATCCGGCTCCGGCAAGGCCCCCGGGGGCCGGATCAGCGTCGGGTCGGCGGCCCCGGCCGCGGCCAGCGGCGTCACCCGGAGAAGCGGAACGGCTGCCGCCCCTGCCGCGAGCGACGCGACGACACGCCGCCTTCCGAGATCGATCCCGCTGCCCTTGCCGGCGGAAAAACCAAACCGGACGGCCCCCGTCGGACAGAGATCGTCGCACTTCATGCAGGCGATGCATTCGCTCGCCTTCCAGCCTTCCTTCGTCCCGGGCCCGGCGCCGACCGGACAGGCGGCCGTGCAAACGCCGCAACCGTCGCACCCCTCGCTGACCGATCGTTTCAGAACGGCGCGCCGGGAGAGAAGACCCAACAGCGCGCCAAGGGGACAGAGGTAGCGGCACCAGAAGCGCCGTTCGACGACGTTCAGTCCAAGGATTCCGAGGAAAATCAGCCCCACGAAAAAGGCCTGGTTGAAGCGCGGCGGCCGGAAGGAGAGGAGCGTTTTTTTCAGCAGACCGTAGACGGCCTCCGAGGCATCCGTCAACAACGGAACCTGCCAGGCATAAACCGTGTCGAAGAACGCCGACACCGCATGCTGAAAGGCCGGGTAGATCGAAATCGCCAGGGAGCGGATCAACAGCGAAAGGGGATCGAAAAGACCGGCGGCCTGGAGCGTGAACAACGATGACGCGGTCAGGCCGAGCAGAAGGAGGTACTTCAGACGGAACCATCCCAGCGTCCGCCGCCGGGGGCGGCCCAGCTTTCCCGCCAGATCGTGCAGCGTCCCGAGCGGGCAGATCCAGCCGCAGAAGACGCGCCCCAGGAAAACGGTGGCGACCGCGACGATCAGCGCAATCGACCAGACATTTTCCAGAGACCGCGTGGAGAGCAGCGTCGTCAGGTAGAGAAGCGGATCGGCGTCGAGGAAGATCCTGACCGGATAGCCGAGCTCGTTCGCCCCCTTCGACTCCGTCTGGAGGAAAAGATAAAGGAAGAGGAGCAAAAAAAGGGCCTGGCTTGCCTTACGGAGTTTTCCCGGCATAGGCGCCTACAGTTCGATGGTCCGGATGTTCAGTTTTTCGAGGTTCATCCGTCCGAGGCCGGCCTGTTGCCCCAACCGGACGCAGCCGAGATCGTTCGGCTTCAGGCCGAACAGCGTCGCCCCGAACGCATCCGCGGCAACCTGGTCCGCACAGACGGCCACCGTATCCAGCCGCTTCACATCGGCGAGGTCGCCGCCCTGGGGACCGTTCGCCGTCAGGATCCGCACCGCATCCATCACAACCAGCGAGGGTTTCACAAACGCGGCCAGATCGACGAGGCTCTCGTCGATCCGTTGGTGGATCCTGCCCCGCCAACCGCCCATCACCCCCATCAGGTTTTTCATCCCCAGCGTGAGGCGGGAGGTGCCGTGAACCTTCGGGATGGGAATGTTGATCAGCTTGTCCGCCTCGACGGCCTCCGTGTAAATCGGCCAGCTCTTGAGCGTCTCCCCGCCGATCTTCATCTCACGGAACTTTCGGTCGTCGGTGAAGCTCACCTCGGCGCCCGCTTCCCCGGCTGCCGCGGCGATTCCGCTCTGCCGGTAGGTCCGGCGCGCGTCGGAAACGGGGTGATCGAACACCTTCACCTTTTTTGCCCCCGCCTCGATGCAGAGCCGAACGACGGAAGCCACGACCTCGGGGTTCGTGTTTGCCGCAAACTCCACCGTCCGGTCCCAACCGATGTTCGGCTTTACGACGACGATGTCTCCGCGCGAAATGAACCGCCGGATCCCGCCCAACCCGTCAATGGCGGCGCGAACCGATGCGGTTGCGGACTTTCCGCGGACCACGCAGAGATCCGGCAGACCAGCCGCCTCCAGACCGGACAGCAGCGGATGCCGGCTGCCCGGTATCGTCAACAGAAAACCGGCCGCAGCCGCCGACTTCAGAAATGCCCTTCGATTCATGGTTCACCGCCTGTCTGCAACACCGTCACGGCACGTTTCGACAATCCGGAAATGGTGCGCCGGAAACGCGTTTTGAGTTTAGCCGCCATTCCTTCCTCGAAGAGGAAAAGCCACAAAGAAGACCGTTAGAGATCCAGAGCGCAATTTCAAGATAATGACGCCATGCGTCCCTGTCAAGGAGAACCGGCATCCGAAACTGTCCTATGCCGGGATCAGGTCGATGACGGTGATCTCCGGCGGGGCGAGGAAACGGACGGGCGGGCCCCAGGTCCCCGTTCCCCGGCTGACATGGAGCAGGGCGCCGTCCTTCAGCGGGTAGTTTCCGCTGTGAAACGGGAAAAACAGGCGGGTGATCAGGCTGAACGGGAAGATCTGCCCCCGATGTGTATGACCGGAGAGTTGGAGATCGAACGCCCCGGGGGCCTCCTGATCCACCCTGGGCTGATGTTTGAGAAGGACAATGAAACGGCCGGGCGTTGCGCGAGCGAGGGCCTCGCGGTCGGAGAAGTGTCCCCGAAGCATCGGGCCGTGCATTGCGGGGTCGTCCACCCCGACCAGATCGATCGCCCCGGCCACGGTCGCCACATCTCCCCGCAGCACGGTGAAGCCCGCCAGCTTCGTAAAATCGAGGGCCTCGTCGATTCCCGCGTAGAACTCATGGTTCCCGGTCACGGCAAACTTTCCGTACCGGGGAAGGATCGTCCGAAACTGCGCCGCGGCTTCGGTCATGCTGTCGAGCTGACCATCCACAAGATCGCCCGTGGAGACGATCAGATCCGCTTTCGCCTCCCGAACCTTTCGAAGGATTCCTGCCAATCGTTCCCCCTGCACCAGGACGCCGACATGGAGGTCGGAGATCTGGACGATCCGGAGCCGCCCCACGTCCTTCGGGATCTTCGCCGAACGGATCTCCAGGTTTTCCGTCTGAATGTTCCGTGCCTCGAACGATCCATAGGCCACCATGGCCAGCGCAATCGCGGCGGGAAGGAAAAAAATGGTTCGAGCCGCGGGAATCCAGGCGCCGATGTCCGCACGGAACAACAGCCCCGAAAGATGGAGCAGCAGCCGGTATAGGTCGATCAGCAGGGAAACCGAGAAGAAAAGCAGCAGAACCGCCATCCAGAGATACCCAGCCCAGGACAGGATCCGGGCCAGGGTCTCGAAGCCGTACCTCTCGGAGGCGCGGACGACGATCGGCGCCGTCATGGCGATGATCAGAATCGCTATGAGAATGATCTGAGCCGCGGCGCCGGGCGCAAACGCCGCCCGGACCTTCAGGAAAAAGTAGAAATGAAATCCGCCGTAGATCAGGAAAAATACCAGCAGGAACAGTGCCACGTCAAAATCCCCCTAATGCGCTTCATGCGGCGGCAGACCGATCGCCGTTCGCTTCATCCTGCCGACGGCCCGGCGGCTTTGCCGGACGGTTTCCAATCCATCCTGGAATGCGTCTCCCATAGCGCGCGGAACCTTTATCATGTTGCACCGAACTCCGCAACCCGGCCTTCCGATGACCCACATCCAAAACGCCATGCGATGCTGCGTGGTTTGACATCGGTTGATTCGTCCATACATTATCGCCGCAAGAGAAACGGGAATATCGAGAAGGAGATACGGTATGAAAAAAATAATGGCCTGTATTGCGACGCTTCTGTTGGTCATGATTTGCCAGACAGCGGCGGCCGCTGAGAGGGGGAGGAGCAAAATCATGGAGCCAACGAAAGCAAAAACCCAAATCGCCACGCTGGCCGGCGGTTGCTTCTGGTGCACACAATCGGATCTGGAAAAACTGCCGGGGGTCGTGAAGGTCGTCTCCGGCTACACGGGCGGGACCGGGCCGGATCCCGACTACGAGACTTACTCGGAAAAGGGACATGTCGAGGCGGTTCAGGTCTTTTACGATCCGGCAAAACTCAGCTACGAAAAACTGCTTGATGCGTTCTGGAGGAGCATCGATCCGACGGACGGCGGCGGCCAATTTGCCGACCGGGGTCCCCATTACCGGAGTGTGATTTATTATCACGACGAGGATCAGCGTCGCATAGCGGAGAAATCCCGGGCGGCGCTGGCGAAGTCCGGACGGTTCGCGAAACCGATCGCCACGGAGATCCTGAAATTCACGAAGTTTTACGAGGCGGAGGAGTATCACCAGGGATATTCCCGGAAGAACCCGATGCATTACCTCTCCTACCGGTACGGGTCCGGACGTCAGTCCTTCCTGGAGAAGACCTGGAAGCAGGAGTCCTGTCCGTTGCCGCCCGCCGCCGGCAAGACGTACCGAAAGCCCGACGAACAGACGTTGCGCAAGAAACTCTCACCGCTTCAGTACGAGGTCACCCAGCGGGAAGGAACGGAAGCTCCTTTTCAGAATGAGTACTGGAACAACAAGCGGGACGGGATCTACGTGGACGTCGTCTCGGGCGAACCGCTGTTCAGCTCGCTGGACAAGTACGATTCCGGCACAGGCTGGCCGAGCTTTACCCGACCGCTCGAACCGGGGAATGTGGTGGAACGCGAGGACCGCAGCCTGCTGATGAGCCGCACCGAGGTTCGGAGCCGAGTCGGGGATTCCCATCTCGGTCATGTCTTTAATGACGGACCGCCGCCCACCGGTTTGCGGTACTGCATGAACTCGGCCGCCCTGCGGTTCATTCCCCGGGAGGATCTGGAAAAAGAGGGATACGGACAGTATCGGAAGCTTTTTGAGACGAAACGGCCCTGAGCGGCAGGGCCGCCTCTTTTATCAGAAATCAGATGGTCCTAAATGATCGGATTCGCCCCGCCGTCCATCGGCACGATGGCGCCGGTCACGTAGCTTGCCTGATGGGATGCGAGAAAAACCGCGACATTTGCTATTTCTTCCGGTTTCGCATATCGGCCGAGCGGGATGCGTTCGGTTCCCCTGGCGAGCAGTTCAACCGGGGGCACTCCGCTGCGGCGCGATTCCGCGGCGATTCCCTCTTCCACGCGCCCGGTCAAAGTCAGGCCGGGATTGATCGCGTTCACGCGGACGCCTTTTCTGCCGTACACATTGGCCAATCCGGTTGTAACCAGCATCAGGGCCGCATTGGCGGCGCCTCCGGGAAGATGAACAGGCCCCGCCACCTTGCCGCCGCCGCCGATGATGTTGATGATCACGCCGCGGCCACGCGATACCATGCCCGGCAGCACGGCCTGTATGGCATGGATGTAGGTAAAGTATTTTGCGTCCATCGCGTCGTGCCAGGCGGAAACGTCGATCTCTTCCGGCGCATAACGCTTCGCCGCCCCGGCCGAATTGACCAACACATCCACCGTCCCGAGCGCATGCTCGACTTCAGCCACGATCCTCTCCCCGGCGTCGCGCCGGCTGAGATCGGCACGGACGCAATAGGCCTCATGCCCCCGCGCTTCCAACTTTGAGGCGGCAGTCGCAAGGTTCGTTTTGCTCCTCGACACGAGAGCAATCCGCGCTCCTTCGGATGCGAAGGCCGCGGCGCAGGCATAGCCTATACCCTTGCTGCCGCCCGTGATCATGACCACTTTTCCCAACAAATCCAGATCCATAATGACCTCTCGACCTTTCAATGGCTATTCGTGCGATGCGTCCTTCTCTCTCATTCATCGAGCCAAGGATATGAGATTGGATATAATGATAACAGTTACAATAATTTCGTCAGAGTTTACGAAAAAGGGTTTTGTGCGTCAAGCCGCTGCTTTCATCATTACACTTCGAAGGGTGGATCTCTGCAAGAATTGCCGAACGTTTGATAAAAGGAAGGCTTCGATAAAAAATAACATGGGAAATTTTCAAGGACTTCAACCTTCCGGAGTCGACGTTGACCTGCCTCTTTTTTGCCTCTATCCGCCTTTTTCGCTGGAGACCTTGAGACTGTCCTTGGGCAGGAAAAGAAGAACCAGCGCCGAGGCCAGCACAAGCGCACCGCTGTACAAGAATACCGATGGCGTGCCGTATCTTTCGGATAAAGCACCGGCAATGGTTGGTGATGGAATCTGGAACAGTGCCGCACTTCCCATCAGTAACGCGATGGTCGCGCCCCCGGCGCCGGGGGGTGTTGCATCCATGGCGGCGGCTTGCGCGAGGATGCTCACCGAATAAATAAAGAGCCCAGTGCATAGAGCCGCCAGCACCAGACCCGTGCCGGAACCGGACCATACGATCAGGATTTGAAACAATCCCAGCAGCATCATGGACGGTATGATCACAACTCGCCGTCCGAACCGGTCGGACAGGTAACCCAAAAACGGCTGCGACGCGATCCCGGATGCCATCATGAGCATATAGTAAAATCCGACTTTGGCCGAGCTGAACCCCAGGTCCTTGCTACAGTAGAGGGAAAAAAATGCAAACACACTGACGGTGCCCATGGCGCGTAAGCCGTTGGAGACCACCAGGATCAGCATCACTTTGTTCTTTAACAGGCCGATGATGGAGGAGAAGTACCGCTTGCCCCCAGCCTCATCTCCTTCGACGCCCGGAACCTTCCGCAGGACAATCCACATCAAGAGAGCCAGCAGGATCAGCGGCATCGCCAACATCCAGGAGGCCGTCTGCCAGGCGATCGCACCTATCATGATGCCAAACATGGCCGGGCCGACGGCATTGCCTATGTTGCCGCCCATGCCGTGGAGCGAAAGGGCAAGTCCCCGTCTGGATGCCAGCCGATACGACAACACCGAAAGGGCCGACGGGTGCCAAAGGGCCATGCTGGTTCCCACCAGGATCGTCGCCAGCAGAACGATGCCGTAGTTGGGCGCCAGGCCCAAGACGACATAGGCCAGCCCCAGGCCCACGAGACCGCCGGCGGTGGCGATCACCCACTGCCTGCGTAAGATATCGGCTACAACACCTGCCGGTACCAGCAACGCCGCGTTGGCGGCGGACCGGGTGCTTTCAATGGCGCCGTATTGTATGTCCGACAGGCCAAACGTCTCCTTCATGGAGGGCATGACCACGTACCACCCCTGCTGAAAGCAGTGCATGAGCATATGCCCCAGGGAGAGTGCAAGAAGCAGAAACAGATTTTGTCCGGAGAAGACGCGTTTCATTACAAAAAAGCGCCCATCTTTTCACCGACCTCTTCAAACCGCCTTGAACCGGCGCAGATTAAAAATGGAGGGATTTCCCTGGGCTGTGATAACCTCTGCTGGTAATTTTCAGTCCGGGGCCGGCGGTGATTTTCCCGACCACCCTGGCCTTAATTTTGTGTGTCGCGGCGATCGATATGATCTTTTCCGGCCTGGCGGTCACGACCAGCATTCCCTGCCCCATGTTCCACACCTTGTAAGCCTCGGCATCATTCACCTTGCCGAGTCTCTGGCAGAGCAGCATCATCTCGCACGGGATAAAGGGATCGGTGATCTCGGCCCCGAATTTTCGGGCGGCCAGCAGCCGACCCAATTTCCCGGGGATGCCGCCACCGGTGATATGCGCTATGCCGCTTGCATCGTCGAACATCTTGAGAGCGGCTTTGGTATAAATCTTGGAGGGTTGAAGCGCCAGGTCTCCCAGGGTCCGGCCGTCCTTTTTCCGCTTGTGCCAGCTCGGCCCGTAGGCCTTTTCCATGATTTTCCGGACCAGGGAAATTCCGTTTGAGCGGAATCCTTTTTCCTCCAGGCCCACGATGCTGTCTCCCTCCTTCAGCTCCCGTCCCCCGAGCTCCTTTCGGACAATGCTCAGCACGGTGCCGCCCCAACTGTAGCTGTGCTTGCCGTAACCGCCGATCCGGGCGCCGAGTTCGGCGATTTCGCCGGAAACAACCGCGACGCCCGCGTCTTTGGCGGCCTTGACCACGCCTTTGGCCAGTCCCTGTATGATATTTTTATCCAGGGCGTTGACGTCAAGCACGTTGGACAGGGCCACCGGTTCGGCTCCGAACCGGACGGCATCGTCGCACAGCATGGCAAAAAGGTCGTAAGCCATGGTGTCGTGTTTCCCCGTTCTTTCGGCAAACTCGACTTTGGTGCCGATGCCGTCGCTGTTGAGCATCAGCTCGAGCCGGCCCATGGATACCGTGATGATCCTGTGCAGGCCCCTCTTTTCCAGAATCTTGACAACGGCGGAAGTTCCTTTCCTGTTGGCAAACGTCTTATCCGCCGCCGAAGACATGATCTTTGAGCATACATCGCCCAGATGAACGTCCACCCCCGCTTTTTTGTATGTCGTCATTTTC
>JAXGRQ010000072.1:0-8489 GCA_040765725.1 Syntrophales bacterium
TCGATGACAAGTGTCATCTCCGGCATGGTGGTAGTCAACAGTGCGGATAACCCAAGCACTTGGGGGCGTATTTCGGCCACCTTGGCCACTGCCTTTTCCACATCGATATCGACACCCATATCAACCACTCTGAAACCGGTCCCTTCAAGCATCATGACTACGATGTTCTTGCCGATGTCGTGAAGATCCCCCTTGACGGTTCCAATCAGAACGGTGCCTTTGGACTCGCCAGCCTCTCCAGTAACGAGGGGTTTCAAGATGTTGAGACCGAGTTTCATCGTCATGGCGGAAACCATCATTTCAGGAACAAACATCTCCCCTGTGCTGAACTTTCGACCAACTATGTCCATGGCTCCGATCAGTCCATCTTGAATCACCATCCCCGGAGCTATTCCTATTTTACATATCTCATGAACCAGGAATTCGATTTCTTTATGCCGGCCATCAACGACGCATTCTCTGATCTTTTGGATCAATCCATTCATTCTTCCTTCCCCTAGGTCTGACTAATAACCTTCCCGGACTGCGATCGGAATGGCCCTGAGATTGGCAAGAGGTGTTGTAAGAGGTACTGCACACTCGGGCCCGATGATATCGACACCCGCCTCAATGGCGTAGCGTGCCTGCTGGTAGACGTCTTCCGGAATGCCCTTAAGCAGGGTTTCTGAGTTGTTCACGTTGCCGATCAATGAAACTCGTTTGCCGATTTTTGCAACCGCGACTTTAGCGTCCACCTGCCATTCGAAGTGGTACGCGTCGATACCCGATTCTGCGAATAACTCCAGACGATCAAGACAGTTGCCGCAGACATGGAGGATTATGGGTCCACTAACGCTTGTAGTAATCTCCTGGTGAATGGGGAGAAGGCAGTCACGGTAATGGTATGGCCCGATCAGGTTTCCGGTGGCATGGTCGGCCAGAACTACCGCATCGGCACCAGCTTGGAATTGTGCGTTGGCAAACGTGATCGTGACCTGCATGAGCTGCCTTAACATACGGTCTATTCGATCCTTTTCATTGAGGCCCAGTTGCAGTAGAAAATTTTGCGTTCCCGCCATATGGTAAGAAAGCGTCCAGGGGCCCATGACCTTTCCGATGATCGCAACCCGCCCTCCGACTTCCCGGCGCAGCATGGATATGGCATCGAGGACGACACGAAGGGACTGCTTTTCGAGAATGTTTTTTGGAACGATCACGTCAGAAAAATCGGCATGAGGTGTTGTCTTGGCATCGGGCATTCTGACTTCATTCCCCCAGTCTATTTCGCATCCAAGTGCAGCTGACTCCTGATGAACACTGAATTCCGGCATGACTGTGTCAAAACCCACCAGTTCATGCCCAGCCAGGGCCAAGTCAGCCATCGCACGGGCATTCAGATGGGCATCTGGAAAGTAGACACCGCAAGCTTTCATTAATTCCACGCACACGATCGATGTGGGATTCCCTGCTGGAGGACGCTGCCCTCTTCGTCCACCAAACAGGGCGGACATGATCAGCTTGTATGCGTTGAACGTCATCTTTTTAAAACCTCCTGACGACGTAGATGGAGCTAACGGCTAAGCCACGGAAATTGAGCCGCTAACTGTTGGCGCTGCCTTTGAGCAGATTCCTGACTAGGTCCACGCTAGCGCCTGCATCGCTCCCATAGCCATCCGCACCGATATCCCTGGCAAACTTCTCATTGAGCGGAGCACCGCCCACCACAACCTTGACCTGGTCTCTCAGTCCACAGGCTATGAGACTGTCAATGATTTTCTTCATCTCCGGCATCGTGGTGGTCAGCAGAGCCGACATACCCAGAATGTCCGGGCGTTGTCGGTCAACCTCCGCCACAAAATCATCCGCTTTGATGTTGACACCGAGGTCCACTACATCGAAACCAACCCCGCGCAGCATGGTCACCACCATGTTCTTTCCTATATCATGCAAATCACCGTGCACCGTACCAAGCAGGATCTTGCCATTCACCTCTTTCTTCTCTTGAGCCAGATAAGGTTCGAGCACGATCAGGGCTTCCTTCATGGCACGCGCGGACATCAATACCTCGGGAATGAATACCGTGCCTTCGCGGAAGCGCCCGCTGATAACCTCCATAGCGCTGAGCATGCCGCGGTGTAGAATATCTTTAGCGATTACCCCTTGGTTTAGCAAGTCCTGGATGTGACTCTTGATGTCGGTGTCGTTACCGGCGAGCACGTCCGCATGGATGATCTGGAAGGTCGCATCAGGTGCCATCTGTTGTGCCGCTGATCCAGCGGTCGGCTTTAGCTGCGTCTCTGTCAGAGGGCGGAAAGCACCGGCCTCAAGGGGCAGACGCCCTTCCTTTTCGACACGCTCCGCGATGATCGCCAAACGGTCGAAATCCGCGTTTGGCGGAGTGGTATCGGCGACAGAGAGAATAAAACGGTTCCCTGGCGACACGTTCTTAAAGAGACGGTCAAGGTATGCGTGAAGGTCCTCCAAGCTGGAGGTGGCCGGTGATAGCATGGACTGGATCAGCCCCCCCATGATGGTCAGTTTTCCCGATTTGCACCAGCGTTTGTAATAGGTTTCGATCGGGAGCTTGGTCATGGGCGCACAACAGACCGCTTCAGCGACATGCATACCCGAATCGGCAATCAGATCTATTAGTCCTTGATTCTCGCCATCGCAGTGGCAAATTACCAACTTGCCCTTCGCCGCCAGGTAGTCGGAAGCTTTCCGGATCCAAGGAACAAACTCTTTTTTGAAATAGGGGGGATAGGTGATCATATCATCGAAGTTGGCACCCCAGAGAACCGCTTCGGCCGGGGATTCGCCTACCACCTTGAGAATCTGGTCGTATACCCCTTCGATCGCTACAGCAAGCCTTCGCATCTCACGATTGTGGTCCTGTAATGGAAGAAGCTCTGGTGGGCATCCAGAAAATCTCTCTGGATGTAGTGTATCGGAGAGGCCGAAAAGCTGCCCATCATCACGGCAACTCCATCGTCGCCGATGTGGTTTTCGTTGGTGATCTTGTAACGGTCGTAATCCGGGGTAACGGGATGTTTTCGAATATATAGGCCCAGATCTCGTAATCCTCCGGCCGCTTGATGCCGTGCTCCTGCACCCATGTGATGGAAACTCCGGCGTTACGCATCTCCTCGTTGATCACTTTCGTACTGACCGTACCTTTCGGTGTGTGGTACATAACCTGTGTGGCCTCCTCGTCTCCCTGGCTGGTCTTTTGACATCGAGACGGATATTGGACGAGAAGTTGATCTTGTAGCTATTCTCCTTGAGGCTGTATAGACCGATCCCTTGTCAGATTTTCCCAGGGATCGACCACCTCCAGTAGTTCGGGGATGACCTTGTGCAGAGCCCAACCTCTACCCGAGCAATTTCATCGCGGCCGCCCCTGGTGACGCTTGGGCAGGGTTTTCCGATATGAGTTTGAATTGTACCAGAGGTCAAAGCGGGAGTGTAAGGCATCATATCCGGGATGTCACCTCTCATGGCCATTAGTATTCTTTCTTTTCTGGTCATCATGTTTCTCTCCTTTCCGATTCCATATAGATCAAGAGTTTCATCCGATTATCAATTCCAGCCGATCAGTTTCTCAGGCAGCCAGAGCGCAATCTGCGGAAAGAGCAACACTGTTACAACAGATACAAGCTGAGCAACAAGTGAATGGAACAACCCCTTGGAAGATCTCGTGTGTCGTCATCTCTGCCGGGGCAATCCCTTTGAGGTAGAAAATTCCCGGCGCCATCGGTGGTGTCAGGTAGGAGGATTGGATCATCATGATGAAAAGGGTCCCAAACCAGATCGGGTCGAAGCCCAGCTTGTCAATGATTGGCGAAAAAATGGAACGAAGATGAGCAGAATGCTCCCCTGTCGAGAAGGAAACCGGCCAGGAACGCGATGAAGAGGAAGAAAACGGACAACCGCCCACGGTCCCATGCTCATCGCAGAGAGCAGCCCGTCCGTGGCGTCACTGCCCCCGAGTCCGAGGAAGACCCCGCTGAACATCGCCCCCCCGGTCAGGATCAACATCATCATGCTGGAGATCTTAAGGGTCTGGATCATTGCCTCTTTCAAAACCATCATCATGGAGAAGATATTGCAGCCTATTGTCAAACGCTTCCCAAAGGCGCCCAAGGCCGCAGCTTCCGTGGGCGCTGCATAACCCATGACAATGGTCCCCATCACGCTGAAGATCAATGCGACTGATGGCAGCATTCCAGTGGCGGTCAATTTGAGTTTCCGCGTCAGGGTGATCTTCAGATCCTCGGCAGACACCGGTGGGGCAAATCCTTTGCACATAGGATCTGATCACAATGTAGATCACGAAGATCAGCGATAGCAGGAGGCCGGGAAAGATAGTGACATCAGGAGACGGCCGACAGAAATACCAGCGGCTGGGCCATAGACGACGGTGACAACGCTGTGCGGAATGATGGTACCAAGCGCCCCTCCGGCGATTATCGTTCCTGCGACCAGGGCATGGTTGTATTTCCGCTTTAGCATCGGCGGCATGGCCATTACCCCGACCATCACTTCAGCCGCGCCGATGATGCCTGTACAGGCGGCAATGATGGTGCACATCAGAATCGTTGTCACGGCGAGGCCGTTACGGATTCGGCCCGTCCAGAGGCTGATTGTCTCAAAAAGAATTTTAGAAATTCTGACGCTCCAGCATGGTCCTCATGAATATAAAAAGTGGTACTGCAGCAAGTACATAGTTGTCGGCCATGCTGTAAACGCGGCGTATGAGGCATAGGAAGGATCTCCGGCCCGAAACCGACAATGCCGAAGAAAAGCGAGATCCCCATCAGACAGAAAACGACGGGAAATCCTGAAAACGCACTAAAATCATTACAGGAAACATGAGAAGGGAGATATTTTCCATTATGGTTTTTCTCCTTTCGCCAGCAGGGTAATGTTACGGATAAAGCATGAGATTCCCTGTAGAAATAGGAGGACAAAGCTGATCATGATGATCGCCTTGTAAGGATAGAGATAAGGCCTCCACGGGCTCAGCCCCGATTTTTCGCCCATTTCGTAGGACTGAGCGACATACTCACCTCCCGCATAGATAAGAGTGATGACCACTGGAAAGAAAGGATCGGTGTAGCCGGCAACATCGATCTTGGCTCTTGTCCGCGGTGATAGACGGGAGGTAAGGATATCGATCCGTATATGTGCATCCACAAAAAAGACATAAGCTGCTCCTAAGAGAAATGACTCCCATAGAGGAAATAGGTTACTTCATAGGACCAGATGGTGGGACTGTTGGTACAGCGTGCTACGACTTCATAGACTCGTGCCGCCAACACATTGGAAATGATGACCCAGGCAATCCACTTCCCTCACACACGCCTGCATTTGATCGATGAAACTGATGAACGATGCCATCATAGAATCACCTTCCCTGTATTTTCATGATTAAAGAATATTTTCAGAAAAGTGCCGGACGTACCGGCAGCGCACGTCCGGCGCATTTTGATCAGTATTTTAGCGATCTCGTTTTTCGACAACCTCCCATTTTTTGCCGAAGTTGACCTGGGAACTGAAGAGCTTCTTCGTCCAAGGACTTTTAGCTCCAGCATCCTGCCCCCATTCCAGCCCCAGTTTATAAGCCGCCTTCTGCACCTCCACATCCAATTCAATGATCGTGTTTCCCTTCTTCTTGAATGTCTCCATGGCCCCCATGTCAAGGGCCCCAAGATAGGTCCAGGATCAAGCATGGCTATTTTTGCTGCATCCTCCACAACGGCCTTGAGGTCCGCCGGCAGTTCCTCCCAGGCTTTGACGTTTACAACAAATTCGAAGGGCGCGCTCGGCTGATGGATCCCGGGAATGATTATATACTTGGCTACCTCATGGAATCCCATGGGCAGGTTTTCCCCCGCGCAGGCCCATTCCGTCGCGTCGATGACCTTCCTCTCCAGGGCCGGCAAACACCTCTCCGCCTGGCAAGGTGATTACGGAGGCACCCAGCTTGGGGAGAATATCAGCCCAGGCCCCGACAGTCCTCATCTTAAATCCTTTCATGTCCGCAAGCGAGCGAATCGGCTTGTGGGAATGGGCGAAGACCTCGGTGGGTCGCATCCCACCCGGGAAAGCAATCACATTGAATATCTCCCGACGGTAATCCTGCCAGAGCTTGTATCCTCCTCCGCCAAATCCAGTGCATCATCACTTCTGAGTTCGGACTGCCTGCAAATCCTCCGAGGATAGCCGATCCCTTGGAAATGCCGATAGGCCGTAACCCGGCCACGTGTGGGCTATCTGGCAGACCCTCTTCTTGCCGCGTCCACTACCTCCAGAGCTGGCGAATGGCGCCTGCCGGGAAGACGTCAATAATCAGTCTGTTATTGCTGAGCTTCTTGACGACGTCCGGCAGAATCTTGGCCATGTTCGTGTAAAGGGGCATCCCCGTCGCCCAAGGCGTGGCCATTTTCCATTTGTACACCTTGTCCTCGTCCTTTGCGTACAATCTCCGCTTCCCGTCAGGACGATGCCTGCTCCGGCCGCCGCAGCGACCCCCGCCTTTTTCAAAAAATCTCGCCTCGTTTTCCCCCATATTTTCCTCCTCCCGATTGAACAAGTTGATGCTTCTCTACCTTGCAGCCCCATGCCGCATAGGTCCATTGAAGCAAATTCTTATCCGTATTGCAGAATTTCCCTGCAGAGTTTTGCGCACCCGGTGCGTCATAAGAGTTTCCATCCGGCTCCGATTCCAGCCTGCGAATGCTTCGCGTTACAGGAGCTCCGCCGACAATCACCTTCACCTTGTCACGAAGACCTTCGGACTTTAACACATCGATCGTGTTCTTCATTTCGGTCATCGTTGTTGTCAAAAGGGCACTCATTGCCAGGATATCGGGTTTCTTATTCCTTACCGCCTGAACAAAGTTGTCCGTGCTCACCGATACACCCAAGTCCTCCACCTGGAAACCCTGCCCCTTGAGAATCATCGCCACCAGATTTTTACCGATATCGTGGAGATCCCCCCGAACTGTTCCGATGATTACTGTTCCGAGTTTTTTCATTTCGCCTTTCTCTGCAAGGTCCTGCTTGAAATGATCCAGTATCATCGATAACATGCGTCCTGCCATCATCATCTCAGGGATGTAGATCTGACCGTTCTGGAACTTATCCCCCACAATCGTGATTGCCGGGATCAATCCCCGGGAAACAACCTCTTCAGCTGTCGTCCCTCCATCGATATCTTTCTTCATCATATAAATCGTTTTCTGGATATCGTTTGCAATCAATGCTTTTGCATAGGCCTCCACTTCAAGACCCGTCGTTAGTTTCGTACTTTCTGTTCTGCGGATTTTCGTTTGGGAAGTCCAGAACTTTCCCCTAACGCCGCCCTCTTCTAATTGGATCGGGTATTGGCCATATTCATAGTTCGCATCTATGAGCGCCCTCATGTTGTCTACGGGAACATAGTCCGTGATGGAGTTGGACGAGGAAACCATATAGCCTCCCCCGGGGGCAATCGTTCGGATTCTCTCATAGACCTCCGCTAGCACATCTTGAGGAGTTCCAAGGGTCAAGGTCGAATCGAGGTTTATGTTCCCAATAAGGCAGATTTTCTTCCCCCATTTTTTCTTCACCTCAACGATGTTCATAGCATTGGGCTGAATAGGATTGAAACCTTGGAATCCACAGTCGATCAGATCGTCCATAGCTTCCGTACAGTCACCATCGCTATGAAAGATGAAACCGATCCCCTTCTCGCTACAGATTTTCCCCATTTTCTTGTACCAGGGAAAGACGTATTTTCTCAGGTATTTCGGGTGAACCAAAAGACCCGTATTAAATGCGATATCGTCGGGATTGAGCACGGCTCCTATACATGGGTGCTCGGTGACCCGGAGAAATGTCTCGTACTGGATTTCACCGATCCGGTTGATGATCGCCGCTACGAGTTCCTCGTCCTGCTGCAGTGCCTGAAAAAAGGTCTCCGCCCCCATGTACATCCAGGCTGGGGTATATATCTTTCCCAAAAGAAGGATCGCTTTCATCCCCTTTGGCAGAATCTTATCGAAGACACCCCATTTGGACAGATCAAAATCATCAACTGTAGGCCATTCGTATTTTTCAAATTTCTCCCAAGTCGTCAAGACTCCTTCGTGGGTGTGTGCCCACTCCCTGGAAACCTTATCTCCATATTCGGTATGAACTCCTTCCCCTTTCACTGTCATACCTTCGGGAGCCTTAACCGGTTCAAGAATACCCGAGGATGAGGCTATAAAATCAAAACCTGCCGTGTACCAGAAATCTACATGGTCCTGTAGAGTCTTGACCGTTCTACCCATGAAAGCATCTTTGGGTCTCTGATCCACATGCCAGTCTCCAAGCGGCACTCGGTCGGGCTCCTCACAATGAAGTGCCGTCATGTATCTTTCGAAATTTGGTTTCAGCTTCCTCTTCATTGTTTTCCTCTTATTTTTAAGTTTTCCAATTTCCTTGTAAAATTTCGCTATTCCACCCGCCCCTCGCGGAAAGCG
>JAXGRQ010000073.1:0-7976 GCA_040765725.1 Syntrophales bacterium
TCGAAGATCTCCCGGATGGGACCCTGCAGGGAAACGAGGACCACCTTCCCGCCGGCCCGGCCCGCCCCCTTGGCCAATACCAGCAGCCGTCTGAGGGCGGCGCTGCTGATGTATTCCAGATGGGCGAAGTCGATCAGAAAGTTCTTCTCCCCCTTTTCCAGCAGCGGCGTCACCCGCGCGTCGAAGAGCATCGCCGTTGATGCGTCCAGCTTGCCGTGCACCGCCAGGATGACGACGCTCCCTTGCCGATTCTCCCAGATCTCCATCAGGCCCCCTTCTCCATAGAAAATCGGTTTGCCGCCGCAGCCCCTTCACCGGTCGGTTCCCGGCCGTTGCACCGCAACGCAAGCATGGTGATCTCATCGCTCTGAGCGTTCGACCTCACGAAACGCGTGATGTCGGCAAGGATTTCCTCGCACAACGCCGCCGGATGCAGATGTTGGAAACGGTTCAGTGTTGCCTGTAGCCGCCCGTCCGAGTAGAGTTTCCCCGCTGCATCCATTGCCTCCGTGACCCCGTCGGTAAACAGAAAAAGGGTTTCTGCCGGCTGAAGCCGAATCGTTTGATTTTCGTAAGGGATGTTCTCCTGGACGCCGGCGGCCATGGCGGGTGGAACGTCAAGCATCCTTGCTCCGTCCGGCCGGACCAGATAAGGGGGGTTGTGCCCGGCGTTGCTGAAGACAACCTCCCCGGTCCGCCGGTCGAAGAAACCCGCGAAAAGGGTTACGAAGGTCATGGTTTCGTTGCCGTCGCAGAGCTCCCGGTTCAGACGGGCCAGGAGACCGGCGGGGCTGCTCTCTCCGTTGCGCGCTTCCGCCCGGATGAGCTTCTGCGTGATGGCCATGTACATGGATGCCGGCACCCCCTTGCCGGCCACGTCTCCGATCACGATGAAGAGACGATCCGGACCGACCGGGAAGAAATTGTACAGGTCGCCGCCAACCTCCTTGGCCGGTTTCATCACCGCGTAAATTTCCTCTTCCGAATGGGATCCCCCGGACGGCTTCGGTTTGGGAACCATGCTCATCTGGATTTCCCGAGCGATGGTCAGTTCGCTGTCGATTCGGTGTTTGGCGGCCTCGGTGCGCCGCTCGCGGGCAAGATTGTCGAGCATGAAAACAAAGACGGCGATCCCGATGCCATTGGAAACAATCATCGGGAGCAGCGCCGCGCTGACCAGAGAAACGACCTCTGCACTGGCGCCGGAGATGGCCAGCGCCATCCCGATGTGGAGAATCTCCATCACGGCCATCAGCAACACCGCTTCCCAGATCCGGATTTCCCTGCCCCTTTTAACCAGGAAGAGAAAACCGCCGAGAAGGCCGGCCAGGATCGGGGCCAGTGCACAGGGAAGGGCCGTAATCCCGCCCAGGGGGTAACGGTAAATCCCGCCGATGAGGCCGGCGAGCGACCCGACGAGCGGGCCCGCCAAGAGGCCGGCTATGGCGGGCCCGAGATCCCGGAAATTGGCCATGCCGCCAAAAATCTCGATGCCCGTGATCGTCCCATAGATGGAAAAGACACCGAAAATCAGGGTCAAAAACACGCGGTTCTTCACGGAAAAATTGCGGTTCAGCACATCGCCGAAGAGCGGGATCCGTGTCAGCAGATAAGCGAGAATCATGAACACGGACAGATTCCGGACCAGCGCTACGATCAGTTCGATGATCTCTTTTCCCATGCCCGTTCCCCTTGCCGAGGCTCGGTGCCGTTCAGGCGATGAATTTCACGCATACGGAATGACACCCCCTTTTTTCCATCGCGGAATTGTCGTCCCGTTTCGGCAGCGGAATGATCGCCGGCCCTCTCATCCCGAAGGATTGAATCCTGCCCGCAGGGGCTACCCGGAAACCGCTTCCACAAGCAGGGCCTCGACAAACCGCACCCCCATCTCCATCTGTTTCACGGCAATGTGCTCCTTCGGCGAATGAAAATCCTCGATGCCGATCCCCAGCCCCACGCAGGGCACCTCCCGGAGGTTGAAGATGTTGGCGTCCATGCCGGCGCCGGTCGACCAGAGCCGTGCTTCGATCCCCAGCGAGCGCGCGGCGCGGAAAGCGTTCGCCACAACAGGATGCGTTTCGGCTATGGCAAAGGCCTCGAATGAAACCTCCCGCCGAACCTTCACCATCGCGCCGGCGGTTGCGGCCGCCTCCTCAAAGGCGCCCACCATACCCCGGATCTCGTTCTCCAGTCTCCCCCTGTCGATGCTCCGGACCTCGACGGCCACCTCCGCCCGGTCCGGAACGATGTTTCGGGCTTTCCCCCCGTTGATGAGGCCCACGTTCGATGTCGTTTCGCGGTCGAGTCGTCCGGAACGAAGGCGGGCGATGGCCGCGGCCGCGGCAACGATCGCATTCACCCCCTTCTCGGGGGAGATTCCGGCATGGGCGGCCCGACCCTCGATCACAAAATCGAGATCCACCTTCGAGGGCGCCCGATGAACGATATTGCCCACGGGGCCGTCGCCGTCGAGGACATAGCCGAAGTCCGCCCGGAGATCGGCGGGGAGATAACGGGCGCCGAACATCCCCACCTCCTCCTGGACGGTGAAAACGGCCACAACCGGCCCATGCGGAATGCCTCCGTCCTTCAGATCGGCAAGCACACTAAGAATAATGGCGATCCCGGCCTTGTCGTCCGCCCCGAGGACGGTTTCCCCGTTGCTGTAGACCACGCCATCCCGGACGACCGGTACCATCCCTTCCGTGGGGCCTACCGTATCCATGTGCGCACAGAGAAGGATGGTGGGTCCGTCGGCATTGCCCGGCACGCGCACGATCAGGTTTCCCGTATCCGAACCCGTTTGGGGCGCCGAGCCGTCCGCCACCGCGTTGAGACCCAACTCGTTGAGCCTCGCAACCAGGTAATCGGCCACCCGCCCCTCCCGGCGGGAGGGGCTGTTCAGGGAGGCCAGCGCGATAAACTCATCCTTGACATTGATCTTCATCGTTTTTCCTTTTCACGCAGCATCTCGATGAACGCTTCGATCCGCGTTTCGATCTGCCCTTCGGAGAAGCTCCGTTCATCCACCATGTCCGCCTCGATCATCAGCGTCGGGATCCCCTTTTGCTCCCCGACGATCCGCTGAATGTCGTACTGGCCGAGCGAGTAAGGCTTGCAGCTTCGGTTGGAGTGCATGACCAGCCCGTCCACGACATACTTGTCGACCATCTCGATCACCTGCCGGGCCATCTCGTCGACGCCGATGTTCAGGTAGATCCGGGTGTAGCACTCGGCCATTGTCCCCAGAAAGTTGTTTTCATCGACGTATTTCAGGGATCCGCACCAGGCCGAGGTGTAAGTGTCCGCAACCAGGCAGGCATCGTGGGACGCGAACTTTTCGGAGAGCCATTTCGTCCGGAACCAGACCGGAATGTTGTCCCAAAGGAGACGGTATCTTTCGTTCGGAACGGCGCCGATGCCGGATGCGACACGCTCCCGCATCTCGGCCAGCAGCAACCGGTAATAGTCCACGGCCTGCTGCGTCCCGCGCAGGGTCACGATCAGCGCAAGGTGGAAGAAGGCATCGAAAGCGGACAGGGGCGCGGGTCGGTTGATCGCCGTGTCGAGGACCGCCTGCCAGAGGCGCTGCCCCTCCACCGAGAGCCGCCCGACCTCCTGCATCCGGTCGAAATCGAGCTTTTTCCCGCAGGCCTCCTCGAGGAACGCGATATACTCATTGATCTGTTCCTGCACGTAGCGACGGGCCTCTTCGGTGAATTCCGTGTGGCAGAAAGGCGTATCCAGGATGAAGAGCGGCACCTTGAAAAACCTTGCCTGCACCTCGTACCACTTGAGGACCGTGCCGCAGATGTTGTTGCAGCAGACGAGCATATCGGGCCGGGGGAGGCCGCCGATCGGCCCGCCGTTCACCGTCGCGCACGAGATGTCCGAGCGGGCGTAGGAGCACAGGTCGCTCGAATACCCCATCGTCTCCGCCTTTTCGCAGAGATCCACCCCCATCTTGCTCGCCCCGATCATCGCCCCGTGGTTCTCCGGATAGACGGGGATGACGTCCATCGCGATCAGCGGCTCCACCGGCCCGCCGCTCGTGATCCAGGCGACCTTTTTGCCCGTCTGTTCCGCGGTCTTCGCGTCAATATAATAGGCGGTCATGATCTCCTTCATCCTCTTGACCGCCTTGATCTTCCGCTTTTCCTTCGCCTCGTCTTTTTCCGCCATCATCCTCTCCCGTTTTTCTCAGATCATCTCGACAAACGTCTCAAACCGTGTCCGGAGCTGGCCCTCGGCCGGAAGACGGTCTTCGACTTCCATGAGCATGCTCGGAATCCCCACCCGGTCCAGCGCCTCCTTGAGATAGGGGTAGTCAAACGCGTGGGGATCGCAGAACTTCAGCAGGAAGAAGATCACCCCCTGCGCCTTCTTCTCCCGGACCAATCGGACGAGATGGTCCGCCCGGTCGGACAGCCCCCGGTGCTTCGCCGGGCAGACCACCCGCTCCAGATAGCGCCCGGCGATGGCCGTGACAGGATCGGCCTTCTCGTCCGTCAGGCCTGTGTAATACCGGGACCCGGTGCAGAGGTCGTCTCCGACCACCGCGCCGCCCGCCTCCTCGATGATGGCATGGATGTCGGGGTGGTTGCAGACCCCGCCGGAAAGGATGATCCGCTTCGGCTGCCGGCCGATCGCCGATCCGGAACGTTTCGCCAGGTCATCCGCAACCTCCTCCAGAAGCGAGGCCGCACGGATTCTCTCCATGACCATTGCCGCCCGGACCAGCGCGTACAGATCGCTCCCGCTGAGGATGCCCGGCCGCTCTCCTCTGAGGTCGTCGATCTTCATCAGGGCGGAGCGAATCCGGTTCGCGGTCCCGATGGCGCGTCGGAGGTCCCCATCGGTGATCGACGCGCCCAGCTTCTCCCCCAGCTCCCGGCGGAAACGATTCAGCACATCCAGCATATACAGCCGCGCACCGTCCGTATCGAGCTTCACCGGCAGAACCACGTCCAGATGAAAACAGGCGGGCACATTCAGCCGCCAGATGTCGGAGAGGCGCTGGATCGAGTCGCAGGTATGCGGAAAGACCACGCCGTCAAGGAAGTCGACCCTCCCGCCGAGCGCGTCTTCCAAAGCGCCCCGAACCAGCGAGCAGCAGTAAGACTGGAGGTGGGTTTCGGCCAGACGGATCTTCTCACCCGAGCCGAAGAGGCGCACCGGGTGAGCACCGGCAGCCAGGATCATCTCCTCCGGCGCATAGGAACAGTAGGTTCCGACGATTTTCCCGCCGCTTTCCGCCTTGAGTTTTTTCACATAACCATTCGGATCCTCGAGAATTTGACGGCACTCTTCCAACTGCTTCATCGATGGGGTCTCCTCGTTCGGAATGAAAAATCCGGCCGGCTTCTCATTCGCTGTTTTCCTGTTCCTTTCCTGCGGCCGGATGCATCCAGCTTTAGATTCTTCTACTATCATAAGACCAGTTTAGCAATGCCTGTCTCTGCCTCGGCCGGCAAAGAGGATCGCCCGGTCTGCAATGCTTCCTGATTTGCGCAACATGCCTCTTCATCGCCTTCCATCGTCCGATCTGCCTTTCGTCATCCGGGCATCTCCTTCCGATGTAGTATCTGCAATACCATTGAAACCATCCTCTGGGGTCTTCAGGATAAATCCAGCCTTTCGCCCGCCAAACCGATAACGGTTGAGAAGCATTGACCCCGAAGAAATTCAGCGCCGGATCATGACGTTGCGGACAAAGCCTCGCATTCCTGAACCAGCTTCGGGGAAACTCACGGATGCAATCGGTCATGTATTTGCCGCCGAAAACCCCCATTTCGAGCATTTGCACGGGGGTCAATTCGGGCGAAAAGTCCGGATGAAAATTTTTCCCGATCGGCTCGCTCGCACAATAGACGTAATTCTCCTGCATGAGATCGTTTACGATGATTTGTCGTTTTTTCATGGACATCCGCCTACACCCAAATCAATCTTCCGGAATCATCGCCCCCATGATCGTTCTTGAACATGAATGAAAACGCCCGACCGCAGCCTGCCATTCACGACAAGAAGGATACGGCCGTCTTGACCGCCGGCTTTGTTCAATCCGGAATCGGCCGTTTCACGGAACCGGCCGGGGGCTTGTCGGCCGCGATCCAGGCGCGGAACCGGACATCCCTCCGGACGGACAAAACGGAGAGCCCCGCCCGGTCCAGCGCCCGCGCAATGCCTTCGGGGTCCATAAAGTGGCTCTCCATCAGCAAAAGCTTCTCCAGGATCGCAACGATCTTGACCGCCGGTCGTTTCAGGTCCGGCTCCTCGATCAGGAGCCTTCCGCCCGGCGTCAGGACGCGCGCCAATTCCTCCAGCGCCGCCTGCCGGGCGGAGAAATGGTGCAGCGCATCGACAACGATCACCCTTTCAAAGGCCCTGTCGGGAAAGGGAAGCGCCTCGATCCTGGCCTGTACGGACTTCATTCCGTTTCTCTTCCGGCCGTGCCGCAGCATTGGCCGTGAGAGATCCGCCACCACCACACCGCCCACGAAAGGGCGAAGCGCGGCGGAGACACGTCCGGTTCCGCCGCCGGCATCCAGCAGATATCCGCTGATGGGCAGACCCAGCAGCCCGACGATTTCGTCCGGCCGGTAAGGACCCAAAAGCCGCTCGTAGGCAAAAGCGATCCAATCGAAGTGTCTGTTCACATTTGCTTCGGCAGGAAAAGAAAAAACGATCGCTGAAACCGCAATGATCAGGAGCGATCTTTATGGTTGAAAGATTCCCTCACCGGGGTGATACGCTGACCTGGATCGGCGAGAGCAGGCCCTCCGCAAACTGATCCACGTAGGTCTTCCATGCCCCAAAGTCCGCGAACTGCCCCCCCTGGTTCCAGCAGCAACCGGCCCAATAGGAGGCTGTGTTGTCGGTCGGCACCCGGGCCAGCATGATCAGGTTGCGCTCGTCTTCCGTCTGTTTCTCATGGAGCTTGGGATCTACGATCACCGCCAGCCCCTGCTCGCCGGCGTTCATCTCCATGGGCTCCCATTTGGCCAGCCAGCCCCGATCTTTGTCGGCATCCCAACGCTCTCCGGCGACCTTCTTGAGCCCGATCCCGACAATCAGAGGCGTTGGCTTCTCCGGCTTGTAGATGCTTCGGAAATGGTTCATGTTCTGTCCGGCGTCCAGAGAGATCCGCTTGACCTCGGAGACCATGACTCCGCTGACTTCGAAAGGATCGTAGGTCAACTCAAACATCACGCGGATCGGCCCGTTGGCCAAAACGCGGGAATGGACATGGTTCCGGGAGACCCACAGCCTGCCCGCTGCCCACAGTCCGTTGCCGCCGCACCCGCGACTCAGTCCGGCCGAGTAGAAATCCCCACCCTCCCCGGTGTCCCCGTGGTAGTTGTCCACCATGTACCAATCGTTGATGACCATACGGGTTGTGCGCTTGGACCAGATGTCCACCGTGCTGGTGACCAGCATTTCTCGAACATAGGTTTCCAGGGCCTTGCCGTACATCCGGTGGGCGATACGGTCATTTTCCCAGCAGAAGTCATCGAACCGCTCCCGGACGAATCGGCCATAGGCCCGGAACTGGTCCTTGGCATACACCCGCTTCGCACCCTCAGCGACCTGGAAGGTCCTTGTCTGACCCGCCGCGAAGTCGGCCTGGAAGATCAACCGGTCCGGGGTGTAGTCCCCATCGGCGTCCACGGCCTGGCAGAGCAATTCCCTTCCGGCCTCGTCCCGGACATGGATTTTGGTCAGATCCTTTTCTCCGAGCACCGCCAAATCCCCGGCAGAAAGCTCAAGGGTCTGGTTCGGTCTGGCGATCTGAGTCCTGTTCTCGGCGGTTACCGTTACCGGCGGCGTTCCCGTCCCGTTCCCCTGTGAACCGATGGGATCTCCTTTTGGCATGGTTCTGTCCTCCTTTTCCATGGATGATTCAAATCCAAAGTTGACCGAGGCTTCGCAATTTCGGCGTTTCCGTCCTTTTTCAGAAAACTCCGCGATTGCTA
>JAXGRQ010000074.1:0-6605 GCA_040765725.1 Syntrophales bacterium
CTTATTTTTTGTGAAGGACCTGTTGACCCCACCCGCAAAACATCTCCCGCCTTCTTGGGAAACGTTAGAACGGATTTTTCCCGCAGCAACTGCCCGGACCGGCACAGCCGGCATGTTCGGGAGAACTTCCGCAGCAGGCGGTATCCCCGGGTCCGGGGAGCCCCCGCTTGGCGGCTCCGGACAGGGAAGAGGTCGCAGAAAGCAGCTTTTTCAGATTGGCGCCGCCGCAGGCCTTGCAGACGGGAGATTCATGGGAAGAGGCGACCAGCACCTCGCTCATGGCTCCGCAGTCCGCACATAAAAATTCGAAAATGGGCATGGCACTCTTTCTCCTCATTGCTTTCGGTTCGATTTTTGGGCGTGCTCGTTCAAAGCCTTCTGGAACGTCTTGACGGCCAGCTCGATGCAATGGTTTTTTTGGTCCGGAAGATTCTCCAAAAGCCGGAAGACATCCCCGTCGTTCAGTTTACGGGCGTCCGCGATCCTTTTCCCCCGGATCAGGTCCACCAGCGCCATTGCTGCAGCGACGGCCCCGGGGCATCCGAGAACCTGATATCGGGCGTCCCGGATCACCCCGTCCTCGATCTTCAGCCAGATCCTCATCGTGTCCCCGCAGGTGCCCGTCAACTCGCTGACCTGGTCTGCGTCCGGAATCTCGCCCATATGGGGTTTCTCGATGAAGTACCGGATGGCCCTCTGGGAATATCCCGAACCGGCCAGCATTTTTTCGATCAATGCAGCGTCTTGCTTCTGTTCTCTGGATTCTCGACCCTTCATGATTCACCTTCAGACATTTTTAGTGCACGCAAACCCCGCCGGCGTGTCCCGCACAGGTGAGCCCGGCACTAAACTCGGGCATTTTCTGTTCCAGAATCAGACCGATGTTATCACGCACGGTACCCTCTGTGGCACGGTACACTTTGATTCCTTGGGCCTGCAATTTCATCAAGGCTCCCATTCCGATCCCGCCGACCGCAACCGCATCCACTTCGCGCCCTTGCAGCGCCTTTAAGGGCTGGCACATCCCGTGCGCATGGTGCAAATCATCGTTGCCGATCTCTTCGACAGACCTGGTTTTCGTATCCACGATGACAAAACCCGGCGCCGACCCGAAATGTCCATAAACCCGACTTTCCAATCCTTCCAAATGCATCGTGGGGAAACAAATTTTCACGTATGTCCTCCATTCAATCCAATCCGCATAAAAGCCGACTCGCTGCGATCTGATCGCATATCCTTTTTTGACGCGGGAATTTAAACATCACAGCCCCGGATGTCAATAATAATCGCCCCCGGGATATCTCAATCGATCTTCGTCCCCGTTTTCCGTCCGATCGCGTTACGATCCTCCGCAGTATTTCCCTTCGGCCCTCAGCTTCGCAACCTCCTCCTGTTCCAGTGTGTTGAAGGCGATCTTGCCGACCAGCGTGCAGGGGAGGTCGTTTCGGAATTCAATCTCCCGCGGACAGCTCCAGCGGATCAGGTGCTCCTGACAATGGGCAATCAGCGCCTTTTCCATATCCGGTCCGGCCTTGCCCCGCTCCCTGAGAACGACAAACCCCTTGACGCGCTGAACCTGTTTTTCGTCGGGAACGCCGATGACGCAGGCCTTGAGCACATCGGGATGCCGGTAGAGGACGTCCTCCACCTGGGCGGGATAGACGTTCATCCCCGACGATTTGATCATCCGCTTCTGGCGGAGTTTGAAGTAGAAGAAGCCGTCGGCGTCCATTGTTCCGATGTCTCCGGTGTGAAGCCAGACTTTGCCGTCCTCGTGCGTCCGGAGCGTATTGGCCGTCTCCTCCGGCTGGTCGAGGTAGCCCAGCATCACCGCGGGGCCGTGAATGCAGATCTCCCCCTCCTCACCGACAGGGGCCTCTTCCGTCGTCCCCGTCCGGACAATCTTGGCCATCATGTCGGGGAACGGTATCCCGACGCTTCCCTCGCGGTATTGGTTGAGCGGCGTGGCCATGATCGCCGTCACGGCTTCGGTGAGCCCGTAACCCTCCAAGAGCTGGACGTTCCCGCCCCGCTCCCTCACAATCGCCTCGAACCTCTCCTTGACCGGGCGGGGAAGGGTGTCGGCGCCGCTGAAGGTGGCCCGGAGGCAGCTCAGGTCGGCCTTCTGAAAGACAGGGTTGCTGCTGAGCGCCTCGAACAGCGTCGGAACGCCGACGACAAAATTCGGCCGCTTCTTCTTGATCAGGTCGGCAACGATCTCCGGCGTGAACTGTGGAACGAGGATGCTCTTTCCCCCGCCCATGAATGCGGCGTTGATGCAGACCCCAAGGCCGAAACCGTGGAAGATCGGCAGGATCGCAAGAATCGCATCCCCTCCGCCCAGGCTGCCCCACACGGAGACCTGCATCCCCTCACTGATGAAGTTGTAGTTGGAAAGCATGATCCCCTTCGGGACGCCTGTCGTTCCGCCGCTGAACAGGATGACGGCCATTTCGTCCGTGTCCATGTTCGACTTCGGCGCGGCAGGGTAACTCCCCCGCATGAGGTCCTTCCACCAGACGACCAGCCTGTCCTCGGGCACCGGCGGGATCTTCCGCCCCTTGGTCAGGTTGAAGCCGATCTTCTTGATGAGGGGCAGGTAATCGGGAATCCGGCAAAGGATCAGCGTCTTGAGATCCGTCTTCCCCTCAACCTCCTTGAACTTTCCGAAAAAGGCGTCGAGGGTCAGCGCGAATCTGCTTTTGGCGGTGTTCAGGTAAAATTCGATCTCTTTGGCGGGAGACAGCGGGTGAATCATGCTGGCTACCGCGCCCAGTTTGTTGGCCGCATAGAAACAGATGATGCCCTGCGGACAGGTGGGCATCGAGATCGTGATCCGATCCCCCTTTTTCAGGCCGAGCGCGGAAAGGGCGTCCGCGCAATGGTCAATCTCCGCGGCAAATTGCCGATAGGTGGCGGTATGGCCGAAGAAGTCATAGGCAACGGCTGCCGCGCTTCGGGAAACCGTCTGCATCAACGCCTCGTACATGGTCACCCGCGGATAGTCGATGTGCTCCGGAATATCACCGTAAAACTTCAACCAGGGTTTTTTCTCATGCATCAGGTTTTCCCTCCTTCATACGTGTGAAGACAGCGCCGGTCCCCTCGGCGAATGGGGATGAGGGGTGGGGGTATCAACTTGCACAGCCTGCCAACCGTCATAAGCGGGAACAAAGAACAAATCGGTCATCAAAGCGAAGCGATCATACACATTTTTGATCCGTTTGGCAATTTCGGTGGGAAGTCGGTCAACACTCTTTGTCCATAGCGTATTCCATTGACAGACAGGTCCGGCTATCGTATTAAAAACTTTAAAAATTCGGTTGGAAAAGGACTATCTGTTGAGCGAACATTCAAAGACACTCGGACCCCTTCGGCTTTTGATCCATCATGGAGTCTTCTTTCTAAAACGACAGCAACGTGACTGGAAGGTCACCGTTCTTCGCACATCTCTCGACAAGCTCGCTTACCAGATGGTTTTCCCCTACCTGTCCATCTACATCGTGGCGCTGGGGGCCTCCGGAACCCAACTCGGCATCGTCAACAGCATCGGCATGATCATCGCAGCGGTCGGCGGACCCTTCACCGGCTGGTTCATTGACCGGATCGGCCCGAAAAAAATCTACCTCATCGGCATCAGCCTCCTTGCCGTCTCCTATCTGACCTACGGCTTGGCTCAAAGCTGGGTGTGGGCCATCATGGCCATGATCGGTTACTGGTTGGGATTTTCGACCAGCAACAACAGTTGCGCGACCATCTGTGGAAACTGCCTGATCAACCGGGACCGGGCCACCGGAATGTTGATCTGTGAAACATTGGCGGCGGGTTTGCTGGGGATGATCGGGCCAATTTTAGCTGTATGGCTCGTGATGTGGTGCGGCGGCGTCAATCTCGAAGGCATTCGTCCGCTGTTTTTTGTGGGACTTCTGATCACGATCGGCACCTTTTTCATCGTTCAGACGCAACTGTCGGACCGAAATTGGGTCAAGGCAGACAACCGGAGACCGCACCTGATCCGGGACATCTCCCAGGTCTTTCGAGACGGGCGGCATCTGAAGAAGTGGCTCCTGATCACGTCCATTTCCCAGTTGCCGCTGGGAATGGTTTTCCCCTTCACCCAGGTGTTTGCCTACCAGATCAAGGGGGCCGATGAACTGATCTTGGGAACCATGGTCACCGGATCGGCATTGGCCTCGATAGCCTTTGCGGTTCCATTGGGTCGATTGGCAGACCGGATCGGCCGGAAGAGGGTTCTGTATATCACCATTCCCCTGTTCTGGCTTTCCAATGTGCTGATCATTCTGGCGAATTCCCCGATATTGCTGGTGATCGCCGGGGTATTGCAGGGCTTTTATTTCATCGGTTCGCCCGTAGTTGCCGCCATTGAGCGCGAACTGGTCCCCCCGGAGCAAATGGGGCGTTGGACGGGCATCACACGCTTTTTCAAACTGGCCACCAGCGCTGTGTTGGCCCTCTTTGCCGGAATCATCTGGGACAGAATCGGCCCGGAGTTCATCTTTATCATCTTCGTGGGGATCGATCTGTTGGTCCGGCTCCCGCTGCTGATCAGCATTCCCGAAACATTGCATATTCGCCTCCGACCAATGCCGGACAGGAATTCCGACACTTGATCGGATCGGCCCTTCGGGACGGAAGCCGGGATAAAAAGCGGCTATCCTGTCGCGACGAAATCCTGTATAACTACCGAGAATAGATTGTGGAATCTGCGCAGATGCGATTGCGGCTTTTCGATAAAAGATTCCTGGGCAAGCGAATACGATCCTTTTGACCCCTTGGGTCGCCGTTTCGATGCTGGTGAACATGTCCAATGGATAGACACAAACGATTCGGCATGGCCGACCGGGCGATCGCCATCGGCTTCTGGGTCAACGCGGTTCTGATGACCATGAAGTTGCTGGCAGGCCACTTTGGCCATTCCGACGCGGTTTTTGCCGACGGGGTGGAGAGCGGAGCCGACTTCATCGCGATTCTCGCAAGCATGATCGCGCTCAAGATCGGACGCAGGCCACTGGACGACGATCATCCCTACGGCCACGGCAAGGCGGAGAGCATCGCCGCCATCCTGGTCTCGCTGATCATCTTCGCCACCGGCGGCGGCATCCTTTTCAAGGCGGTCACCACCGTCCTGGACAGGGACTACGGGGCGCCGCAACTGATCGCCGTGCTGGCGGCCGTGGCCACGATCCTCATCAAAGAGGCGATGTTCCGCTACACCCGGAAGGTCTCCAGGAAGTTGCAGAGCCCCGCCGTGGAGGCGATCGCCATGGATCACCGCAAGGATGCGCTCACCTCACTGATCACGGTGATCGGCGTCGGCGGCGCATACCTTGGAGCGGGGGTGATGGACCATCTGGCCGCGGGTCTGACGGCCCTGTTCATCGGACATATCGGCTGGCAGACTTTCCGCAACGCGGCCAACGATCTGATGGATATTCAGCCCCCCAAAGAGCTGATCACAGCCGTCACCGCCATTGCGGAGGGGGTGCACGGCGTCGAGCACGTCCACGAGATCCGCAGCCGGCGCTCCGGGCAGTACCTGATCGTGGACCTGAAGCTGGACATGGATCCCGAAATGACGGTCAAGCAGTCACACGGCATTACCACGGATGTCAAACGGCTCATCTTCGAGCGTTTCCCGAACGTGGGGGACGTCATGATTCACATCAATCCCCATGACGAGGAGCATGAGGATCTCATCCGGTTGTAGCGACCCAATCCCACTTGGCTGTTCGTTATTTCGCCTTTTCAGCTTTATCGAGCAACTGCTTTACCTTCCCCTTTTCCGTATATTCCTTGATCTTTGCGGTAAATTCGTCCTTCAGCATATCGTAGCATTTCGACTTCTTGGAGAAAGCGATGTACATATCGAACGAACTGAGCTCCTTTGGCAGGAATTCCACCTTGGAACCGATACGAAGCTTTTTCATTTCATTACGACCGGGATATAGGCCGACAATCATGTAATCGGCCTTTTCGTCCAACAGTTCCTTGAAAGCTTTGCCAATGCCCTTGGCCCTGACCACGTTGAGATTCTTACTCATAAATGCATCGAATTCGTTCCCGTAGCTTTCACCCTCGTTGGTGACTCCTTTTTTGCCCTTCAGATCATCCCATTTCTCGAAAGGAAACGCTTTCCCCTTTTTGACGGCGATTACGACCGGGTCACGCATGAATGGATGCTCGACATAATTCAGGTATCCCAAGCGCTCGTCATTCTTGTAAATGCCGAATATGATGTCCGCATCGCCCGTCTTGGCCGCCTCCTGCGCTTTAGCCCAACTCCCGAAACTTTTGGATATCACTTTTTTCACGCCCATATCCCTGGCTATGGCGGCCACCATCTCCGGGGCCGCGCCAACGATCTTTCCCTTCGTTTCCCAGGCGATCGGCCAGTATGTCGGATGGCCTGTGATCACGAGCGACCGGCAGGAATCGGCGTAAATGGAAACGGGCCACAAGAAGAGGAATACGCAAAGCAGCAGGATGACTTTTTTCATTTGGAGCTCCTTTCGAGATTTTATTGGACGCCTAAGGGGTTGTTTTTAGCGGGTGGAGATTATGACAAGGGAAGCTTTCCTGTCAAA
>JAXGRQ010000075.1:0-5941 GCA_040765725.1 Syntrophales bacterium
ACGCTGAAGGCCGAAAGCGACGGATAGCGGATCCCCTCCGAGGTGTGATCGTTCAAATTGTCCCGGATCGTTTCGATCTCACCGGAGAGAGAGTCGGGCAAAACGACAAAACCGTGGTTCTGCGAGGTGATTTCGACCCTTCCGTTGCATCGGTTCTTGACGGGCTGGTTGATCCCGTGATGGCCGAACTTCAGCTTTGCCGTCCGTCCGCCCACCGCCTGCCCCAGGATCTGGTGTCCCAAACAGATGCCGAAGATCGGAACCTTTCCCAGGATTGTCCGGACCGTCCGGACGATATACGGCAGCGCCGCCGGATCCCCGGGGCCGTTGGAGAGCAAAACGCCGTCGGGCCGACGGGCGAGGATCTGATCCGCTGTCGCGGTTGCCGGGAAAACGAACACTTCGCATCCCCGCTTTTCCAGGTGGCGGAGGATGTTGTACTTGACGCCGCAGTCCAGGACGATCACGCGCCGGCCGCCCGCACCCGCCACGGGCGCGGAGGGGGCGGATCCGGCGATCATCGTTCCGGGTTTGCCGTTCCTCCAGAGATAGGGCTCTTTGCAGGCGACCGTCTTCACGAGGTCGCGTCCGATCAGCCCCGGTTCTTCCCGGACGCGCCGCAGAAGCGTTTCGATATCGGCCGTTTCCGTCGAAAGGATGCCCCGCATCGCCCCGGATCGACGGATTCCGCGGGTCAGCGCACGGGTGTCGATTCCTTCCACACCCAGCGTTTCATGCGCCTCCAGAAAAGCCTTCAGGTCGCAGCGGGAGCGCCAGTTGCTGGGAAACTCCCCATACTCCCGTACGACAAGCCCTTCCAGATGAATTCCGGCCGATTCCATGTCTTCCGGGTTGATTCCGGTATTGCCGATGAGCGGATAGGTCATTGCGACGATCTGTCCCTTGTAGGACGGGTCGGTCAGGATTTCCTGATAGCCGGTCATTCCCGTGTTGAAGATGACCTCGCCCAGAACCTCGCCCTCTCCGGCAAAGGCGTGACCCCGGTAAACATTTCCGTTCTCCAGAACCAGCAAAGCCGGTTTATTTTTGCCCTTCGCAAATGGTTGCATCACAGCATCGGCAGATAGCGCTCGATTTCGAAATGACTGACATGCGTGCGGAAGCGGTCCCACTCCACCTTCTTGTTCTCGACGAATTTCTCGAAGATATGATCCCCGAGGGTGTCGCGGACCAGCTTGCTTCCCTGCACCCACTGAAGGGCCTCGTAGAGACTCCCGGGCAGCGAGGTGATCCCGGCCTTCTCTCGCGCCTTCTCGTCCATTTCGAAGATGTCCTCTTCCACCGGATCGGGCAGCGGATAGGCCTTCTCGATCCCCTTCATCCCCGCGGCCAGCATCACGGCAAAGGCCAGGTAGGGGTTGCAGGACGGATCGGGCGAACGGAATTCCATGCGGGTCGCCTTCTCCTTGCCGGGCTTGTACATCGGGACGCGGACCATCGCGGAGCGGTTCCGGCGCGCCCACGAAACGTAGACCGGGGCCTCGTAGCCGGGGACCAGCCGCTTGTAGGAGTTGATCCACTGATTGCAGATCCCGGTGATCTCCGGGGCATGGGTCATGATGCCGGCGATGTAGTGCTTGGCCATTTTGGACAGGTTGTATTTGTCCCTGCCGTCGAAGAAGCAGTTCTTGGAACCCTTGAAGAGGGACTGATGGACGTGCATTCCGCTGCCGTTATGGCCGAAGACCGGCTTCGGCATGAATGTCGCGTAGACGCCGTTCTGCCGGGCGATCTCCTTCACGGTAGTCCGGTAGGTCATCACATCGTCCGCCATATGGAGCGCCTCGTTGTAGCGAAGGTCGATCTCGTGCTGGCTCGGGGCGACCTCGTGGTGGCTGTATTCGACACCGATCCCCATATCCTGGAGCGCGAAAATCGTCTGGCGACGCAGATCGGTGGCCCGGTCCACGGGGAGGCCGTCGAAATAGCCGCCCATGTCGAGAAACTCCGGGGCCTTGTCCGAGGCGAAATAGAAGAACTCGAGTTCAGGGCCGACATTGAAGGTATAGCCCTGCTTGCTGATCTTCTGGAGGGTCCTCTTCAGGACATAGCGGGGATCGCCCTCATAGGGTGTTCCTTCGGGAGTCAGAATGTCGCAGATCATCCGCGCCACCGGACGGTCGGAGGGACGCCAGGGGATGATCTGGAAGGTGGTCGGATCGGGCAGTGCGATCATGTCGCTCTCCTCGATCCGGCAGAATCCGGCGATGGAGGAGCCGTCAAAACCCATCCCCTCCTCGAGCCCGGACTCCAGTTCGCTGGGGGTGATGCTGAAGATCTTCTGAACCCCAAGGACATCGGTGAACCAGAACTGGATGAAGCTGACATTCCTCTCTTTGACTGTTTTCAACACATCTTTCTTCGTTTTCAGTTCGTACATGGCCTGATCCTTTCTTGGTGCAAATTGGTTTGTGGTTTGATGATATATCCCTTGCCGGCAAAAATCCAGCAACGCCTGCGCTAAAAACCTATTCCAGCGGATCGTTTTCGACCAGCCGCCAGATCCCGCAGGGGCAGGCCCCCGCGCAGAATCCGCAGCCGATGCAGCGGTCCGCATCCGCGAGGTACTCGAAAGCCCCTCCTTCCCCCTCTTTCCGCGAGATGGCGTTCCGCGGGCAGAGGGCCTCGCAGAGGCCGCAGTCGCGGCAGGCGCCGCAGGATGCGCAGCCGGCGGCGCAGCTTTGGGGATCCTCGAAGCGGGACGTGCGCGGGTCGTAATATTCGAGTTTCACCCTGTTTGCGTCCATCACGGGAAGCCGGTCGTAGGTCTCTTCCCGTCCCCGAAGCCTGTCGTCGATCGCCCGGGCCGCCACACGGCCCGCGCCGATGGCGTCCGTGAGGAGTCCCTGCCGGACGGCGTCGCCGATCGCGAACACCTTCGAGTCGCTTGTCCGAAACGTCTCATTGACGGCAATGAACCCTTTTTCCGTTTTGATCCTTCCGGGGAGGAAGCCCAGGTCGGGTTGATCGCCGACGGCCATGATCACCGTGTCCGCCGGCAGGGAGGCCCCGTCGGTCAGCTCCACGGACGTCTCCGCGATCGCCTTTGTGACGCGTGGCCAGAGGAACTTTGCCCCGGCGGCCTCCGCGTGCCTGCGTTCCACGCCGAAGGAGGCCGGCGGCTGGATATCGATCAGCGTAACCGATCCGGCGCCGAGCCGGAACGCCTCCGCCGCGGCGTCGCAGCCGACATTTCCCGCCCCGATGATCACGACATTTTTCCCCGTTTTGGCCTGATCGAGTCTGCTGGCTCGGAGAAAATCGAGCGCGGCTACCGCCCTTTCCCGGCCGGGTATGGGGATTTTCCGCGGCTTCTGCGCCCCCACGGCGATCACGACGGCATCGAATTTCTCGTGCAGTTTTTCAAACTGCCCTTCGGTCAGAGGGCGTTTGAGGTTTTTGTGGGGGATCTCCCGTTCCAGGCGCTTCAGTTCGTGTTCGAGAACGTCGTCCGGAATTCGGCTCCTCGGGATCGTTGCCGTGATCTTCCCGCCGAGACGTTTGCGCATGTCGTAAATGACCGCTTCATGGCCCTTCATCCGGAGCTGCCAGGCGACCGACAATCCCGCCGCTCCGCCGCCGACCACGGCAATTTTATGGCCGGTGGCCGGCGCAGGCGACGGAACGGCGGCCTGAAGGCTGGCGCGGCCGAGAAGCGCCGTATCCACCGCCGGCAGGTCCGCCTTCTGACGGGTGCAGCTTTGCATGCAGAGGTTGGGACACAGGTAGCCGCAGACCGTGGCCGGGAAAGGGGTGTATGCGAGCGCAAGGTCCACCGCCTCCTGCATTTTCCCGTTCCGGATCAGCTCCCATCGCTTCCGCACGGGGATCCCCGTCGGACAGTGGGCCTGACACGGGGGCAGGCATTTCTCGTTTTCCCAGACGGGAACGAAGCGACGCAGCGAACCCGTCTCGATCACGGAAACGACGTCGCGCGGCTGAACGGTCAGATCCCCGATCATTCCGCCTGTCCCCAATTCCCGATCCCACACCTCCGTGTGAAAAAGGTTCATGCCTCGGGTCCGGCAGACCGCCTTTTCATAAGGCTTGCGGGCCGTGAGGAGCCGCCAGGCCGTCCGATCCCCCGTCAGCTCGATAAACAGGTTTGCCCGGTCGATCCCGTCTAAAAAGTCCCTCAGCCCGGAAACCAGCCAATCCCACTCGTCGTCGTCGGGCACGGTCAAACGCGCATCCTGCTCGCTGAAGCCCTGTTGGGGACCGCGGAAGAAGATCTTCCCGCCGACCATCCCGATGCAGGGTCGATATCCGAGAATGTTGTCGGGCCTGTGTGCCTGATGGCCGCAGATGACCGCGACGCCGCCCGCCATGAACTCGGCGAAGGAATCGCCCGCCCCCCCCAGAACCCACAGCTCCGGAGGGTCGAAGCGGGGGTTGTGCTTGGTCATCGTCATTCCGCGCGCCCCGATTTCTCCGGCAATGAAGATCTTCCCCTGGGCCATCGCATTGGCGGCTCCGTTCGTGGCGTTTCCGCGGACGATGATGTGGGCCCCCGAATTCAGCCAGCCGACATCGTCGGAGGCGGGTCCCACGACGTCGATCCGGGTTCCGGGGAAGCCCATGGCCCCGACCCGCTGCCCCGATGTGCCGAGAATGCGGAGAAAAACGGGTTCCTTTCCCGCCCGCCAGAGTCGCCCTCCGAGGCCGTGCTGACCCTGGGCGATGATCTCGATATGCCGGTGTCCTTCGGAGACGGCCTTCTGAAGGCGCTCCTCCAGGACGCGCGAATCGACGCGGACGCCCTTTTCGGATCCGGGAATGATGATGGTCGGTTTCTGCGACATGACCTCTCCTGGCCTCTTTAAATCACGTGCCGGATGCCGAGCCGCTCCGCGGCGGCCCTGTCGGTGACCCCCAGCGCGTCGGACATCCCGATCGGAAGCGAGGTCGACCGGCCCAAGGGAGCAATGATCTTCTTGAGCTCCGTGTCGAAACTGAGGACCGTTTCAACCAGGCGTTCGGCCACCTTCTCCGGATCGAGCCGCCGGTAGAGGCGCGGGTCCTGCGAAGTGATCCCCTTCGGACAGTGGCCGATGTTGCAGATGTTGCAGCGGTCCGTCTCCGAGCCGAGACACCCGGCCGTTGCCTGCATGATGGTTTTGCCCGACTGGATGCCGCTTGCCCCCAGCATGATCAGGGCGGCCGCGTTCGCCGCGAGATTTCCGTTCTTCCCGATGCCGCCGCCTGCAAAAATCGGAATCTCGTTCTGCTTTCCGATCTTCACGAGGTTCAGATACGCGTCGCGCACAATCCCCGCAATCGGATGCCCCATGTGGTCCATCGAGACGTTATAGGCCGCCCCCGTGCCGCCATCCTCGCCGTCCATGGCCAGGGCCGAGGCGTATGGGTTTCGGGTCAGGTTGTTGAGGACCGCCAGGGCGGTGGAGGTGGCCGAGATCTTCGGATAGACCGGGACGCGGAAGCCCCAGGCCATCGCCATCGACTGGATCATCTTGGCGACCGCCTCCTCGATGGAGTACTTTGTCTGATGCGTGGGCGGACTGGGTAGATTGACCCCCGCCGGAACGCCGCGGATCGCGGCGATCAGTTTGTTCACCTTGTACCACATCAGCAGCCCGCCGTCGCCCGGCTTGGCCCCCTGGCCGTACTTGATCTCGATCGCGCAGGGATCCTCCTTCATCTCGGGCAGCGCGTGGATGATCTCATCCCATCCGAAGTAGCCGCTGGCGATCTGCAGGATGATGTATTTCAAAAACCGCGATCGCAGAAGTCTGGGCGGGCAGCCGCCCTCTCCGGTCGCGAAACGGACCGGCATTCCCAGTTCCTCGTTCAGGTAGGCGACGCCCATCTGGAGGCCCTCCCACATGGTCGGAGAGAGGGCGCCGAAGGACATGCTTCCCAGGATCAGCGGGTAGATCTCCCGGACCGGCGGGATCCAGCC
>JAXGRQ010000076.1:0-5777 GCA_040765725.1 Syntrophales bacterium
AAGATGCTATCCAGATGAATGGCATTGAAGAGGACTGGTATAGTTTTCGTCAGGAGGCACTTGAGAAAATCGCCATTGAATGGCTCGAAGCAAACAAGATTCCATATGTGAAGAATGATGGTTGAAAGTGTCAATAAAATATGGCGTTATAAAGTACCAAGTGTCGGAGAGTCAGCGAGGTCTGCTTCCTGTACTCAACAAGTCGCCAACCGTCACAACTATGCTTTCTTTCAAACGACAATTCGTGAACACCGTGACAACAAATAACTCCTGACATGACCCCCCCCACATGCTTCACCCAGCCTTTTTCCCTTGGCACCGTGACAGAGCTGGAGCAGAGGAATGCCCCGGTGCAGACATCGCCAACTGATCATCGCTTGGTATGCGTCTTATCGAGCCTTGCGCCGAGATCCTGGGAACAGCCTTCGGCGAACGGTCTCGACGCGCCCGGCAGCGGACATCCCCTCCTTCCCGTGTCTCCGCACGGCAAAGCAACGCTGAAAGGCGCTGGCGCCATCCCTCAGTAGACCAGGACATCCACCAGATACCCTGCTGCAATCGCCACGAGGAACACATTCAATACGAAGAAGGCGATTAGCTTTCTTTTGAACATGGAGCCGAGGATGATGATCTCCGGAATGCTCGCCCCTGCCCCGCCGATGATGAGCGCCAGGACCGTGCCCAGCCCCATCCCCTTGCCAACCAGAGCCGCGCTGATCGGGATGATCGTCTCCGCCCGGATGTACATGGGCACGCCGATGACCGCCGCGATCGGAATGGACCAGGGGTTCCCGGGACCCGCCAGCCGCACCACCAGTTCCTGGGGGAAGAAGCCGTAGATGAAGGCCCCGATCCCGGCGCCGAGGAGCAAGTACCAGAAGACGCCCTTGAAGGTCGCCACCGCGGACAGTGACGCCCGCTTCATCTTTTTCGTGAAAGGGATCCTCATCGATTCAGCAACCGCCTCTGTCGAGAAACCGACGGAGCAACAAGATGACGAAGCGGCCTGAGGCGGCGCATCCGCCGTTGGTGAGCAACAGCCCCCTGCATCCTGAAACATTGGCAGGTTCATGGAAACGGGATGAGACACTGCAGGGTCGCAACAGCTTGATCCCGCGGCATCGCCTTTCGCAGCCCCTGCCTCACACCCTGCCGCCGAAGAACAGCAGGCGCTCTCCAGATTGATCAGCGGCTTGACCTGATCTTCCATCCCCATCCTGGATATCAGAACCGCCACTGCCATGGACCCGAGGAACGTGACTGCCACGTAGAGGAGCGTCACATGAATGCCGAAAAGCGAGAGAAGCAGCGCGATAATGACCGGATTCAGCACGGGAGAAGAGAAGAGAAAGGCCATGACCGGACCGAACGGCACACCCCCCTTGAGCAGGCCAGCCGTGATCGGCACGGTGGAACAGGAGCAGAAGGGAGTGAGCGCCCCCAGTCCGGCTCCCAAGAGGTACTGCACCCAGGTCAGTTTGTCGGCGAGGTAGTCCCGCACCCGCGACGGGGGGAGGTACTCTGTCAGCAGGCCGATCAGGAAGGAAACGGCCACGAAGATCAGGATCAGTTCGCCAGCGATCACCAGGAAAAATCGACCGGCCGTGACAAAATTATTCAACTCGAACATGGACAACGCCTCCTCTATCTATGATTTGATTTTAGCTTTTGATTTCCGGACAGTGGCATTCACCAGACTTCTCGGAGCCAGGATCGTTGCCGCCGATCGCCCGGTAGATATAGGGCATGGACGAACGCCACACCTCCAGCGCGACTCGATAGGCCTCCAGCCCCACAGGGGTTAGGGTATAAACCCTTCGCTTTTGCGCGCCCTTGAGCTGACGATCCTCGCCTACATCCGCGTAGCCGTGCTGCGTTAATTCCTTGAGAATGGGATAGATCGATCCCAGGGTCGGAATACAGCAGCCACTGGTGAGGGATTCGAGCGACTTCAGGATGCCGTAGCCGTGGTTCGGACCCTCGGATAGGACCTTCAGGACCAGGATCTTGGTGAATCCGATATTAATAAGCGACTTCCAATATTTACTATCTGTCAGGTCCATTCCGCCGCCTCCTTGTCGTCATTTTCATTATATAGAATGTCTATATATAGATATATTCTATATTCCCGGGCATTGTCAAATCTTTTTTCAGACGGACCCTTCACAGAGCTTCATGGCCTGTATCCCTCGTTGTCTGCCATGCACGTGTACCGTAAATCTCCCGGGAAATGACTTGACAAGCCCCCAGCAAGCACTATATTTGCACAGAGACGCAAACGTGCAAGAATGAGAACAACTTGACTGAAAACGTCAACGCCATCCCGGAAGTCGGCCTGGACCGCCTGCTCGTCCCGCAGCTCTTCAAGGCCCTGTGCGATCCCAACCGGATCACGATCCTGAGTGATCTCGCCAAGCGCTGCAAGCCGCTCACGGTGAGTCAGATCGCCGAGGGCCTGCCGGTGGACCTGTCGGTGGTCTCCCGGCATTTGACCATCCTCCGCGACGCCGACATCCTGATTGCGCGCAAGCAGGGAAAAGAGGTCAGCTACTCGCTCAACACGCGCAATCTCATCGCCACCCTGCGGGCGATCGCCGACGCCTTCGAGGCCTGCTGCCCCGAGGAGTGCCTCGCCGACGGTGGAAAAGACCGCGGAGCTTCATCGAGCCTGGCCACCCCAGGCAAGCGCCGTTCATGACGCGCCGGGCTGGCGACTGTCCCTGCGTATCCGCCCTTTGGCGGCCCGAACCCATCCCGGGCAGACTGCCCGTCACTGTTGAGAGGAGTGCAAAGAATGGAAAAGAAGCTGAATACGGAACTGTTCAAGATGGCGCCGGAGGGCGGCTGCGGCTGCAACGACACCGCAGGCGGCAATGCCAAGGAGGCGCCGGACGTGAAGAAAATCCTGAACGTCGAGTTGCTGGTCATCGACCTGACCAGTTGCGCGCGCTGCGTCCCCACGGGCGGCCAGTTGAAGCAGGCCGTCGGCCTCCTCGCCCCCGTGGCGGAAGCCCTGGGCATCGAGTTGAAGCATCGGGAAATCGTCGTCCAGACGCCTCAGGAGGCCAAGAAACACGCCCTCAGGAGTTCGCCGACGATCCGGCTCAACGGCCGAGACATCGAACAGGACATCCGCGAGTCCCTCTGCGAGTCCTGCGGGGATCTAACCGAGAACAACACCCTGGTGGACTGCCGCGAGTGGCACTATCGCGGCAAGGTGTACTCCGCCGCGCCGCTGGCCCTCCTGGTTGAAGCGATCATGGCCGCTATGCTGCAAATTGACAAGCCGCCGGTTGTCCCGCAGCCCCTTAGGGTTTTGCCGGAAAACCTTGAGCGGTACTTCGCGAACAAGCGGAAGACCGCAACCTGCTGTTAACCGTATTGCCGCATGGAGACTTCATGAAGAGTACAGCAGGCGTCATCTGGAAAAAATATCAGTCAAGGTTTCGAAATTTTATCGAGAAACGTATTTTACTGAGCAGCTGAAGGCTGCGCATAAAACCTTACGAGGAGGTGTAGATGAACAAGCAAAAAAATGAGGAGATTCGCAGTGCAGTTCGAGAAAATTATGGAAAGGTCGCTGCAGCGGGGAGGCCCAGCTGCGGTTGTTCATCCTCATCTTGCTGTGGAACGCAAAACGAATTTAATCCGATAGAAATTTCGCTTGCCTTGGGTTATTCGCAAGGGGATGTAATGTCTATCCCGGAAGGCGCGAACATGGGACTTGGGTGTGGCAATCCCCAGGCCATCGCTGCCCTAAAATCAGGCGAAACCGTTCTCGATCTTGGCAGCGGAGGAGGATTCGATTGTTTTCTGGCTCGGAGGGTTGTCGGAGAGAAGGGACTAGTCATCGGCGTCGACATGACACCGGAGATGATCACTAAATCCCGCAACAACGCAGCCAAAGCCGACTTCAGAAACGTCGATTTTCGGCTGGGAGAATTGGAAAACCTTCCCGTTGCCGATGGAATTGTTGATGTTATCATCTCAAATTGCGTGATTAACCTTTCTCCAGAAAAGCAAAGGGTATTTAACGAGGCTTTCCGTGTATTGAAGCCAGGCGGGCGTTTGGCGATCTCAGATGTCGTCACCACCGCAGAACTGCCTGATGACATGAAAAACGACATGCTATTTCACACCGAATGCATAGCGGGTGCGTCCTCAGTGAAAGAACTTGAAATGATGTTGTTAACAGCTGGCTTTGATAGCGTTCAGATCAAGCCAAAGCCTGAAAGCAGAGAACTCATTCGTAACTGGTTGCTTGGGAGCAAGATCGAGGACTATGTTGTGTCGGCCACTATTGAGGCTGTTAAATCTAAGACTTAACAGCTTTCAGGGATCATCCCAAGGCAAGTGTGGGCATCCAGAAATGCCGGGAGCAAAGTGATCTTCAGAGGAGTTGCTTGAAACAATAACATTACGGGCATCGAAAACCGGTAATCATCTGTATAACGGCACAACGGACCCCTCGAAGAAGAGGGCGAAGGCGACGATTCCGGCCAGGAAGGCCCCCCAGGCCAGGTAGCGGTTCATCTGGCCATAGTTTGAAGCGAAGAGAACCAGGATGGAGGCGCCGAAGACCAAGCAGAAAGGACAGTAGGTGTCGTGGACGACCTGGAAGCGGACGAGCATGACCTCCCCGCCCAGGGCGCCCGAGAGCATCAGCTCCCGCAGGTGGCCGACGGAAACCGCCCAGCGGGAGGCCGGCAACAGCGCCATCACCAGCAGAACCGTCATGAAGAAAATCCCGATCCACTTGAGGTCCAGTCCCAGGAAGGTTCCCTGAAGGGAGGAGCAGTTGGTGTCGCAGACATCGTAAAAGGCCGTCACGCCGATCCCGATCAGCGGGAAAAGGATATTGGTGATTTTAAGGGCTCGATTCCACGTCATGGGGGCTCCTCTCTTTCTTGTCGGGATCGCTTCAGTCTTGCCGGTTTACGGCAGGGCCTTGAGGGCGCTGATAATGTCCGGCCCTCCGACAAAAGATTTCCTTTGGCCGTTCCTGATGATCACAATGGTGGGTGTCGCGTTGATCTTGTCTTCCGTGAGGAGGGCGTTGTAACGATCAAAGGCCGGCTTGGGGTCCCACACTCTGAAGGCGATCCCTTTCTCCTTGAAAAGTGCCGCGATCTGTTCCTGCGTCTTGATCTCCTTGTTGGTGGCTGCATTCTGGAGGACGTTCCGGGCTTTGAGAGCCTCTTCCAGGGCATTGCTCTGTTTGATCGCATACAGGAAATTCCGAGCGAACAAAGGCGAAAGCGGGTTAAAGGGAGCATCCACCAGGGTCAGGTGGATCGCGTTCTTCTTGAGCAGATCCTTCAGAAGCGGCTCCACTTCGGGTTCCATAACCCGGCAGGGGGGACAGAAATAGTCGGTGTAGAGCCGCACTTCAACGGGACCCGATCCGTAAGCGGGAAACGTTGGATTCTGCTCGAAAGCGGAAGCGCTACCCGCATCGATCATCATGACCAGGCTTATCATGAGTGAACCGAACGCAAACACCCTTCTGAATCCCATTTCCTCCTCCTTCAGTTGCAGTGGTTGCAGTGCGCCATCGCCCCGTCGGAGACAGGCAAGATCTGGAGCGTGGCGTGGTTGATCAGCAGGCCGAAGACCAGCTCGACGGCCACGATCCCGCCGTTGATAACAATGGCGAAGATCAGATTTTTCAGCGGCTTGTCCTGATTGTTATTGTGTAAGTGGCTGTGCTCCATATCTATTTGTGTTTCGCTTCCGGCATCGATTTCTACCACCATTCTGCGTATTCCGGCGCAAGC
>JAXGRQ010000077.1:0-5622 GCA_040765725.1 Syntrophales bacterium
CTCACGCTCAAGGGAAGCAGAAAAAACATCAGAAGGGTGATTGCCCCAAGGGCGCATTGGAATTTCATGTGAATATCCGATTTTCTGCGAAGCGGGACGATCCGCCGTCGGTCCTCAAAGCGATCCCCGGTGAATGCCACCGAGACCAAAGCCACATCGATGTCGCCTTCCTCCCTGACGCGCCCATCGGCGTATGAACCATAAAGAATGGCTTCACGCACCGGGATATGATGCTTTTCCAATTCGGCGACGTATCTTTTTACGATGTCGATGATGGAATCATGCTGCCCAACCATGTCATCGTCTCCCCAATTTTCTTCAGGCAGTGTTCGGTAAATTCCCGCGTGCAACTCCGGGACGGTTCGGATTAAAATTACCCGCAGAAAGCATCCAAGGATACGGCCACCGCGGGAAACTCCCGAAGCAGTTCCTTATCAGCAGTGATCAAAGGGGCCTTCAGGTCATTTGCAACAGCGATAAACTCACAATCGTAAGCAGAACACTTGCTTTCTGATGCAAGCCGCAGGACTTCATATGATGAAACCTCATATTCTCGACCCCTTAACAATTTCAACGCAGCATCCATAATGAGCTGAGCGTGCTGCAGTTTGATAAGTTTGTTGCGCATATAAAAAAGCAGCACGTTGCGAAGTTCGCTGCGCCAAAGTATCGGAGCCGCCCACTCACTGTCCTTTTTAAGAGCATCTTCGGCCAGGAGCGACTGCTCGCTTGAGAGGAAGAGATAGCCTATAATATTCGTGTCGACCACAATCATAGCCGACCTTCTCCTTTGGCCTGGTTGAATTCCTGATCACTGATGCGATGGCCGGCTGTCAATTGACGGAGACGGCGAGCATCCTCAAGCACCTCGTCGGGATTTATCCGACGACTCGTCACTGCATTCTCAATACATACGACAATCTCGCTATTGATGGATCGCCGATTTATCTCTGCGGCAGTCTTAAGTCGCCTGTAAAGCTCATCAGGGATATTCTTCACTGTCACGGTTGCCATATCAGACCCCTCCAATGATTTCAATATGGAACCATTATGCAACCATTTGGACCTCGTGTCAAGTTCGAAAGACATCTTTCTCAACGATCCGGATCTCTTCATCCGTCAGGTTGTAGAGGTCGTAAACGAGGCGGTCAATCCGGCGGTCGGTGGCGTCGATCTGCCGCTTAAGGCTGGTCTGCTCGTGGTCCGTACGTGCGGCGGCCAATTGCTTGTGGAGGGAAAGCATCTCTTCGACCAGGGCGACCATCCGATCGTGCCGCTCCCGGTCCGTTGTGTTGGTGAAGTCAATGGTGCGGATGGGGAGTTGCGAGAGGAACTGTCGGTTTGCAGACATCCACCCCCCGCGAAACGGGGCGCTGACGAAAGGAAAGTCCATTTCAACAGTTTGGAATTGAGGATGCCAGAGAATAGGGAAGCCTTGATTTTGATAGGCGCTTCGCCATACGAGCACGCCCCCGACATCAACATTATCCAGATAGTGCCGTCCTTCCCTGATCATAGGCGGCATAAAGACCGGTTCACCAGGCGGTGCGCACAATTTAACCTTGTTCTGAATACCAATGTTTTGATTTCTTCCGAAACGATGCCACTGTTCGTCTTTGAATTTCTCTTTCTCTCTGCCTTCCAACCTTTTCCGATTCGCCGCCAGATAAGCCGCAGTCTGGGGGTAACGTTCTGCAAGTTGCCTAAATTCAATCAAATTGAATGTCGTTCCCGACACCTCATAGGGGAATAGGATGTACTGACGTGCCGGAAGCTCCCTGTAACGTTGCACATCCGTGCCGCTGATCAGCGGAAACAAAAGCCCTTTTTCGAACGTCCAGAAACTGCCCAGCGCTTTTGAATGCAATTTGACGGTGTTTTCATTTTCTTCCATGACGTTCATGATAAAGACATCATCAGCGCTGGTTTGTAGGCCGACAAAAATACTCGCCACGTCCCCCAGCTTCACCGGCATCTGGCGAAATTTTTCGAAAAGATCGGCGCCGCGACCGACGGCGAAGTTCCACTCGGCGGCTGTGATGCTTGCGGCAGGGATGGCACCTTCCGTCCCTTCACCTGCCTGCCGCCAAGCCTCCAGATCGGCAACCTTCGTGAACCGGCAGCTTCCGGAACCCGCCTTGTCCAGAAAGAGCAGGCAAGTGTAGGTCGTGGCACCGGCGAAGACCTGGGCATCGCCAAAATGGATAACTTCGCTCAGATGCTGCCCTTTCGCCAGCAGGGCGCGCAGTGGCTCGCCATATTGGGCATTGAAGAATTTGTGCGGCAGGATGAAGCCCAGACGCCCTTTGGCGTTCAGGAGGCCAAGCCCCTTTTCGACGAAGGTTACGTAGATATCGTAGTTCCCTTTGCCGGCGGAGGCAAAGGCGGTCTTGTAGAACTCCACCTCCAGCGGCGCCCACTCCTTCATCGTCTGGATGCGGATGTAAGGCGGATTGCCGATGACGGCGTCGAACCCCCCGGCGGTGAAGACCTCCGGAAATTCCGCCTTCCAGTTGAAGCAGTTGATCCGGTAACGGTCTTCCTCACTCAACAAGTCCGGCAGCTTGCCGTCGTAGAAGTCCGGACCGATCAGCGAGTTCCCGCAGCGGATGTTCGCGGAGAGGTCGGGCAGCGCGCGTTCGTGGAAGAGCTTGAGCTGGCTGGCGAGTGTCTCGCCGCTTTCACCCTCCAAAACTTTAAGCAACAGCGAGAGCTTCGTCACCTCGACGGCCTGCGGATCGATGTCCACGCCACAGATGTTGTTCAGCAGAATCCGCTTGCGCTCCGTTGTCGTCAGCCGCCATTCGCCGCCGACGCCCTGGTAAAGGGAGGGTCTTTTCCCCTTCGCCCGCTTCTCCGGCCCGGCCCCGACATAGCGGTCCCGGTGCCAGTCCAGCAGAAACTGGTAGGCCTGGATCAGGAAGGAACCGGAGCCGCAGGCCGGATCGAGAATCCGGAGCCGGTCCGCCTGGGCGGGCGTTCGGTTCTCCAGCAGCCTGCCCACCGTTCTTGCCACGATGAAGTCGACGATGTATTTCGGGGTGTAGAAGACGCCGCCCGCCTTCTTCACCTCCGGTTTGTCCTCCACCTTCGCCTGGTGACCCGCGGTGAGGCGGATCACCTTGCCGAGGAACTGCTCATACACCCGGCCGAGGATGTCGGCGGGGAGGACGGAAAATTCGTAGGGCGATTCGGGATAGTAGAGGCCTCGCAGGATCTCCTTGAGCGTTTTGTCGTCGATCTCCAGGCCAAGGGTGAGACAATCCGGCGGCGCGGTCCGATCTCTTTCCGGCCGGAAGTGGAACAGGCCGGAGTTGTAGCGATCGTCGGCACGGTAGAAGATCTCGATGAGCCGCTTGTAAACCCCCTGCCCGTTGAGGAGACCCTGAAGCTGGCCGTAGGGCTCGATCCCCCGGTCCTCGCAGATCCGGAGAAAGATGATCCGGTTGATCGTCAGCGTCACGGCGGCATTGAGTTCCCGCTGGCTGAGACCCGGGTTGCGCAGCGCGATGTTGCGGGCCAGCAGGTCACGCCAGACCTCAATCTCCTTGAGGAAGGCCTCATCCACGCCAGCGGTGCCCTTTTTCAAGCGGGCCGACTCGGCGTAACGGTCGAAGGAGCCCTTGAGGACGGCCTGTTTGGAGAAAATCGCGGCGATCTCGTCCCAGCGGGCTTCGTATTCGCGGTAAGGAACATACAGGATGCGGGCGGTGGATGCCCGGTCGGTCTGGTTCGGTTTGATCCGGCAATCGTAAACGGCCAGCGCTTTGAAGTCGGTCAGGATCGAAAGCGGAAGCCCGGCGGACCAGGCATAGCGGCGAAGCTGATAGGCGGGCGCGGCGTCTCCGGCAATATCGACGGCCGGCTTTTTCGCCTCGACGAAGAATTTCCGCGTCCCGCCGATCCGGAAGCAGTAATCCGGCGCCTTCATTGCGCCGCCGATCCGGATCGCATCCTCGTGGATTACGTCTTTGTAAGCTTCGGCGTGTCCGGCTGCATTGTCCACGTCCCAGCCGAGGGCCTTGAAGAAAGGATCGATGAACTCGCGGCGGAGCTGGGTTTCGTTGTAGCTTCCCGATGTATAGGCTGCGAGATTCAGTTCAAAACGTTCGATCAATTCGCGGATTTCTGAAGGAGCGGGCATGATCAATCATTCCTTTCATCGAAAAGGAAAGGTTCGAACCATCCGAAAAACATCGGCGCCCATGGTTCTTTGCGGTGCCTTCACGCCGACAATTGGGAAAGCCACTTGCCGGCCAGGCGGACGGAGACCTCGTCCCGCTGCTGTTCTCGTCTGAGGCTGTGGACCAGCAGAGAGGCCGATGCTCCCGGGATCCGCTTCATGAAAAAATGCAGGGAAGCGCTCGGGATGTCATCCGAAAGTTTCACTTCGATCAACTGTTCGACCTTTTCCTGTCGGCTCAGGGCAAAGTCAATCTCCCGGCCATCCTTGGTCCGAACATAATGGAGGCCGACATCTTCCCCGACGGCATCCCTGAGGTACTGAACATGCTTCAAGAGGCAGACGGCGCAGGTATTTTCAAGCCTGACGCCTTCGTCTCCCTTGACGAAACCGCTGTCAAAGAAATAGATCTTCGGTTCGCGCAAAACGGCCCGCGCCACGTTGAGGTGAAAAGGGCGGACGGAGAAAACGATGCACAGATCTTCCAGGATTTCGATATAGCGACGGACGGTATTCGGGGCGATTTGGAGATCGCCGGCCAGCGAAGTATAAGAAACCGGCGATCCCACCCGTTCCCGCAGCAGTTCCAAAAGAAGCCGCATGGAGCGTATTTCCTGAACCCGGCTGAATTCAAGGATATCCTCCCGGACAAGATCCGTGTAGTACTGATTCCGCCACCGTGCCGCCTGGGATTCCTCGCCGGACAGAAAAGGCTCCGGAAAACCGCCCAGGCGGTTCAACAGGGAGAGGGCTTCAAACGGCTCGATCGAACCTTCCAGCTCCTTGACCGAAATGGGATTCAGACGGAAATGGAAGTAGCGACCGGCCAGCGATTCTCCGGACTGACGGAATGTATCGAGACGAGCGCTTCCGGTGATCAGCATCGCCTGATTTTCGGGACGGGTATCGTAAATCCCTTTGACAAATATCTTCCATCCCTTTTTTTTATGAATTTCGTCCAGAATGAGCATGTCGGTATCGATCGCCCAGGAATGCGTGTTGATCATCCGGGCATCGTCGAAATGATCGTAGTTCAGGTACTGGGGTCTTTTGAAATCGGTCATGAGCGCCTTGGCAAGCCAAGTCTTACCGACCTGTCTGGGACCCGTTAGAACGACCATTTTTTTGGCCAAATCTTTCCGGACAGGCTCGTAGAGATAGCGTTTCATGTCTGCTTTTTTTGCAGTTTCTTGCATAAAAGTCAAGACTTTTCCGCAAAGTATTGCACGGTTGCCTTTATCCGGTTCTTTGATCACGCGCAGATATCAATGGAATCGACAGTGAGGCGACAGGGGTGCATATTGGCGCTTCCGGGATTGCGCAACCTTCCATTGATTTCCCCATGCTGAAATGAACCGGAGTTGTCAATGCCTATAGGTTACGGCCGTTTGCTGTCTTGGCTCTTCAGCTTTCCGGCGATGGCCAGGACCGTATTGGCG
>JAXGRQ010000078.1:0-5254 GCA_040765725.1 Syntrophales bacterium
AACGCGCAATCTCTCCAAAATCGTTTCGAAACGCCACCGTGCGCATCCTCGTTTCCGGAGAGGCAAGCGGTTTCTTGAATCTCTTCGGCGATGGCATTTCATCTGCACTGGCATCGGGCAGGATAGCGGGGAGGGTTTCGTTCGAAAGCATTCAAAAAGGTATTTCCCCGGGGCGGCTTTATCGACAGGAAATTGAGGCAGAAAAAAGAAAGACCCTCAGCACATTCAATTACAAAACGCTTCTTTTTCGAGAGGGCAATGCCTTCAACTTCAAAAAGGGATTGCAGTCAATGGACTGGAAAGAACGTGTGATGTTCTCTCGGAATCTTTTGAGGTGGTTTCTGACGCTAAAAATCATGAAATGATTTGCAGCTTGATCCATAATATCCCCGGTTGTCAAAAAATCGTCTGTCAAAAAATCGTCTTGACGTAAGAAATTGTCTTCCATATTCTGAATCCATGAAAAGAAACTTTTTATCACTGCACGCGATAAATCCCGCCATCCTGTCCACGGCCCTGTTGTTGACAACATTCTCCTCCGGCGCCCAGGCCCAGCCTGCCGGATCCAGGGACACGAGCCGAACGGTGTACTCCTTTTCGTTTTCGCCAATTAACCAGTTTGAGTCCGATTTCGGCCAAGGCGGCAGCTTCAGCGTCCAGCGCTTCGGGTTTAAATTCGACACATCGACGCCCGTCTCGAATTCGCTGCGCGCAGGCATCAGCCTGGGCTACGAATTCGAAAAATTTCACTTCTCCGGCACGACGGCCTTCACGGGGGCGGACCCCTGGAGCGACATCCACCGGTTTTCCGCCGGACTACCCGTCAGCTACCGCATGACCGACAGCTGGTCGCTCTTCATAGCCCCCCAGGTGGAGTGGTATGGCGAATCGGGCGTTGCCACCGAGAGGGATGCTCTCGGCTACGGGGCCATCTTTGCCTTGTCCTACCGCGTCAGTCCCGGGCTCACCCTGGGTGCCGGGGCAGGTTTTTTCAATCGCATGGAGGAAACGAAGGGCTTTCCATACATCGCCATCGACTGGAAAATCACGGAGGGACTGCGACTCAACAATCCCTTCCGCACGAGCCCCTCCGGACCGGCAGGTCTGGAGCTTTCCTATCGGATCTTCGATCGCTGGGAGATCGCGGCGGGGGGCGCCTACCGGTCTTTCCGTTTTCGCCTCGATGACAGCGGAGTGGCACCCAACGGGATCGGCGAGGTGAACTCGACGGTGGGCTATGCAAGGCTGACATACCGGATGGGCAGGGACTTCCAACTCGATCTTTACGGAGGGGCGGCCATCAACGGCAAGGTGCGTATCGCCGGCAGCAACGGCAACGAACAGGGCTCCGACGATTTCAAAACAGCGCCCATGATGGCCCTCTCCCTGACATTGCAGCTCTGATCCCATTAAAAGGTCGTTTCCTCATTTTTTGAACTTTGGTTCTTGAATCTCGAGAGGCAAAAGCTGCCCGATGCCCATGACGATGATCCGGGCCGGATCGGTGTTGGTGGCTTGCGCGGCCTTTGACAATGCGGAAGGCGCCTTCCCGATCGGTTCGTCTCCCAGCCGGAAGGTTCCCCATTGGGTCGGGATAAAATGCCGGGCTCCCAGGTCACGGAAGGCATCGAGGGCCTCCCGGGCATCCATATGGGCATAGTGCATGAACCAGCGCGGATCATAGGCGGTGACGGGCAACAGGGCGTAATCGATGCCGGGATAGCGGCGTCCGATCTCCCGGTAGCCGATAAAGTAGCCGCTGTCTCCGCCGTAATAGATCTTCCGGTCGGGGGTCGTCAGCAGAAAACTCGCCCACAGCGTGGTATCCGTGTTTTGAGTGATCCTCCGAGACCAGTGCTGGGCGGGGAGGCAGACCACCTGGCAATGGTCGCCGCAGGAAACCGTTTGCCACCAGTCCATTTCCACCACGTCCTGCTTTCCAAGATCATTCATCAGAGCCTTGAGTCCTAGAGGGATATAGATCCGCGTGTCGGCTGGGAGATGTCTGATGCTTTCAGAATCCAGATGATCATAATGGCTGTGGGAAATCAGCACGTTTTTCTTGCCGGGCAGGGCCGCAAACTCTTCGAGTGAGAGGCCCGTCGGGGTTTTTCGCTTCGGCAGCAGCGCCCGTTCCGAAAAGATCGGATCGGTGATCCAGTATTCCCCGCCTATTCTGATCAGGAATGTCGCATGACCGATCCAGGCGATAAAATCGCCCGGCGTTGACCGGATCCGATCAGAAAGATCCGATATGACTGTGGGGACTTCCTTTTCCTCAACCGGAGAATAGGGAGTCTTTTCAGAAAGCTGCCAGCGCAGAAAATCACTGAAGCCCTTATTCATGGGCATCCATGGATTGAAATAGCGCCCGTCTTTCAGATGCGTGGCATAGAGAAGCGCCGGGTCTGCAGACTCCACTTGCGACCGCCACTTCTGTTCATCGAAGGGCCTGACAGGCAGGATGCAGGAAGCCAGCAGCAAGACCAGCAACAGGATCACGGCCGCAGGGACCGTTTTTCGATGAGAAACGTTCATGCGCTCAGACGGAACGTTCGATATGGTTTCACTGCCCCGCTTCTTCTCTTCTGCCTTTTTACAGGATCTCGGAACGGTTCGTTTTGGCTTGCCGTTGATCAAGGGACCTCCTGGCTTCCGATGAGCGGCAAGACGCTCTCGACGCTGAAATACACGACAAACCGGTTCTTGATGTCATACCGGGAATAATCACACCTCCGGCAAATCTCCTGAATGAGCCCCTCGTTCTGCTCTTCCTTCAGTTTTTTCAGATAAACCCTTTTGCCGGACCACCCCCCTCCCGCCTCCATGAAAAGATAGGCGGCCCAAGGGTTCGACTTGAGATTTTCATGGGTTAATCGCTCAGCCATAATAAAGGCGACTGTTTTTTCATCCATGACATGAGGGCGGGCGTAAACAGCCGCATTCACCTTCCCGGCGCTGTCCGCCGTGGCCAGCACCCCGTATCCCTTTGCGTTGTCGAAATATTCTTCCAGCGTCATCATCCACCTCCATCGTGTTTAAAATCCACATCTCACGAATCTCTGCCATATTTTGTTCGATCAGCAACGGTGGCAATATAGGAACGACATCCTCGGTTGTCAATCGTGCAATAGATTCCTAATGAATATTATGTTAGTAAAGACCAAAAGGGAGTGGATTCTCGATCACGAGCATCACGGGAGGATCGATGGCAAGAGACAAGCGTCGAAATTGGTTTATGGGAGTTGGTTTTGTCATCGCCATACTGGCATTAGGCAGCTGTTATCCCAAACCTGTTGGTCCGGCAGGAATATCTGGAGAGCGTCTTGTCTGGACGAAGATGAGCATCGACCAGAAGAAGAGGCACATGGAAGATGTTGCGCTTCCCCGCGCCGCCCAGGTCTTTCGCGCCTGGCGGCCGGATCGTTATCCCCAGATCGATTGCACGCTCTGTCACGGCCCAGATCCGGTTGCTGCGAATTTTCACATGCCCTCCGCCCACCTGCCGCGGCTGAGCGGAGAGGCGCTTCTCGGGCCTGAGTTCGCGAAACATCCGGACACCACGCGTCTGAAGCTGGACAGCCTGGTGCCGGCGATGAGCGAAGCACTGGGACTGAAGAGCTTCAGCATCATCACACGCAGAGGGTTTGGCTGCTATTCCTGCCATCTCGGCCCGGGCGGTCCGATGTTCGGGCATTGAACGTGTTTTGAGATCCATTTATAACCCCACCAGACCGTCCAGCACCTTCAGCATATCCCTAGTTTTGCGGGATGTCCGACATCGAATTCCAATGCGGCCATCCCGGCGGTGAGCGCCAAACCTGCGATGAGGGGCACCAACAGATCATAGAAGATCGTCGAATACCTCCCTATGCCGCCAATCATGTTGACTCTTCAACTCAAGACCCTTATATTTGAAGCAAATATATGTCCATTCAGCCGGCAAAGGTTATTCGACCTCACTTCAAGGAAAGGACGGTTATGCCGATGTTATCCTATGTAAAACTCTATGTCATCAGCCTACTGATTTTCATCGTTGTTGATCTCACCTGGATTGCAGGGATCATGAAGAATTTCTATCGGATGCAATTGGGACACTTGTCCAGGACGACAAATGGAAGCATGAGTCCAAACATACCCTCCAGCATCATTGTCTGGATGCTCATTGTTTTTGGTCTGATCCTTTTCGTTCTGCCCAAGATTCCAAAAACAGGACCCGGTTTCGAGGGCATTCTCTGGGGAGCCCTGTTTGGTCTCGTTGTATACGGGGTTTATGATCTCACGAATCACGCTCTCCTGAAAGATTGGACCCTTTCCATGACGATTGTCGATATGCTTTGGGGCACAGTCGCCTGCGGAATTTCCGGCTTTATTGTCGGTCATCTGGCCCGGTGGCTCCTTTGATAGGTTCTTCACGACGGATTGACTATATGTGAAAAGAGGCGGTGATCATGAAACACTCCATACGTATGATACTTGCCGCGGCGGTCATAATTCTTGGAGCGATGGATGCCATGGCAATCGAAGAAGCGAGTTACAACGTGCTGAAAAAAGACAATCATTTCGAGATCCGCGATTATGCCCCCCACATCCTTGCCGAAACCATTGTGGAAGGAGATCTTGAAGAGGCTGGAAACAAGGCCTTCAATAGGCTTTTTCGCTACATCTCCGGCGACAACCGGTCGCGCGACAAAGTGGCGATGACAGCCCCCGTATCGCAAGAGCCAATGGGTAACAAAATCAAGATGACTGCTCCCGTAGGACAGCGGCGTGCCCAGGGAAAATGGGCTGTCAGCTTTATGATGCCGGCTTCCTACACCTTAGAAACCCTCCCAGAACCGGAGGATCCCGAGGTCAAGTTGCGTCAGGTTCCCGCCCGCCGCATGGCCGCGGTGCGCTACTCCGGTTTCTGGAGTGAGAAAAACTACCTCCGATACAAGCTGGAACTGGAGTCCTGGATTAACGAAAGGGGCCTTAGAATTGTCGGCGATCCCATCTGGGCCAGGCACAACCCCCCTTTTACCCCCTGGTTCCTGCGGCGGAACGAGATTCTGATTCCGGTAAATACAGTCAGTGCTCAGGAAACAACCCGTTAATCGCATGGAGTACCGACGCGGGCCGGCGGCGTGATCGCCTAAAATCGCCTCGGTCTCACGTTCAATTCAAGCGTTTCCTGAAAAAGAAAAAAGTCCATTTGGTGATAGTTCAGCGGTAGGCAGTGATCAAAATTGATGATTACGAATCGGATGTTGGT
>JAXGRQ010000079.1:0-5164 GCA_040765725.1 Syntrophales bacterium
TTGAAACGACTCCTGCTTTGGGGTCAGCGGCGTGGCGAAACGCTCAGGCTCGCCCCGGCCCGGCATTTCCACCTTGATCACCTCGGCCCCGAGCTCGCTCAGCACCATCGTGCAATGGGGACCCGATAAATACTGCGTAAAATCCAATACCCTGATTCCCTCCAGCGCCTTTGTCATTTGCCCTCCCCTTTTTCAATATGGATATGGATTGACGTTTTTCGTCTAACCCTTTTCTATTTGAAGGGTTTATACCAAAATTATCGATGGCGCGCATCCTGTTTGTATTGTGCCTGTCCGCCTATGCAAACGCGACGTTCTGTGTTATGAAGAGCACGTAGCGGGGCAGAAAAGCCGGCGCCGATGCATATCGGGTCGGACGGTCCTGTTGCAGAAAATGGAGGGAAGCGTATGAATCCGAAAAACCGTATCCTCAGCCGGTTGCGGCAACGGATCCTGCTTCTGGACGGCGCGATGGGAACGGAACTGCAGAAGAGGGGCCTGCCTGCGGGCGTCTGTCCGGAGGCCTGGTGCCTCGACCACCCGGCAGCGACAGAGGGGATTCACACCGCCTACCGCGAGGCCGGATCGGACATTGTCTACACGGCGACCTTCGGGGCGAATCGTCTCAAGATGGGGCTGTACGGCCTGACGAACGTCCGGGATACGAACCGGAAACTCGCCGAAATCGCGGTAGGGGCGGCGGGCATGGGTCTCGTCGCGGGGGATATCGGCCCTACCGGGCGTTTTGTCGAGCCTTTCGGCGACCTTCCGTTCGAAGAGGCCGTCGCGATTTTCCGGGAGCAGGCCCAGGGGCTCCTGGAGGGGGGGGTCGACCTGTTTGTAATCGAGACGATGATGGACATTCAAGAGGCACGGGCGGCCCTGATTGCGGTCCGCGAAGTCTGCGACCATTTCTGCATGGTGACCATGACCTATGAAAAGCACGGCCGGACGCTCAACGGCACGGACCCGGTCTCGGCGCTTACGATCCTGCAAGGTTTGGGGGCGGATGCCGTCGGCTGCAACTGCTCCACCGGACCGGAAGGGATGATCGGCCTGATCTCCACGATGAAACCCCATGCCGCCGTTCCGCTCGTCGCCAAGCCGAACGCGGGGCTGCCGCAACTGATTGACGGCGCAACCGTCTTCGACCTGGACGCGGCCGGCTTCGCGGGTTTCGGTGGGGCGTTTGCCGCCGCCGGCGTGAATCTCATGGGCGGCTGTTGCGGAACGACGCCGGCGCATCTACGGGCGCTGCGGGATTCCCTGGCTTCTGAGAAACCCGTCGCCCCGCTTTCTCGCTCGACCGCCGCTGTCAGCTCGGCCCGGCACACCGTTGTGCTCGAAAAAAATGGATCCCTCAAGCTCATCGGCGGCCGGATGGATGCGACCGTGAACAGGGAGCTGCATCAGGGGATTCTGACCCAGGACCTGACGCAGGCGCGCCAGGCGGCAAGGTCGCAGGAAAAGGAGGGGGCCCAGATTCTTCTGCTGAAAACCGGCATCGCCGGTCTCGACGAATCCAAAGCCGTCCGGCAGACCTTGGAAGCCCTTTCCCCGACGATGCGGCCTCCCCTCCTGATTGCGGCGGAAAAGATCGAAACGGTTGAACGGGCGCTCCGCTTTTACCCCGGCCGGCCCATGGTCCGCATCACCGGAACGCAAGCGGCGACGCTTCTCCCCGTGGTTGCGAAATACGGTGCGATTCCGGTCCTTCCCATGCCCATGCCGGATGCCATTCCCGCAAGCCGGGCGGCGGTCCGCCAGGCCGTCGCCGATGCCCGGATCCATGGATTTGCCAGGGGTGAAATCGTGATCGATTGCACGCCCCGGGCACTGGATGCGGAGGCGGTTCGGTCGTCACTGGGAATGATTTCCTGGTGCGAGCAGAGTCTTGGCTGTCGGACATTTCTGGATCTGACCGGCTTCGGGAAAGACCTGCCGGAACCCTGTTGGGTTCAAGCGTTCCTGCTGGCTGCGGCGCAGGCCTCGGGGCTGACGATGGCGTTGGCGGACCCCTCCGTGGCGGAAACGATGAAGATCCGTGCGGCCGGAGACCGATTCCGGGGAACGTAAATGTCCACGAGCGAAGGGGGATCCTTCCTTCCCTGATCCGCCGGCAAACCGGGAAATGGCATGAGAGGAAAAATATGGATATCCGACAGGCAAAGGAAAGGCTGATCGAAATCGTCCTGGAACGCTCGTTTCAGTATAGCGAGGACCCTCCCTTCACGCTCGTTTCCGGGCGGAAGAGCAATTACTACTTCAACTGCAAGCCGACGACGCTCGACCCGGAGGCGATGAATCTCATCGGGGAGCTCCTTTTCGCGATGCTCGCCGAAACGGATGTGACGGCGGCGGGCGGCCTGACGCTCGGAGCGGACCCGATCGCAAACGCGCTATCGGTCATTTCGTTCCAGAAGGGGAAACCGATCCGATCCTTCGTCGTCCGCAGGGACGCGAAGGATCATGGAACGAAAAGAAGCATCGAGGGGAATGTTCAACCGGGGGACCGGGTCGTCATTCTGGATGACGTGATCACAACCGGAGGCTCGACGATTGCGGCGATTCTTCGCGCCCGCGAGGCCGGCCTGGCCATCGACCGCGTGATCGCGCTGATCGATCGCGAAGAGGAAAACGGCCGGGAAAAAATTGCGGCGCACGTGGCGAGGGTGGAGGCCGTTCTCACCCGGACGGAAATCATGAGCCGGTACCGGGGGAAAAAGATCGGGTCCATCAAAACGGTCCGGGAATAGGTTCGTTCCGTCGGCACCGGCCGCAGGAAACGCGACCCTCCCGGTTGCCGGGAAGGCTGATCACCGATGAGCAAGCCGCATCACTTTGACGAAGACCTTTACCGGACCCTGGCAAACAGCTCCCAGGCGGGGGTTTACATCCTCCAGGACGGCAAATTCCAATTCGCCAACCCGCACATTCAGGAATATGCCGGTTATACCGAGGAGGAGATGCTCGGGATGGATTCGCTGAGTCTGATCCATCCCGTAGACCGGGTGCCGGCTCGGAAAAATGCGATTCGGATGCTGAAGGGGCAACGCTTTTCGCCCTACGAGTTCCGGATCATCACCGGCGACGGCCGGACGAAATGGATCCTGGAATCGGTGACATCGATCCACTACGGCGGAAGAAAGGCCGTGCTGGGCAACTCGATGAACATCACCGAGCAGAAAGAGGCCCGGAACCGGCTCGAGGAGCTGGAGGCGCTCGAATCGTCGATCCTCGACGCGATCCCTCACGCCGTCATTGGCCTTCACAACCGGGTCTTCATATTCGCCAACAACGCCGTGAAGACGGTCTTCGGATGGCGGCCCGAGGAGCTCATCGGAAAAAACGTCCGCCTTTTATACCGGAACGATCGAGAGTACGATGAAATCGCGGAACTCTTCTACAGCGCGCTGGAAAAGCAGCGAACCTTCCACACCGAGTTTCCGTGTCGTCGGAAGGACGGCGAAGAGATCATCTGCATGGTGCGCGCGTCACGGATCGGTGAGACGCTTCGCGAACGCCGAATCGTCGTGACCTATGAGGATATCACCGAACGAATCCAGGCGGAGAGAGAGCTGGAACACTCCCGTCAGGAGCTGCGCAATCTCTCCACCCACCAGCAAACGGTCCGCGAAGAGGAACGGACAAGGATCGCCCGAGAAATCCATGATGAACTGGGGCAGACCCTGACGGCCCTCAAGATGGACATCGCCTGGCTGAAGCATCGCCTTCCGGCCGGGGCAAAACCTCTTCACGAGAAGATGCGGCAGATGTCCACACTGGCCGATACGACCATCGAGACGGTCCATCGCATCGCGACGGAGCTTCGGCCGGGGCTGCTGGATGATCTGGGTCTGGCGGCCGCCATCGAATGGCAGGCCGCCGATTTTCAGAACCGCTCCGGCATCTCCTGCTCGGCCGTACTCGCGGCCGACGACCTGGAATTGGACCGAGACCTGGCGACGGCCCTCTTCCGGATTTTTCAGGAAACCTTGACCAACATTGCCCGTCACGCCGGAGCCACCCGGACGGAGGTTCGTCTGGAAAAGAACGAGGACAACATCGTGTTGACCGTGACCGACAACGGTCACGGGATCACGAAGAAACAGAGCAATAACGACCGCGCCTTCGGAATCATCGGAATGCGGGAACGGGCCCATCTCTGGGGGGGAGAGTTGACCATAGCGGGAAGCCGGAACGAGGGGACGACCGTTACGGTCGCCATTCCGCTGCCGCAGCGCCTGCCGCCGAACGGTGGTGCCGCATAGACCCAGGGGACTGAAATCATGATCCGGATCCTGGTAGCCGACGACCATGCGATTGTCCGTGAGGGACTCAAGCAGATCCTCGCGGACGTGGGCGACATGACTGTCTGCGACGAGGCAGCCAGCGGCGCGGAGACCCTGGCGAAGATCCGGAAAAGAGAATATGACGTCGTGCTGCTGGACATCTCCATGCCGGGACGCAGCGGTCTGGAGGTCCTCAAGGATATCAAGGCAGAACACCCAAAACAGCCGGTCCTGATCCTCAGCATGCACGCAGAGGAGCAGTACGCCGTTCGCGCGCTGCGGGCGGGGGCTTCCGGATATCTGACCAAGGCCAGCGCGCCGGATGAGTTGATCGGCGCCATCCGCAAGGTCTCCTACGGCCGGAAATACGTCAGCGCTTCGCTGGCCGAGAAACTCGCCTTTGCGCTGGATATCGATACGAATAAACCACCCCACGAGACCCTTTCCGACCGGGAGTACCAAGTGATGCTGATGATCGCGTCCGGCAAGAGCGTGAAAGAGATCGCCGCAGAACTCTGCCTGAGCGTCAAGACGATCAGCACCTACCGCGCGCGGGTGATGGAAAAGATGAATATGAAAAAAAACGCGGAGCTCACCCTCTACGCGGTCCGGAACCGCCTCATGGATCCTTCGACGACAACCTTCTGATCTGCGCCCGTTTTGTCAGACAAACACCTTCATCAAGACCGGCCCTCGTCCGACATGAAAATCAGGAGCCGGCCGATAGATGTCGGCCGTTTGCCGTGACAGAATGTTTCAAAACCGAAAAGACCAGACCGCCTTTACGGAACGGCGGGTGCGTCGATGCGGCAAGGAACATGAGGGGGTGTCATGGCGCAAAGAGAGGCAAGATTGGAAACCCGCTTTCGTCA
>JAXGRQ010000008.1:0-17500 GCA_040765725.1 Syntrophales bacterium
TCATTAGAGATATCGATGATATGAAGCAGAACAGATGTTCTTTCCACGTGGCGGAGAAAGCGCATCCCCATCCCCAGGCCCCGGTGCGCTCCTTCGATCAGCCCCGGGATGTCGGCGATGACAAACGATTCGTTCTCTCCGTACCGGACCACGCCGAGATGCGGAACGAGCGTCGTGAATGGGTAGTCGGCGATCTTCGGCCGGGCGGCTGAAACGCGGGAGATGAAGGTTGATTTGCCGACATTCGGAAGGCCGATGATTCCCACGTCCGCCAGCAGCTTCAGCTCCAGCGTGATCCAGCGCTCCTCGCCCGGGATGCCCGGTTGCGCGAAGCGGGGTGTTTGGCGCGTCGCCGTGGCGAACCTCGCGTTGCCTCGGCCGCCCATCCCTCCCTTGGCGACGATGAACGAGGCCCCGTCCTCGACGAGATCGGCAAGGATCTCGATGGTTTCCGCGTTCCGGACGATCGTGCCCACCGGGACAATGATCTGCACGTCCTCAGAGTCTTTTCCCGTCCGTTTACCCCCCTCGCCGTGACCGCCCCGTTTCGCCACATGGTGCTGGCGGTATTTGAGATCCAGCAGCGTCCGCCGGTCCCGGGAGGCCCGCATGATCACATCTCCCCCCCGCCCGCCGTCGCCGCCGTCCGGCCCTCCGTGCGGAACAAACTTCTCCCGCCGAAAGCTGACGCATCCGCTCCCGCCGTCGCCCGCCTTGACGTAAATCTTCGCTTCGTCGATGAATTTCATAGGGATCGTCCTGACCTTACCTATGCAACCTTGGATGGACGCAACGATGTCATGGTGGGTGAAAGAGAGATGAGCCGCGCCGGCTTGATCACGGCCCGGGTGCGCTGCGTCCGGCGGCCGTATCCTGCGATCGGTCGTTCCGTCACAGGTAGGATGATTCTCTGCTGAATAGGGATGGGTATGAATCCGGGGTTCCGGCCCACCGGCTAGATCTTGCGCACGTCCACGGCGGCCGGACCCTTCTGATCCTGCTTGATTGCGAATTCGACCTGGTCACCCTCCGCCAGAGTTCGGAATCCCTCCGAGAGGATGGCTGTGTGGTGGACAAACACATCATCCCCCGAGCTTCGGGAGATGAAACCGAACCCCTTCTTGTCGTTGAACCACTTGACCACACCGGTTTCGCGTCCGTTCTCAACCATTGAACCGTTCTCCTCCTTGAAATCAAAGGGCCAAGGCCGCTACGCCGCGGCGTAAACACTGACCTTTTTCCGCCTTTTATCGAGCCGTTCGAATTTGACGAAACCGTCGATCTTCGAATAAATGGTGTAGTCCTTTCCCAGGCCTACGTTGTTTCCGGGATGAAATACGGTGCCGACCTGCCGAACGATGATGGAACCGGCATGGATCTTTTCGCCTCCGTAAGCCTTGACGCCCCGTCGCTGGGAGTTGCTGTCCCTTCCGTTCCGGGAGCTTCCCTGTCCCTTCTTGTGTGCCATGATTCCTACCCCTTACAACGATATTTCTCTGATCTTCAGGCTGGTCAACGGTTGGCGATGGCCGGTCTTTTTCCGGTAGCCTTTTCGTTTTTTCGTCTTGAAGACGGTGATCTTGTCTCCCTGGGTCTGGGCAAGGATCTCACCGACCACCTTTGCGCCTTCCACGATGGGTCTGCCGATCCGGACGTCCCCCTCTTTCTCCACCATCAGAACCTGGTCAAAAGGGACCGAATCCCCCTTCTCGCCATGGATCCTCTCAATGGAGATCACATCGCCCTCGGACACCCTGTGCTGTTTCCCGCCCGTTTTGATGACTGCGTACATGTTGAATATCCTCTTCAAAATTTTGACTGCGAACCATAACGAAAAGGAATAACCTTTGTCAAGAAATTTTATTGGACCGGATCCGACGCAGGTTCATGGGTCTGAAAAATTTGCCGGTCGGCGGGCGCCGCGAAATCGGCCAACTGCGTGGCCGTTTTGACGATACGGGTGTGGTGGGTTGCCCCGGATGAAAAACCGAGAAGCGAGGTCAGGATCTCGACGGGGCGGACGGTTCCTTCCGGACCGAGACGCACGGCCAGGCGGATGCACCGGGCCTCGCGGTCCAGAGCGAGGCCCTCGACAAGGGGGCGGACGTCCCGGACGATCTTTTTCCCGTTCGCTTCCCGGGAAACGGTGAAGTGTTCCGCGTCGAGGAAGTGTCGGATCTCCGTTTCAAAACGGTCCAGTTCGGTCTCACCGATCCCCTCCGGGAAAAAGAGATCATAGCGGAACCCACGGATCAGCTTCGCGAGCGGCAAATCATGCGGCTGGAGTTCCCGCATCGCCTCGATGGCCACCCCCGAGGGGAGACCGGCATTGATCCGGGACATGAGGTCCTTCGGCCCTGCCTCGGGATCATGAAGAAGGATGTCCGCGAATTCACCCCGGCTTTCCATGCCGACCGCCGTCGCTCCGGCGAAGGAGATCCGCGGATGGGGATGGAACCCCTGGGAATAAACAAGGGAGAGCCCTCCCCGGATGATCGCCCGGCCAAGAGCCGTGGAAATCTCCAGATGGGAGAGAAAACGCGCCCGGCCCCGTTTTGTGAACCGGATCCGAAAGGCCCTTTCATTCCCCATCGAATCTTTCCGGTCGGCAAACGCGGATGGGAACGTCCCGACCGGGGCGTCGGCGGGAGCGGTGACGACCCGGATGGTCCGATGATCGCAGACACCGCAATCGCCGCACGGGCCGGTCCGGCAGTCCGGTGTCGACTCGCCCGTTTCGGCCTTGTCCGCCTCGGCCAGAAGAAATTCTCGGCGAACGCCGCAGTCGATTCCCTCCCATGGAAAGACCACCGAACGGGAACGCTCCTGCAGGGAGGTCTGAATCTCGATTCCGGTTCGGCGAATCGCCTCCTCCCAGAGGTCGAACCGAAAACGGTCGCTCCAGCCGTCGAAACGACAGCCCAGCCGATAGGCCTGTTCGACCAGATCGCCGGTCTCCCGACCGCCCCGCGAGAAGATTCCTTCGAGCAGACTCATCCGGGCATCATGCCATTTCACGCCGATATTCCGGTTCCGGAGACGGCCCCTGAAAAAATCCTGCCGGGCGACAATCTCGTCGATGCCGATCTGGCGCTGCCACTGGAACGGGGTGTGGGGCTTCGGAACGAAGGTCGAAAGGCTGACCGTCACTTGACCGCCGCGTTTCGCGGTCCGAAGGACGCGGTGGGCGAGATCGACGATCCCTTCGAGATCCTCCTCGCGCTCGCCGGGAAGGCCGAGCATGAAGTAGAGTTTCACCGCTCTCCAGCCGGCCGCGAAGACCCGCTCCGTCGTGGCGATCAGTTCAGCCTCCGTGCTGCCCTTGTTGATCGCGTCCCGGAGGCGCTGTGTCCCCGCCTCGGGTGCGAGCGTGAAACTTGTTTTCCTGACCCGCCGGATCCCGTCGATCAGCCTCTGGGTGAGGGTTTCCGCGCGGAGCGACGGCAGCGCAAGGGCGACACGCCGGTTATAATACCGGTCCATCAGCGTGGTGAGAAGGGCTTCGATGTGGGAGTAGTCGCCGGAACTCAGCGAAAGGAGAGAAATTTCATCATGCCCGGTTGACCGAAGCATGGTTTCCGCCATCTCCTCCAGCATGGCGGGAGTCCGTTCGCGCACCGGCCGCCAGACCATCCCCGCCTGACAGAAACGGCAACCCCGCGTGCACCCGCGCGCGATCTCCAGCGTCACCCGGTCGTGAATCGTCTTCATCAGCGGGACAACCGGGTTGAGGGGTTCGCGCCAGAGGTTCGGGTCCGCGATGATCCGCTTCCGAATCCGTTCATTGCCGGTGTGAAGGGCCGGAACAGAAACGCCGGGAACGGCGGACAGGGCTTCAAGCTGTTCCCTTCTTTTTCCTCCCCGTCCCCGGACATCGGCGACCGCTTCGGCGATCTCACGGACGGCCTCCTCCCCCTCGCCGATCACAAAGGCGTCGATGAAGGCGCTCATCGGGGCCGGATTGAAGGCCGATGGACCGCCCGCGATGATGAGCGGATGTTGATCCCCTCGCTGTTCACTGCGAAGCGGAATTCCTCCCAGGTCGAGCATCATCAGGACATTGGTATAGGAGAGTTCGTACTGGAGCGAAAAACCGATGATGTCGAAGGCGGCCAGCGGCCGTCCGGACTCCAGCGTGCAAAGAGGCAGCCCCCGGTCCCGCAAAACCCTCTCCATATCCGGCCATGGGGCGAAGCACCGCTCGCAGATGATCCCGGGCAGGTTGTTCAGGACTGCGTAGAGGATCTGGAGGCCGAGGTGGGACATCCCGACCTCATAGGTGTCCGGGAAAGCGAACGCAAAATGGAGCCGGCCGTCCCCGGGATCCTTCCGGACGGCGTTGACCTCGCCCCCGGTGTATCGGCTTGGCCTCTCGACAGACAGCAGAATCTCATCGGCATTCATTTTGGACAAATCGATCATGCGCATTTTCGACGCGGTTTTTCGTTGACTTTCCCCTTCGCGTACCGGCCGTCATTACCATCTTTGTCCTTGACCTGCAATCCCATTCCCCATATATACGCCACCGGTCATTGCACGGGATCATCCGTTCCACGGCGGTCCAATGAACGCCGCTTTTTCGGGGAATATGCCGGACGAACCTTTTACCCACCTCTGTCAGCCCGACAGCCGCAAGTCCTGCGGGGCTTGTTGCGGCATCTACAACTATGCGGACAGTTCTCGAGAGGCGCTGGCGGCGCGCCTGCGCCGACGCACCGAACGGTTCCGCAATGATGTTCGGGATGCGGCGGATCTTCCCGCTTTTTCCGGTATGATCCGTGCCGCGGAGGATCAAACCCGACGCTATGAGGTCATTTTTTGCTGCGAATACGTCGGTTTCCTGGATGGCGATGAAAAGAGGGTCGGATGCCTTCTCCACCCCGCGCAGAACAACGGGAAGGACCTCCGCGAGATCTCCTTCTATGGCCGGGAACTTTGTGCCGGTCACCTCTGCCCGAGCTATTCCTTTCTCAGCCGCATGGAAAAACTTGCGCTGATCCATGTGATGGAGGATTGGTACCTCTACGGCCTTTGCGTCACCGACGTCGACCTGGTCAAGCAGTACTTTCGCCACCTCGCGGATCTCCTCGGTGAAATTCCGCCGGCGGAGAGGTTCCGCGAGGAACCCGTCCGCACGATCGCCCGCCGATTTTTCGAATTCAAGCTCCACTGGCCGTTCCGTTCGCCGGAGGTCAACCGATTCGGCCGTTTCTACTTCGACGGCGCCCAGCATATGATCCGACCGATCGATTACGGGGCTCTGGGTTGCGAGCGTTCCCGTTTCGACGGCATCTTTCTCAGTCTCACCTCTGAGTTTCGAACCCCGGATGAGTTGAGAGACGCGGAAGACAGGATTCAGAGGAACATCACGGCGCTTGCCGGGGCTTTGAGGGCATCTCCTGATTTTCGTTGACAGGCGGCCCGGTGTCGTCTACTGTGAAAACGGATGTTTCCTGCTTGCACCGATCTTTGGAACCCCGTCAGGGAAACAAAAAGGATTTTTGGGCATGGTTGCCCCATGAACGGGCGGGCCGCGGGTCGGCATCTGGGGGTCCGGAATGAAAAACGGGGAAATGGAGGTTCTGTTCTCAAGGGAAGTGATCGATAGAAGGGTCCGGGAACTTGCCGACCGGATCTCGCTCGAATATGAGGGAACGGAACTTCTGGTCGTCGGCGTTCTCAAAGGCGCCTTTGTTTTTATGGCCGATCTGGTCCGTCACCTTCATGTTCCGTGCGGGATCGATTTCATTCGGGTGGCCAGTTACGGGTCGGGTTCGGTCAGTTCCGGGAAGGTCCGAATCGGAAAGGATATCGAGACCCCGATCTCGGGACGGGATGTATTGATCGTGGAGGATATTGTCGATACCGGGCTCACCCTTTCCTCCCTGGTGAAGATCTTGCGGGAAAGGCATCCGGCTTCGATCAGGGTATGCGCCTTTCTCGACAAACGGGAGAGGAGACAGGTGCCCTTTCAGGCGGACTATGTGGGGTTTTCCATTCCGGACCATTTTGTGGTCGGATATGGACTCGATTACAACGAAAAATTTCGTTTTTTCCCTGATGTTCGCGTGCTGAAAAACATCATCTGAGGGGGAGGGCATATGATCATCCAGTGCCGGAAATGTGAAACGCGGTTCCGATTTGACGATCATCTGATGGAAGAGGATGGCGTCTGGGTGCGGTGCAGTCGCTGCCAGCATGTTTTTTTTCAGGAACGTGCCGAAGGTGATTCTTCCTCAACGAAGCCGGAGATCCCTTCCGTCAGGATCAGCGATGCCAAACGAACTCCGGAAGATCGCTTTGCCGCTGCGGCGGAAGATATTCCGACGGGGATTTCGGCGGAACTGTCCCCGCCTCCGAAGCAAGAGGCGGCAGCGGAACCGCCGGTCGAGTTTGAAAAGGAACCCCCGTTTCAGGAACCGGTGAAGGAGTCGGTGATGGAAGCCGTCGGCGGCCCTCACGCCGATAGGATCAAGGAGGAAGAAACGGAGGTGGCCGAGGAGGACACCGAGGAGATCGGCGCCGGAAGGGTGCAATGGGGCCGGATGCTTCTGAAAGGGATTTCCCTGATCGTTTTTATCGGGATCGTTGCGGGAGCGGTTTCGCTTTATCTTTACCCGGATGTCCGAACCCGGGCTCTGGAGTTTGCATCCCCGTGGCTGAAAGAGATCCCCTTTTTCGAAAATTGGGTCGTCCCGAAAACAAAAAGGGATGTGACCGTTCCCGCGCCGGTGAGGATCAAGGACATCCGACAGCGTTCGGTGCCGAATCTGCTCGCCGGAAATCTTCATGTCATCGAGGGGATTGCCGTCAATCAGGCGCCCCATCCGTTGGCGAAAATCAAGGTTCGTCTGGTGATTGCCGATGCCTATGATGTCGTTCTGGGCGAGAAGATCGTCTTTTGCGGCAATATCCTGACCGATGCGGAACTGGGCGCGATGGCGGAAGCGGAGATTCAGAGAGAGCTCTCCAACGAACTCGGGAGCGATTTCTCCAATAAACGGATCGAACCGAAAGGAGAAATCCCCTTCATGATCGTCTTCAGCCAGGAGCAGGCCGGGGCGGTTAAAACCACGATCCTTCCGGCGGGCGCCGACCGCATTCCCTGATTTCTTTTCCGTCCGCGAGCACGGTCCGCACCCAACGCAACCGGGCGACCGGTTCAGGCAACGGCGGTGGACGGACGACGACGGTGTCGTTTCCTTCTCCGTCTTTTTGCAGGGACCCGATCGGGAGGCGGTTCCGGCCGGGAAACGGAAGGCGTCTTCAAGAAGTTTTCCCACCATTCCCGCGCGGTTTGATTTTCCCTTCTCGTTTTTCCGATCAGGCAGAGATAGGCCATCGCGTCCGTAAAGTCGGCTCGGCCGACCAGAGAATCGGCGCGACGCGGCGGTATTCTGTTTAGGGAGGGTTGAAGAGCGAGAATGCGGCGCATTTGGCCGCCGATTCTCCCCGGAATTGAGACCGTTTTGCAGAGCTCTTCCAGGAAAACGGCGCATACCGTGTCCAGGGCCTGCTGATGGGGAACGCCATCAAGATGGCGTGAAAGCGCTTCTTTCTCCAGGACGGGTCCGAAGAGTGCCGCCAGGAAAAAGGCCGGGGAAGGATTCCATCCGCTGCGGGACAGCCGGTCAAGGCCCTCCAGATTGGTGTGCAGCAGATTCAGAAGATCGTCTTTTCCCCGGAGCTGCTGCGAAAGACCGGGGAAGAGGGCGGCCAAGAGTCCGCCGGCGTTCAGCAGGGAGAAAGCGGACCGAGCGGAGCCGAGCAGAAACAGTTTCAGTGTTTCTTCATAGAGTCGGGCGGGGGCCGCCCTGGTGATGGTTGGGGATAGCGAACAGAGTGCTTTCCATGCGGCCGATTCGATCTCGAAGCCGTGCGATGCGGCAAAACGAACGGCGCGAAGCATGCGCACCGGATCCTCCGTAAAGCGGACAAAAGGGTCCCCGATCGGACGGATCAAACGTTGTTTGAGGTCGGCCAGACCGGTGGTGTAATCGATCACCGAAAAATCCGCGATATTGAAGGCCAGTGCGTTGATCGTAAAGTCGCGGCGCAGCGCATCCTCCTCCGGTGTGCCGAAGACGTTGTCGCGGAGAACCATTCCGTCCTCGTTCTTGAGGTGACGCACGGGGGTGGAATCGGGTCCTCTTTGCTCGGGGTTTGCTTCTTCGGCAGGGGCGTCCGCCCGGAACGTGGAGACCTCCAGAATCTCCTTTTGAAAGTGCAAATGTGCCAGCCGGAAGCGGCGGCCGATGAGACGGCAATTGCGAAAAAGCCGCTTGATTTGTCCGGGTGCGGCGTTTGTGGCGATGTCGAAGTCCTTCGGGGTGCGTTCCAGAAGCAGGTCCCGGACGCATCCGCCGACCAGGTAGGCCGTAAAGCCGTAGTCATGGAGCCGGCAGAGCGTGTGAAGCGCATTGATGCTGATCCGGTTTCGCGATATGTGATGTTCCTGTCGGGGAAGAATAATGGGTTGCATGATGATCAAGACGGGTCTGAATTTTCAGCCGAACCCAGTGTGTCCAGGATAAGGCCGGCGGCGATGGCGCCTTCCCGGAGAATGCGGATGGGGAGGGTTGTGGCGTCGAGGATGGTCGAGCCGGCTTCCCCGGGCGTGGGTCCTCCGTCGATGATGGCATCCGGAAGGCCGCCCAAGGCTTGCATGACGGCGTCCGCTGTCGAGCAATCCGTGCCGCCGGACAGGTTGGCGCTGGTAGCCGTCAGCGGGCCTGTGATCCCTGCCGCGAGGAGCCTCGCGATCGGGTGTCCGGAAATGCGGATACCGATTTTTCCCGTTCCGCCGGTGAGGCGGTTCGAAACCGCGGGAGAAGCCCGGAAAAGGATCGTGAGCGGCCCGGGCCAGAATCTTTGCATCAGGTTTTTCGCCGTCATCGGGATCTCCTCCGCAAGCGGAGTCACGTCCCGCTCTTCGGCGACGATCAACGCAATCGGTTTGTTGAAATCCCGTCCCTTGATCCGGAAGATTCTCTCCACAGCCGCTTCGTTTCGTGCGTCGACTCCCAGGCCATAGAAGGTCTCTGTGGGAAAGGCCACCACGCCCCCGCCCTTGAGGATGCGGACGGCCTCTGCCATTTTCCCCGGATCGGGTCGCGCCGGGTCGATCTTCAGCAGGAGGGACATATCATCTCTTCAGGTTCTCGTGCTTCCGTTCGACCTCCTGCGCCATCTTACGGACATAGGCCTGGAGTTTCTTGAGAAGGTCGGCATTCTCCACGGCGAGAATCCGTATCGCGAACAGCGCCGCGTTCTTGGCTCCCGCCTTGCCGATGGCCATGGTTGCGACGGGGATTCCCCCGGGCATCTGAACAGTCGCCAACAGGGCGTCCAGGCCCCGGAGCGACGTGGCGTCGATCGGCACCCCGATCACGGGGAGCGTCGTCTGGGAGGCGATCACCCCGGCCAGGTGTGCGGCGGCCCCGGCGCCGACGATGATGACCTTCAGCCCCCGCTTGCGCGCCCCGCTGCAGTATTCGGTCGTCCGCTCCGGCGTTCGGTGGGCGGAGGTCAGAAAGAGCTCATGCGGAATCGAGAAAGACTCCAGAACCTTGACCGCCTCTTCCATCACCGGGAGGTCGGAATCGCTTCCCATCACGACGCTGACGAGCACTCCCCTGTTTTCCTGCATGTCTCCAAACTCCTCCGTTGATTTCATGCCCGTCTCACCGACGCGCATGGTTCTTCGCATGCCGCGAGAGCCGGGGAAATCTTTTCCCCCTCTCCACTGTTTACGGCGAACAGTCGGATTCCAGCCGTCGAACGGTGGAATCGCCGGATTAGCTCATCCGGGCCGCAGTTTCACCGCTGAACTGGCCGAGGTACCTGGAGATGGCGCCGTCATAACGGGCGGTGAGTTGGAAGGTCTTCTTGGCCAGCTCGAAGTTGGTCGCCTCCGAGATCTTGCCGCCGGTCGCTTTCATCTCTTCCAGAATCTTCGGGTAGTCTTGCGGATCGGTCACGACGGAGACGAAACGCCAGTTTTTGGAGGCCGCGCGGAGCATCGTGGGGCCGCCGATGTCGATGTTTTCGATTGCGTCCGCCAGCGTGCAGCCTTCTCTGGCAACGGTATCCTCGAAGCGGTACAGATTGATGACGACCATGTCGATCAGGTCGATCTTGTGTTCCCGGAGGGCCCTCATGTGGCCTTCGTTGTCCCGGAGGGCAAGCAGGCCGCCGTGGATCTTCGGATGCAGGGTCTTCAGTCTTCCATCCATCATCTCCGGAAAACCCGTGTAGTCCGAAACGTCAGTGACCGGAATGCCGTTTTTTCGCAACTGTGCCGCCGTTCCGCCTGTGGAGAGGATTTCCACGCCGAAGGGCTGAAGCCCCCGGGCGAATTCGACGATCCCCTTCTTGTCGGTTACGCTGATCAAAACCCGTCTGATGTCGTTTTGCCGCATGTTTCCCCTCCTGTTGATCTCTTTTCCGCCTTCAGTTCCTTCATGTGTTGAACCCGCTTCCGGAGGAGGGGTTCGGTTCCGATGTCCGGCCGGTGGTCGACGAGGCCCCGGATTGCGCCGACTGCCGCCTCGGCGATCCGTTCCGCCTCCGCCAGACTGTCGGCAACGCCCACCACGCCCATGGCCCGGGACGTGGTCATGTACAGACCATCCGGCCTTTGGTCGATAGACGAGTAGTAAAGTTTTGCCCCGGGCGTCTCGCCGATCTCGATCCGGGATGATGTGGAGACGGCCTCAGGGTGGTCCTGGGGGAGGCCATAACCCCTCGGAACCACATACTTGCATACCGTTGCCTTTTTTTCAAATACAATCTTCAGGCTGTCCAGACTTCCGTCGATGACGGCCCGGCAGATGTCGAGGAAATCGGTCCGCAGGAGCGGGAGGATGTTCATCGCTTCGGGATCTCCGAGACGGGCGTTGTATTCGATCAGCTTGACCCCGAAACGGGTGATCATGAAGCCGCCGTACATGACCCCCTTGTAGGGGACCCCGGTCTCCCGCCGGATCGCTTCGGCAACCTTCCGGGTGATCGCCAAACCCTCGGCGACGGCGTCGGCGTCCAGGAAGGGGAGAAGATGGTCGGCGGCGGAATAGGAACCCATTCCTCCCGTGTTCGGACCTCGGTCGCCGGTGAAGCGTCTTTTGTGATCCTGAACCGGCGGGGTTGCCGCGACCGTGCGGCCGTCGCAGAAACATTGCAGGGAGAACTCCTCTCCCTCCAGTCTTTCCTCGACCGTGACTCCGGGGTGGCTCTTGAGGATGTCCAGGCAGAGAGCCAGGGCCTCTTTGCGCGTCTGAAAATGATCTCCTTCGACCATAACCCCCTTTCCGCCGGTCAAACCATCCGGTTTCAGAACGATCCCGTCCAGCTCTTCAAAAAAAGCCTCGATCCCTGCGGGTGAACGGAAATTGCGGAACCGCGGATTTCCGGGGATGTCGTATTTTTTGAGCAGATTTCGCGTGAAGGATTTCGATGTTTCCAGGCGGGCGAGGGAGCGGGTCGGTCCCACCGCTGAAATCCCCGCAGTCGCAAGCGCGTCCACAACCCCATGCCCCAAGGGTTCCTCCGGGCCGACAACGGCGAAATCGATGCCTGCCTTCCGTGCAAACGCGACGACACTTGCCGGGTCATCGTAACGTCCGATGCAGACTACCTCCGAAACGGAGGCGATGCCGGGGTTTTTCGTTTTCATGAAAGAATAAAGCCGTGGTTTTTGTTCCGATCGCAAAATGGCCTCGGCGATGGCGTGTTCCCTTGCGCCGTTGCCGATGAGCAAAACATGGGTCATCAGGGGATCTCCTTCCGTTTTGTCTGTCCAATCACGAAGTGCATATCGAAAAACGACCGTAGAGTCAAACAAATCCACCGAAGGGGCAGGCATAAACGATTTCCGCACGGACAATTTCATCGGTGAAGAGAATTCATTTGTCATTTCACTGCCGGATCTGATAAGTTTTCAACCCGTCCGGCCGGGCCGCATTCTGCGTCCAGGGATAGGCCCCGGATAGGCTTTGAGGATGGGGGAAGGCCTGTTGATGATGGAAATCGGGTGGATCCGGTCATGAATGTGGGCGGCGATATATCAGGGGATGCGGGATTCTCGGCTATCATTTTGGCGGCGGGGAAGGGCAGAAGGATGAAATCCGACCTCGCGAAGGTTCTCCACCCCCTCTGCGGCCGTCCGATGCTGAGTTATCCGGTCGCGGCGGCCCGGTCGGCGGGAGCGAAAAAGATCGTTATCGTGATCGGCCATCAGGCGGAACAGATCCGAGTGCAGTTCCGGGGACAGGGGTTGATCTTTGTGGAGCAGCGAGAGCAGTTGGGGACAGGGCATGCGGTCCTTCAGGCAGAGGGTGTCTTTCGGGATCATGTCGGGACCCTTGTCATTCTGTGCGGCGATGTCCCGCTGATCCGGCCGGAAACGATCAAGTCCCTGCATGACCACCACCGGATGAAACGGGCAACGGTGACGGTTCTAACGACAATCCCGGAGAACCCGACCGGCTATGGCCGTGTGGTCAAGACGGGCGACGGCCGGGCTGTCAGGATCGTAGAGGAGAGGGATGCCGGTCCGGAGGATAAGAAGATCCGAGAGATCAATACGGGCATTTACTGCGTGGAAAGTCGCTTCCTGTTCAGTGCGGTGGCCGGTCTCGGAAACCGGAACGCCCAGGGGGAATACTATTTGACGGATATTGTGGATATCGCCTGGCAGCGCGGCATGGAGGCTGTCTCATTCGTTGCGGCCGATCCGGTGGAGGTCATGGGGATCAATTCACCCGAGGAGCTGGAGAAGGCCGCTTGCCGGATGACGGCGCCGGATCGGCGATGATGCTCCACACCCATTTGCTTCTGTATTTGTCCGTATGGAACAATCTCCCCAAGAGGATTTCCTGCTTGTGCGAAAAACCGTCTGAACTGTCCCGGGAGACGCTCCATCTTTCTTTTGAGGAAGGCACTTGATGCAGATCGGTCGTCTTCAGTTGAAGAACAACGTTTTTCTGGCGCCGATGGCGGGAATTACCGATCTCCCCTTTCGGACCATCGTCCGTTCGTTCGGTTGCGGTCTGGCGTTTACGGAAATGGTCAGCGCGATCGGTCTGAGCCTGGGCAAAGAAAAGAGCCTTCGTTATCTCTCCTCTTCGCGGGAGGATCGGCCGCTTGGCGTCCAGCTGTTCGGCAGCGATCCGGAAAGGCTGGTTGCGGCGGCGAAGATTGCCGCAGAAAATGCGGCGGACCTGCTGAACGTCAACATGGGCTGTCCGGTAAAGAAAGTGGCAAAGGTCGGTTCCGGGGCTTCGCTGATGAGGGATCCGGAGCGGGCGGGGGTGATCCTGCGAGCGGTGAGGAGGGCTTCGGCGCTTCCGCTGACGGTAAAAATACGTGCCGGCTGGGACGCCCGCCATGTCAATGCCGTTGAAATAGGGCAGATGGCCGAGGAATGCGGTGCGGATGCCGTCATTCTTCACCCTCGAACGGCCGTCCAGGGTTTCAGCGGTCGATCGGACTGGCGGCTGATTGCGGCCCTCAAACGGCGCCTCAGGATTCCCGTGATCGGAAACGGCGACATCCGTTGCCCGGAGGACGCCGTCCGGATGTTCGGCGAGACCGGCTGTGACGGAATCATGGTCGGGAGAGGGGCATTGGGAAATCCGTGGCTGGTTGAGAATATCCTGTCCCATCTTTCCGGAACCCGGGCCGTCTTGCCTTCTTTACGACAGAGAGAGGAGGTCATTCTGCGTCACCTGTCTCTGGCCGTTCGTTTTTACGGAGAGACGGTCGGGCCCAGGGACTTTCGAAAGCACCTCCTTTGGTATACCAAGGGCCTCAGAGACGGCGCCCAGTTCCGCCGTATTGCCGGGGGCATCAACGACGGGACCGCCGCATCGATTGCCGTGAGGGAGTTTTTCAGACATCTGGAGGAATCGGAAGAGGCCTTTTCCGGTCCTCGGGCGCATGGCACGGAACCGAACGCGGAAACAAAATGGGAGGGAACCAGGCGAGGAGCGCGAACATCTGAGACATCGTGATCAGCGTCCGGCTTTTTCCCGGAGGAGCCGGACGATCCGGATACCCAATCAACGAAATAAGCGCTTGACTTTTATAAGACGGGTCGGCATAATTTAAACGAAACATGCCGGCGCCGGTCACGCACCGGTGGAACTCTTTATGGTGGATATCACGACGGAAAAGGTGAAATCGTGGAATTTCTGAAATTCGATGAGCTGGAAAAGAAAATCAATGGCCTGATTGGTGATTATGCTTTACTGAAGAAAAGGAATCTGGAACTGGAAGAGCTGTTGCAAAATAAGACAAAGGAGCTGGATGAGGCAAACAACAAAATGGGAGGGCTGAGGGAAGAACGGGATGCCGTACGCACAAAAGTGGACTCGCTTCTTGATTTGCTTCAGGAGATAAAAGCGCCATAGAACAAACCTTGAGGTCGTCCATTGAAAAAGCGCTTTGACGTCAGAATACTGGGGCAGGATCTATCAGTGATAAGCGATTCAGGGGATGAGCATGTTGCCAGTGTCGTTGGGTATGTCAATGAAAAGATGCAAGCGGCCGGGAAATCCGTCGCGAACAAGGAGGCGTTGAACATTGCCATTCTGGCCGCGTTGAACATTGCGGATGAATACTTGCAAATGGCGGGAGCAAAAGAAAACTTACGAAAGCAATTGGAGAGCAGATCGGAACAATTGATCCATTTGATCAACGACATAAGGTAAACAGATTATCCCCTGCGATGTGCGTGATTAACATTCGTTTTTTGAGCCAACACCTGGGAACCGGGGGCCTTTACTTGTCCGCGGTGTGCATGTCCGCACCCATTCCGTAAAAAACGGAATGCGGAAAGCCTGAAGCGGCAACATTAGGCGCCCACTTAGCAACTGGTTCAAAAAGGTGGTTAACACGGCATAGGCGGGGTTTTTTTACCCATCTTCCGTTGTTTTTAACGGCGTTTTTCAACGGCATCCCCTTCCTCGCATTCCTCGATTAAATCATTGTAAACGATCTGTTTTCGTTTTTAAACATCTAAGGAGGTGAACACTTTGACCGATAACGGTATTTTGGTCCCCATCCTGCTGATTGCGTTTGTAGTCGGTGGGGTTTTGGGATTCATTGTAAAAAAACGATTTTCAAGGAAAAAACTGGAGTCTTGTGAAAACCTCTCAGCGAGGATCATTGACGAGGCCAAGAAAGAAGCGGAGACCATTAAGAAAGAGGCCATCCTGCAGGCAAAGGAAAATCTGCTCAAGGTCAAGGCCGAGTTTGAAAAGGACTCGCGCGAACGGAAGAGCGAACTGGATAGCCTGGAAAGGAGGATCCGTTCAAAAGAGGAAAATTTGGAGAGGAGAATCGACCTTCTGTCCCAACGGGAAACCTCCTGCGAAAACCGTGAAAAAGCGATTTTACACAAGGAATCTCAACTCAATGAAAAACATGAACGCGCTGACAGGATGCTGGAAGAACAGAGGGTGAAACTGGAACAGATCGCTGGCATCAGTTCAGATGAGGCGAAAAAATTGCTGGTCCGCGAAATGGAATCCGTTGCGAAGCAGGATGCCGCCCTGATGATCCGAAAAATCGAGGAGGATGCCAGGCGGATGGCCGACAATAAGGCGCGTGAGGTCATCTCTTATGCGATCCAACGTTACGCAGGTGATTATGTGGCTGAAAACACGGTCTCGGTGGTCAACCTTCCGAATGATGAGATGAAGGGAAGAATCATCGGCCGGGAGGGAAGAAACATTCGGGCGATCGAGGCGGCGACAGGAATCGACCTGATTGTCGATGACACGCCGGAGGCGGTTGTGCTTTCCAGCTTCGATCCGGTGCGCCGGGAAGTGGCGCGCCTTTCCCTGGAGAGATTGATCACCGATGGCCGCATCCATCCGGGCCGGATCGAAGAGATCGTCAAGAAGGTGCGGTCGGAGGTGGATGCGATCATCAAGGAAACCGGAGAGAGGATCTCCTTCGATGTCGGCGTCCACGATCTGCATCCCGAGCTGGTCATGTTGCTGGGCAGCCTGAAGTTTCGGACGAGCTATTCCCAGAATGTCCTTCAGCATTCCATTGATGTGGCCCATCTCACGGGAATGATGGCGGCCGAGTTGAAGATGAACATCAAGGAGGCGAAGCGGGCCGGACTCCTTCACGATATCGGGAAGGCGATCGATCACAAGGTGGAGGGAACCCATGCCGGCATCGGCGCCGATTATGCCAAAAGGTTCGGGGAGTCCCCGCGAATCGTCCAGGCGATTGCCACGCACCATGATGACGGCAGGAACAACACCTTGCTCGGCGTTCTGGTCCAGGCGGCGGACACGCTTTCCGCGGCAAGACCAGGGGCGCGTCGGGAGATGTTGGAGAGTTATGTCAAAAGGCTTGAGGAACTCGAAAATATCGCCAATTCCTTCAACGGTGTCGGCAAGTGTTTTGCGATCCAGGCGGGTCGAGAGATTCGGATCCTCGTGGAAAATGAAAAGATCTCCGACAATGATACCGTCATGCTTTGCAAGGACATCATCAAAAAGATCGAAGCGGAACTGGCCTATCCCGGACAGATCAAGGTAACCGTTATTCGGGAGACCCGGGTCTCCGATTTTGCGCGATAGGATCCTTTCATGAAGGTACTCTTTGTAGGGGATGTGGTTGGAAAGCCGGGAAGAAGAGCAATACGGGCGCTTCTTCCGGGAATTATCGAGGAACAACGAATCGATTTCGTGATCGCCAATTGCGAGAATGCCGCCGCGGGATTCGGCGTGACAGCGGAAATTGTCGAAGAGCTCTTTGATGCCCATATCGATGTCCTGACTTCCGGGAACCATATCTGGGATAAAAAGGAGATCATGGAATGCGTCGATGATTACGAGACGCTCCTCCGGCCGGCCAATTACCCGGAAGGGGTGCCGGGACGGGGGAGCGTGGTGGTTACGCTTCCGGGCGGTGCTTCGGTCGGGGTGCTCAATTTAGCGGGCCGGGTTTTCATGCATCCGCTCGAATGCCCTTTCCGGAGTGCGGATCGGGAGATTGAGAAGTTGGTGAAGAGAACGCGGATCATCCTTGTGGACATGCATGCTGAGGCGACCTCGGAGAAGATCGCCATGGGATGGCATCTGGACGGTCGGGTGACGGCGGTTCTGGGAACCCACACCCATGTTCAGACGGCCGATGAACGGATCCTTTCCGGAGGATCTGCGTATGTCACCGATGTCGGGATGACCGGTCCGTTCGATTCCGTGATTGGAGTTCGGAAAGAGAACATCCTGCAAAGATTTCTATTACAGATCCCGAATAAATTTGAGGTCGCCAAACGGGATATCCGCCTGCAGGGGGTGGTGGTCGAAATCGGGCCGGACGGCCGGGCCGTCAACGTGGAAAGGCTGAATGTTCCATTGGCGGAATCGGAATCTGCCTGATGAATCTGACCATTTCTTTGAAGCGGCCGTGCGGGGATTGGTCGTTGTTTGGACAAGAGTGGAGGATGGGCGCCGATGAGTGTATATGATGTGCT
>JAXGRQ010000008.1:22500-69371 GCA_040765725.1 Syntrophales bacterium
TCGTTAGGTCGAAGCCGGATCGTAAGGACCGGTGGACGAAATGGAAGAGATTATGCTGACATAAGTAGCGATAAAGTCTGTGAGAAACAGGCTCGCCGAAAACCAAGGTTTCCTGAGTAAAGCTAATCTTCTCGGGGTTAGTCGATCCCTAAGCCGAGGCCGACAGGCGTAGGTGATGGGAAACAGGTTAATATTCCTGTACCACTGAAGACGCGTTATCAACTAAGGGGGGACGTAGAAGGGTAAGCCATCCGGGTGTTGGATGTCCCGGTTCAAGCCGGTAGGAGGAGATTCCAGGCAAATCCGGAATCTCATTCAACTCCGAGAAGTGATGAGGAGAGATTTATCTCGTAAACTGGCTGATCCCATGCTACCAAGAAAATCCTCGTAGTGAGTTTCTTTGGTGATCGTACCGTAAACTGACACAGGTAGGTAAGGAGAATATCCTAAGGCGCTTGAGTGATCTCTCGTTAAGGAACTCGGCAAAATGACACCGTAACTTCGGAAGAAGGTGTGCCTCATTAGCGTGAAGCGATTCGCACGTGAAGCGCGAAGAGGTTGCAATAAAACGGCCCAAGCGACTGTTTAGCAAAAACACAGGACTCTGCGAAGTCGTAAGACGATGTATAGGGTCTGACGCCTGCCCGGTGCCGGAAGGTTAAGGGGATTTGTTAGCCGCAAGGCGAAGCTTTGAACCGAAGCCCCGGTAAACGGCGGCCGTAACTATAACGGTCCTAAGGTAGCGAAATTCCTTGTCGGGTAAGTTCCGACCTGCACGAATGGCGTAACGATTTGGGCGCTGTCTTGACGAGAAGCTCAGCGAATTTGATAAACCGGTGAAGAAGCCGGTTACCCGCAACTAGACGGAAAGACCCCGTGCACCTTTACTATAGCTTGACAATGAATTTCGGACTGGTTTGTGTAGGATAGGTGGGAGGCTTTGAAGTGGGGACGCCAGTTTCCATGGAGCCAACCTTGAAATACCACCCTGATTATTCTGAAGTTCTAACCTCGGCCCGTTATCCGGGCAGGGGACATTGTCTGGTGGGTAGTTTGACTGGGGCGGTCGCCTCCCAAAGAGTAACGGAGGCGCGCGAAGGTTCCCTCAGGCTGATTGGAAACCAGCCGTAGAGTGTAAAGGCATAAGGGAGCTTGACTGCGAGACAGACAGGTCGAGCAGGTGCGAAAGCAGGTCTTAGTGATCCGGTGGTTCCGCATGGAAGGGCCATCGCTCAACGGATAAAAGGTACGCCGGGGATAACAGGCTTATCACGCCCAAGAGTTCACATCGACGGCGTGGTTTGGCACCTCGATGTCGGCTCATCGCATCCTGGGGCTGGATAAGGTCCCAAGGGTTTGGCTGTTCGCCAATTAAAGCGGTACGTGAGCTGGGTTCAGAACGTCGTGAGACAGTTCGGTCCCTATCTGTTGTGGGCGCAGGATATTTGAGAGGAGCTGTCCCTAGTACGAGAGGACCGGGATGGACGAACCTCTGGTGTTCCAGTTGTCGTGCCAACGGCATCGCTGGGTAGCTAAGTTCGGAAGGGATAACCGCTGAAAGCATCTAAGCGGGAAGCCCACCTCAAGATAAGATATCCCTCCTGATGGAGACATCAGGACTGAAGACCCCTCGTAGACCACGAGGTTGATAGGTCAGGTGTGCAAGCACAGTAATGTGTTGAGCTTACTGATACTAATCGGTCGTGAGGCTTGACCATAATTATGTTTTCTTCATGATGCACTCAGCCTTCATGTCGCAGTATGCAATTGTTATTTTCATCGAAATATTTCGGTGGCTATAGCGGAGAGGACCCACCCGTTCCCATTCCGAACACGGAAGTTAAGCTCTCCAGCGCCGATGGTACTGCATGGGAGACTGTGTGGGAGAGTAGGTGCCGCCGGGATTTATATCGAAAAGCCCCGTCTTGAAATGGACGGGGCTTTTTTTATTTACATCCCGCCGGAGCTTGTGTTATGAAGCGCCAGCGGTTTTTATAAAAACTAAACAGGAGATGAACCGTTATGTCAGGGCATTCCAAATGGAGCACGATCAAACGGAAGAAGGGTGCCATTGATTCGAAACGCGGAAAAATCTTCACGAAATTAATCAAGGAAATCACGCTTGCAGCCAGACTGGGCGGCGGCGATCTGGAGGGAAATTCCCGGCTGAGGCAGGCGGTCCTGGCGGCCAAGGAAGAAAATATGCCGAAGGACAACATCGACCGGGCGATCAAGAAGGGGACCGGTGAACTGGCCGGAGCCGCTGCGTATGAGGAGGTGACTTACGAGGGGTATGGTCCGGGAGGCGTCGCGGTGATCGTCGATGTGATGACGGACAACAAGAACCGCACCGTCGCAGAGATCCGGCACATCTTCTCCAAGCATGGGGGAACCTTGGCGAAAACGGTTGTGTCGCCTGGATGTTCGATAAAAAGGGGAGCATCGTTTTTGACAAAACAGCGGTCGGCGAGGATGCGCTGATGGAGGTTGCGCTCGAGGCCGGTGCGGAAGATGTCCGGGATCAGGAAACCGAATGGGAGGTCATCACGGACCCGATGAGCTTTGAGGCCGTCAAAAAGGCCATTGATGAAAAAGGCTGGACCTATCTGGAAGCGCGCGTCGGCAAGATTCCCCGGAATACGATCAAACTGGAAGCGGGGAAGGCGGAACAGATGCTCAGGCTCATGGAAAAATTAGAGGACAATGACGATGTCCAGAATGTGTACGCCAATTTCGATATTTCCGATGATGTCATGGAGAAGCTGAGCCGGTAGGTGGAACAGGACGGTGTGTAAACGGACCGCCAAACAGGGTTCATGACGCCATTGGGCGTGATAGGGTTCTCTAAAGTGAGAGTTTTAGGGATCGATCCGGGAAGCCATGTGACGGGATTTGGGGTGATCGAAGCCGCAAACGGACTGTCGTGTCTCTTTCACGGCGGGAATCAGGCCCGTTCGGGGCGCCTCCCTCTCTGTGTCCCTTCAGAACATCCGTGATGGAATCAATGATGTGATCCGACGAACGGAACCAATGGCGCTGGCGATCGAGGATATTTTTTACGGGAAGAACATCCGGAGTTTGATCAAACAGGGTCATGTCCGGGGAGTGGCGATCCTGGCCGGGGCGGACGGCGGGCTGCCGGTCTACGAATACAGCCCGCTGGAGATCAAGAAAGCGGTCGTCGGTTACGGACGGGCCGAAAAGGGGCAAGTCCAGATGATGGTCAGGGCCATCCTGAAGCTTCCGGAACTTCCACCACCCGATGCGGCCGACGCATTGGCCGTTGCCATCTGCCAGCTTCATTTTCGAAAGACGGAAACCCTCTGATATGATCGCTCGTCTCGACGGCATTCTTCTTCAGAAGTCGGTCGCCCAATGTGTGGTGGATGTTCACGGGATAGGTTATCGCGTCGTCGTGCCTCTGAGCACATTCTATGAATTGCCCGAGGCCGGGTGCCGCGTCGTGCTCCAGATTCATACCCATGTCCGTGAAGATGCCATCAGCCTTTACGGCTTCTATACCGACGAGGAACGCGAGGTCTTCAAATTGATGATCTCCGTGGGAGGAATTGGTCCCAAGCTGGCCGTGAATATCCTTTCCGGCATCTCGGCTGCGGAGTGGATCCGGGCCATTGTATCAGAAGACTTGAAGCGTTTGACGGGGATCCCCGGTGTAGGCCGCAAAACGGCCGAGAGGATGATTCTCGAACTGAAAGACAAAGCGGGACATCTCAGCCGTGAAGTTGCCCCGGCCGGTGACGCGGTGGTCCGGACATCCGAGGAGGCCAAAGAAGACGCCTTGTCCGCGCTCGTAAATCTTGGTTATAAGGGATCCTCAGTGAGGGATGCCGTTGAACTGGCCATGAAGGATGCGTCCGAGCCTCTTTCCCTGGACGATATTTTGAAAAAGGCTCTCCGCTTTCTTGCCGGATAAAAACCGGCCTGTCCGATATCGGCAGCCTGTTGGCGAGGATGGTCACCTGTCGTGAAAAAAACCGATTCCAGAGAAATCGCCGAAGAATCCGCTGACCGTCCCGCAAGGTCTCGAAGAGGATGAAGGGTATGATGTTTCGCTGCGCCCAAAGAGTCTCGAGGAATACATCGGTCAGGAAAAGATCAAACAGAATCTCTCCGTTTTTATGGAAGCGGCAAAACAACGCAGGGAGCACCTCGATCACGTTCTCCTTTACGGCCCTCCCGGTTTGGGAAAGACAACCCTCGCTTACATCATGGCCCGCGAGATGGGGGTGGATATCAAGGTGACCTCCGGACCGGTCATCGAAAGGCCGGGGGATCTGGCCGCCATTCTAACCAACCTGCATGAAAAGGATGTTCTGTTCATCGATGAAATTCACCGTCTTTCTCATGTGGTCGAGGAGATCCTCTATCCGGCGATGGAAGACTTTCACATCGACATTCTGATCGGCCAGGGACCGTCGGCACGGTCCATGAAGCTTGAAATTCCGAAATTTACACTGATCGGGGCCACAACCCGGGCGGGACTTTTGACCTCGCCGCTGCGGGATCGTTTCGGTATGAGCTTCCGGTTTGAATTCTATACACCCGAAGAACTGGCCGTCATCATCCATCGGTCAGCCAGGATCCTCTCCGTGAACATCGTCGAAGACGGTGCGATCGAAATGGCCTGTCGATCCCGGGGGACGCCGCGAATTGCCAATCGGTTGCTCCGTCGCGTCCGGGATTTCGCGCAGGTCCGGGCCGAAGGACGGATTACCCGGGATGTGGCGGTGAGCGCACTCGAGATGTTTGAGGTGGATGATAAGGGGTTCGATCATATGGACCGGACCATCTTGCTGACGGTGATCGACAAATTCGATGGGGGCCCTGTAGGGATCGACAACCTCTCTTCGGCGATCGGGGAAGAGAGGGCGACGATCGAAGATGTGTACGAGCCCTACCTGATTCAGGAGGGCTATCTGCAGCGAACGGCACGCGGTCGGATTGCGACACGGCGGGCTTATGAACATCTCCATCGGGCTTGGGTCGCCGGCAATCAGAAGGAACTCTTCTGAGAAACAACCGCCAACGGAAGACCCGTTTGCCGGGAATTCGGTTTAGGATCGGCCTTGAAAGTTTTGCTCCATATCTGCTGTGGCCCGTGCACGATCTACCCGCTTCGGATTCTCCGCGGCGATGGGCACGAAATCTGCGGCCTCTTCTACAACCCCAACATCCACCCCTATCGGGAGTATCAAAGGCGTCTCGACACACTGATTTCATACGCCGACCGCGAAGCGCTGCCGATCATCCGGGAGGAGGACTATCCGTTCGAGCTTTTTTTTCGCCGGGTGGCCTTCAGGGAACAGGATCGGTGCCGACACTGCTATTTCCTTCGGCTTTTTCATGCGGCAGGGATCGCAAAAGAAAAGGGTTTTGACGCCTTTACAACGACCCTCCTCTACAGCCGTTTCCAAAAGCATGATCTCATCCGCGAGATTGCCGGGGAGGTTGCCGAAAAGCAGGATCCCGTTCCTCTATCGGGATTTTCGTGAAGGCTGGTCGGAAGGGGTTCGGGTTTCCAAGGAGGTCGGCATGTATCGGCAGCCATACTGCGGATGTGTTTACAGCGAGAAAGAACGTTATTTTCGAATCACCGGAAATGAGGAGGGCCTCTCCCCACTGCGTCCGTGATCTCGCACCGAACCTATTTCATCGATACGGCAGGGAGTCGGCACCGGGTGTGTCGTATTTGACACAGTTCAAGAGAGACATCCCGGTCTCTTGACTCAAGATTCCGGGAAAGCCTTTATCGAAATCTCCTGTTTTTAAACGGTTAGAGGTTTTTTGTAAATTCCGTGACGTATGCGCAAGATGGTGCGGATATTGCTATGCAATAAACGAAACGGTGATCAAAGACCGTTTTAGAAAATAACGGTTTAAGTGGGCGTTATGTTTTTACAAAGAACGATAAACCATGACATCACATGTAAAAGCGTAGGACTTCATTCCGGCAGGAAGGTTGGAATGGTCATTCGGCCTGCGGATGTGGATCAGGGCATTGTCTTCATACGAAGGGATCTGTCGGGAAACAATCGGATCAGGGCCGATGTCCACAATGTTCGAGACACAACGCTTGCGACCACTCTGGGTCTCAATGGCGTAACCGTGTCCACGGTGGAGCACCTGATGTCCGCATTCCACGGCATGGGTGTGGATAACGCGGAAGTTTCGCTTGACGCCCCAGAGGTCCCGATCATGGACGGAAGTGCCCGCCCGTTCGTCGATCTTCTTAAAGAGGTTGGAACAAGGGTTCAGGGCAAGGTCAAGAAAGTGATGGTCATCAAAGAAAAGGTCGCCGTTTCCGACGGGGAGGGAACGGCCATGTTTCTTCCTTCTGCCGGGTTTCGCATCACCTACAAGATTGATTTTAAGCACCCGGCCATCGGCATTCAATCCTATGAGATGAACGTATCCGATCTTTCGTATGAAAAAGAGATCTGCGCGGCGAGAACTTTCGGTTTTCTGCGAGACGTGGAATTTCTTCAGGCCAAAGGCCTGGCTCTCGGGGGATCACTGAAAAATGCCGTGATCCTGGATGAGCTTCGGATCATCAACAAAGATGGATTGAGGTTTCCGGATGAATTTGTCAAACACAAAATCCTCGATGCGATCGGCGACCTTTCTCTGCTGGGCATTCCAATTATCGGTCATTTTGTTGCCTACAAATCGGGTCATCGACTGAACAACCGACTCCTCAAAGAGCTGTTAATCCGAAAAGAATGTTGGACATTGGTCAGTCGCTTCAGCAGAGAAGGAATGTTGCACGAGCTAAAATCCCGGCGTGCACCATCGGTTTGGGATCTCGATTCCGCTCCGGCATCTCCGTGGGCGATGTGAGGATCATTATTCATCGCAGCCCCGCACAGGACAAGGGTTCCGCCAAATAGGTCTTGCTTTTTAAGACTCACTTTCTTAGTATACCCTACGAATACTCAACATAACAAAAAAATTGATCATTTTACGATATAGCCCGGCCGATGACAGACCGGGCATTAAGGGTCTGCATGTTCAAAAGACGGTTGTATCGGTTTGTTTTCATCCTTTTTTCGCTTTCGGTCATGGCTTCACCCCCGCTTGCAGCCGAGAATGCGGGGATTCGCGACATTCTGGTCACCAATGATGAAACCCACGTGCGGGTGTATGCAAGGGTGACCGACGGTTTCACGACGGATATTGAAGCCGCAATCTTGGCGGGTGTTCCAACCACATTTACTTTTTACCTTGACCTCTTTCAGCAACGCTCCGGATGGATGGACCGGAAGTTGGGACGCACGACTGTTCGTCACACGATCATATATGACAATGTGAAGAAGTGGTTTGTGGTTTCCTATGACGGCGAAAAGGAGACGATGTCCTTTACGGATTTCGAAAGCGCCCAGCGGGCGATGGCCGAGCTGAACGGGATCCCGGTGGCGGAATTGAAGGCATTGAAGAGAAGTGAAAACTATTACGTGATGATCAAGGCAACACTCGATGAGGTCCGGATGCCGTTTCACATGGAGCGCGTTTTCTTTTTTGTGTCTCTGTGGGATTTTGAAACCGACTGGTATCGGGAGAGGTTTTATTACCGATGAAAAAAGTCCCTGGAACGGCGAAACTGGATATCCGTGAAACGAGTAGGAGAAGGCGGGAGAGAATCATCATCATTGTGACGGTGTTCCTCATCGCCCTCATCACGTATATCGAAAGCCGAATCTTTCGCGGAGAAGCGCTTCCTCTTCCTGTTTCCGGAAATGCCCTGATCTTCGGCCTGATCAACATCAACATCATCCTGATCATCCTGCTGATCTTTCTAATTGTTCGAAATCTCGTCAAACTGATCTTCGAACGACGTCGCGGGGTCGTCGGTTCAAAGCTCCGGACGCGTCTGGTTTCCGCGTTTGTCAGCCTTTCCCTGATCCCGACGGTTCTGTTGTTTCTCGTCTCCATCAATTTTCTGTCCAACAGCATCGATAACTGGTTCAGCATCCGCATCGGGGATGCGCTGAACCGGACGCTTGAAGTCGCACAGATATACTATCAGCAATCAGCCGATCAGGCGAAATACTACGCCCGTGAACTCAGCGCTGAAATATCGAAAAACGGCCTTTACGAGACGGAGAAGTTCATCTATCTCAAGGCCCTGGTCGATCGGAGGCACAAGAGTTACAAACTCAACATGCTCGACGTGCACATCGAGAACCAGAAGGAAAATTTTGCAGTCAGCGATCGCGAATATCCGCAGATGGTCCCGAGGTCCCTTACCCCCAAGGAACTGGAAGATGTTTATGCCGGCCGGGAACTGACTACGATTGAACAGGCAGGAAAAGGAGATTTGATCCGGGGGGTCGTCCCGATCTTTTCGTTTGCGAGTCCGAAGGAAGTGATCGGCGTTGTGACTGCGAGCTATTTTTTCCCGGACGGTCTGGTAGAAAAGATCAGCGTGATATCGAAAATCTCCGAGGAGTACCGTCAACTAACGCTTCTGAAAACGCCGATCAAGTTTGGTTATATCATCACGCTGTTCCTTGTCACGTTGCTGATCATCTTTTCCGCGACCTGGTTCGGTCTCTATCTTGCCAAAGGGATTACCGTTCCGATTCAGGACTTGGCCGAAGCGACCCGAAAAATCGCGCAGGGGGATCTGAACCATCAGATCAACATTGTGGCAGACGATGAAATAGGGGTTCTTGTCGCTTCGTTTAATCAGATGACCGTGGATCTGAAAAAAAGCAAACAGGGCTTGGAAAGGGCGAATCTGGATCTGGATCAGAGAAGGAACTACACGGAGACGATTCTGCGGAATGTTTCGGCGGGCGTCATTGCTGTGGATGGGAAAGGTATCATCACTACGATCAACCGGGCGGCTGAGAAGATGTTCGGCATCCGGACCCAGAAGGTGTTAAACCGGCCTTATGAAGAGGTGCTGATTCCCGAACACCGTCTTCTGGCGGATGAGGTCCTCCGTGAGATGCGGGAGCGTGCGGAAGGGTTCATCGAAAAGCAGCTCGATTTAACGCTTGGGGAAAAGACGATGACCATTCTCATGACCATCACCGCGATCCGTGACGATGAGGGGAGCGAGATGGGCATGGCGCTGGTCTTCGAGGATCTCACCAAGCTGCAGCGGGCGGAGAGAGCAGCCGCGTGGCGGGAGGTTGCCCGGCGAATGGCTCACGAGATCAAAAACCCGCTGACACCGGTTCAGCTCTCCGCGCAACGGCTCCAGAAAAAATACGGCGATCGGTTGGGCGAGGACGACGCCGTCTTCCGTGAATGCACAAAAACGATCATCGATCAGGTCGAGGTGTTGAAAAATCTTGTGAATGAATTTTCCCGTTATGCGCGGTTGCCGGTGACAAATCTGGCGATTCACGACCTGAACGAAGTGGTTCGCAATTCCGTAATCCTCTTCCAGGATGCGCATAAAGAGATTGTGTTTGACTTTCAGCAAGGAGCCGACATTCCGAAACTGATGCTTGATCCGGAGCAAATGCAGCGGGTCATGGTTAACCTGCTGGACAATGCTGTCGCGGCGGTCGACGGACGGACCGGTCGCATCGAGATTCGGACCGCCCGGAGCGATGACGGAAAAACGGTGAAATTGAGCGTGGCCGACAACGGATGCGGAATCCCATCCGGTTATAAAGTGAAAATGTTTGAACCTTATTTTTCCACAAAACGGTCGGGAATGGGGCTGGGGTTGACGATCGTTCATTCCATCATGGCCGATCATCACGGTAGAATCGGCGTTGCAGACAACCACCCCAGCGGTACCGTTGTGACCCTCGATTTGCCAGTGCCCGAAGAGACTTAGGGACGAAAACGGATCACGGCGGCTGGATGATCCACCCAAAGGACGGCGATATCGAAATGACGAACAAGACAATCCTGATTGTAGACGATGAAGAAAGCATCTGCCAGACGCTCGGGGGTATTCTCACGGATGAAGGTTATGAAGTGGCGGTAGCCGGTAGCGGGGAGGAAGCCTTGCGGGTTCTCGAGGAGGAGCAACCGCATCTGGTGCTGCTGGACATCTGGCTGCCGGGGATGGACGGGATCGAAGCCCTTAAGGCGATCAAGGCCGGCCATCCGCAGTTGCAGGTCGTCATGATGTCGGGTCATGGTTCCATTGAGACGGCGGTGAAGGCGACCAAACTCGGTGCGTTCGACTTCATTGAGAAACCCCTCTCGCTTGAAAAGGTGATGCTGGTGGTCAACCACGCCTTGGACCTCGTTCGTCTGGAGGAGGAAAATCTGCTCCTCCGGCAGAAGGTCGGTCATGAGTATGAACTGACGGGAAACAGCAGCCTGATCCAGGATCTCAAGGAAGTCATCAACATCGTTGCTCCCACCAATGCATGGATTTTGATTATGGGAGAAAACGGAACGGGCAAAGAGCTGGTTGCCCGTTCTATCCATCATCAGAGCCGGCGGGCGCAGAAGCCTTTTGTCGAGGTCAACTGCGCAGCGATACCGGAAGACCTGATCGAGAGCGAGCTTTTCGGCCATGAGAAGGGGGCTTTTACCGGCGCCACGACGATGAAAAGGGGAAAGTTCGATCTGGCGAACGAGGGGACCATTTTTCTGGACGAGGTGGCCGACATGAGCCTCAAAGCACAGGCGAAGGTTCTCCGCATTCTCCAGGAAAAAAAGTTCGAACGGGTCGGCGGGAACCGGCTCATTCCCACGGATGTCCGGGTGCTGGCCGCCACCAACAAGGACCTTGAAAAGGAGATGGAGGAGGGGCGTTTCCGTCAGGATTTGTACTACCGGCTGAACGTCATTCCGCTGCGGATACCGCCGCTGCGCGACAGAAAAGAGGATATTCCGATTCTGGTCGAGAGGTTTATCCGGGACTTCGCCGTCAAAGAAGGCGATACTGAAAAAAAGGTTGCCGACGAGGTCTTGACGATCCTGATGAAATACCACTGGCCCGGAAATGTTCGGGAACTGAAAAACATCATCGAACGATTGGTGATCATGACGCCGACGGGGCTGATCTCGAAGTGCGATATCTTGCCTTTTTTCGAAGAAGGGAAGGGGGAAGTTCCGCGGGACGATCTGCAAATCACCTCCGATTCTTTCCGCGCGGCAAAGCAGGAATTTGAGCGCCAGTACATTGTGCGGAAACTTCGTGAATATAACGGCAACATTTCGCGAACGGCCGAGGCGATCGGTCTGGAGAGGAGCAATCTCCACAAGAAAATCCGGAGTTATGAGTTGGACGTCAAAAATGGCTCCGACAAGGGCACCGAAAACTAAGATCCGGCCTGAGGACGAAGATCGGTAAAACCGAAACGGTTGAAGGGCAGGAAGAGGAGTCCCAACAGGACGATCAATCCGATGGAAAGCGCGTGATAAACAATGGCGAAGGTCAGAGCGTCCGTTTTGGGGATTCCGAAAAGACCAAGGCCGAGGACACAGAAAAAATGCCAGTTCCCGATAAAACCCGGTGCGGTGGGGATGGCGATGCCGATGATCAGCACGATCATCAAAACGGTGGCGGCCGTGATGGACAGATCCATGTGAAACGCCTGAAAGAGGAGGTAAATAGCAAGAATGTCGATCAGCCAGATGACGATCGACAGAAATGTGACCCAGAGGAGAGGGATGGGGTCGATCATGATTCCGAATCCGGCGATCAAATGGTTGATCAGGCGGTTCAAGATTTCGGCGTAGCGCACAGGGAGCCTTTTGATCAGCGGTGAAAGAACCTGAAGGGCGACGTCGCGCCGGACGACCATCAGGATCATCAGCGTTGAAAGAAAAATCGTCGCGAGCAGAAGCAGGGCGCTGGAACGGACAAGCCATTGCGGAAGGGGTGTGAAAAAAAGAGCGACCAGTGCGATGATCAGCACGGTGAGGCTGTCGAGCACTCTTTCCACGAAGATTGTGCCCAGTGCCGAACTCATGGCGATGCGGCTTTTTTTCGTGATGAGATAGGGACGGGCCAGTTCTCCAACGCGGGCCGGAAACGCGACGATGGCCAGAAACCCCACGCAGGTGACTGAAAACAAGGAGAGTTGATCCACCTTCCCGATCGGTCTCAGGATGATCCCCCAGCGGACGGACCTCAGGATCTGCATGAGAAGCAGTGCCGCCAGTGCCGGAAGAAGGTACCCGCGACGGATCGTTCGGAGGCCTTCGATCAACCCCTGGAACTCGATTCCGCGGAACGAAAGCCAGACCAACAGCGCGCCGAGCACCAGACCCGCAACCACCTTTTTCTTCATCAGCCCTTTTCCGTTCCCGGGGTGCAGCACCTCAAGGGTCTTTACCGCGGGCCTACTTTTTCATCAGGTTGTCCCTGACCTTATCGTGGATCAACTGCGAGGAGAGCTTGTTTCCGATCAAGCCGACACGGATAGAGACCGTGGTCACGTCTTTGGCTTTGTAGTCGACCGAGATCTTGACCTTTTCATCGTTGATTACCGCGGAGATTTTTCCTTTCCCGATCTCTTTTTCCGGCACGACGTCCAGACCCCGCATATCCGCCACGGTTTTTTCACAGGCGCTCCAGGTCGCGTCGAAGGAGGAGTAGTAATCGGTTTTCAGTTCGCCGTTCAAATAGAAATATGTTCCGGAACCGGCGCCCACTGCCGCTCCTCCAATCAGAGCTGCTGTGCACCCCGAGATCAGGAAAACCCCGATAATCAGGAACGAAAGCCATCCTTCTTTTTTCCTCATGATTTCTCCTTTCGGTGAATAGAATCATACCGGAATCCCCGTAAGTGGATTCCATGCGTTTCTTTAACGGATCCCGGTTTCATTGCATAAACGGTCGAACTCGCGGAGCAGCTCTTCCTGTTTTCGGGTGAGGTTCGAAGGCACGGTGACCACCGTCTCGATGATCTGATCGCCCCGTCCGTGTCCGCGAAGATGAGGGATGCCCTTGCCTTTTAAGCGGAAGATCTTGCCTGTCGGAGTTCCCCGAGGGATCTTCAGTTTTTCGTTTCCGTTCAGGGTCGGCGCCTCCACACTTCCCCCCAGGGCAGCCTGGACGAAAGAGATCGGGACGCGGCAATAAATGTCATCCCCGTTTCGCTCGAACGTTTCATGGGGTTCCACTTCGATGAAGACGTAGAGGTCGCCGTTGGGGCCGCCGTGTTCCCCTTCCTCCCCTTCGCCCCGCAGTCGGAGACGGGATCCCGTCTCCACGCCGGCCGGGATCTTGAGTTGGACCGTTTTGTCGGCCCGGACCTTTCCCCCGCCGGAGCAGTCCTTGCACGGGGTCCTGATGATGCTCCCTTGTCCCCGGCACTGGGGGCAGGTCGTGCTGATGTTGAAAAAACCGCTGGACTGAATCACTTGTCCCCGACCGTTGCAGCGGCTGCATACCTGCGGTGAGGTTCCCGGGGCGCATCCCGATCCCTGGCAGGAGCTGCACAGGATATATTTCTCCAAACGGATCTCGGTGCTGGTTCCCAGAGCTGCATCCATGAAGGAGATCCGGAGATCGTAGCGCAGGTCCGCGCCCATTCTGGCTGCCGTTCTCGAGCGCGAGCGTCCCGTGTGGAATCCGAAAACGTCGCCGAAAATATCGCCAAAGCTGGAAAAGATGTCCTCGAAACCCGAAAAGCCCCGGTAGCCGACGCCGCTCAGACCTTCATGGCCGTAACGGTTGTAGATATCGCGTTTTTCGGCATCGCACAGGACTTCGTATGCCTCCGCCGCCTCTTTAAACTTCTCTTCCGCTTCCCGGTTCCCCGGATTTCGGTCCGGATGATATTGCATCGCGAGCCTGCGATAGCTCTTTTTGATCTCTTCGTCCGAGGCGTTTCTTTCCACGCCCAAAACTTCATAATAACAACGTTTTGACGACATTCGTCCTTTCGACTTCCTTCCGAACTGACTTCTGATATTCGCCGGAGCGGCGGTTTCGCTGTCCGAAGCGAGACGATTTTCTGAATCGTTACAATGGCATCCTACTCATGAATGGTTGTAAAAATGATCCGTTCCTGCTTCCTTGCCCGTTACGATAACCATCCTGCCTGCACCTGTCAACCCAGCGTCTACCGGACCAAACGGGTCAGCGCCTCGCGGTATTTTTCGCTGGTTTGGGCGATGATGTTGTCGGGGAGCGGCGGCGCGGGGTGCTTCTGATTCCAGTGAATCGAAAGCAGATAATCGCGGAGAAACTGTTTATCGAAGCTCTTCTGCGGGCGTCCCGCTTCGTAGTCATCCTTCGGCCAGAATCGGGAGGAGTCGGGGGTGAGAAGCTCGTCGATCAGGATCAGCTTTCCATCCAGAAGGCCGAATTCCATCTTGGTGTCGGCAATGATGATCCCCGCAAGGTCGGCGATCGCGACGGCTCGCTCGTAAATGGCGACGCTGGCATCAATGATCCGGTTGGTCAACTCGGGGCCGATCAATTTGCCCATCTCGGCCCGGCTGATCGGCAGGTCGTGCTCCCCGTCGGCCGCCTTGGTGGAAGGGGTGAATATCGTTTCCGGAAGCCGGGAGGACTCCTGTAAACCCGGCGGAAGATGAATGCCCGAAACGGGTTTCCCTTCACGGTAGTCCTTCCAGCCGGAGCCGCTCAGATACCCCCGAACGATGCATTCCACCGGAAGGGGTTCGGCCTTTTTTACGAGCATGCTGCGGCCGCGCAGCTCCTCCCGATATGGGGCACAGACCTCCGGATACTGATCGGGATTTATTGACACCATGTGGTTGGGGATGATATCGCCCATCTTCCCGAACCAGAATGCGGACATGCGCGTCAGGACCTCCCCTTTTCCCGGAATGGGATTCGGCATGACGAAGTCAAAGGCGGAAATGCGGTCGCTCGCGACGATCAGCAGATGGGAGTCGAGCGAGTAGATGTCGCGAACCTTTCCCTTGCCGATGAGTTTCATTCCGTCCAGTTTTGTATGCATCATCCCCGTATTCATCCCCGTCTCCTTTTTCAGCCGGTCAGCGTAGAAATGGATTGTACTGTTTTTCATGGCCGATTGTTGATGTCGGCATGCTTCCATAGTTGTGCCCCGGCAGGACCACCGTCTCATCCGGCAGGGTGCAGAGTTTCCTCTGAATGGAATCGAACATCACCTCACCGGAACCTCCAGGCAGGTCGGTTCTGCCCACCGCCTCCACGAAGAGGGTGTCGCCGGTAAAGGCATAGCCGTCCAGCAAGAGGACCATGCTGCCCGGAGAATGGCCGGGGGTGTGGATCACCCGGAGCCTGAGCCCGCCGACTTGGATATCATCGCCGTCCCGGACCGTCCGGTCGGCGGGCGGCGAGGCTTTTCCTCCAAACATCATCAGCATTGCCCGTGGGGTTGAGACAAGCATGTCTGCGTCGTCCTCATGGATGACGATTGTCGCGCCTGTCCGTTTCTTCATATCCTCATTGCCGCCGATATGATCCACATGACCATGGGTGTTTACAATGTATTGAATGCTCACCTTGCTTTTCTCAGCCGCTGCGATGATGCCATCCGTATCCGCCGCAGGATCGATGACGAGCGCCTCTCCACTTTTCTCGTCGCCCACCAGATAGGCGAAAACCGCCATCTGTCCCACCTGTCGTTGTTCGATGAACATGATGCCCCCGCTTCTGCTTTTTTAAGGGGCGGCCTCCGATAAACCAGGCCGGCCTTTCGGGTTTGCCCCGTCTCATTCCATGGAGTCGCGATGGAACTATCATTTTTTCGCTTTGAAAGTCAATGGGATTCCTGAGATCGGTATCGGACGGACGGTGTCCGCAGGCAGGGATGGAAAGGCGCGGGGGATTCGCGGTCCCCAACCGTTTTGATCCGTAGCAGCACCCCTGCGTTTCCTGTCGGCAAACATCGCGATCGGTCCATGTCCCGCGGACCGCCCCGTGTTCATTTGCCTTTTTTTAAAAGCATCCGACGTTTCTGGATGGCCAGAACAAAACCGAGGACCATGACCGATATGATGGGAGCCAGGGCAATCAGCGCGACCAACCCCAAGCCATGGATGATGGGATCCTGTCCACCCATGGAGGAAGATGCGCCCAGGGCGAGGGCAAGAAGAAAAGTATTTGCCATGGGCCCCGTAGCGACACCGCCTGCATCGATCGCGATCGAGAGAAATTCTTTATCGCTGAACCAGATGATCACCAAGACGAGCGCATATCCCGGTATCAGGATATAGAGGAGAGGGATGCCGTAACCGATCCTCAACATTCCCAGACCGACGATCAGGGCCACACCTATGCAAATCGCATAAAGCACCGTTAGCCGGCGGATCGATCCGCTCGATGTCTGTTCCACCTGGTCGGCTAAAATCCGCACCGACGGTTCACCCCAAGTCGTAAAAAATCCGAGAAGGATGCCGAACGGCATCAAAAGCCATCGGTGAGGAAGCGTGCCCAAGGCCTCGCCAATGGCCCGGCCAAAGGGCAGAAAACTGATATATACCCCCTGCATGAAGAGCAGAAGGCCGGCCGAGGCCAGCAAAGTGCCCTTGAGTATGGTGACGACGTACCGGCGCGGCAGACGAAGCATCAAAAGTTGAAAGATCAAAAAAAGAACCACCAACGGCAGGATCGCTTCGGTCACACTCAGGATGGTGCTTTGAAAGTTTGTGAAAATGTTGATTTCATTCAATGCAGTATCCCCAAAATCATCACGGCTATGATCGGCCCGATAGATGCAAATCCCAGCAGACCAAAACCATCCGATACGGATGATCTGCGGGCAAGAACGGAGCTGAGCCCGAGAGACAGTGCAAGCACTACGGGAGCGGTCAATGCCCCGGTGGTTACACTCCCCGAGTCATAGGCCAAAGGGACGAACTCAGCAGGGGTGATCAAGGAAAGAATCAGGATGACGGAATAGCATACCGTCAGCAGGTAGGCCATGCGAATCCCGAAAACGATACGCAGCATGGCAATGGCGACGGAAATCCCCACACCAACGGCGATGACATATATAACAGAGTGCCCGGAAATGGCACCCCGGGCGATTTCCTCGATCTGCTTGGATAAAACCAGCACGTCCGGTTCGGCGACCGTGGTGGCAAACCCGAATGAAAACGCTACCACCGCGATGAGGAACAGTGATCCTTTCTTCGGCAGTTCGGCACCGATGGTTCTTCCCATCGGAAGAATCCCGATGTCGATACCCATCAGGAAAAAAATCATTCCGATGGTCGCCATCAGTGATCCAATGAGAAACTGGAGGAACAGCATGGTGGGCGCTTGTACCCATGTCCATTGAAGAATGCAGACAATCACAATCAAAGGCGAGATCGCCTGAAGGACTTCACGAAATTTTTCCTTGAATAACGGCAGCATATTTTCCTGTCCTGAGAGCAACAAAGGGAGGGGACGTTGCGTTGCAACCGCACCTGCGGGATAGAGGGTTCCATGGTTCCGTTACTCTTTCAATAAATGGCAGATCCCGATGGTCTTCTCGACCTCCAGCACAAACGCCACCCCCATACCCGGTTTGTCCAAGTCTACGGCATGGCGGATGGCTTCCAACACGTTTTCCGACTTGGTTCGGTCGATGATGGTGAATACTATCTCTTTTTCAGGCTCTACCGGTATCCCGAAAAGTTTCATTTTTTCATGGATGCCGGTTCCGCGACCGTAGATGATGGTTCCTCCTTCTGCACCGGCCTTTTTAGTGGCATCCACCACCTCTTCGGCAAAACCTTTGTTGACGATGGTTACAATCAAATCAAAGGCTATCGGACAAGTATCTATCATGGAATTCCCTCCGAAAGATCCTTATCAATGTGTCGCTTGCAGAGGACAAATGCCTGCAAGTCCCTCTCCGTGAACAACAAAACTGATGTTTCCCCGGGTGTGTGAAATTCACTTCGTGCGGATCCGTCATTCCTTTTCCACTTTCCTTTGATGTGGCCTATCTGCTCTTCATACACGAGCATGCTTGCAGTGCATACTTGAGTGCATTCAGTCGGATTCACATGACGTTTAAGCGGATGGCGACGATCGCATCTCTGGAGCGGAAATCTCGGTGTTGCAATGTCCAAACATCGTCGCATGGAATCGAAACGGTATGGATCACATCATCGTTTCTGATGATTCGGCAACAGATGGTAAATCCCGGCGCCCTCCATTTAAAAAATTCTCTTTATGTCTGAAAGTATAAGGAAGGCGCAACGTCAAGTCAACAAAAAACAGTTCAAAAAAACAGTTCGTAGGAAACAAGATAGCCTTTATGCAGAACATGTCCTGATCCTTTGTGACAAATAGTCGTAGACAAGTAAATCGAACCTTCCTATACTGACATGCAAACCAAAGGAACGTCAATCCAAGGAGAGTCCTTTGACGGATAAGACTTATGGATAAGCGGATGGAAGTTTTGAAAAAGATCTTGATCACGCATCCTCACAATGAAATCCCGAATCTTCCTTTGGCAGATCAACTGGAATTTGCAAGAAAGGGAGCTTACCTGGAACACTGCTTTGCGGTCACCACTCCCATGTTTTTCAATGCCCGGATTCAGGATCTGGTCGAGGCCATTCGAAAAGTGGGTCCGGATCGGTGCGTCCTCGCCTCGGATTTGGGTCAGGTCTGCAATCCCTCCCCGATGGAAGGGTTGCGCATATTTATCCTCGGGCTGATGAGCCTGGGCATTACCCGTGAGGAGATCGACACCATGGTCCGCAAAAATCCGACGAAATTGCTAGGGTTGGATGAGGAATGAGAGGGTGCTGGAAATAAGGCCTGCAGACTCGCGTCTGCCGGCCGAAACCCCAAAGCGCCTGCCGATGGCCGAGGTGTGCCGGAAGCCCGGCCATGATCTTCTGCCGATCGTTGATCCTGACCGCCGGGCTGAATTCGGGGATTTCGAAATGCCGCCATGGAAGGAGCCGGCCCGGATCATGCCGCCGGTCGGCCGGTTCCGGACGGCAGGGTCGGTCACAAGGACAGTTGAGGAGGCATAGACATGTCGAGAATCGCCGCCAACGGCATCCAAATCGAGTATGAAACATTTGGGAACCCGTCAGACCGTCCGTTGCTGTTGATCACCGGATTGGGGGGACAAATGATCCATTGGGATGAAGACCTCTGCCGGGATCTTGCGGATCGCGGTCATTATGTCATCCGATACGATAACCGGGATACCGGACTCTCCACCAAATTCGACCATGCCGGTAAAACAAGGATCCGAGAAACGTTGGGAAAAATATCGAAAGGCGACAAGAGCGGTGTGCCCTACACCATAGAGGACATGGCGGACGACGGTGCGGCATTTCTGGCCGGGCTCGGAATTTCTTCCGCCCATATCTGCGGCACGTCGATGGGAGGAGCCATCGCCCAGACGATCACCCTTCGGCATCCTTCCAGGGTGTCGAGTTTGATCTCCATATACTCGCACACGGGAAATCCGGCACTTCCGCAGCCGAAACCCGAAGTCACAGCGGCATTGATTGCCCGTGCCCCATCCGAGCGGGAAGCCTACATTGAGCATATGACCCAATTCTTCAAAATGATTGCCGGGCGCGGTTTTCCGTTTGATGAAGCGTGGACCCGCAAGAAGATGGCTGCAAGTTTCGACCGTTGCCTCTACCCGCAGGGCATGGGGCGCCAATTGATTGCCGTCAGGGCGCAAAATGACAGAACGTCGGAGCTTGCTTCCATCAAGGCGCCTGTCCTGGTTATTCACGGGACGGATGATCCCCTGGTATCGGTGGAGGGCGGAAAAGAGACCGCTGCGGCAATACCGGGCGCCGAACTGCTGTTGATCGAGGGCATGGGGCATGATCTTCCGCACGGCGGGGCATGGCCGCAGATCGTCGACGCGATCACAGCCCATACGCAGAAGGCAAAAAATCGTATTTAAGTGCCACCAGGACTTTTTCTTTTTTTCACGGCCGGATATTGCGGTAAAAAATATTTTTCAATCAGACCGGCCGCTATCCCGGACGGCAAAAAATATGGATGACAGGCAGACTTTTTAAGGGCGGACTCTCAGGAGGTTCGTCTGAATGCCGCCGCGAAAAAGCCATCCATGCCTTCGCGGTGGGGGCAGGTTCGGAAAAAGCCCCGAGCGTCGACAAGTTCCGGAGGCACGCCCTCCGGAGGGATGTGTTTGAAGTCGTGCCGCGCGGCGAGAAGGTGATCGACGACCGATTCATTTTCTTCTTGCGTGACGGTGCAGACGCAATAGACCAGAAGCCCGCCCGGTTTTACGGTTTCTGCCGCATTCGCGAGCAGGCGCTTCTGGAGAGCCATGGCGTTTTCGATGTCGGACGGGACGATCCGCCAGCGGATTTCGGGGTTTCGCCGCAGCGTTCCGAGACCGGAGCAGGGGGCGTCGACGAGAACCCGGTCGAAAGCGGCGCGAAAGGACTCCGGCATTGCGGTTGCGTCTCCCGGAAGGATATCCAAGATGGTTGTGCCGAGGCGGTTTGCCTCTTCGGAGAGGAGGCGCAGCCTGTCCGGATAAAGGTCCATGGCCGTGATCTGTCCCCGGTTTTCCATGATGGCGGCGAGGTGAAGCGTTTTTCCCCCGGTGCCGGAACAAACGTCGAGGATCCTCTCGCCGGGCCGCGGGGCAACGACGCGGGAAACGAGTTGGGACGCCTCGTCTTGAACCCGGATCAGACCGTCACGGAAGAAGACTGTCTGCCGGAGGTCGGCGGCCGGGGTCAGGAGATGCAGGCCGTCCGGGGAGAAGCGTGTTTTTTCGGCCGTGATCCCGTTTGCCGAGAGTTCCGTGACGATCTTCTCCCGTGATGTTTTCAGCCTGTTCACGCGCACGGTCAGCGGCGGGACGGCGTTGTTCGCGCGGCAAATGGCGATCGTCTCCCCGATGCCGCAACGGTCCAACCAGCGTTCCACGAGCCAGCGGGGGTGCGAATAAAGGATGGAGATCGCCCTGCCGGGATCTTTCGCCATCTCCGGCCATGGGATGTTTTCCTGATTCCGTATCGCGTTCCGGAGAATCGCGTTCACCAGTCCCGCGGCGGCCGGACATCGCTGCCTTGCGATGCCGACGGCCTCGTTGACCGCGGCAAAGTCGGGGATCCGGTCCGTGAACAGGATTTGATAGAGAGCCGTTCGAAGAATGTTCCGGGGCGTCGTTTCCAGCGCGGATTCCTTTCCCCTGTAGAGACGGCCGATGATCCAGTCCAGGCGGCCCCGCATCCGGAGCGTTCCGTAGACGAGTTCGGTGAGGAGCTTCCGGTCGGGGAGACTCGGTATTTCTGTGCCGGTCAGCACGGCATCCAGCAGAGGTTCGGCGTATGCGCGGTCCCGGTCGATCCGGTCCAGAATATCAACGGCCATACCCCGAACCGTCTTTTTCTTTTTCCGTTCGGCATTCATCCCCGGATATGCTCACCCAGAATTTGCCCCGGGAGGACGGAGCAGCCCCGCAGAAAATCGGCAACGCTCATCCGTTTCTTCCCTTCCAGTTGCACCTCTTTCAGCAGCAGATAACCGTTTCCCGCGGCGACACGGAGGGTGCCGGCCGGCTCGCCGGAAACCGTGCCCGGTGTCTCCGAAACGGGAGAGGGTTCCGCGGTGGCCGCAAACACCTTGAGTTGTTTGCCGGCGATCATCGTAAACGCCCCGGGGACAGGGGAAAGTCCCCGGATCAGCGAAACGATTTCTCGGCAATCCCGGTCCCAGCGAATTCGAGCCTCCTCCCGGCCGATGCGGGGGGCGGGAGATGCGAGGCGGTGATCCTGCGGACGCGGCAGCAGCGTTCCTGTCTGCAACATGGCCAAGGCCATGATCAGAAGTTCCGAACCCAATTTCGCCAGGCGATCCTGCAGTTCGCCGAATGTTTCTTCAGGCCCGATCGGCGTCTCCTGCTGGAGAAGGATATCGCCGGTGTCCACCCCCTCATCCATTCGCATGATGGTGACCCCGGTCTCCTTTTCGCCTTGGATGATCGCGCGGTTGATCGGCGCCGCTCCACGGTATTTCGGCAGCAGCGACGGATGGATGTTGACGCAGCCCATCCGCGGACCGTGAATGATCTCCGGGGGGAGGATCTGTCCGAAGGCCGCGACCGCAACGACGTCGGGCGCAAGCGTCCGAAATTTTGCCATGAAGTCGGGTTCCCGGACCTTTTCCGGCTGAAAAACCGGAAGGCCCAATTCCTCGGCCAGTCGCTTGACCGGGGGCGACGCCGGGGACCGGCCGCGTCCCTGCGGACGGTCCGGCTGCGTGACGACGGCAAGGACAGGCCAGCCGCCATGCACGAGGCCCCGAAGCGCCGGCACCGCAAAGTCCGGTGTTCCCATGAAAAGAATCGTCGGTTTGTTCATCTTGCGGCCTCCCGATATTTGTCCGGTCAACTGTTGGGCCGGTTTACATGAAATGGACCGGATCGACATCCACCTGAATTTCCAGTCCGCCTCTCCGCTCCTCGAGCACCTTTTCCGCCAAAAGGTGCAGCGGCCCGCTATGGGGACCCCGAAGAAGCATCTGCCAGCGGTAACGCCCCCGCAGCCGGGCCAGCGGGGATTCGGCGGGACCGATCACGTCCACCTTTCCGGCCGTCATGGTTGCGGCCAGTTCCCGTGCCCGCTTTCCGATATCCGTGACGGCCCTTTTTCCTTCCGTCTGCTTCAGACCGGAAAAATGGATGCCGATCAGACGTGAAAAAGGGGGATACCCGAGCTCCCGGCGGATGGGAAGCTCGTCCGCGTAGTACCCTGCATAGTCGTGGTCCTGCGCGCGACGGATTGCGTAATGTCCGGGGTTGAACGTCTGCACGACGACCCGTCCCCTCTGATCGCCCCTCCCGCCTCTTCCCGAAACCTGCGTCAGGATCTGGAAAGTTCTTTCGGATGCCCTGAAGTCCGGGATGTTCAGGGAAGCGTCGGCGGCCAGGACGCCGACCAGTGTGATCTCCGGAAAATCATGACCTTTGGTGATCATCTGGGTGCCGATCAGGATGTCGATTTCACGTCGGTCGAGCTTCGCGAGAATCCTTTCCGTGTCCCCCCTCCGCGAGGTCGTATCGCTGTCCATCCGGACGATCCGCGCCTCCGGGAAGAGTTTCTTCGTTTCTTCGACGGCCCGCTCCGTCCCCGCCCCTTGGCTGCGGATGTGCCCCGCCCCGCAGGCGGGGCATAAATCCGGCGGTTTCGCCGTGAAGTCGCAGTGATGGCATTTCAAAACCCCCAGCGCGGCGTGGTTCGTCAGCGCCAGGTCACAGGAAGGGCAGGCAAAGACATGGCCGCAATCCGGACAGAAAAGAAAGGTGTGAAATCCGCGCCGGTTGAGGAACAACAGCGCCTGCTTCCGATGCTCCATGGTTTCCCGGAGCGCCTCGACCAGTGGACGGGAAAGGAGCGGCGTCCGGCCCTGGCCGTCCCGTTGCGTTCTCATGTCGACCACTTCGACGAGCGGCAGCGGGTGCTCATCCACTCGGCACGGGAGGGACAGGTAGCGGTACCGCCTCTCCATTGCCTGAAAATAGGTCTGGACCCCCGGCGTTGCGGAGCCGAGGATCACCGTGGCCCGCTCGAATTTTCCGCGCACCACGGCGAGGTCCCGCGCATTGTACCGCAAACGGTCGTCCTGTTTGTAGGAGGGGTCGTGCTCTTCATCCACGATGATCAACCGAAGATCCCGAACCGGCGCAAAAAGGGCGGATCGCGCACCGACAACCAGGCGGATTTCGCCCCGGCAGAGTTGTTTCCACTGGTCATGCCGGGCGCCCTGGGAGATCCCGCTGTGCATCACCGCGATCGCCCTCTCGGGGAAACGTTCGCGGATGCGGGAGAGAAGCTGCGTGGTCAGGGCAATCTCCGGGACCAGATAAATTGCCCCACCGCCGTTTTGAAGGGTTGCGTCGATGGCCCGGAGATACACCTCGGTTTTGCCGCTTCCCGTCACGCCGTGCAGCAGGCAGGGGGAGAAAAGCCGGGAGGAGAGACAGCCGTAAATTTCATGCAACGCCTGTTCCTGTGCTTCGTTCGGCAGGATGGCGTTCTTGTTGCAGCCGATCTCTGTGGTGAAAACCGGTTTCCGCATCAGCGGCTGTTTGCGGAGAAGGATGACGCCTTTCTGTTCCAGTCTTCGAAGAAAAGAGGCCTCTCTGAGGCGGACCGGAAGCCCTGCAACGGGTATTTCCCCCTTTCCCCGGAGAAAGTCGATGAGGGCCTGCTGCTTTTCGGTGAGCTTGATCTCGGAGATATTTTCCGCAGGGCGGGAGATCATCTTTTCGATTTTCCCATCGGTTCCCACCGGGAGTATCTCCCCCAGCACTTTCCCCAACGGGCAAATATAATAGCGCGAAATCCACTCGAAATAGTCCAGATCCTGCCTGTTGAAAAAGGGCTCGGGATCCGGAAGATCGATGATCTCCCGGACCGTCTGTTCGGGCGCCGCGGACAGGGTCTCGACAATCCAGCCGGTCAGACGCTTTTTCCCGAAGGGGACCAGAACACGCTTTCCCAGCGCCGCGGATGTCTCGAGGTATCCGGGAACGGAATAGGTAAAGGTCTTCGTGGAGGGAATCGGAACGGCAACCCTGACAAACATCCGGTTGTTCCTCAAAAAAAACCCCTCTTCGTTGTCCCCGTGTAGGGGGTGATGAGGGGGGATGAAAGGCGGTGGGGGTTGCCCGGGATCGCGAAGGGGCGGGTTTTATTCCCCCTTGAGTTTTTCCATCTTCTCCTGCTTCATCTTGCATTCGATGCAGAGGGTCGTGACCGGCCTTGCCATCAACCTCTTTTCGGAAATCGGGCCGTTGCAGACTTCACAGATGCCGAAGACGCCGTCGTCCATCCGCTGGATGGCCTCTTTCATCTTGAGGATCAGTTTCCTCTCGCGGTCCCGGATCCTCAGCTCGAAATTCCGGTCCGATTCGAGCGAAGCGCGATCATTGGGATCCGGATAGTTTTCCTTTGCGCCGCTCGTCATTTCCGATACGGTTTTCCCCGCTTCTCCGAGAAGTTCGTTGATCTTCTGGGTCAGCATGTATCTGAAAAATTCTACCTTTTCGGGTTTCATGGTTGTTTTCGCCACGTCGCTTCTCGTCTCCTGAATACAATTTGGGGGAATGCTCATACAGGATCATGGAAGGTTTGTAAAGCAAAAAATGAACGGGGGCGCGTTTTTTCAAACTTTCCCGTAAATTCCCAGGATCTTTTCCACAATGTTTGTTGTGGAAGCCCCTTCGACCATCGGGATCAGGATAACCGACCCCCCCCAGGACCGCACGGCATCGCGTCCAACGACGGCCTCTTCCGACCAGTCTCCCCCCTTGATCAGGCAATCGGGCCTCAGGTATTCGATCAGTTTGAGGGGGGTGGTTTCATCGAAAAGGGTCACATAATCGACCGCTTCCAGGGATGCAATCACCTCGGCCCTCTGCCGCTGGGGCACGAGGGGCCGCTTCGCTCCCTTGATGGCCCGGACAGAGGCGTCACTGTTCAGGGCGACGACGAGCAGATCCCCTGCCTTCCGCGCTTCCCGAAGGTACCGGACATGTCCCACATGCAAAATGTCGAAACAGCCGTTCGTAAACGCGATCTTGTCGCCCCGGCGGCGGTGAAGTTCGACCTTTTGCTTCAATTCTTCCCAACCGAGAATTTTTTCCATAAGACCGTTTCCCTCCGTGTCATCCCTCGGCTTCTGCAGACCGTTCCGGCAAGGTCTGCCCCGGCTCCGGAGGGGTATCGATGTCCCGGACCGCCCGGGCCAAGGTGAGAACGGCGACCGCTTCCGCCTTTGCGCGGATCAGGGTTCGGGAACATTCCTCCAGCGTGCTGCCCGTGGTGTAGACATCGTCCACCAGAAGGATCCTGCGTCCGGCGATCCGTTCCGGATGTCTGACCGTAAAGATGCCGTGAACATTCGCGCACCGTTCCTTCCGGTCCAAACCAACCTGCGGCGGCGTAAAAATCTCGCGCCGCAGCGATGTGAAATCAAGCATAATTCCGAACCGTTTGGCCAGTGCGCGCGCCAGGATCACGGATTGGTTGAATCCCCTGCTCCTCAGTCTTTTCCGGTGCAGCGGCACGGGAACGACCCGCTCGAAAACCTTCATGTCCCAGAGGGTCTCTGCGAAGTCGGCCATGATTCCGCCCAAGATTTTTCCGATGCCCGTTTTCCCTTGGTACTTGAAACGGTGAATGGCCGTCAAGAGCGTTCCCTCATAACTCCCCACCGAGCGGGCGACCGCATAGGGTCTGTCCATCCTGAGACAGTCGCCGCAGAGGCGATCCTCCCCTTCGGCGACGGGAAAGGGGACCCCGCAACGGGGACAAAGGGGGGAATGGAGAATTCGGATCCCGGCCCGACAGGATGGACAGAGCGGGAGCGCATCGTGGCGCTCCAACGGCTCATCGCAGGTCATGCAGCGGGGCGGATAGATCAGGTCGGCGATCCCGGTCAGGATCTTTTTCAAGTCTATATCCCTTGCGGCAGTTCCTTCAGCAAAGCGTTTCCGTCGGGGATCGCCGCGCGCGGCGTTTCGAACCAGAGCCGCTCCAAGTCATAGAAGGCCCGGACGGATTCGAGGAAAACATGGATGATCACGTCGTCGTAATCCAGCAGGATCCACCTCCCCGCATCCTCCCCTTCAACCCCAAGAGGGAGGATTTCCGCCTTTTTCAGGCTTTCCTGGATCGCGGCGGCGATTGCCCGGACCTGGCGGTCGGATGTTCCGCTGCAGAGGATGAAATAATCCGCAAAGCTGGAAACCGAGCTGACATTGAGGATGATGAGGTCTTTCGCCTTTTTTTCCATCGAGGCGTTGAGACACAGCAGCGCCCTCTCCCGCGAATCTCTCTCTTTTTCCCTCGTCAAATATCCTCCTCTTCCCGAATGGTCGCCGGACCGTCTGCAGCTCCCCTCTTCCTGCCTCTTCCCTCGATGCACGGTTTGTCTTTTCATTAGCAGAATAAAGGGTTTGTGTCAATGAACATCGGACCCGGAGCGGCAGATTGGCGTTGTGAAAAGAAACCGCCTGTGCTAAACACATGCCCGTGTGAACGGAGGTGGGTATCCCGTGCGGGAGATTCTGCAAAAAATACAGGTTCATGTGCCCTTCCATCTGCTTTGGGATAAGCTGTGGTCCTGGGTGATTCGGGAGGGCGTCAACCCGGAGATCGCTTTCAGCCACCGGGATCTAGACCGTTTTCAGCCGGCGGATTTTCGGGAAATGGCGAAACGTCTCGGCGATGCGGGCCTCTCGATCACCTTTCATGCCCCCTTCATGGACCTGAGGCCGGGGGCTTTCGATCCCCGGATCCGACAGGTCTCCATTGAACGTCTCCGCCAGGTTTTCGATCTGATTCCGTGGTTCAGACCCCGTTCGGTGGTCTGCCACCCCTCGTTCGATGAAAAATACTATATCTCCGCGGAGGCCCGGTGGGTGGAAAACAGCCTGTCCACCTGGCAGATGCTGCTCGCCGACATCCAGGGAACGGAGACGATCCTTGCGCTGGAAAATGTCTATGAAAGGGATCCCAAACCGTTGAAACACCTGCTCGACGCCCTGAACTCGCCGAAGGCCCGTTTCTGTTTCGATACCGGCCATGCGAACGTCTTCGGCCGTGTCCCTCCGATTTTTTGGATCGAGGCCCTCGGCGATCGGCTGGGCGAGATTCACATCCACGACAACGACGGAAACATGGATGAGCATCTGCCGGTGGGTGAGGGGAACATCCCTTTCCGTGAACTCTTCGCCAAGCTCCGCGGACAGAATCTCCGGCCGATCCTTACCGTGGAATCCCATTCGGAAAAGGGTCTCCAACGGATGTTGGAGAACCTCCGCGCGATGAACCTGCTGGAAGGTTTCTGACGGATTTTTGACCGCCGGACGGGAAAAGAGGTAAGGGGGAGGCATGCTTCGCTATATCGCCAAGAGACTTCTCTTCATGGTTCCGCTCCTGTTCGGGATCACGGTCATCTGTTTTACCGTGATGCACCTGGCCCCCGGCTCCCCGACCGACCTCCAGACCCAGATGAATCCTCGCGCCTCCGTGGAAATGAAGGAGCGCCTCCGGTCCATGTACGACCTCGACAAACCGCTGCCCGTGCAATATATCCGGTGGGTCGGGAAACTGGCCAGGCTGGATCTCGGCATTTCCTTTTCCACGGACCGAAGGCCGGTTGCCGACAAGATTCTCGAACGGCTGCCGATCACGATCCTGCTGAACGTGCTTTCCATGCTGCTCATCTTCGTGGTGGCCATTCCGCTCGGGGTGCTCTCTGCGGTCCGCCAGGATTCGCTCTTCGACCGGGTGACGGCCGTCATCGTCTTCATCGGTTTTGCCGTGCCGACCTTCTGGCTTGCCCTTCTGCTGATGATCCTGTTCGGCATCCATCTCGGCTGGCTTCCGATTTCCGGGATCCGTTCCCTGAACGCCGAGTATCTGCCGCCGGCCATGGCTTTCTGGGACCTGATCCGGCATCTCATCCTGCCGGTGCTCCTCGCTGCGTTCGGCGGTCTGGCCGGGTTGTCCAGATACATGCGGGCGAATATGCTGGAGGTGATCCGTCAGGACTATATCCTGACGGCACGGGCCAAGGGGCTTTCCGAACGGGCGGTGATCTATCGCCATGCGCTGCGAAACGCCCTTTTGCCGGTCATCACGATTCTCGGTCTGTCGATTCCGGGACTCATCGGGGGGAGCGTCATCTTCGAGACGATCTTCGCCATCCCCGGAATGGGCCAGCTCTTCTACATGGCGGTGATGGCCAGGGACTATCCGGTGGTTATGGGAATCCTCTTCATCGGCGCCGTCCTGACGCTGTTTGGGAACCTGATCGCCGACGTTTTCTACGCGCTGGCCGATCCGCGGATCCGGGTGTCCTGAGGGGTGAGCATGGGAAGCGATTTCAGGAAAAGATTCATCAGAAACCGGATGGCGGTCGCGGGGAGCCTCATTGTGATCGTTCTGTTTGCGGTCTCGCTGTCGGCGCCCTGGCTCGCCCCCCATGATCCGAGCGCCATCGACCTGAAAAATGTCCTTACGGGGCCTTCAGGAGAGCATCCCTTCGGGACGGATCCGCTGGGACGGGACGTTCTCTCCCGAATGATCTGGGGGGCGGGGATCTCTCTCAAGGTGGGTTTCGTGGCGACCGGAATCTCCATCCTGATCGGGACGATCCTCGGCGCGCTGGCCGGCTATTACGGACGCTGGGTGGACGCGGTGATCATGAGGTTCGTGGACATCATGCTCTGCTTCCCGACTTTTTTTCTGATCCTGGCGGTGATCGCGATTCTGGAGCCCTCCATCTGGAACATCATGATCGTGATCGGCCTGACCGGATGGATGGGGGTGACGCGGTTGGTCCGGGCCGACTTCACCTCCCTCAAGGAAAGGGATTTCGTTCAGGCGGCGCGGGCGATCGGCGCCGGGGACCTTCGGATCATCTTCCTGCACATTCTTCCGAATGCGATGGCATCGGTACTGGTCACTGCCACCCTGGGCGTGGCGGGGGCCATCCTGACGGAATCGGCGCTGAGCTTCCTCGGCATCGGGGTTCAGCCGCCCACGCCAAGCTGGGGGAATATCCTGACGGCCGGCAAGGACAACATCGACATCGCCTGGTGGCTCTCCCTCTATCCGGGACTCGCCATCCTGATCACCGTTCTGGGCTACAACCTGCTGGGCGAAGGGATCCGCGATGCCCTCGATCCCAGGCTCCGGCGGTAGCGGGTGGGGAGTACCTTTGGTATCCCGGCACACTCAGTTGATGCGTGCATCTATTTCGTTCACAAGTCTTTAGCCGAAGGGATTCTCCATCCCTGATCGTTATTTATTGAAGTCAAGGATTTGGGGGAATATTTCTTTGTAGCAGCTTTGGATTGGTAATGTGCAGGCCTGGATACGGATAAAAGGAGGGTTTGGAATGCCGAGTGTCGTGTCACAAAACGCGGTAATCGCTACCTCTCTAAATATTGCTTCATGGAAGTATGGCCTGAGCGAAAAAAGTCAAGACTGCTACATCCCTTGTTTCTAAGGGTTTGGCAGACACTCAGTAACATTAAGGAACCCCTTAATCCTGCTTCTGTTGAAGACCCACCGATAACGCGGCGCATTGTGGCAAATCCCTTGATGGCGTTCTCTGCATTATTGTTGTTCCAAGGGATACCGTTGTGATCAAGAAACGTAAATAAACGATTCCTGTTCTTTGCAAATCGTGTTTGGTATTTCCGTGTCAACTCCGATATTCCTTCACAATCTACGTAAGCACTGAAAAACTTCTCTACCTCCCTTTTATGCTTTGAAAGAAACCGTTGTTTCAATCCGAATCGATCAATTGTGACAATTATAGGTTTCAGAAGTTCACCAAATTTCTGTACAAATGCCTTGTATTCCAAGTCAAACTGGTTTTTGAAAAGATCGTCGTTAAGATCACGTATCAGATGCACAAGACAGCGTTGTTGTTCGCATTCAATACTCTCGTAGACCGGGAAAAAATCAGATACAAGAACTCCATGGAATCCTCGGAGGGTTTCCTCCTCAAGAATGGCACCTTCCCTTGTAGGCGAATAGACGTAGGCAACTTCATCTAAGTTGGTAAATACCCATACATAAGCAGTTGATCCCTTCACGCTAACATTTGTCTCATCAACATGTACAAGGTGGCCTCTCTGTATGCCGTAAAGAATTTCCTCATAAGTATCGCGGTATGTTCGTACTGCTCTCCTTTTTAGAACAGGGATAACGCTACGCCAATTGAAATGGAACCCAAAGATATCATTCAATCCCTTTCCGACATTTTCCTGGGACTGACGAAGACCTATATTTTGATAAACTGTCCAAGCAACAAGACCATTCCCAAATCTTTCACTGGTTTCAGGATGTTCACTCGGATAAAATGTCTTCTTGCATATTTGGCAGATGAACCGATGATTCCAATATTCCACCACCCACCGTTTTACTCCAGAAATGGAGAATTTAAGATCATATATGATCCGATTGTATCGCCCGTGCATAAAAACTTCACTACTTGCGCAAGTTGGGCATTTACGGGGCCTTGCAGAGATGATCACTTTGTTAACCCGCATCTTTCGTGGTCGCATCCTGATTTTCTTCTGGCTCTTTTTTTACCTCATTACTGGTGCGCCAGAATATTTTCTCATGTTGGTAATCGAAATAGGCACAATTATTTATGAATTCAAGTTCAGGAAAAGCAAAGGTGTTCTTTCCCCATCCATATAAATTCTGCCGCTTCAATTTCTCGCAGAGTATTACTGACTCCGCTTTTGTTTCTTCAGCAAACTTTTTAAGCTGTGCGACAAGAAGCGCCAAAGCCTCGCAATCTTCATGGTTATATTCCAAGATCCGGTCCTTAAATTCTTCCCCAAAATGCTGTTCCCATTGTAAACGCCAAGTGATGCTCTGCATTCCAGATGCTTTTGCATCCCTCCAATGAAAATCGAGAAAAGTCCCTATCTCTTTAAGTCCATTGCCATAAGAGGGGAAATATACTTTTCCATAAAGGAGGGATAAGGTGTTTATCAGGCTTTCACTCACCGGGATCCCATTCAAATTGCCGTACTGGACTTGCATTTTCTTTACAAAGACGCTGTCGTAATTTCCGTGATGATAAATAACGAAATCTTCCAGCTTATCAATTACATCTATAAACTGCCTCCAAATCTTTTCTTGGTCATTTTCTGAATCGGCCCAGAACTGAAAAACTTTCCTTTCTCCTCCCTTAATAACGAGTAGGCCAATCAAGTATACAAAGTCCCTATCAGGTAATCCCTCAATATCGAGAAAAACGAGCGTGCTGGGGGTGGACAATTTAGGCTGCTCAACTATGTAGGTTTTCTTTTCTCGAATTGCAAGCGCCCTAAGCGCATAGTTGTTCTTTACCGTAGGGACAGTCTTTCGTGACCGCCTCGGGCGAAATGTGTAGCTGAGTTGCGTAACAGAAAAGATTCCTTTTCCGTTAAATTTCTTCAGCTCTTTGTCGGAGATTCCGCTTAACAAACTCAGGTGATCTATTTCGACTGCTTTTTTTCGGCATGACCCGGAGAACGTGCATTCTGAACAATGATTATTCAAACGGAAAAAAGCTTCTTTGTCGGCGTCAATCATCCTCTTCACTTCTCGAATGGCCTTTTCGAGAACAAGTATTTCAGGAACGAGGTTGACTGTGATTCGCTGTTGGGAAGTGCCGACAATTAGGACGCCTCTCTTGGGCAAAACCCCGACTAATTTACCCGTGATTATGGAGGCAAGGGCAAGAGTTTTTCTCCCTAAGACGGACGGCTTAGTTGACAAAGAAATAAGGAGAGGGGAGTAAGTCGATTGTCGTTCTTCCGACCCAAAACTTTTTCGATACCATCCACGTCGCATTGTAGTTTATGGTATGTAAGCCTGACATTGCCAAATACACTACTGGAAAGCGCACGGAGGTCAGCAGGTGACGAAAGTGTACCGTTGAAAGTTGCATACCCATCATTATTTGTTGGATGCCATCGTTCTTTCAGCCGTTCGAGTTGATATTTTTGAATAGCTTCTATTTCACTGGGCGTGTTTGGGCATGATGGAAATGCGATCCGTTGCGCTGCTTTATACTTGCAGTTAGCAAAGTCGACCAGGAGCTCTGGATCAAAAGCAATGTCGGAATTCATTGAATTCGATCCATGAGCGATGTCTTGACCTGCATTTGTTGAATTCATTAAATCTCTTCGGGTTGTATTCCCCGCAGCTTGCGACGGGGATGATTTATTTGAAGAGATTCGGCAGCATATGAAATGGTACTGCAGCCAGCTATCCTATGAAAAGCTATGCAACAACGAACTCGATTTTAACCCGCATCCCAGTTGCTTCAGCGATTTTTTCCAAGGTCTTAAGAGTGAAGCCCTCATATGCGCCGCTCTCAATCCTCGAAATCGCCTGCTGGCTTGTTCCCATAAGCTTTGCCAATTCCTGTTGCGATAAGCCTTTCTGATCACGGAGTTCCGCAATTTTCATTGCCAGCTTTAGAGCTTGCCGCTCTTCTTGGTAATGCTTTTTGAAGTCGGGATCTTTCATGTCTTCCCGCAACCTGCTTTGGAATGTCCGAACTTTGCCTTTTTTCATATTTCACCTCCCGTAGGAAACCTCCGCATCCAGTCTTCCATGCGTTTTTCAGCCAAATCAACATCCTGCTTTTTCAATTGCTGCGTTTTTTTGGAAAAGCCGTGCACCAACACAATCTGATCAAGCATCTGAAAAAAGTAGAGGATGCGAAACTGGTTGGAGGTGTAATGTATTCTCAATTCCCTTATTTTACCTCTGACGGTATCAGCATAGGGCCGCTTAAGATTAGGGCCTTGCTCTTCCAAGAGCGATAGGTATGCAGCAACCTTAGCCCGTGACTTCTTGTCTAACCCGTCAAGAAAATCATCAAGCGGCGAATCGCCCCGTTCAGCCGTGTAGAAGATCAGATTGTACAAGCACACCCCCACACTACGGCCACCATATACATCATGTTTGATGTATTGTCAAGGGTATCTATTCGTTCAGCCGTTATTGTTTTGTGATTTCATGATTCCCAAATCGATTCTGCTATTATTGATGCTTTGTTCAACCCTGATGAACCCTAAAGACCTCAATGTTGCAACTGATTATGCCGGACGATCCTATTTCCCATGCAGGATATCCATCCATCGGATTGCCTCGGTGTCATTGATCTTGCCGAGATAGACCTGGGTGGTCTTCAAATCCTGGTGCCTCAAAATCACTTTTGATACGACTTCCAGCGGCACACCGTTTCTGCTGGCATATGTGGCTGAATATCTCCGGAGATCATGAGGCGCAATACGAACATTCACTTTCTCGCCCAGTCGCCTGACAAGTGCTCTTGCCGTTGAATAGCATATCGGGAATGGGCGGTCATCCGATTGCAGGGCCTTATCCCTGACATATTCCGCCAGCTTCTTTGATACATTCTCTGGCATGTAAGCCAGTTCTGATTCTTTACCTGATTTGGGCGCCGGTAACGTAATGGTTCTGTCTGAAATATCCGACACCTTTATCTTCAGCAATTCACCGATTCTTAATCCACATCTTGCCTGAAGTTCCAGGATCAGGCGATCTCTCACCCCTTTCGTGTTGTAAATCATTTCATCCACCGTTTCCCGTTCCAGCATCTTGCGTAGGACCTGCTTTGGCGTTCGATGGAATTTTCTCAGCAGAGACGTGTTACAAGGATTTTTCATGTTCAGTGAGCAACGGTCGATGATGAAATTGTAGAAGGCTTTTAACTGCGCATACCGGAGCCTTCGAGTAGATTTGGCAAGATCATGTGTTTGCCGTTCCAGAAAGGTGTAGATTTCATCGGGCCTAATGGAATCCCGCACCGCCCAGCGTAAATCCGTTCAAACTCTGCTGAGTAGATAATCGTAGCCGTCGATGGTCCGTTGTTGCAGGTTTGACTGGAGATAATTATTGAACAACCTTATTGCCTCTTGTGTTGTCATGGTCCACCTTTTCTTTGTTTTTGAGGTCTTTGGGGGGTTGCCGGTGATTATATCTCAGGCGGACCAGATGCTTGAGAAATATAAGAGAAATATAAGACGTGAAAAATGATGCCGCATTCTTGATTCTGATGAATACCCTTTGAACTCAGGTATTTTATTCAATATTAGCATTCTGTTGAGTACAGCTATCATCAATCGGATGAACCGGATGAATCCCCATGCGTCGTCCCTATTTTTCCGGAGCGGCGTTTTCAACCGGTTTTTCGATCCGGACGATCCGGACCTTCTGGATGGCCGTTTTCGTAACCTCCTCGCATGTGAGGAGATAATTCTGCCATTCCATTTTTTCGCCCTTCTCGGGGATCCGTCCGAGACGGTCAAGAATCAGCCCCGCCAACGTATCGTAGGGCAGAAAATCCCCCAGATCGACCCCCAGCAATTCTTCGATGTCATTGATCGGAAGAAGCGCATCCACCAGAAGGCTGCCGTCGGGCAGCTTCTGGAACCGGCGCGTTTCGCCCACGTCATGTTCGTCCTCGATTTCGCCGACGAGCTCTTCGAGAAGATCTTCCGTGGTAACAAGCCCGCTCAGGATGCCGTATTCGTCGACGACGAGCGCCAGGTGGATTCGTTTCCGCTGCATCTCCTTGAGAAGACTGCTGACCTTTTTCCCCTCGGGAACGAAAAGCGGGGTCCGGATGATTCCGGCCAAGTCGAACTCGCCTTCGGTGAAGATCCGTCCCAGCAGGATGTCTTTGCTGTGAACGAAACCGACAATATGATCCATGTCGCCCCGATAGACCGGATAGCGTGAGTAGAGGTTTTCCCGGATGGTGCGGAGAATATCTTCACGAGGGAGTTCCAGATTCAGCGCAATGATCCGGGTCCGGGGCACCATGACCTCGTGGACGGCGGTATGGGTGAATTCAAACACGTTTTCGATGTATTTGTGTTCGGTCTCCGTCAGGGCGCCGGTCTCGCTTCCCTCCGAGAGGACCTGCTGAACCTCTTCACGGGTGATGAAGGCGTGCCCCTCCCTCGGCTTGATTCGGAGAAGCGCAAGCACGGCCCGGTTGGATAGGGTGAGGAAGCGGACGGCGACCGCGGCGACGATCGAAAGAATGCGGATCGGCCGTGCGACGACCAGCGCGATGCGGTCGGCGTACTGCAGGCCGATGGTTTTGGGGGCCAGCTCGCCGAGCACGAGGAACAGGTAGGAGATCCCGATGACGACCAGGGCGATCGATAGGGGATCCGCGGCGTGACGGATAATATCAAAGGGTGCTCTCTGAAGCACGGGCTTGAGGTATTCAATGGCCGCGGCGCCTCCAATGGCAGAGGCGAACGAACCGACAACGGTCACGCCGATCTGGACGGTGGCCAGAAAGCGGTGCGGGTTCTTTTGGATCTGCTCGACCAGGCGGGCGTTCGGATTTCCGGCCGCGGCGAGGCTCGCGATGTGGGTTTTACGGGCGGAGAGAACGGCCAACTCCGCGGCGGAAAAAAAACCGTTTGCCAGGATCAGGATGAAGATGAGAAAAAATTCGTTCAAAATGAGATCCAATACGATCATCCTCCCCGAAATTCATGCCCGGTAAGACCTGAACATTCTCCGCTGCCGTTCCTCAGTGAAGACTTCACTCTTCCCCCCTGCTTGCCCTGTGCCTTTTCACGAAGTGGAGAATCTCTTCATGGTAATAGTAGGCCAGCAGCGTGATCAGCGCGCTGACCCCTAAAATGGCCAGCATCGCTGCATGATGGTCGTTGCGCGCGTAGCTGCCGCTGACGGAAAGCATGATCGTTCCCATGAGGCGTCCGGCGGTGCAGATGATCAGAAAGATGGACATCTTCATGCGGCTGAGGCCGATGATGTAGGAGAGGGCATCCTTGGGGAAGCCGGGGATCAGAAAGAGGATGAAGGTGATCGGAATGCCGCGGTGCTCCATGAAGTGATTATACTTTTGAATGATTTTGGGGCTGACGATCCTTTCGACAAAAGGCATCCCGAGCCATCGGGCCAGCAGAAACGCGAGCCACGATCCGATCGTAAGGCCGATCGTCGAGTAGATCGTTCCCAGAACGGGTCCGTAGAGATACCCCCCGATAAAGCCGTTCAGCTCGCCCGGAATCGGCGCTACCAGTACCTGGACGATCTGAAGGCCGATAAAGATGATCACGGAGAGGGGGCCGAATGAATTCAGAAAATGAACAACCTTCTTCCGGCTGACAAAGAAGGTGTAGAGGTCATAATGAAAGAAAAGGAAAACACCGGCAAGGATCAGGGCAAGCAGAAGTGCGAGCTTACATACGTCATTTCTGTTCATGATTCCAAAATCGATTTGACCATACCCATCCCGGGACACCGCAGCGCCGGGAGCCTGCCACAACCTGACCGTTCGTGCTTAGTCGTAAACTAACAAAAGAAGATATGATTGTAAAGCAGGATATTCTCAAATCCAAAGACGGAGGGAATTTTCGTTTCCGTCCATCCCCGGTCTCATTCGGATTGTTTCCTGAAATGATCGGCCACAAAGGTATCTGTAACCATCTGGGTCAAATGGTATACGATGGGCGGGATCATGGCCATGGGCAGATGCACGGAAAAATAAGCGGCCCAGACAATGTAGGGGATCGTCAGCGTCTTTTGCGAGGTGTGTATCGTAAAAGTCGCCCTGGACGGACGATCAAATTTCAGAATCCGCGAGATGCCGTAATTCGTGATCAGAACGATGGCGTGCAAAGGGATCATAAAGAGGAATACATAAAGAACCTGCGGACCTGCCCGCAGGAGCTGATCGGTGGAACTGGAAACGGAGTTCAAAATGATCATGAGAATGACCGTCTGGGAAAAGTACGAAAAAGCAGCGTGATATCGCTTCAACCGGTCCTGAACCCTGATTCTGAGGAGTTGTCCGAGAATTGTCGGAAGCAGGACGATCAACATCAGGTTCTTGAGCAACTCGATTGCGGACAGCTCGATGTGTTGCTCAAATTGCACCATGATGCGGAGAGAAATGGGGATGGTGAAAAGGGAGACGAAATTGACGGCAATGCAGATCAGGATGCTCAACGGAATGTTTCCGCGGGCCAGCCCCGTCAAAACGGTGCCTGAGGCAATCGTCACGGGCGCAACGGCGATGAGAATGGCTCCCAGGGTGAAATCCGACAAATCCCGCAACAGGAAAGAGGCCAAAAAATAGGTCAGGACCGGGAAAAAAAACAGGGACGAAAGGACGGCCGACGCCAGCCCTCGAATGTTTTTCATTTCTTCAATCATGCTTTTCGTCTGCAGTTCGAGACCGTTGATGAAGAAGGCCAGAAAAATGCCGATGCCGAGCAGGCGCCATTCTTTGATCTTGATCCCCACAATCGGGGCTTGGAAAGCCAGAAAGACGACCACGGCGATGCCGATAAAGAACCAGTATTTGATCAGATATTTCTTCATGAGCCCTTCCTTCTCCATCGTGGGGCAATCCGAAACCGCTTGCAGCGCGGCGGGAATGTCGTTCGGATTTTCAGAATAAGGTTTTGGTCTCTCCTACGCTATCGAACGGCGATGATCTCGGATAATGCAAAACGGGCGGGATTGATCTCCCGCCCATTCGATTTCATCCGGCGCCATTCACGAACGGAAAACCCTTGGGTGGTTTACCCCAAACGTTTCCGGAGGTCGTCAAGCTGTTTCCGGAGCCTTCCGGGAAGACGGTCGCCGAACCGGGCAAAATGCCGCTCGATGTCTGCCGCCTCGGCCTTCCAAGCGGAAGGGTCGACGCGGAAGAGCTCTTTCAGGTCCGTCGGGGAAACGGCAAGGCCCGTAAGGTCGAGATCGCCCTTGGCAGGCATGAAGCCGATCGGGGTTTCCAGCGCCCCGATCTTCCCCTCGACCCGTTCGCACATCCATTTCAGGACACGGCTGTTTTCACCGAAACCGGGCCAGAGCCATCTTCCCTCCGGGCTTTTTCGGAACCAGTTCACGTAGAAAATCCTCGGGGCGTGCTTGCCGAATCGATCGCCCATGGTGAGCCAGTGGCCGAAATAATCGGCCATGTTGTAACCGCAGAACGGCTGCATGGCAAACGGGTCGCGCCGGAGATTGCCGACGGCGCCGATGTTCGCCGCGGTCGTCTCCGAAGAAGCCGTTGCACCCATAAAAACGCCGTGGTCCCAGGAAAAGGCCTCGTGAACCAGCGGCATGACGCTTGCGCGGCGGCCGCCGAACACGAAGATATCGATCGGAACGCCTTCGGGCTTTTCCCAGTCGGGGCAGATGACCGGGCATTGGCCGGCCGGTGCGGTAAAGCGGGCATTGGGATTGGCGGCCGGCTCACTGCCGCCGGGCGCCCAGTCCCGGCCCTTCCAGTCGATGGCGTGGCTCGGAGGCGGTCCGTCCATCCCCTCCCACCAGATGTCGCCGTCGTCGGTCAGGGCGCAGTTGGTGAAGATCGTGTTCTCCTTCAGCGTCTCCATCGCGGACGGATTGGAGTCATAGGAGGTTCCCGGGGCGACGCCGAAGAAGCCGTATTCAGGATTGATCGCATAAGGCCTTCCGTCCGGACCGATTTTGATCCAGGCGATGTCGTCACCGATGCATTCGCATTTCCAGCCGGGAATGGTCGGTCTGAGCATGGCCAGATTGGTCTTGCCGCAGGCGGACGGGAATGCGGCCGCAAGATGGAACTGTTTCCCCTCCGGATTGATCAGGCGGAGAATCAGCATGTGTTCGGCCATCCACCCCTCCCGTTTGGCCATGGCCGAGGCGATGCGAAGCGCGAGACATTTCTTTCCCAGAAGGGCATTTCCCCCATAGCCGCTGCCATAGGACCAGATCAGATCCTCCTCGGGAAAATGGCTGATGTACTTCTTCTCCATCGGGGCGCAGGGCCAGGGCTCATCCTTCCGGCCCGGATCCAGCGGCGCGCCGACGGAATGCAGGCAGGGGACGAACTCGCCGTCGGCGCCGAGTTTCTCGATCACTTTTGTTCCGACCCGCGTCATGATGTGCATGTTGCAGACGACGTAAGGGCTGTCCGTGATCTCGATGCCGATCTTGGCGATCGGTGAATCGACCGGGCCCATGGAAAAGGGGATCACATACAGGGTGCGCCCCCTCATGCAGCCGTCGTAGAGACCCTTCATCGTTGCCTTCAGCTCTTCCGGCGCAATCCAGTTGTTGGTGGGCCCCGCATCGTCCTGTTTCGCCGTGCTGATATAGGTGCGCGCTTCGACCCGGGCCACATCGCTCGGCTGGGAGCGAAAGAGAACACTGTTGGGACGCTTCGCCAGCGGCGTGGCCGCACCGGAAGCCACCATCTGCTTCATCAGGCGATCATATTCCTCCCGGCTGCCGTCGCACCAGTGAACGGCGTCGGGCCGACACCAATGGGTCATCTCGCTGACCCATTGGTTTAAAGCTTTATGTTTTGTGAACATGAGACTCTCCTCGTTTCCAATCAAAAATACAAGTACCCGGCGTCCTCATCCCGTCGGTCCGGCGTCGATTCGGCATGGCTGCGGATGGACGGTTTCCCGGAGCGAATGACGTGCGGGCCTATCGTCGGACTTCGATCCCGGCGATCTTCTCGTAATACCGGACCAGCGCGCTGTGATCGTTGTCGCCCATCCCGTCGTCGCGCAGCGAAAGCATCATCTTCATCGCCTCCTCGGTGAGCGGCGTCGGCGCGGAGATGCCTTTTGCGGTGTCCAGCACGTTGTTGAGATCCTTGATGTGGAGGTTGATGCGGAAACCGGGCTTGAAATTCCGGTCCAGCATCATCGGGGACTTGGCGTCCATCACCGTGCTGCCGGCCAGGCCGCCCCGGATCGCCTGAAAGACGAGATCCGGATTGACACCGGCTTTGGTGGCCAGGACCAGGGCCTCAGAAACCGCGGCGATGTTGGCGGCCACGACGATTTGGTTGGCAAGCTTTGTCACATTCCCGGCGCCGATCTCCCCGCAAAGGACCACGGAGGCGCCCATGGTCTTCAGGATCGGCAGATATTGGTCAAAGTCCGCCCGGCTGCCGCCGACCATGATCGAAAGGGTGGCGTCGATCGCCTTGGGTTCCCCGCCGCTGACCGGGGCGTCCAGCATCCGGATTTTCTTGTCGGCCAGCGCGGCCGCGACCTCGCGGCTGACCAGCGGGGCGATGGAGCTCATATCGATCAGGATCGAGCCGGGCCGCATGGTCTCGATGATGCCGTCTTTCCCCAGCACGACTTCCTTCACATGCGGGGAGTTGGGCAGCATCGTGATGATCGCATCCGTCTTCGCGGCGACGTCTTTCGGGGAGGTTCCCTTTTCCGCACCCGCCTTCACGGCTTCGTCAACCGCCTCGGCGACAATGTCGTAGACCACGAGCGGATATCCCGCCTTCAACAGGTTTTTGCTCATGTGCTTTCCCATGATTCCCAGGCCGATGAAACCGATTTTTTTCATGATGCATTCTCCTTCTTGTCTTTTTAAAGTTTGTATCCGTACAACGAAAACCACTGAAGGGATGTCACGGTATCGGGGGAGGGGATGTATTCCAGCGATACGAAACCCGAATATCCCATGCGGTCGATCTCCGGGAGGAGGAACCGGAAGTCCGTTTCTCCTGTTCCGGGCTGATGGCGTCCGGGACAGTCCGCAATCTGGATGTGACCGATCCTGTTGAAATGGTTTTGCAGGATCGCGGCCGCGTCTTCGCTTTCGCGGCGCGCGTGGTAGACGTCGAACTGGAGATAGGCGTTGGGGTGGCCGATCTCCGCCAGCAAATCGAGGACCTGTGCGCAGGAATTCAGAGCAAAGCCGGGCATATCGAGATGATTGACCGGTTCAACCATCAGTCGGATGCCTGATCCGTGCAGCGCATCGGCCGCATAGCGGATATTTTCGACCAGAATTTTCCGGCATTCCCCGTCGGACAGTCCGCCCGGTTTCAGGCCGACGAGGCAGTTCATTCTGGAGAAGCCGAGGGTGCGCGCCGCCTCGAGCCCCTTGGCGACGCCATCACGAAACTCCTGCCTCCGCGCCGGATCGGCCGCCGTTCCGCGGTCTCCCGCCGCCCAATTGCCGGCGGGAAGGTTGCAGAGCACGAGTTGGAGACCCGTTTTTTGAAGTTGATTCCGGATTTCGCTCTGATCGAAATCATAGGGGAACATGAATTCCACGGCATCGAATCCGGCCTGCTTCGCCGCGCCGAACCGATCCATAAACGGAATCTCTGTAAAAAGGAAGGTCAGATTCGCTGCAAAATGGGGCATGATTACCTCCTGACGGTTTGACAAAGGAATGGTCGGACTCGACGGCAAACGAACGTCAAGCCTTCAGCAGTTTCAGCGCCTCGCGGCCGCGTTCAATGATCATGTTCGTCTCGTAGGACCAGGTGATCATCTGCATTCCCTGACCGATCCAGTAGCGGAGGTCGTCGATGCCGGGAACGTGGTTTCCGGACGCCTTGCCGTTCTTTCTGCAGGCGTCGACCACCTTCTGGACGGCGGCCCGCATTTCCGGATGATTTCCCTGCCCCGGATAACCCAGATCCAGGGAGAGATCCTGTGTCCCCATCATGGCCACATCGATTCCGGGGACGGCCGTGATCTCCTCCACATTCCGGATGGCCATTCCGCTCTCCATCTGGGCGATCAGCAGGGTTTCCTCGTTCACCGAGCGGAAGTAGTCGGCGGCCTGCTTGAACTCCTGCCGCTCCTTCAGCCGGAAAACCGGCACCGCCGCGCCGCGCCTTCCCTCCGGCGGGTATTTGCCGTAGCTCACGAGCGCCTTCGCCTCCTCGACCGTGTCCAGATGGGGCACCCAGATCCCCTCCGCCCCCATGTCCAGCGTTTTGGCCACGTAGGCATAATCCAGACGGGGGATTCTGACCACCGCCGTGATTTCGGTTTTCCTGGCGAACTGCAGGATCGGAGCGATGTCCGCCATGTCGAAATAAGCGTGCTCCATGTCGATGACAAAATAGTCAAAGCCGGCGATCTCCAGAATCTCGGCGATATTGACGTTACGCGCCTCCTTGATCATCGTGCCGTATACCCGCTCCCCATTCTTCATCTTTTCCTTGATTTTGTTGATTCTCATAGGCGTTCTCCTGTTTTTCTCGACGCCGATCCATACGGTCAGCGGAACGAACAGATTCCCTTTTCGATTAGTGCGCCTCTTCCATCGCGCCGGCGATGTACATCATGGCCAGCAGCATGAACACGAGCGTCTGGATGCATGACGTGAAGATCATCAGCACGAAAACCGGAAGCGGAACCAGCAGCGGAACGAGCAGCAGAACGACGGCGAGAACGATGTCCTCCCCCATGATGTTGCCGAACAGCCGAACGGAAAGGGAGAGGGGGCGGGAAAGGTGGCTGATGAGCTCAATCGGCAGCATCAGCGGCGTGAGCCACCAGACGGGGCCCATGAACTGCTTGACGTATTTGAAACCGTGAACCTTGATTCCGACCACATGGGTCATCACGAAGACGACGATGGCCATCGAAACGGTTGTGTTGAGATTGGCGGTCGGCGACTCGAAGCCCGGGATCAGGCCGAGGAGGTTCGCGGTCAGGATGTAAAGACCCAGTGTCGCGATCAGCGGGAAGAATCTTCTTCCCTCCGGGCCCATGGTGTCGGTGAGGAGACTGTCGAGTCCGCCGATGACCACCTCCATGAAGTTCTGGAATTTTCCCGGGTAGATGTTCAGGCGGCGCGTCGCGAGAAAAGAGAAGAAGGCCAGGAATGCCATCGCGAACCAGGTGTAGGAAACGACGACGAGATGATGCTCCTTCAGCCAGTGATTTTCAAAAAACAGGAACGGTTCCATCAGTTTGCCTCCTCAACGGGTTTTTTCTTCGAAAATGCCGCAATCGTGGTCAGCACGATGTTCAAAACGACGATGGAAAGGCCGGTGACAAGGCCGATGACATCGACCATATCGCGGGAAATGATCCAGTAGAGCACGATGGCCGTGATCGTCAGACGCAGGTAATAGCGGAGCATCAGGGCCATCCGCGCCCGGTTCAGATGTTTGCTGAATACGCTCAGCAGATTGCGGTACAGCCAATAAAAGTTGATGATGCTGATCAATCCCCCGAAAAGGATGCCGAGCGTGAATCGACGGGAACCCAGAAAGAGGCTCAACGCAACCAGAGCGACCAGCAGGATCCAGTTTGTCCACTCAAGTCTTTTTTGGAGAGGGTCTTTTTCGGTGCGGTTCACTTTTCACACAGGTGATGATCGGTTGCTCATCCTTAAAATTTTTCTTGATCAGAACATACATGTTCCTGAATCCGGCGACGATCCCGATCAGCAGCAGAAGAAGGGTAAAATAAGGTTTCGTGCCCAGTTTCCCATCCAGCCATGATCCCAGAAAGAGGCATCCGAAGATGGCCAAAACCATGGCGATGCCGATGCTGCTCGCATAGGCCATCTGAATTGCTGATTTTTTTGTCTCCTGATCCACCGGGAAGTCACTAACACAATCCGTGACCGGAAGTCAAACGAAAAGGGCTTCAACAATACGGCGAGCCCTGAAAGGACCGATCCTTCGGCTTCTCCAAAAGCCGAGCTATTCCGGCGTATTACAATTTTGCCTCAGCGTTTTCTCGGCCCCGGTACCACTCGATGGTTTTTTTCAATCCCTCGCGGAAATCGGTGGCGGCCCGGAAATCGAATTCCCGAAATGCCCGGCTCGTATCCAGCATGCGCCGCGGCTGGCCGTCCGGCTTCGAGGCATCCCAGACGATCCGGCCCTTGAAGCCCGTCAGCTCGACGATCAGGCCGACCAGCTCCCGGATCGAGATCTCGAAACCGGCGCCGATGTTGACGGGTTCGGGCTTGTCGTAATGTTCGGTCGCCAGGCAGATCGCTTCTGCCGCGTCCTCCACGTAAAAGAATTCCCGCGTCGCGCCGCCGGTCCCCCAGACGACGATCTCCGGGTCGCCGCGGTCGACGGCATCCGCGCACTTTTTGATCAGCGCGGGGATCACGTGGGAGGAACGGGGGTCGAAGTTGTCGCCGGGGCCGTACAGATTCACCGGCAGCAAAAAGATCGCGTTGAAGCCGTACTGTTGGCGATACGCCTGCGCCTGGACCAGCATCATCTTCTTGGCCAGGCCGTAGGGGGCGTTGGTCTCCTCCGGGTAGCCGTTCCAGAGGTCGTCTTCCCGGAACGGAACCGGCGTGAATTTGGGGTAGGCGCAGATCGTCCCGAGGGCGACGAACTTGCCGATCTTCCGGAGGCACCCCTCATGGAGAAGCGGAACCCCCATCATGATGTTGTCGTAAAACAGCGATCCGGGATTCTGCTGGTTGAAGCCGATCCCGCCGACCTTCGCGGCAAGGTGGACGACGATGTCCGGCCGTTGATCGTCGTAGAGGCGACGCACATCTTCGATGCGGGTCAGGTTGTATTCGGGGAGGTCGGCCACCGAAAGATGGCGACAGCCCCTCCTTTCGAAGGCCCGGATCAGGTGTTTCCCCAAAAACCCCTTGCCGCCGGTGATCGTGATGCGTTTGTGTTGCATATCGAACCTCTTGAGGAGGGGTCAGGTCTTGAAATGGATCCTATCGTACATGGAGCGCACGAAACGCTGAATTTCAAGACCGGACACCGCACGCTCCTGCTACAGACGGTGGTTGGTGCACTTGTAGCCCGCGTCGACCAGCGTCTTCTCCTTTTCGGCGGCTTCCAGGTCCGCGGCAATCATCATGTCGATGAGCCTGTCGAAACTGACTTTCGGCGCCCAGTTCAGGGCCTTGCGCGCCCTGCCGGCGTCGCCCAGCAGGACGTCCACCTCCGTCGGACGGAAATAACGGGCGTCGACGGCCACATACTTTTGATAATCCAGATCGAGCTTTTCGAACACCTTCTCGGCGAACTCGCGGACCGAGTGGGTTTCGCCGGTGGCGATCACGTAGTCGTCGGGCTTCTCCTGCTGCAGCATCAGCCACATCGCCTCGACATAGTCGCCGGCGAATCCCCAGTCTCGCTTCGCTTCGAGATTTCCGAGAAAAAGCTTCTGCTGGAGGCCCAGTTTGATCCTGGTCGCGGCGCGGGTGATCTTCCGGGTGACGAAGGTCTCGCCGCGGCGGGGAGATTCATGGTTGAACAGGATGCCGTTGGCGGCAAAGAGGTTGTATGCGTTCCGGTAGTTGCGGACGATGTAGTATGCGTACACCTTGGCCGCGGCGTAGGGACTCTGAGGCTGAAAGGGGGTTGCCTCGCTCTGCGGCGGCGGCGCGGCGCCGAACATTTCGCTGGAGGAGGCCTGGTAGAAACGGGCCTGGATCCCCGTCTTGCGGATGGCCTCCAGGAGCCGCAAGGTCCCCAGGCCGGTGATGTCGCCGGTATACTCGGGCATGTCGAAGCTCACGCGGACGTGGCTCTGGGCGCCCAGGTGATAGATCTCATCCGGCCGGATCTCCTGCAGAAGGTCGGTCAATTGTCCCGAAACGCTGAGGTCGCCGTAGTGAAGATAGACCCGGGCCTCCGGGTCGTGGAAATCCCGATACAGGTGGTCGATCCGGTCGGTGTTGAATGTGCTGGCCCGGCGGATCAGGCCGTGGATCTCATACCCCTTGCAGAGCAGAAATTCCGCCAGGTAGGAACCGTCCTGGCCCGTGATCCCGGTGATGAACGCTTTTTTCATTTGGAAGCCTCCCGTGGCATGTCGTGGCGGATTTCAAATCCGTTCCGCCCCAGAGCAGGGATCGCGGGACGGATTTGAAATCCGCCCGGGATCGTCAGCAGCGATAATATTCCCGGTACCAGGCGACAAAACGACGGATACCCTCCTTGATCGGCGTTGCGGGCCGGAAGCCGACGGCGGCCGTCAGATCTTCCACGTCGGCGCAAGTGGCCGGCACGTCCCCTGCCTGCATGGGCAGCAGATTCCGATCGGCCTTCCGTCCGAGTTGATCCTCCAGAACTGTGATGTATTCCATCAGATCGACGGGTCGATTGTTTCCGATGTTGTAGAGGCGGTATGGGGCAAAGCTGGAGGACGGATCGGGGGAATCGCCCCGCCATGCGGGATCGGGTTCAGGTATCCTGTCCAGCACACGGACGACCCCTTCGACGATGTCGTCGATATAGGTGAAATCCCGCTTCATCTTTCCGTGGTTGAAAACGTCGATCGGCCGGTTCTCGAGAATCGCCCGCGTGAAGAGGAAGAGGGCCATGTCCGGTCTTCCCCAGGGCCCATACACGGTGAAGAAACGAAGACCCGTGCAGGGAATCCGATGGAGCGAGGCGTAGGCATGGGCCATCAGCTCGTTGGACTTTTTCGTTGCCGCGTAGAGACTGAGCGGATGATCCACGTTGTCGCGGGTCGAAAAGGGCATCCGGGTGTTTCCCCCGTATACCGAACTGGAGGAGGCGAATACCAGATGTTTCACCGGGTGGTGACGGCACCCCTCGAGGATATTCAGAAAACCGGTCAGGTTGCTGTCGAGGTATGCGTAGGGGTTTTTGAGCGAATACCGGACGCCTGCCTGGGCCGCCAGATTGACGACGATCTCGAAGCCGTTTTTTG
>JAXGRQ010000080.1:0-4494 GCA_040765725.1 Syntrophales bacterium
TGGCAGCGGTATTCACAAAACCGGCGGTGAGAATGTTTCCTCCAAGAGCGTGCAGGAGGACATCCGAAAACTCATCAGCCAGGAAGATCCCCGCAAGCCGTTGAGCGATCAGGAAATAGTCCGGCGTCTCGGGGCATCCGGGATAGACATTGCAAGGCGCACCGTTGCCAAATACAGGAATTTGATGGGAGTTTTGCCGTCGTCAAGGAGGAAGAAATATTTTACATAAACGTGGACAGGGCGGGAAGATAACCAATATCCATATCGACCGCGGTGCGGTGGTTCCGGTGAATAGGCCAATATACCGTCATCGAGGGAACGAAACAAGCATGGGGAGGAACCGAACATGAAAATTTCCGTGACATTCAGGAATGCGGAAGGTGAAGAATGGCAAAAAGAATATGTCGAAGAACGACTGATGAAACTGAAGAAATATATCGATCATCCGGTGGACGCCCGCGTCGTCCTCTCGGTGGAAAAATTCCGGAATACGACCGAGATCAACCTGACGGCGAACGGTTTGAATATCAATGGAAAAGGCGAAGAAAAGGACATGCACCTGGCGATCGACAACGCCATCGAAAAGATTGAACGTCAGCTCAAGAAGAAAAAAGAGAAGGTTCGCGGTTTCAAAACCAACCCTGAGCGAAGCGGAGAATTCGTCGATGAAGCCGCGGCCGAAGAGGGAGAGGATTTGAGCGATTCCAAAGTTGTGGAATCTCGAAAAATGGTGTTGACGCCCATGTCGATCGATGATGCGGTACTGGAAATGGAAACCACGAAGAATCGTTTTGTGATTTATCGGGATTCTTTAACCGAAAATGTCAACGTCATCTATCGGCGAGAGGATGGTAAGTTTGGGCTGCTGGAAATCAACAGTTGAGGTCTGAGGGCAGGGGATGAATTTAACGGAGATGCTGGAGAGGGAGTTTATACTGGAGGAATTGAAGGCCCGGAACAGGCACGATGTCCTTGCTGAATTGGTGGGGGTGTTCGCTAAAAAAGGGGCCCGTTTCGATGACGAGGCAATGCTGCAGGTCCTCCTGGAAAGGGAGAGACTGGGCAGCACCGGAATAGGGGATGGAATCGCGATCCCTCACGGCAAACTCCACGGCCTTGACCAGATGTTGCTTTCCTTCGGCAGGAGTTCCGAGGGGATTGCCTTCGATGCAATGGACGGGAAACCGGTTCATCTGTTTTTTCTGCTGATGGCGCCGGAAAATTCGGCGGGTCTGCATCTCAAGACGCTCGCAAAGATTTCCCGGATGCTGAAAGACCCCGCTTTCCGTAACAATCTTCTGGAAGCAAAGGGCAAAGAGGCCATTTGGGGTATCATTGAGGAGCAGGAACAGAGAACCTGAATGTCGTCGGGAGGTGCGCGATGAAACAGTTGCGCGTGGTGATCATCACGGGACTTTCCGGTTCCGGAAAAAGTACCGCCGTGCGGGCGCTGGAGGATATCGGTTTTTTCTGCGTGGACAATCTGCCTGTGGCGCTGCTCCCGAAGTTCCTGCAGATTCAGTCGGACCCGGCCAAGGACATCGCGCAGGTTGCGATGGTGATGGATCTGCGGGAAAGGGGATTCCTGGACAAATACCCACGGGTCTTCAAACAGCTCCGGGAAAAGGGTTATCGGATCGAGGTGCTGTTTTTCGACGCCGCCGACGATGCGATCATGCACCGCTTCAGCGAGACCAGAAGAACCCACCCCCTTGCGCCGCGCGGCTCCCTGATGCAGGGCATCCGCCTGGAGAGGGAAAAGCTCGCCCCGTTGAAGGAGATGGCGGACAAGGTATTCGATACGACCTCCTGCAATGTCCATCAGCTGAAAGATGTCGTTCAGCGGTATTTTCTCGGTTCGGCTTCAGGCAAGAATCTGGTGATCCATGTGACATCGTTCGGATACCGCTACGGGCTGCCGGTGGACGCCGATATGGTTCTGGATGTCCGTTTTCTCCCCAATCCCCACTTCGTTGAGAAGTTGCGTTGCTTCAACGGCCATGACGAACGGGTCCGAGATTACGTCCTCGAATCGGAGGGGGGACGGATCTTTGTCGCAAAGTTATTGGACCTGATGGCTTTCCTCGTTCCGCTCTATGAGAAAGAAGGGAAGTCCCGGTTCAATATCGCCCTGGGCTGCACCGGCGGCCATCACCGCTCCGTGGTCATGGCCAATTTTCTGGGAGGGCACTTTACAGACAAGGGTTATTTTGTGAACATCGCACATCGGGACATCGCCAAATCCTAAAAAGCCGATTCCAGCTTCTTCGTCACATTGTCGGCGATCCAGTGCGAATCCCACCATTCCCGGGGGTCGACGAACTGCCCGTGCACCGCCACCCCGAAATGCAGGTGGTCCCCGCCGGCAAGGCCCGTCATTCCGGACAAGCCGATCACCTCTCCCCGCTTCACATGCTGATCCACCTTGACATGGATGCCGCTCAAGTGGGCATACAAGGTCGAGAGACCCATCCCATGGTCGATGATGACCGTGTTACCGTAGATGCCGAGCATTCCGGTGAAGCGGACGATGCCGCTGTTGGAGGCCCCGATCGGTGCATGAACAATGGACGCGAGATCGATGCCGTTGTGGATGCTGTTGCCTATCGGCTTCCCGTCGAAAATATAGGTCCGGCGATCGCCGAAAAGGGCCATGGGCGCAGCGTTTTTCATTCGCAGAAACACGTCTTGCCACAAGGGTCGCGGCTCCGACTTTAGGCAGACCGATTGGATGGTCTTGAGGTTGTCGGCGCGCATCACGGTATTGACATGGATGAATGTATCGAGGACCGATTTCCCCCGCAACTCCGGGAACAGTGCCTGAAATTCCGGCATCTTTTGATCGAGAAAGCCTTGCGAGAGGTTCATGGTGTCGGCGCGGAACGTCCGCTTCAGGATCAGGGAAGGGATGCCGCCGGCCGTTTCGTTTCCGGCTTGGTCCCGGGCCGTGATCCGGATTTGCGGGGCGCCCGGTGAAGCGTCCATGGGCAGCGCGAAATAGGCCGCGTAAGCGGACTTCCCGGCCAGTGTGGTCGGATAGCCCGGATAGAAAAGATCGCCGACCCGGACACCGGTCGTCGGAACCGCCTCCGAGAGGTGATAGGCGACGACGCAGGCGCCTCCGGGATGGATATGATTTTGCGTGTTAAGCTGGAAGATCTGCGGCGGCAGCAGGTCGACGGAGACCGGGAGCTTCAGTGTGGTCCGGTTCTTCCACAGAGAGTGATCGACGGCCGTGAGGATCAGGTCGGCCGGTCCGTCGTTCAGCTTCAGGGTGATCGCGTCAACGACGACGGAGACCGTCTTTCGGTGAACGCCGGTTTCCGGATAGTCGACGGCGGACAGGACCCGATCTGTTTTATTTTGGGAAATGGCGATCTCCGTGTGACGGAGCCCCCGTCCGGAATCGGAAAAGGTCACTTGGAGGGTCTTTTGACGGCCGATGACGGTCGCGTCGGGACCCGCATCGATGGAGGGTTTGGTTCTCTCTGCAACGGTCAGAAACAGCCATGCGCCCGCGATCAGCACAACGAGACAGCCGATGATATACCAGAATTTCTTTTGCATGTTCCGCCTTCCCCCTCGATGAACTGCGTTGCGTATAACCAGTTTGCAGGCGCATTGCAAGGCGAAAAATCGCCATCGGTGCGAATCCATGAATTTCTTGCTCTTACGGCCCTTTCTTGCTATAAACAAAACCGTCTTCGGGGGGGGAATGGCGGAAATGCTGAAGGGCAGAAGAATCGTTCTGGGCGTGACCGGAGGGATTGCCGCATACAAGGCCGCGGAGTTGGTCCGTGAACTGGTCCGACGAGGATCGCAGGTCCGGGTGATCATGACGGAACATGCCTGCCGGTTTGTCGCGCCGCTCACGTTCGAGACCCTTTCGGGAAATCCGGCGGCCATGGATCTCTTCCGGGCGCCGGGGCCCTTCGAGATCGGCCATATTTCACTTGCCGAATTCGCCGAGGCGCTCGTGGTGGCCCCGGCGACGGCCAACCTCATCGGCAAAATGGCCGCAGGCATCGCCGATGACTTGCTGACGACCGTCATCCTGGCCGTGCAGGCGCCGATTCTGATCTGCCCGGCCATGAACGAGAAGATGTACGCGAATGTCGCGGTGCGCGAGAACCTCGAAAAACTTGTTTCCCGGGGCCATTCGGTCCTGGAGCCGGGATACGGAGAACTGGCCTGCCGCACGGAAGGACAGGGGCGGCTCGCCGAGCCGGCCGACATCGCGGATGAGATCGAATCGATCCTGACCGTGAAGGATCTTCGGGAAGAACGGATTCTCGTAACGGCCGGTCCGACCCGGGAAGCCCTGGATCCGGTCAGGTTCATCAGCAACCATTCTTCGGGGAAGATGGGGTACGCCCTGGCCCTGATGGCCAAACGGCGGGGTGCGAACGTGACGCTGATCAGCGGTCCTACGGTGCTTGCCGCGCCGCGAGGCGTCGAGCTCGTGCCGGTTGCGACGGCCATCGAAATGAGGGA
>JAXGRQ010000081.1:0-4387 GCA_040765725.1 Syntrophales bacterium
GGTTCGACGAGCAGAACCGGCGTCCCTTCGATCTTTCCCCTACCCACCCGCGCTTCGAAAAGGTTCTGGTCCATGGAGATGTTCTGCTGCAACGCCACCCGGTCCAGGACCATGAAACCCGCATTGTGGCGGTTCATCCGATACCGGATTCCCGGATTTCCCAGTCCCGCGATGAGCTTCAAGCCATCCCCCGACATTGCGAGCGCGGCATCCGCCGATCCTGCGCACAGGGAAGACCAAAAGTGCCGTTAGCCTTTTGCGTCCCCTTTGGCGGGGGTTTCCCCCTCTGCCGCGGGCGCCCCTTCCGCAGCGGCTTCTCCTTCCGCTGCCGCCGCCTCTTCGGCCTGAGGCACGGAGACCTTCACCACGGCGACCATCGCCACGCCCACATCGGGGGGATCGAGGACCGCAATGTCCTCGGGCACGGAGATGTCCTTCACCTTGATGGAGTTGCCGATATCCAGGCCGGTGACGTCGACGTCAATGAAATCGGGCAGCACCGAGGGAAGGCAGGACACCTTCAGGTCCCGCTTCAGATGCTGGAGCTCCCCGCCGTTCTGGACGCCGATGGGGATGCCGACGAAATGGATCGGCACGTCCAGCGTCAGCTTGTGATCCATGCGGATTTCATAAAAATCGGCATGATAAAATTTTCGACTGACCGGTTCGATCTGCAGTTCCTTGATCAGGGAAAGCTTGGTCATCGGTTTTTCCCCCTCGATGAGCAGCTTGATGAAGACATTTTCCCTCTTCTTCTGGATGATCTTCTTCAGATCGTTCGCGTTGACGGAAAGATGGACCGTCTGCTCGCCGCGGCCGTAAAACACGGCCGGGATCAACCCGTTTTTCCTGGATCGCCTCGCCGGACCCTTGCCGGATTCGCTGCGTGTAAAGGCTTTTAATTCGGTCGCCTCCATGGGAATTCCTCCTAAATGAATAATGAACTGACTGAGTCGTTGTAGTAGATCCTGCGGACGGCTTCGCTGAGGAGGCCCGACACGGAAAGCACCTTGATTCGGCCGCAGGCCTTTGCTTTCTCATGCAGCGGAACGGTATCCGTGACAACCACCTCTTTCAGGTCGGATTGCTCGATTCTTTCGATCGCCGGTCCGGAAAGCACGGGATGGGTGCAGCAGACCGAAACCTCCACGGCGCCCGCCTCTTTGAGCGCCCTTGCCGACTGAACCACCGTTCCGGCCGTGTCGATCATGTCGTCCAGCAGAATCACCTTCATCCCCTTGACCTGACCGACGATATTCATCACCTGGGCCTCGTTCGGCCCCTCCCGGCGTTTGTCGATGATGGCCAGGCTGGCCCCGAGTCTCTTTCCGAAGGCGCGGGCCCTTTCCACGCCCCCCGTATCGGGCGAAACGATGACGACATTGTCTCCCCGGTAATTTTTTTTGATGTATTCCAGCAGAACGGGCGTTGCAAAGAGATTGTCCACCGGGATGTTGAAGAATCCCTGGATCTGCCCGGCATGGAGGTCCATGGCCAGGACGCGGTTCGCGCCGGCGCGGGTGATGAGGTCGGCCACCAGTTTGGCGGTGATCGGCGCCCGCGGCGCCACCTTGCGATCCTGCCGGCCGTAGCCGTAGTAAGGGATGACGGCGGTGATGCGGTCCGCGGAGGAGCGTCGCACCGCATCGATCATGATCAACAGCTCCATCAGCGTGACGTTGACCGGGGGGCAGGTGGGTTGAATGATGAACACGTCCATGCCCCGCACATTCTCATTGATTTCCACGCGGGTTTCGCCGTCGCTGAAGGACGTGACGTTGGCCTTTCCAAGGGATATGCCGAGGTTCTCCGAGATTTTTTGGGCGAGGTCCAAATTCGCGTTGCCGCTGAACACCCTGATTCGTTCGAGCATGTTGACTTTCCTTAACGGATCCGTTGGCTGGGGCGGGAGGATTCGAACCTCCGAATGCAGGATCCAAATTCCTGTGTCTTACCGCTTGACGACGCCCCAGTTCCGATGCGGACGGCGGGCTCCATTCCGGCCCGGCTGACGGCTGCAAAAACGGGGAACGGCCTTCCTACAGGGAGCGCGCCCCGAATACCCGCCACCGGGCATCCTGCCCCAGACTTTTCTCCGCTCTCCCCGCGGTTCCGCTGTCCGTAAAGACGCCGAAGACGGTCGGTCCGCTGCCCGACATCAGGGCCCCGCGCGCGCCGTTCGCCAGCAGAAGGGCCTTGATCTCATGGAGAACGGGGTGTTGCTTCACCGTAACCTTTTCCAGGTCGTTCGTCAGAGCGCCAATCACATCTTTCTGTGTGAAAAACCGCGGGATGCTATAATGGATTGTCCGGTTTGTCAATGCCAAATTCAGCCCCTGATATACGGATTTTGTGGAGATTTCGAACCCCGGATTGACCAGGACAAAGTGAAAAGGGGGCAGGGGGGGGCATTCGGTGAACCGGTCGCCGATCCCGGAGGCCCAGACGGTTTTCCCGACGATGAAAAACGGGACGTCCGCCCCGAGCGACGTTCCGATCCTCATCAACTCCTCCGCGGCCAGCGGGGATCCGTGCATTTCGTTGAGCGTCAGGAGGGTCGTGGCGGCATCGGAGCTTCCGCCGCCCAGTCCCGCGGCGATCGGGATCCTCTTCCGGATCGTGATCGCCACGTTCGGGGGTTTTCCGATGCGGGAAAAAAAAGCCGCCGCCGCGCGGTGGACGATGTTCCCCTCGTCTTCCGGCAGCGGTGCGCCGGGGCAACAAACGGCCAGGCCGCGGGAATCCGGCGAGAAGGTCAGGTCGTCGCAGAGGCTGATCCTCTGCATCAAAGAGAGGATGTCGTGGTAACCTTCTTCGCGCTTCCGGAGAACCCGCAAGTAAAGATTGACCTTGGCCGGGGCCGCCTTCGTGATCATTTGGAGGACATTTCCTTCACATAGCGCATCCTCAGCTCGTAGAGAATGCCTTCGAGAAGCTGCTTTTCGTCCTCGTCGAGGTTGCCTTTCGTTTTCGTTTGCAGGATGTTCAGGATATCGATGGTCTGTTTTGCGGCGACCAGGTTTCGCCTGGCCTCCTTGGTGACCGGATCGGGGAAATCCCCGAAATGGTACATCGCCGTTGTGCTGAGCGAGAGGACGAACCCCGCGAAATTCATTTCGGGAAGCCCCGCCTCTTCCGCGTCCGCGGGCCCCTTTTCCGTCCGGGCGTCCCGGGCATCCGCGGGGCCGTCCGCGGGTTTCTGCCGGTCCGCCTCGGGCTCCGGTTCCTCCCGGGTGGTTCCCGACTCGTCGAAATGGCGCCGGTCCTTGATCACAAATCCCTTCTCTTTTTTCTCCTCTTCCATGATTCCTCCTCGAGGCTATGACGGTCTCATGCTCCGCAGACGGGCGATCCGCTCCTCGATGGGGGGGTGCGTGCTGAACAGGTTCATCAGCGAGCGTCCGGTCAGCGGGTTGACGATAAACATGTGGGCGGTCGAAGGGTTCGCCTGCATCGGGAGCGCCCGGGACGCCTGGGAGAGCTTTTCGAGGGCGCCGGCCAGGCTGTAGGGCTTGCCCGAAATCCTTGCCCCGCCTTCATCCGCGAGGAATTCCCGGGAGCGGGAAATGGCCATCTGGATCAGCGTCGCGGCGATCGGGGCCAGCATGGCCATGACGATCAGGCCGAGGATGTTGCCCCCGCCCCCCTCGTCGTCATCGTGCCCCCCGCCGCCGAACATCGCGGTCCACTGGGCCATGTTGGCCAGCATGACGATCGCGCCGGCCAGCGTGGCGGCGATGGAGCCGATCAGGATATCGCGGTTCCGGATGTGCGTCATTTCGTGGGAAAGCACCCCTTCCAGCTCGTCCCGGCTCAGAATCCGCAGGAGCCCCTCCGTCACGGCGACCACGGCGTGCTGTTCGTTCCGCCCCGTGGCAAACGCGTTGGGCGTCTCCTCCGGGATGATGTAGACCCGCGGCATCGGCATCGAGGCGCGCAGGGCCAGGTCTTTCACCATCCTGTAGAGCTCCGGCGCCTCGCTCTCCGAAACGGGCTGGGCATGGTACATGCGCAGCACGATCTTGTCCGAAAACCAGTAGCTTCCGAAATTCATCGCCATCGCGAACAGAAACGCGATGACCACGCCGTTCTGGCCGCCGAACCAGCCGCCGATCAGCATCAGGAGGCCGGTCAGCGCGCCCAATAACAGTCCCGTTTTCAACGTATTCATCGGTCTTCTCCCTCAGGCCGTTCCTTATTTGCTGAAAACCACGCGGCCGTCCTTCTGGTCGATCGTGATATGATCCCCTTCCGCAAAGGTTCCGTCCAGAAGGTTCAGCGCCAGCGGATCGAGGATCTGCTTCTGCAGCACCCGCTTGAGCGGCCGGGCGCCGTACACCGGGCTGTATCCGGCCCGGGCTATATATTGTTTGGCGTTTTCTGTCAA
>JAXGRQ010000082.1:0-4151 GCA_040765725.1 Syntrophales bacterium
ATAAATCCTATCATCATGATCCGCTTCTTTCCAAACCGATCCGCCGCCATGCCGGCGGGAAAGGCCGACAGGGAATAAATCAGGTTGAAAGTCAAGTAAAGCACCGGGATAACCGCCGTTGGTATTCCCAACTGCTGAGACCTCAGGATCAGAAACACGTCGCTGGAGTTCCCGATCGCAAACAGCGTCGTGATGACGACAAAGAATTTAAACCTCCAGTCGAAATGAGCCAGGGTCAATCTCGGCCGTTTCCGGCTCTCGGGCAGCGCCCTCTTCTTTTCCTGAATCAAAAAGACGATCAGCAAAACAGCGATGATCCCCGGGATCATGGATAACCAGAACACCTTCCGGAAATCTCCCGCAAAGAGGCCGAGCAGAAAAAAGGCAAGGGCGGGCCCGACGACGGCGCCGAGCGTGTCCATCGCACGGTGGAATCCAAAGGCCCGCCCCATTACCTCGGGAAGGGACGACTCGGCAATGATCGCATCCCGGGGCGCCGTGCGGATCCCCTTGCCGAGCCGGTCGATGAATCGTGAAGCGAGGATCTGCGGCCAGCCGACGGCCAGGGCGATCAGCGGCCTGCTGAGGACCGATATCCCATATCCCATCCCCATCAGCCCCTTGCGTCTGCCGATCCGGTCGGAGAGCCAGCCGGAAAAAACCTTGAGCAGGCTTGCGGTGGATTCGGCGATCCCTTCAATCAGCCCGATAACCGATTTGTTGACCCCAAGGACATTTGCCAGAAACAACGGTATGAGGGGATAGACCATTTCAGAACTGACATCCATGAAGAAGCTGACCAGTCCGGCGGCAAAAACATTTCTTCCCATGCCGAAATAACGGCCCATGCTTTTCATGCCCGTTTTCCATCTCCGCTGGTCAAAATCGCAGGGTCGCCTTGCAACGTTTCGGTTTCAGCAGCAGGTCAGAGGCATCGATCACATTCGAGATGGAGATCCGCCCTGATCCATGCCGGCCAGTTGTCTTTTCAAGCCCTCGATCCGCTTTTCAATTTCCGCGGTTCTGCCGTGACTTCCCTCGAGAAGGGCCTCGATCGTTTCGATTTCATCTTTCACATATTCCGTCGCCTGTTTGCGCATTTCCTCGATTGCCGCATTGACCCGGTTCTCCCATTGGGCGCCCAGGCGGGAGAGATTCATTTCCACCGCACGCGATATCAAAGTGAAGAAATGTTTTTCAAACAGTCCGCGAAAAAGGAACATCGGGATCAGGAACCAAAGCAGGTCGAAATGAAAATCGAAAACACGGATAAACCCGACGTCCGGACGGCTGGGTTCGTTTACCTCGATCCGCCAGCCCGTCTCCGCCAGCTTCACTCCCAGCACATTTTCGATGTTCTGTCCCAGAAGGGCGCGGAAGGAGGCGAGGCTCCTTTCGAAGCTGCCGTGGGCTTTCTTGAGCGTTCCGAGGAAATGCTTGTTCTCCTTTCGGGAGATTTCGGTCATCGCCTCCGTCATCTTGCCTGTCAACCACTCTTCGTATCGCCGTGTTAGCCTCCAGAGGTTCCCGCGCCATGAGGGCAATTCCTCCCGCAGGGCCGCTTTGAGCCGGTCCTGAAGCGGAAACTCCATGCGATTGAGGTGCTGCATGATGAAGGTCCGGGTCTGCCGGGAATTTTCGCGGGCGATCAGCATCAGGTCCTCCTGAATCACATTCAGGCTCAGCCGTTCGTCGAGAATCCTCCGCCGGATATCATCCCGGTCCCGATCCTCCTGCATCGCGCTCTGCCGCGCGATCTCAAGATAGTTGATGCAGACCGATGCAACGGATCTGACCTTGTGCCTCAGGATATTTCGAAACTCAAGATCCCGGTTCAGTGACAGTCTGAGCAGGATTTCCATTTCGATGCGGCAGGTGAAGCTCTCCGTGTCGGTCCGTGTCGAGAAACGGTAGATCGGCAGCTTCCTGCCCAGCTCTCTCTCCAGGGTTTTTTCCAGGAATTGAACCACCTCGGTCCGCTGGTCGGGAAGCAGAAGATCCACCTTGGTCAACAGCAGGATCACGTTCGGCGTGTGACGCGCCAGCTCCCGGATGAGATCGAGATCGTTCTCGGAGAGAGGGCGGTCCGAGCTGACCGCCACGATCGCTGCGCCAACCTCGGGAAGCCACTCCTGCGCGGTCTTCATGTGGGTTTTAAAGACGCTCCCCATCCCCGGGGTGTCCACCAGTCTCAATCCCGGATAATCCAACATGACGGGAACATCGATGTCCACCACCTCTACGTTCTTGACGTTTTCCGGATTTCCGGCCTCGGAGGTGAAGTCAGCCAGCGTTTCTAAGGGGATCTCGGTTCGCGATCCGTCGAAGTGGGTCACGAACGCCCGCTCTGCCGGTCCATACTGCAGACGCGTGATCACCGTCGTGACGGGAACGACACCGGTGGGAAGGAGCGGTTTCCCCAACAGGCCGTTGATGAAGGAGCTCTTTCCCGCCTTGAACTGCCCGAGGATCGCGACGTCGATTGGCGGATTCTCTTCGAGGAGCGCCTCGCAGATGTCGATCCGACGCTTCAGAGAGGCGATATGGAGAGAATCACAGGTTTCACGGACACCGGAAAGCAGTTCCCGTGTCAGCAAGGACTGGTTGTTCATGATGTCCGCCATAAAAAAACCCCTAACAGAACTTTTCTGATAGGAGTTATCAGCCCGGCGGCGGTTGCGGTGAACTCCATCACCTCTTTATAAATTAAAGAACATATTTCGCTGACTTTGTCAATGAACGGAATGGATTTGGGTGTGCGACAAATTTGTGGGTACCGTTTTCATGCCGCTGTCCGATGCTCCCAAAAGTCTTCCCACCGATTGCTCATGATGTTGCAGCGAAGGGCGATAATGTTGTTCGCTCCCCTGACTGTCCAGTGCATCCCCGACTGTTTCAGACGCTGCCCAACGACGGTTCGGCATCCTGCCTCCAGAACACCAGAACCTACAAAAAGACCACGCTTTCGAAAGTCCGCATACCGCATCCGTTCCTTGTTCTTCTCAAAATAACCGATTTCCCGTTCACATGTCGCTTGATCGTATCCCGGCAAGGATGAGCAACAATGGATGGCTTTAATAACTTCTTCCGGTTTGCCAGCGTCCATCTCTTTGCGACGCTCTTCTGTCCATTCACGTAGTTTGTCTTTGTCATGGCCAAAACAGGCTTTGGCAACGTTCCAGTAATGTTCTCGCGCATGATACAGATCAACAATCTGGGTGGCTCCATAAAATTGTTCATCCGCAATGTTCCATATCCAGAGGGCGCCGTCTCCGATCACAACCGTTTCCCCCGCCGAGTCCATGCCCCGCCTCATTGCCTCCTGATAAATTCGCCTGCCAAAAAGTTCCGCCGATTCGATCGCTCCGGTGTAGCTGGTTGAAGCATCATCCCGCACCGGACGCCCTTCACCGTCAACCCTTGTCTGCGTAAATACACATCCCAGCTTGACTTCCCTGGTCTTGGCCTGGCCATCTTCTCCCTTGCCCTTCCTGCCTGCGGTCTCTCTCTTCACCACCGGCACCCCTGTTCCGTCTATGCACGCATATAGCTTGGAAACCGGCTTGATCGGGATACTTTTGTCCGCCGCCAACACCGCGGCTTCCGCAGCATGGAACGCCTCTGCCTGGCCTCCTACCATTTGGGATATACGCTCCACTTCCTTGGCGCTCACCCGGATATCGGCCAACTCATACAAATCTTCCCGCCCCAAACCGAACGGCCGGTAGGCGCCAACCCTGCTCATCATCCGGCGAACCCCAGAACTGTATGATGTCCCTTCAATGTCCAGGGTACGGTCTTTCGGACAATATCCCCGCTTGTGTTCCCGATCATAATAATAGGCCCGCTTGACCGTCACCGAACCTAATGCCGTCAGCAGCTTCTTGTCCCGATACTCAATAAACTCATATTCATGACCCTCTTCGCCGGCAATCATGCTCCCACGGTAATCCCCGCCATCAGCATTTGCTAATATCTCGATCAGGCTGCAACCAATGCCGTGCATTGAAGAACGGATCGCAAATTCAAATGATTCCAAGTCAAAACTGCCGCCATTTCCCCTTGCCAAACAATACCGACCGACGATGCGCTCTATTTCTTTCTGCACTTCCCCATGAACTGCTTCTGCAATTTTTTTTTAAGATCAGCCA
>JAXGRQ010000083.1:0-4027 GCA_040765725.1 Syntrophales bacterium
AATCATCGTCCATTCTGTATAGGATTCGTCCCATAATACGGGTCGGTGTTCCGTATTGCGAAACAACATGAGATGAACGTCATGGCTTCCGAAGTTCAACTCAGGCACGTGATGAAACATCTGCTGATACCATTGTCTCCCTGCAACCAAGAACCGGTCATCTTGAAGGTTCCGTTGAAAAGTTCCTTTATCCCCAAAACATCTTAAGGAGGCTCAAATGAAGAACAAGATCATTGTCATGGTATCCCTGCTGGCGATCTTCGGTTTGGCGACCTCGGTCTGTGCTCAGAAGAAGCCCGACTTCCCGCGAAAGTCCATTACGGTCATATGCCCGTGGGCTGCCGGCGGCGGGACAGACACTCTCCTACGCGCCCTTTCCAAGGAGGCGGAAAAGTTTCTCGGGCAGTCGATCACCGTGGTCAACAATACGGGCGGCGGCGGCGGCATCGGCCACGCGGCCATTATGAACGCTGCTCCGGACGGCTACACCTTCGGCATGATCACCTTCGAGCTCAACTCGCTGCCTCCGCAGGGACTGATCCCCTTTACCTACAAGGACTATGATCCGATGATGCGGATTAACGCGGATCCTCCCGCCTTGACCGTAAAAAAGGATTCGCCTTTCAATAATGTAAAGGACTTCATTGCCTATGCCAAGGCCCATCCCGGAGAGATCGCCATCGGAAATTCCGGTCCCGGTTCGGTCTGGCATATTGCCGCGGGCCTGATGTCCCAGCAGACCGGCGTCAAAGTGAAATATGTTCCCTATGACGGCGCAGCGCCGGCGGTCACCTCGCTGGTTGGCGGTCACATCCAGGCCGTTTCGGTGAGTGTCGCGGAGGTTCGCGCCCAGGTCGATGCGGGAAACCTCAAGATCCTTGGCGTCATGGACACAAAACGGGATCCCCTTTACCCGAATGTGCCGACATTCAAAGAGCAGGGCATTGACGTGACCTTCTATACCTGGCGCGGACTTGCCCTTCCCAAGAAGGTGGATCCTGCGGTCAGGGCCATCCTCTCCGATGCCTTCAAAAAGGCCTTCGATTCGCCCGAATTCCAGGCTTTCGCCAAGAAGGTCGGCCTCAATCTTGCGTACCAGAACGACAAGGATTTCGCCAAGTTTCTGGAGACAAACGCCAGGGATGTCGAGGCGGTTATGAAAAACCTCGGCCTCACGAAGAAATAAAGCGGCATCAAGCATCCGGTGGGGCAAGGGCGGCGGCTTTTGCCCCATTTTTCATCACCCTCCAGGAATCCGTCCGTTGTGATCGGCATAGGGGAGATCTTGTGAAACTCGCGGATATCATTTCCGGCATCGTCGGAATTCTGATCGGCGCCTATATCATCTTCCAGTGCCGATCCTTTCCTGAAGACTTCGTGATGAAAATCGGCCCAGCCTTTTTCCCGGAGATCCTAGCAGGGGGATTGATTTTTTTTAGCGCCTTGTTGATTGTTCAGGCCCTGATCGGGAAGAGCGTCGGCGAAGTCCAAAAGCTGAACCTCCGGGACAAGGGGATCAAACGGATCCTGCTGGCCGTGGCCGGCATGGTCGTATACTGCGCTCTCCTCAAGCCGGTGGGATTCATCATCGCGACGATCCCGTTTATCATGTTCTACATGTTTCTGCTGGGAAGCCGGAAAACAGCTCATTATCTGTGGGTCCCCGTCGCGATCACCCTTGCCGTCTATCTGGTATTCGAGAAGGTGCTGCTTCTCTCGTTGCCCGGGGGGCTTCTGCGCTCCATCCTCTGATGCAGGAGGAATCCCTTGCCTTCAGCGGCCTTTAAAAGCAGTGCCCCATTGACAGGACATAAATCCGATGAACGTTGATTTCGGCATGCTTTTGCACAGCTTTAACAGCATATTCACACTGAACGTGATGTTCCTCATTTTCGTAGGCGTCACCGCCGGCATCGCGATCGGGGCCCTCCCGGGCCTGACGGCCACAATGGGTGTAGCCCTTCTGATCCCGCTGACTTTCGGTCGTCCGCCCGTGGCCAGCCTCTCGATGCTCATGGGCATTTATACCGGTGCCATGTATGGGGGGGCCATTTCGGCGATCCTGATCCGCACGCCCGGCACGCCGGCCGCGGCTGCGACGATCCTCGAAGGGTATCCGATGTGCAAAAAGGGGATGGCGGGAAGCGCGATGGCCATGTCTCTCTTTTCCTCCTTTGTCGGCGGCATCGTCGGTTGCGCCGTCATGATTTTCATGTCCCCTCTGATCTCCGGTTTTGCGCTGGAGTTCGGTCCCGTGGAATACTTTGCCCTCGCCATTTTCGGCCTCAGCGTGATCATTTCGATCTCCGGCCGCTCGCTGGTGAAGGGCATCATGGTCGGGTTTTTCGGCCTTCTGCTTGCCTCCATGGGGCTCGACCCCATCTCCGGATTTCCCCGCTTCACCTTCGGCTTCAGCGAACTTATGGAGGGGCCGAGCTTCATCCCGACTCTGATCGGTTTGTTCGCCGTATCCGAGGTCATCGCCAACATCGAGAAGATGCTGAAAACCGAGAAGGTGCAGGCCAAACTGAGCCAATTCGTGCCGACCTGGAGCGAAATCAAAAGATCGACGGCGGCGCTGATCAAGGGAAGCCTGATCGGCACCTTCGTGGGATCCATCCCGGGGGCCGGAGGCGACATCGCGGCGTTTATCGCCTATGCGGAGACCAAGCGCTCGTCCAAAACACCCGAACTCTTCGGAACGGGGATGGTCGAAGGCGTTGCCGCGACGGAAGCGGCGAACAACTCCTGCCAAGGCGGCGCGATGATCCCGCTGCTCTCCCTGGGGGTTCCCGGTGACGCGGTGACGGCGGTTCTGCTGGGGGCCTTCGTGATCCAGGGGCTCCAGCCGGGGCCGCTGCTCTACAAGGAACACATGGATCTTGTCTATGCAGTTTTTGCCTCGATGATCGTTGCGCAGTTTTTGATGCAGTTCGTCGGCATGGCCGGGATGAGATTCTTCGCCAAGGTCATCCTGATCGAAAACTCCATCCTGATGCCGATGATCCTCGTGCTTTCGATGATCGGTTCCTATGCCATGAGGGGAAACGTGTTTGATGTCGGGTTGACGATCGTCTTCGGCATCGTCGGGTATATCATGCAGAAGTACGATTTTCCCCTTTCCCCCATCCTGCTGGCACTGATCCTCGGACCGATGGCGGAGAGCAACCTGCGGCGAGCGCTGGTCATCTCCGGCGGCCACGCCTCGATTCTCTTCAGCCGCCCGATTGCAGTCGTGCTGATGGTTTTGGCCGTCGCCTTCCTGGTCCTGTCTTTTTTCACCCATAAGAAAATCGAGCGGCGACTTGCCGAATTGGCCGTAAAAAATGACGATAACCACGTCACGTAGTTGATGCGCAGGGGGGCCGTAAAGGGCATGGAAAAAAACGAAAAGTTGCGCCTGATTCATAAAACGGGTGTCATCGCCATCATGCGCGCTCAGGATCCCGACCAGTTGATTGCCGCCGCGAATGCGATCCGGAAAGGGGGCGTGCGGGTGATGGAAGTGACCATGACGACACCCGGCGCCCTGGATGTGATTGCCGACGCCGTCAAACGGTTCGGGCACGAGATTCTGTTTGGGGCAGGCACGGTTCTCGATCCGGAGACGGCCCGTTCGGTCCTCTTGGCCGGTGCGGACTTTGTTGTCTCCCCGACTCTCAACTTGGAAGTGATTGCGTTATGCAACCGGTACGGTATCCCTGTGATCCCGGGCTGTTTTACACCAACGGAAATGCTGACGGCCTGGGAGGCCGGTGCGGACCTGATCAAGCTCTTTCCGGCCGAAGTCGGCGGACCGGCGTGGATCAAGGCATTGTTGGCTCCGCTGCCACAGTTGAAAATCGTACCGGTCGGCGGCGTCGATATCAATACAGCGGCCGCATTCATCCGGAACGGGGCCGTTGCGTTGGGTGTGGGAGGCGCCCTGATCCATCAAAAACTGCTGGACGCAGGGGATATGGCCGAATTGACGCGGCGTGCGGCAGCCTTTGTCGAGGAGGTTAAAAAAGGACGGGCATGAAAATCT
>JAXGRQ010000084.1:0-3710 GCA_040765725.1 Syntrophales bacterium
GAACGCCTGTTCCCCCTCCTGCGGGCACCGCACGTGCGCAAACGGATCCGGTTGGTTGGATTCAGTCTGGACAGCGCCCGGGAGGACAAGCACGATCAGAACAGGAGAGACGGAAGTTACCGCCGGATCATGGAAGCGATCGGGATGTGCCGCCTGCTCGGCATCCCCTGCTATATCAAGACCGCCGTCACCAACGGCAACAAGGACGAATTGAGGGAGATGCTTTTGCTGACATCCGGGCTCGGCGTGTTCTCTCATTCCTTTACGTTCATCCAGCCGACGAGACAGCTCATCGAACGGGGCTTGATCCCCGATCCCGAAGAGATCTACGGGCTTTTCGTCGAGCTCGCGGGCTGGCAAGCGATCTTTCCGAGATTGCGGATCGAGGCCTTCAACACCGAAAATGATCTTTTTACGTGCAATGCCTTTTTCAAGTTCGGAGTGGACGAGGCGGGAAACTACCTTTTATGCAATAACCTGAGCAACGTGGGCGCCACCCCTGAAACATACAAGGGAAGTGAATGCATAGGCAACATCAGGAAATATCCGCTCGAAGACCTGATCGTTCGCCACCTGCATGTGCTGCCCGATATCCTGAAATGGCGATTCGAAAGGAAAGAGAAGATCAAGAAGGCCCCTCTTTCCCTGTGCAACTGGTGTTTTTACCAGTTCGGGAAGCTTGACTGGTTGAAGGAGTACCCGGATTCCCCATGGGCTCGTTACTTGACATAAACGTCCACGGCCTGCGGGCCCGTATCAACTGCTTCAGCCGGGATGAGGAAGAGGCCGTCGGCCGGTTGCTCTCACTTTTTCTGACGGGCGAAACGGCGGGGGCGGCGCCGGTCCTCGACTTCAGGAAAAAAGAAACGTCGCAGGAGATCGGAGGCCTGCTGTTCCCCCTCCTCGCGCGAAGGGGGATTTGGGCCATGCACTCCGGAGGGTTTCATTTTCAGGGGGGATGTCTCGCTGTCGGACCATCCGACTGCGGAAAATCAACCTTCAGCCACATGGCCATGAGGAACGGGCTCGATCTGCTGAGTGATGACATCACCCTGCTGAGAGAAACCGGAGAGGGCATCGAGATGCTGCCCTTCTATTCGGTCATCTTCCTGAAGCACCAAGCGATCGCGCCGGGAAGGGATCGGTACAAACCCGCCACGTTGAAATTCCTGCTGTTGCCGCGGTTCGGCAAAGGGCCTCTGTGCGTAAAGCGGATTGAAAAAAAGAGCGAACTCCTCCGCAGGATTGTGCCCCAGTTCCTGTGGTCACACTGCACGGCCGAGCAGACGCCTCAGAAGCGGTTTGTCGAACGGCTCTGCCATTATCCGGCCTATGAAATCTCATGGGGAGCCAGGCTGTTTCGTGATCATACCCTGTTCAAGAGGATGCTCGATGAAATTGTGCAGAGTGAAGGGTCACTCCATGCATCCCGTTCTGCGGGATAACGATCTCGTGGTCCTCCGGGAGGCGGCACTGACGTCGCTTCGCAGGGGAAATATCCTCATATACCGGGAAGACAGCGGGGAATATGTCGTCCACCGATTCATCCGGAAGGGGAGAGGCGGCCGGCTGTGCCTGAAGGGAGACGGCTATGGCCTGCCCCTGGAAAAGGCCGAGGAAGATGCCATTATGGGGAAAGCCATCGGTTTCATCCGAAACGGACGTTACGTGCCCCTGGGGAGATCCATAGAACTTTGCTCGTGGTTCGTGTCCTCATTCAAAGAATGCGCAAAACGATGGATTCGGGATCCGTTGCGCCTTTGGGGTCACTGAAGGTAAACTGCTTGAATGCGGCGCCTGAGGCCTTCTCCCTGCGGCCTGCCACCCTTCCCTTCACGACACCTTTTAAAGAATGCCCTTGAAGATCTCGAAAGATGAAACAGAAAGCCGGATTCTGCGGATGGTCGCACGTCAGAAACTCAAAGGCGGCGATGCATCCTGGCTTGCGCGCTGCGTTCGGGAAGTCGATTGGCTCTCGTTAGCCGAACGGGCTTTTCAGGAGGGCCTCGCCCCTTTTCTCTATGACCATTTCCGCAGCATGGGCCTCATCGAGGCCGTTCCGCCCGATACCGCGAAATTTCTGTCCCGGATCTATACCGAAACATTCCTCGTCAACCGGCATCTGCTGGAGACTCTCGCCGATCTGGACAAAGCACTGATCAAAAGGGGATTGCAGGTAATCCTCTTCAAGGGAATGGCGATCCTGCAGACGGTTTATCGTAATCCAGCGCTGCGACCCATGGAAGACATCGACCTGATCGTCCGGCAGGAGCAAAAAGCTTCCCTTAAAGAGGCGCTGGAGGAGATGGGCTTTGTTCAAAAGCGACTCTATCCGGATGGATTCTCGAAAGGGATCCTGGCAATCGACATACACCGCAGTTTCATCTCTTCCGAAAGGATCGGAAGCCGCGAAGACATTATGGACGTGCAATGGGACGAGGTATGGAAAAACGCCGTCCCGATCGGCAAAAGCGCATCTTTACTTGGATTGGCGTTCAACGATCAGATGGTCGCCCTGTCCTACCACCTGCTGAAGCATCGTTACGGCCGGCTGATCTGGCTGGCCGATATCTCAGAAACCATAGAAGCGCACTTACCCATCCTGGATTGGGAGGGCTTGACAGCGTATTGTCGCCGCATCCGGGCCGACAGGATCGTTCTGTACGCACTGCTCATGACCCAACATCTCCTCGGTTGCGAAGTCTCCGATAAGGTCTTGATCGGGCTTGGCAGAGATGGCCTTTCAGCGATCGAAAGTCATATCCTGAGTTTGCGGCTTCTGCCAGCCTCTCCCGGCACCGTGATGGATTTGTTGTGGCTCTTTCAGATTCGCACAACAGGCAAGAAAATTCGCTTCATCAAAGAAAACCTTTTCCCCAGGCGCGAGATTATGAACCAGATATTCCCCGGTTCATCGCAACGCACCGGGACAAGCCTGATGCGATTGCTCCTCGTGGTGAGGCAAATCCTGTCGGATTTTCTGAGGTCGTTCAAGGGAATCCGGAAAAGTGGCCTTCCTCCTCTCTGATCGCCCTGTTCCGGAACGGAATCCAGCCGACCGGAACACATTGCCAGTGATGGAGCCGTATCATTTTCACTTTCCCCTGTTCACTGTTTCATTGACAGGTGTCGACCCCTCCTCTATACTGCGACCATCCGGGCATTTTGCATGCCGGGGTAAACAGGGGAATGGAAACATGAGACCGATTAGAGGCATACTGGGCTTTCTTCTCGTGGTCACGCTGCTGGTTGGGCCGGCGACGGCATCGACATCGAGCGACAAGAGATTGATCAAGATCGGCAGTGACATCACGGTCGAGAAGGGGGAAAAGATCCGCAGCGTGTGGACCCTCGGCGGCCAAATTACGGTTCACGGGACCGTTGAGAAAAGTGCCGTGGCTATCGGGGGATCGGTGGTCCTGACGAAAACGGCCGTCGTCAAAGGAAACGTCGTCTCACTGGGCGGGGTCATCGTGATGTCGAAAGACGCAGAGGTCGGGGGCGATCTGACGGAAATCAATTCCTCCAACATTTACGAGACCATGGCCAATGCGGTGAGCAAAGAGTGGGACGGCTGGTCATGGGTCTTCGCCATCATCTCTCTCTCCATCTTTTTTGCGATCATGGTCCTGGCTTTGCTGATCGCCGCGTTGTTGCCGAAACCCGTCCTTGTGGTATCGGAGGCCATCCGGGAAAACACTTTCAAGGTC
>JAXGRQ010000085.1:0-3318 GCA_040765725.1 Syntrophales bacterium
CAGAAGATCGGAACGCCCTGCTCGAAGGCCGACTGGACGAGAGAAGCCTTCTTGACGCTGTGTTCGGTCAGGTAGCGGCCCATCTCGCGGATGAACTCCCGCGAGGAGTGGGGCCGGGGCGGAAGCTTGTCCGCGATGGCCTGGATGGTCTTGTCGCAGACCTGGAGCTGCCCTTCGTCGATGTAGGTGTCATAGATGCGGTCGATGTAAAGGCTGCGGAGCAGACGGTCGTCCACGAACGGCGTTCCCTGGTAATGCCGGAACCCGAGCGCCTCGAAGAAGTCCATGTCCACCACCGTGGCTCCGGTGGCGACGATCGCGTCGACCATGTTGTTTTTCACCATCTCCACGTAGATCTGCATGCAACCCGCCGCACTGGTGCTTCCCGCGATGGTGAGGATGACGCCGCCCCTCTTCTCGCGGAGCATCCGGACATAAAGGTCGGCGGCCGAGGCGAGATCCCGGGCCGTGAAAGACATTCCCCGCATGGCTTCGATGATCGGCGTCGCGTCGAACGAGGTGATATCGACGTGCCGAACCGGAGATTTCAAAAAATCCTTTTTTCTCATAACCTCCCCTGTTGTTCGATCCGTAACATCCGTCGGCAAAGCGGGGAAGGACCAAGCCCGCACCGCCGCACAACGGTCCTGTAACTGATTGACAGTATACGGGAGCCGGACGGCAAAAGTCAATGCATCTTCCTCGTTCATAATGGGTCTTGTCACCGGGGTGAATATCTGATAATGCGCCGCCATGGACCGGACAAATATGAGAGATATTCTGACCATATCGGCGCTCAACCAGCGGATCAAAACGCTTCTGGAGGAGGGCTTTGCGATCGTTTGGGTGGAGGGGGAGGTGTCCAACCTGCGACGTCCGGCGTCGGGCCACATCTACTTCACCCTCAAGGACGACAAAAGCCAGATTCGGGCGGTGATTTTCCGGAGTCCGTTCGGCGAGGTCCGCGGCCGCACGGGCGGACTCGAGATCGAAGAGGGGATGAGCCTCATCTGCCGGGCGAGACTGACCGTCTATCCGCCCCGCGGCGAATACCAGCTCATCATCGATGCCGTTGAGCCTCGGGGGCTGGGGGCCCTGCAGAAGGCCTTCGAACAGCTCAAGGCCCGCCTCGATGCGGAGGGCCTTTTCGACCCGGCCCGCAAGAAACCTCTTCCGTTCCTGCCCGGGCGGATCGGCGTCGTGACCTCGCCGACCGGCGCCGTCATCCGGGATATCCTGACCGTCACCCGGCGCCGTTTCCCCTCGGTGGACATTGTCATTTCGGCGGTTCGGGTTCAGGGCGCGGAGGCGCCCGGGGAGATCATCCGCGCTCTCGACGAAATGCAGGTCGCCGGGGGCGTGGACGTGATCATCCTCGCGCGGGGAGGCGGTTCGCTGGAGGATCTCGCCCCTTTCAACGACGAGGGGGTGGCCCGGGCGATTGCCCGTTCGCGGATTCCGGTGATCTCGGCGGTGGGCCACGAGACGGATTTCACAATCGCCGATTTCACGGCGGACCTTCGCGCCGCAACCCCGTCGGCCGCGGCCGAGCTGGTCGTGCCGCTTCGCAGGGAGCTTCGGGACACGGTCGAGACGCTTCGGCTCCGCCTGGTCCGCAACCTGGAAACCTCCTTCACGAGACTGAGGGAGAGGGTGGCGGGTTTGCAGAGCCGTCTCCGGGACCCGAAAAGGCGGCTGGCCGACGCCAGAATTGCGCTCGACGACAATGTCGAGAGGATGCGGCTTTCTGTAATCCGCATGCAGGAGGGCCGCCGCCAGGCGTGGATCCATCTGAACCTGCGTTTGACCCATCGTGACCCCCGGTCGCGGATCGGCGAGGCGCGCGTCGGACTGGAGGGGCTGCGAAAGAGCCTTTGCGCGGCATGGGTGACCCAATCGGGTTCAAACCGGACCCGTTTACAGACCGCGGCGGCGCTTTTGTCCTCGCTGAGCCCGCTGGCCGTTCTCGGAAGGGGGTACAGCATTGTGCGAAGGCGGCCGGATGGTCTCATCCTCCGCCGGGCCGGGGATGCTGCGGCCGGACAGGAGATCGAGGTCCGACTCGCGGCGGGAAGCCTGCGGGCCAGAATCCTGAAAATTTTGGAGGAGCCGTCCCATGTCCAAGGAGAAATTTGAAGAGGCGCTGGAGAAGCTGGAGGAGATCGTGCACCGCATGGAGGCGGGGGAGATGACCCTCGAGGAATCGCTGAAGGCTTTTGAGGAGGGCATCAAGCTGTCGCGGCTGTGCGCGAAGAAGCTCGACGAGGCCGACCGGCGCGTCGAGATCCTCCTTCGGGAGGAGGGCGCGCTGACGGCCAAACCGTTCGCGGAGGAGGAGGAACGTGAGTCCTGATTTTCCGCTGAAGGCCTATCTCGAAGAACGGAAAGCGCTGATCGATCGTGCGTTGGAGGATTTCCTGCCGGGAGCAGGAAGCGACCCGCCGCTGATCCTTCAGGCCGCTCGCTACAGCCTCTTTGCGGGGGGGAAGCGGATCCGGGCGATCCTTTGCCTGGCCGCCGCCGAGGCGGTCGGGGAGAGGGCTGAGACGGTCATGCCGGCGGCCTGCGCCCTCGAGATGATCCATACCTATTCTCTCATCCACGACGACCTTCCCGCGATGGACAACGACGATTACCGCAGGGGCAAGCCCACCTCCCACAAGGTGTTCGGCGAGGCCATGGCCATCCTCGCGGGGGACGCGCTGCTGACGGAGGCATTTTGCCTGTTGGCCCTCAGGCAGCGGGCGCCCGGAATCCCGCCGGAAAGCGTCCTCGCGGTTCTGCAGGAAATAGCGGACGCCGCGGGACTTCGCGGAATGGTCGGGGGCCAGGCCCTCGACATCCTTGCGCAGAATGAAAAGATCGGGATGGAAGGTCTGCACGAGATCCACCGCCTCAAAACGGGCGCGCTTCTCCGGGTCTCGCTGCGGGCGGGGGCGATCCTTGCCGGGGCCGGGAAGGAGGCGCTCGAGGCGCTCTCCGACTACGGCGAGAAGATCGGCCTTGCATTTCAGATCGCGGACGATATTCTCAATGTGGAGGGCGACCCGGCCCTTCTCGGCAAGGGGACGGGAAGCGACGCTGCCCGAGGGAAAACCACCTTCCCCGCCCTGCTGGGAGTCGATGCGTCGCGGGCCAGGGCGGAAGAGCTGGTGATCGGGGCGGTCGCCTCGCTGGCCCCTTTCGACGACCGGGCGGCGCCGCTCCGGAAGATCGCCCGGTATATCCTGGCACGGAGGTCCTGAACGGAGCATGACGGAAAGGCAGACCCTTTTGCAAACCATCAACGATCCGGAGGACATCCGGCGCCTCAGCGTG
>JAXGRQ010000086.1:0-3204 GCA_040765725.1 Syntrophales bacterium
CCGTCGCCGCTCAATACTAAGAAATATTCTTAATTGGTAAATTATCCTAAGACAAGGTTCCTGTCAAGTCGAAAAGGGACGAATGTCGAAAAGGGACGAAGAGGTAACGTCGAAAAGGCCCCACAAAAGAAAATAAAAGGGAAGGACCAGAGGGTTTTCTTAAACAACACAATTCCAACACCTGATCCTGTAATCAACTGAATCAAACCAACAAAAAAGGCGCCCCCGGGGGAAAGCGGCCGGGGGCGCCATCATATTGCAACGGGGTCGGATCAGTAAAAATTCTTTCCGTAGAGCTTCTGGCTGAGACCGATCAGGTCGGCCCATTTCATCGGGCCGCCCTTGTCGGGCGGGAAGCCGATCCCCCAGATCATCCCGACGTCGATCATCCGGACGTCCTCGACAATCTTCCGGTCGAGGAGATCCTTGCCGACCTTGACCATCGCGGTGAGGATCCCCATCTGGATCTCCTCCTCGCTCGCCTCCTTCGGCGGACGCTTCGCGATCAGCGGCAGGACCTCGGGATCGACGCCCCCGTCCTTCAGGAAGAACCCCTTGCCGGACTTCTTCAGGCCGAGACGCCCCGATTCGACGACGTTCTTCAGCGTGTCCTGTTTGACGCCCATACCGACGAAGACCTTATAGGGGATGTCGATCCCCACCTCGTCCGTCAGCTTGATCGGCCCGACGGGCAGTCCGAAACGGGTCATCGCCCGGTCCACCTTTTCGATCGGATTGCCCTCCTCGATGTACTGAAGGGCGAGCATCAGATTCGGGAAGAGCATCGCGTTGACGACAAAACCGGGATTGTCCCGGCAAACGATCGGGCGCTTGCGGATCAGGCCCGCAAAGTTCAGCAGGTTGTCGACCGTCTCCTGGGCGGTCTTCTCGCCCCGGATCACCTCGACGAGCTGCATCAGCCAGACCGGCGAGAAGAAATGGAGGCCCCCGAACCGTTCCGGCCGCGTGACGAAGGGCGCCATCGACGTGATCGGAATCGACGAGGTGTTGCTGGCGATGACGCAGTCCGGACGCACGATCCCGCACAGCTCCCCGTAGACCTGCTTCTTGACGTCGATCGCCTCGAAGACCGCCTCCACGACGAGGTCCGTCTCCTTGAATTCCGGAACATATTCCGAAACGGCCGTCAGACGGGCCAGGATCGCATCGACGGGCTCCTTGAGCCGTTTCTTCTCGGCCATTCCGTCGAGGATTTTCCGGACGAATGCCTTCCCGGGCTCCAGCGCCTCGGGGATGTCCTTCACCAGGACGGGAAGCTGCGTGTTGCGGAGCGCTTCGATGACGATCCCCCGCCCCATCGTCCCGAAGCCGAGAACGGCCACCCGGTTAAGCGGCTTGGGAACGAAGCCCTTGGTCATCATCGCCTTGGGTTTGTCCGTCATCCCCTTGATGAAGAAGGTGTTGATGCTTCCCTTGGCCTCGTTGCTCAGGACCACCTCGACGAAGTTCTTTTTCTCGATCTCCAGTCCCTCCTCGAGCGACACCTTCAGCCCTTCATGCATCGATTTGAGGGCGAGCATCGGTCCCGGGATCTCCCTGCCCTTGGTCGCCTTGAGGATTCCCGCCTTCGCCATTTCGGCGACGGCGTCGATCTGGGAGAAATCATGGACGGGCCGCTTGAGGTTCGCCGTCCCGGCGATGATCTCCTCGAGAAAGGCCCGGGCCGAGGCGAGCAGATCCCCGTCGGCGGGAATCAGACGGTCCACGATGCCCATCTCATAGGCCTTGGCGGCCGGGAGCATCTTCCCCCGAAGGATCAGCTCGAAGGCATCGTATCCGATCAGCCGGGGCAGGCGCTGCGTCCCGCCGCCGCCCGGAAAGAGGCCGACGTTGCACTCCGGCAGGCCGATCAGCGTGTTCTTGCCCTCCTTGGCGATCCGTCCCGTGCAGGCCAGAGCAAATTCAAGTCCGCCGCCGAGGCAATGGCCGTGGATGGCCGCAACGGCGGGAATGCCCAGCGCGACCAGGCGGGCAAACGAGCCGTGGAAAAGGTCCAGCGTTTTGCGCACCTCATCCGCGCTTTCGATCTGCGAGATCAGCTTCAGGTTGGCGCCGGCCAGAAAATTCTCCGGCTTTCCCGAGATGAAGATGATCCCCCGGATTCCCTTGGCGATCTCCAGCTCCCGCATGACCAGGTCGAATCCGGTGAAGGCCGCCTCGGTCCAGGTGTTCATCGTGTCGCCGGCGACGTCAAACGTGATTACCCCGATTCCGAACTCATCCACCACCATGTTGAATACCTTTTCCATGCTCCACCTCCTTACCGTTCGTTTGAAGTTATGGACGCAAGTCTTCGCCGGGGCCGAAAGGAGCCTTATCGGGCGGTCATCCGCAGGGATCCGTCGAGACGGATGCATTCGCCGTTCAGCATCGGGTTCTCGATAATGTGCCGGACCAGGGCCGCGTATTCCGAGGGACGCCCGAGGCGCTTCGGGAACGGGATCGTCTGCGCCAGTTGCACCCGCACGCTTTCAGGAAGGCCGGCCATCATGGGGGTATCGAACAGGCCGGGGGCGATCGTGACGACCCGGACCGCGTAATCGGCGAACTCGCGCGCGATCGGGAGCGTCATCCCCGCAACCCCCGCCTTGGATGCGCTATACGCCGCCTGGCCGATCTGGCCGTCGAACGCGGCCGCGGAGGCGGTGTTGATGATGACCCCCTTCTCGCCCTCTTCATTGGGTTCGTTCTTCACCATCTGCTCCACGGCGAGGCGAATGACGTTCAGGGTGCCGACCAGATTGATCTGAAGCACCCGGTTGAAAAAGTCCAGCGAGATCGGCCCTTTTTTAGAGAGAACCTTGCCCGGATCGGCGACGCCCGCGCAATTGATCGCCGTGTTGATCGTTCCAAAAGCGGCCACGATCTTTTTTATGGCCGACCGGCAGCCCTCGTCGCTGGTCACGTCGGCATGGGTGAAGATCACGTTCGGCCCCAGTTCGGCGGCCAGCTTCTCCCCCCGCTCCTGCGCGATATCGAGAATCGCAACCCTCGCTCCGGCCTTGGACAGGCTTCGGACACATGACTCACCCAGACCGGAGGCGCCTCCGGTAATGACCGCAATCACATTTTTCGTCTGCATGACATCTCTCCCTTCTTTCTGGTCAATTTTTCATCCGCCGCCGAGCGGCGAGCCTATTTCATGCATGAATCGGTGCAATTATCAAGGCAAAAAGAACTCCC
>JAXGRQ010000087.1:0-2870 GCA_040765725.1 Syntrophales bacterium
CAGGGTTTCACTCATCAGCGCCTCTTCATTCTCGCATGCCTTCACAATGATGTGGTGGGTTTCCAACTCGGTGGCGACGGTTCTCTTTCCGCTGTATACGAGGTCTTCCAGCATGTAGTAGGGGACGGCTTTTTTGAGGATTGCCAGCATCCCGGGGAGAAAGGGGATATTGATGTCGACTTCCGGAAAACAGAAGTAACCGCGATCCGACTTCATGAAACGGAAATCACAGGCACAGGCCAGAATCGCGCCGCCGGCAAAAACATGTCCGTTGATGGCGGCAATGACCGGCATGGGGTAGAGCAGAACACGTTTGTAAACTTGGTTCAGGCCGTATAAAAACCCCTTGATCTTCCCGAGATCTTTCTTGGCCATGGCGTCCATGATCCATTGGAGATCGAGCCCTTGCGACCAGTTTTTTGAATCGCTGGAAGTGACGATCACCGATGAAATCGCAGGGTCTCTCTCGACTTCGTCGAAGGCTGTCAAAAGGGCGGAGACAAAATCGGAGTTCATCCTGTTTTCGACGTTGTTCATCGTGATGATGCCGGTTGTTTCTGCTTTTTTCCATTCAATGATCGGCATTTCGGCGGCCTCCCGTATCTGGAATGATGGTCATCGGACGTTTAACGGCCTATGCTGCATCACACATATTGACCGATAAGTCAAGAATCTACCCGGCTGCCACCGGTTCATCCCGGCTTTGAGAAGATCATGATGCCGAACATCCCCGTGGATTAATCGGTTGACAACACCGGTTGGCCTGTGGAATACAAATCCCGCGAAAAATTGTGGTTTTCATTTAGATCCGAGGCCGATATGCTGCGGGACCGATCCGTTAAAATCGTGGTTCTTTTTCTCGTTCCGTTGCTGCTGTATGTTGTTCCCCTTTCGTGGATCCCTTTGATGGAACCGGACGAGGGGAGGTACAGTTCGATTTCCGCCGCGATGAACGCCTCCGGAGACTATGTGACACCTCGACTAAAGGCAACGGTTTATTTTGAAAAGCCGCCGCTGAGCTACTGGGCGACAAGCTTCTTCTTCCGGATTCTGGGAGAAAATGAATTTTCATCACGTCTGTTTGCAGCCTTCTGCGCGTGGGGATGCATCCTTCTGGTTTATTACATGGGATTTTTTTTTCACGATGCGCGAACGGGACTCTATGCCGCAGCCGTGTTGACCACATTCCTGTTTCATCTGGCGATCGGACGAATCAATATACTCGATATGCCCCTTGCCTTTATGGTGTGTATGGCGATTTGGTGCGGTTTCCGATTTTATGCCGGGACGCCCGGGAAAAAGGCATGGCTTTATCTTCTCTATTTTTTCAGCGGGTTGGCGTTTCTGACGAAGGGGCTGATCGGAGTCGCCTTTCCATTCGGCATCCTGTTGACCTGGTTGCTCCTATCCAGGCGCTGGAGGGACCTATTTGCGCTTTTTTCCCCTGTGGGCATCCTCATTTTTTGCGCTACGGCCATCCCGTGGCTGATCCTGATTCAGCGCGAACATCCCGATTTTTTCCGTTTTTTTTTCCTCCAAGAGCATCTGTTTCGCTATGTCTCCCGGATCCATGGTCATTATCAGCCTGTCTATTACTATTTGCCGATCCTTCTGATCGGAACGCTTCCGTGGTGTGCGTTTTTACCCGAGGTGATCGCCAGGCTCGGAATGCGCGGAAAATTATTCGAGGATGTCGAGAAAAAGCTACTGCTGGCCTGGTTCGGCCTGATTCTTGTCTTCTTTTCAGTTTCTTCCTCGAAATTGGTCCCTTACGTGACACCGCTTTTCCCGCCCATTGCTCTGGCCTTCGGTCATCTTTTTCGACGTTATGAGGAAAAAGGATATGCGGATCGTTCCAGAGAATCCGCGTCACGGATCGGCAGGCTACTTGAAATCGTGCAACCCCTTCTTTTTACGGTGATTCTTTTTGCGCCCGTATTTCTTCCGACCAACCGCATCCCCTGGAGCGAATGGTGGCCGTGGATTGTCATTCCGGCGTTGCTGCAGTTCATGATGATCATCATCCCGCGCAGGGTCCGGAACAAGGCCGGAAAAGGATGGTTCGCTGCAGTCTATCTGTTGTTTGCGCTTTATTTCATTTCGATCATACCGCCGGTTGCGAAATACCTTTCCCCGTACAAATCGGCCTACCCGCTCTCCCAGGCGGTCCTGGAATACGTTCCTGCCGACGCAATCCTTTACCAGTACGGGATATCGCTTTACGGGATCGATTTCTATACGGGGAAAAGAACCCCGGTTGTTGACGATATCGGCGAATTGAGATATGGCGCCGAACAGCTTCCCGCGGCGGAACGGGAGCGCTATTTTTTGACGTCGGATTCGTTTTTTCACGTAACGCGGGCCACGGGCTCAGTATACTGTGCAACCAGGAAAGGAGACCGGCTGGCGATACTGAAAAAAGAGGTGCCAGACCTCCATCTCTTATGGCATAATAGCCGGTATGCGCTGGTGCTTTTGAATCGGTCAGAGGAAAAGGGGTCTTGATGGAAATACGAAAAGATTTTTTGCCGCTGAGCCGGCCTTCCATAGGTGAGGCGGAGATCGCCGCGGTGACCGCTTGTTTGAGATCGCGATGGATTACGACCGGTCCGTTGTGTAAAACCTTTGAAGAGAGGTTTCAGCAGTTGACGGGTGCACGTCACGCCGTGGCGATTTGCTCGGGGACGGCCGGAATGCAGCTTGTGCTGGCATCTCTCGGGATCGGTCCCGGGGATGAGGTCATCACGCCGTCGCTGACCTTTGCTTCGACGGTGAATATGATCGCACTTGGCGGGGCAAGACCTGTTTTTGCCGATATTCACTATGACACCCTCAACATCAGCGCCGAAGACGCCGAAACCCGGATCACT
>JAXGRQ010000088.1:0-2864 GCA_040765725.1 Syntrophales bacterium
CCTCTGCCGCGGCCGATCCCGTTCCCGGCGCGGTCGTTGGCGATTTCCCCGTCGTCGGGGGCATCGGTGCGGCTGCCGCGGGAGCCCCACTTTTGGCTTCGCCATGCAACTCGGGAACCGGGACGGGCTTTTTCCCGCCCAGTGTTTTATAAAAGGTCAAATCGAAATTCTCTTCACCGCCGGCCGGCGAATCCTGCTTTCCCGTCTCCAGCGAAGGCTCGGGCTTTCCCGTATGCGGCGCCAGGGCCAGCAGGCGGTCCCGGATTATTCCCGCGATGCCCGGGGAAAACTTCTCCGGATAGGCCTCCATGTGCTTCCCGATAAATACCCCCAGGAAAAACATGGAGATCAGCAACAGGGACATCCCGCTGACAAACAGGACAATCCCCAGCTTGCCCAGCCTGAGTTCAAACATGCGCCTGTTTTTCGCTGCCATGGTTTTTTGTGAAAGCCGCTACATTTTTTCCGGGGCGGAGACCCCGAGTATCTTCAGTGCGTTCTGCAGAACCGTGAGCACGGACCGGCACAGAAACAACCTCGCCCCCGTGAGGGCTGCATCGTCGGAAATGACCTTGTTCTTGTTGTAATAGCTGTGGAAAAGCCCCGCCAGATCGTTCAGGTAAAACGTCACCCGGTGCGGCTCCAGCGATCGCGCCGCCCCCTCCAGCACCTCAGGAAAGCGGGTGACGGCCTTGACGAGGTCCACCTCCTCCGGCAGTTGAAGGAGGGATAGATCCGCCCGGTCATATGCCGGAACCGTGTAGCCCCGCTCCGCCGCGATCCTCAAAATGCTGCAGATCCGGGCATGGGCGTACTGGACGTAGTAAACCGGATTCTCATTGGATTGCTTTTTCGCAATCTCCAGGTCGAAATCGAGGTGGCTGTCGGACCGCCTCATCAGGAAATTGTAGCGGGCCGCATCCTTGCCCACCTCATCGACCACCTCGCGCAGCGTGACAAACTCCCCGGAACGGGTGGACATGGCCACCGGCTTCCCCTCGCGCAGCAGATTGACCAGTTGCACGAGGATCACTTTCAACGCGTCCTTCTCATACCCGAGCGCCTGGACGGCCGCGGACATCCGGGGGATGTAGCCGTGATGGTCGGCGCCCCAGATGTCGATGACCGATTCGAAACCCCGCTGAAACTTGTTCAGGTGGTAGGCGATATCGGCGGCGAAATAGGTCGGATCGCCGTTCTGCCGGACGACAACCCGGTCCTTCTCGTCCCCGAAGGCCGTGGTCCGGAACCAGAGAGTTCCCTCCTCCCGGTAAATGAAGCCTTTCTCCTCCAGCTCCCCAAGGAGCTTCCCCACGCCATCGTCCCGGTACAGCTCCCGCTCGCTGAAGTATCGGTCGAAAACGCAGCCGAAGATCCGCAAATCCTCCTGGATCCCTTCGAGGATGGCGCCCGCGGCAAACTCGGTGAAACGCGGGATGAGGTCCTCCGGCTTTTCCCGGATGTAGCGGTCCCCGTCCCTCTTGCGCAGCTCCGAAGCCAGCTCCCGGATGTACTCCCCCCGGTAGCATCCCTCGGAAAACTCCACCGTTTCCCCCAGGAGTTCCCGGTAGCGCAGCAGCACCGACTTCCCCAGGTTGTTCATCTGGTTCCCGGCGTCGTTGATGTAATATTCCCGGAACACCTTGAACCCGACCGCATCGAGGATGTTCGCCATGACATCGCCCACGACCGCCCCGCGGGCATGGCCGATATGAAGCGGCCCGGTGGGATTGGCGCTGACATACTCGATCTGGACCCGCCGTCCCTTCCCCAGATCGGACGATCCGTATCGCTCCCCCTGCCGGTGGACATCGCCGAGCAGGCGGGCAAATCCTGCCTGACGGACAAAGAAATTCAAAAAGCCGGGACCGGCAATCTCCACCTTTTCCAGCAGGCCATCCCGATCCTCAATCCTCTCCGAAAGGATCTTCGCGATTTCACGCGGATTCTTTTTCGCCTGTTTTGCCAGGACCATCGCGATGTTGGAGGCGTAATCGCCGTGGCCGGGATCTTTCGTCAGCTCCACCTCGATTCGGGTGGGAACCGGCGGCGGCAGAACCTTCTGTTCGATGCCTGCCTGAATCGATTTTTCGAGAAGCCGGACCAATGCCTGTTTCATGAGGAACCCTGCCTATATATGAAAAAAGTTGGCCGCAAGGCCAACCCTTTGCCTGATGAAGCCCTGAACATCCCCCGCCGGAGGACCATAGCCGCTTTCCCGGCGGGCCCCCCGATCAGCCGGCGGCTCGCTCTCGCCTTTTATACCCTCTCCGACGCTGCACTTTCGGAAGCGGGGTCGGAACGGACTATTTGTCCCGGCACGCCGCTTCCGCCGCATCGATGTCCTTGTCCTTGATGGACAGATCGCGCGAATAATCGGGACAACGGACGCAACCCGACGCATCGGTCACAACGCTGAAACGCTTCTGGCAGTTTGCCCGCCAGGCGCAAATCGAACAGTATTTCTTCTCCGTTCCCATGATCCTATCCCCCCGGACCGGCGTTTCCCACTGCAATTCGGGCGTTACCCTATCTTCATCCGGATATGAAGTCAAGAAATGAATCACCATGCCTGCAGGATGCCTATATAACCGGCCGTTGCTGCCTAAAACGACCGACCACAAAATCCGTTGAACTCCTTTATTAAAAAGACTATATATCACTTGAGATTTCTCAATTTGGGCAACAAAGATCAAATGATCTGAATCGCAATGTCGAAGACACTTCAACGAGGTTTCGTCATGAAGAAACGGATTATTCCCATCCTGACCATTGCATTATCCCTGCTTTGCGCATCTGTGTGTGACGCCTACTATCTGCTGCGGCTCAAGAACCGGGGCATGGTCACCACGCCCGCATACTGG
>JAXGRQ010000089.1:0-2738 GCA_040765725.1 Syntrophales bacterium
GGAAGGAAAAACCATTCTGGAGGCTGCACGGATCCTGGGTGTCGGAATCGAGTCCGTCTGCGGTGGAAAGAAGAGCTGCGGCAAGTGCAAAATCAGGATCGACTCGGGAACCCTTGATCAGCATGGAATCCATTCATTATCCGATCATCTCTCGCCGGTCACCGAGGAGGAGAAGAAAGTCCTCACCGAAAACGATCGATTGCAGGGCTTCCGTTTGGCCTGTGCGGCCACCATCCGGGGGGATGTCCTGATCTTTGTGCCGGAGCAGAGCCGAACGGGCAATCAGGTGGTCAAGAAGGATGCAACCGACAAAAAAATCCATTTGAACCCTGCCGTCCGTCTCTTCACCGTGACGCTTCCCTCCCCGACTCTGGACCATCCGCTCGGGGACTTCGAACGGTTGTCGGAGTCCCTTGCGAAACATTTCGGCCTACATCGGCTGGAAGTGGACTATCCCGCCCTCCTCGCCCTTCCCGGCGCCCTTCGGCAGGGGAAATGGACCGTTACGGCGGCCGTCCGGATGGAACAGGAAATCCTCGCCGTCTTTCCGGGAGAAGTTGAGGAGGCTTACGGCCTCGCCATCGACATCGGTTCGACCACCGTGGCCGGATACCTGTGCAGTCTCCTTACCGGCCGGATCGTCGGCACCGAATCGTTCATGAACCCGCAAATCACGTTCGGCGACGATGTGATCGCACGGATCAGCTATGTCATGGACAACCCGGACGGCATGGACAAGATGCGGGGGGTCATCATCGATGGTCTGAACCATCTCATCCGGACCGTTACCGGGGATCACGGCCTCTCCCCGGCCGACATTCTCGAGATCACAATCGTCGGAAACACGGTGATGCACCACCTGCTGCTCGGCATCGATCCGCGAGCGCTCGGTTTCTCTCCTTTTACACCTGCCGTACATCGCAGCCTGGACATCAAGGCGCGCGATCTCGGTCTCAAAGCCCATCCTGCCGCCAACGTTCACCTCCTCCCCATCATTGCCGGTTTTGTCGGTGCGGACAACGTAGGGGTGTTGATCTCGGAAGAACCCTATCGCCGAGAGGAGATGACGCTCATCATCGATGTGGGAACCAATGGAGAGATGCTCCTGGGAAACCGCGAGAGACTTCTCTCCGCATCCTGCGCCACCGGCCCTGCCCTGGAGGGGGCCCATATCCGGTTCGGCATGAGGGCGGCGCCTGGCGCCATCGAACGGATCCGAATCGATCCCGAAACGCTCGAGGTTTCTTTCAAAATCATCGGAGAAGAGCGCTGGCGACCGGAGTTCCGGATCACCGGTGCGTTGGGGATCTGCGGCTCCGGGATCATCGACGGGGTGGCCGAACTCTACCGGGCAGGCGTCATCGATCCGAGCGGTCGTTTTCGGACCGGTCTCGCCACGTCTCGGGTCTTGACGACCGACGGGCAGCCTGAGTTCGTGATCGCATGGCCGGACGAAACCTCTCTGGCGAGACCGATCACGATCAGCCAGCAGGATATCCGGAGCGTCCAGCTTGCCAAAGGCGCGCTTTATGCCGGCGCGAAACTGATGATGAAAAAATTGGGTATCGAAAAACTGGAACGCGTGGTCCTGGCGGGCGCCTTCGGGAGCTATATCGACAAGACGGAGGCCATGTTTCTCGGGATGTTTCCCGATTGCGAAATCAGCCACGTCTCGTCCGTCGGAAATGCGGCAGGCGACGGGGCAAGAATCGCGTTGCTAAACCGGGACAAACGCCGCGAGGCCGAAGAGATGGCTCGGCAGGTCGAATATCTCGAATTGACGCTGGCCGATGCGTTCCAGGAGGAGTTCACCTCTGCGTTGTTCATTCCGCACATGGCGGATGACTTCCCCCACATTTCTCCTAAAAAAACATCTCCTGGGTAAACGTCTGGCCCAGGTGGAGGCGCAGGAATTTTTCCTCTATGTAGGGACCGCGGATGAGCTCACGGAAATATTCGAGACTGCCCGGGATCTCTTCGTACTGTTTTTTTAATACAGCTGCATTCTCCATCGCCCTCACCCGAAGCGACGCCATATCCTCCACACCCGTATTGATCAGCGCAATATGGGTATAGTTTTTGAGCTCTTCCTCCATAACCCACTGCGCCGTCTCACGTCCGTACTTGGAGACGTATTCGTCAACAATTCCCAGAGGATCTTTCTTTTCCGCGATCCAACCCGGTGTCAAATAGTAAGTCCCAGGCTTTTCTCGGAACGCATCATGATATCGCGATGGCGACCCCAAAAACAGAGCGATACAGTCATGGCAACGGGGGATAATCAGCCCTTGCTGACGGGCTGTGATGCCGACCACACCGTTTGAACAGAGACCATAGCCCAAGACTATTCGGGAGGCCCTTTGTGCCACTTGATCGATCTTCTCCTGAAGCTGACCGAGCAGTTTGGATGGTGTCCGGTGGAGGGCCTGGTCGAGATAAAAGATCTCCATCGGTCCTCCCCCCTCCGCCAGAACCTTAGTCAGCTCCGGTTCCATAACTCGGCACGCAATCAACACCCGTTTCCCTTGGCTGAGGGTTAATTCCTTCATTTTAGGGCAATCCATCACATCTTCAACATTTTAAAGACCAACGAAACTGTGGGCTAGGGCCATGGCCTGTATCGCATCCTTTCCGTAACCGTCAGCACCGATTTCTTCGGAGAAGGCGGCATTAACAGGGGCGCCTCCAACCATGACTTTCACCTTTTCTCGTAAACCCTGCACATGGAGTTCTTCGAT
>JAXGRQ010000009.1:0-68685 GCA_040765725.1 Syntrophales bacterium
TTCCTTTTCTTTGGCGATTGAGGCGAGCCTGCCGAAGAGCTCTTTTTTGCATACGTAGCAATGATCGGGGCTGTTGGCCACGAAGGCCTCGTTTTTGAGTTCGTCCGTTTCGATCCGGACGAGGGAGAAGCCGAGCTTTTCAGCCGTCTTCAGAGCTTCCGTAATTTCGGCTGCGGGATGGATCTCCGACGCGGCCAGGACGCAGACGGCCCGATGCCCGAGGACCTCTGTGCCCACGGCTGCCAGCAATGTGCTGTCGCAGCCGCCCGAATAACCGATCACCGCACTCCCCATTTTGGCCAGGATGGAGCGGAGCCGGTCCATTTTGGAATCTGTCGTTTCCATCGCATGTTAGACAGGAGAGAGACGCTTGCCCTTTAAATCGAGATGTTCTATCCGGAGTCGCAGCCCGCAAAAGGGGACCGTTCCCGACGTTTTCTTCCGGCCGGGGAGTATCGGATAAAAGTCTCCCCGGTGTCAAAGATTATTTGCAGGGGATGCAGAGGCGAAGACATTCATGTGCTGATGGATCGGCGGCGCACTTGTATGATCTCCGCCATGATGCTCACGGCAATCTCCTCCGGGGTTTCAGCTCCAATGGGCAGGCCGATCGGCGAATGTACCCGTGACAGCTGCTCTTCGGTGATCCCCCGTGTTTTGAGGTGGTCAAAGATGGTCCGGATTTTCTTCTTGCTGCCGATCATTCCCACATAGGCGGCTTCGGTGCGGGCCGCCCATTCCAGGATCCGGGCGTCGTTCTGATGTCCTCGGGTGACGATGACGATGTAGGAGGAACCGTTCACCGCCAGTTGCGGCAAGAGGGCGGTGAAATCCCCGGCAATCGTCTCGTCCGCATCGGGAAAGCGCTCCTTGCTGGCGAACTCGGGCCGGTCGTCGACGACGACCAGGCGGAAATCCACCATCTTGGCGAGCCGTGCCAGTGACAGGGAGATGTGGCCGCCCCCGAAAAGGTAAAGGATCGGCAACGGCGCCAGAGGTTCGATGAAGACGTCGACGCTGCCGCCGCAGATCATTCCCTCCTGAGAGGCATCCTCGTCGGTCATTTCGAAATGGAGCATCCTGGTCTCCTTGCCGTCCATCCGTTCCAGGGCCGCCTGAATCACCTGATGCTCCAATGTGCCGCCGCCAATCGTCCCGGTGATCCGACCATCCGCCTGCACGATCATTTTGGCCCCCTGCTTCCGCGGAGTGGAACCACGGGCGTCGACCACCGTGGCGAGGACCGCCTTTTCCCCACGACGTCGAAGCCGCGTCAACACTTCATAGATATCTTCCATGGCCGCCTTTCCTGATCCATTCACGGACCGAAGCCCCGCCGCCCTTGACTCCAGGGCCAAGGAGCCGGTTCGTCAATACGCTGAACGTCCTCCGCGCCGTCTGCGACTCCGGCGGGCATGCCCGCACGATGCTTTCCTTTTACCCCTCTTCCCCAGGATCACCGGCTGCCTGTGCCCGGATCTTTCGATAGTCTTCCGGCGTATCCATGTCGGTAAGGATATGAAGGGACTTCACCGGAACCTCCGCGATCTCGTCGCGATGACGGTAGACCACTTCTCTGGCCCCCTGGTCGCCGATTGCCAGCAGTTCCGTCCGGTATCGTGCGCTGAAGATCACGGGGTGGCCCCGGCGCCCGTCGCAGACGGGGATGGTAATCCCTCCGACGGAATGGTGGACTTCGATCAGCCGGTCGATGAGGGTCTTCTCCAGAAGGGGTTGGTCTCCCAAGATCAGCATAAATCCCTTGGCCTCGGCCGGTGCATTTCGGATCCCGCATTTCAGCGACGAGGCCATCCCTTCCCGGTACGCCTCGTTGGTCACGCACAGGAACTTTGCCGGCACCGTGATCCGGTCGGCGATCGCCTCGGTATTCGCCCCCAGGACCAGAATCACCCTCTCCAGCCGCGAGGCGGCGGCCGCATCGATGATCCGCTGAAGGACGGTTGTCTTTCCCCAGGGCAGGAGCTGCTTCGGTGTCCCCATCCTCTTGGATTCCCCGGCTGCGAGAATGATTCCCACGATCATGCGCTGCAACTCCGATCCCAGGTGAGTTGACCGTCCGCCAGCCCCTCTTTCCGGTCCTCCCCCTGTTCATTGCCGGAATTTCGGCAGCGGGTAAGCGCCTCATGAAAGAGTGCCAGAATGCCCCGGACCTTCTGGGCGAACGGTTCTTCCCGGCTGCCCACCCGCTGAAAAAAGGATTCCTCGGTCAGAATTGCGATCTCATCGAGCGTCTTCCCCTTGACCAGGGTGCAGAGGACCTCCACCGCCACATTGGCCGCCGGTTCGCAGGAACAGAGGTAACGGATGTCGGCGATCCGATGGTCTGACACCCGAAGGAACAGTTGCATGTAGTTCCCCGTGTTGCCGCAATTGATCAACCTCTCGCCGACCGCTTCCACGAAGGCCGAGGGGTTTGCGATCTCACCGGCATGGGGAAAATCCTCCTTCAGCAGGCTGCGATAATATCCGATGACCGCATCGTCCATGGATCCTGCGTCCCTTACCCTCCCGGTCAGAGATAGCCCCGCTCCCGAAAGATCCGATCCAGGGTTTCCACGAAACAGTCACAATCCTCGATCGAATTGTAGAGGTAAAAGGACACCCTGTAGATCATGCGGTGGTCCCGGTGGGAGCGGGGATGGGTCCAGCCCGGACCGAAACGGTTGTTGAAATAGGAGTGGACGCAGAAGGTGCCGTCCCGGATCATGATATTGGCCCCGGCATTGAGTTCCGTGGCGATTCCCACGGCATTGGGCCTTTGCACCTCGAAAGTCAGGATCCCCCCTCGTCTGCCTGCATCCCGGGGCCCGAAAATGCGAAACCACCCCAAGTCGCCGTAGCGCTCCAGCAAAGCCCGGGTCAGGCGGCCGTTCAACCGCTGCTCGTGATCGGCAATCCGATCCATCCCCAAGGAGCCCAGGTATTCGATTGCCGTCCCGGAAGCGATGATGCCCGGATAATTGAGGATCCCCGATTCATACCGTTCCGGCGCCTCCAGGAGTCGGTAGGAATTGAAGGTCGAATCGCTCACCGTGCCTCCCCCCAGGATGGCCGGTTCCAGGACTTCGTCTCCACCCTCCCATTCTCCGATTCCCCGCCCCAGCAGATCCTTTTTCCCGTAAAGGACGCCGATCCCCCGGGGTCCGCACATCTTGTGCAGGGAAAAGGCGAGAAAATCCACGTCCAAGCCCTGAACATCGACGGTCTGGCGGGGCACCGTCTGGGCGCCGTCGAGCAGCACGCGGGCCCCGTAGCGATGGGCCAACGCGATAATCTTTGCGGCTGGAAGGGTCGTGCCGGTCACATTCGAGGTCCAAGCCAGGCTGACCAGCCTCACCGATCCCCCCTTCAGCTTCTCCTCCATCGCCGCAAAGTCGAGCTCATCATCGCCGTCCGCCGGGACGGCCTCCACCCGGATCAGGCCCTGCTTCTGCAGGCGAAGCCAGGGAAGCAGGTTTGAATTGTGTTCCCGATCGGTGACCAGAACCCGATTCCCGGTTCGGAACTTCAGGCCCAGGGCCACCAGGTTGATCGCCTGGGTCGTGTTGGCAGTGAAAAGAATCTGCTGTGGCGAGGCGGCATGGATGAAGTCGGCGAGCTTCTGCCTGGCCCCCGGGATCCCCTGTTCGGAATCTCCCTCGATGCGCGCCGTCACCTCCCGGGCGAACCAGTGGTGACTTCTTCGGCCTCCGCAGGCGGGATAGTCCGTGTAGTACTCGTTCATGGCCGCGATGACGGACCGCGGCACGAGTGTCGTGCAGGCGTTGTCCAGGTAAACGGGAGGGGCCCCGTTCCTTCGCCGATCCAGAGCCGGGAAATCGCGGCGGCACCGGGCGGATAGATCGCTGCTGTCCAAACGTTCCATAGAATCTTGCTTTCCGGGAAAAGCTCTTTTCGCTGACACCATAGCAAAAAATGCCGTGGGTCGCCCGGCATTTTTGCATCAGAGAAGAAGAGATCGGCAGGCCCCACCATGACAACGGCGGCCTGCCGATGGGATTTCGTCATTTTGCCGCCAGCGCCGCCTTGACCTTGTCGGGCGTGGCGGGCAGACTGCACACCCTCGCCCCGCAGGCGTGGTAGATGGCGTTGGTCACCGCCGGCGCGGTGGAGATCATCGTCATTTCGCCGATGCCGGTGGCCCCCAAAGGCCCGTTCGAACGGGGCGTTTCCCGTGTGATGATCTCGATATCGACGCTGTCGCGAATCGTGGGGAACTTAAAGGAAACGTAATCGGTTGTCTTGCCGATGACGTACTCCTCGCGAAGGGCATAACCGATCCCCTGGTCGATGCCGCCTTCCAACTGGCCTTCGAAGGCCTGGGGATGGATGATCGTTCCCGCATCCACCGCCACCGTGATCTTGAACACCTTGACCGCGCCGGTTTCGGTGTCCACCTCCACCTCAGCCATCTGGATGTTGTGGACCTCCGTAACCTGGGCTTTGCCCTGCCCCGTCTGTTTGTTCAAGCCGGCGGGGCCCTCGTTCTTCTGCGACCCCTCATAGCGCGTCGGTTTGCCGGCCTTAATCAGTTCGTCGTAGGTCTTGGCCCCGGCCTCGGACATCGCCGTCTTCAAGGCGGTAATCGCGTTCAAGAGGGAATTGCCGGCCATGAAGGTCATCCGGCTGCCCGCCGCGGGACCCATCAAGACCGTCTTGTCCGTATCCCGGGTGTAGAGCCTCACCTTCTCCAATGGAAGCCCGAGCTGATGGGCGGCGATCTGGACGAGCATGGAGTCGTTTCCTTCCCCGGGATCCGCGCAGGCGGCGTAGATGGTGATGCCGTCATCGGGTTCGAGTTCGATCGAGAGCTTCGCCGAATCGCCGGCGCCGCCGATTCCGAAGGAAAAGGCGGCGATTCCCACGCCCCGCTTGATCTTCCCGTCTCTCGCATTGAATTCCGCGGCCTCCCGCTTCGCCCGTTCGTAGGCCGGCTGAATGGCGTCGCAGACCTCGACGAAGGACCACTCCTTGACCTCCATTCCCGTGGCCTTGGACTGTCCCGGCTTCAGCGAGTTCTTTCGGCGGAATTCCAGGGGATCCATCCTGATTTGTTCCGCCAGCATGTCCACCGCCGACTCCGTGGCAAAAACCGTCTGTGGGGGTCCGGCGCCGCGGGCCGAACCGCCGAAGGAATTGTTCGTGTAGACGTTCTTGCCGAAGGCCTTGATGTGAGGGATGTGATAGGAGCCCTGCATCATCATGATGGCCCGGCCCAGAATGACCGGACCGTTGACCGTATAGGCCCCCTTGTCCATGGTGAAGTCAAGGAACAGGGCGTTCAGACGCCTGTCCGCATCCGCTGCGAGCTTCACCTTCATGCTGGGATAGGCGTGCCGTTTCGTGGTGATGAGCATCGATTCGGCCATGGTGGGACAGTAGCGAACGGGACGGTTGAAGTGCAGGGCCGCCGCGCCGGCGATCGCCTCGGTGATGATCCACACCTTGATGCCGAACTGCCCGCCGGAGAAGGCCTCCCTGTAGCGCATCTTCTCGTAGCCCAGCGTCTCCTTGAGCTGGTTGAGATGGAAATGGATGTTGATGCTCCGGCCCACAACGACCAGTTCGCGGTTCTCCCCGTCGCCTTCGAAGTAGGCCGAGGAGACCTCCGGTTCCAGGGGCGCCTGGTGGACGGTCTGGGTCGCATACTCCCCTTCATAGACATACCTGGCCTCCTTCAGGGCGGCTTCGGCGTCTCCCTTGATGAGCGGTTGGGAACTGCAGATGTTGTCCGGTGCATGGGAATGGATCGGATAGGCGCCGGGGGCCAGGGCCTCTTTCGGGGTCATCATCACCGGCAGGAGGTCGTAGTCCACCTTGACCGCCGCCGCGGCGGCCCGGGCCTGCTCCCGTGTCTCCGCGGCCACGGCGACAATCGGATCGCCGAGGATCCGAACCTTGTCCTCGCAAAGCACCGGCTGGTCCGGGTGGACCTGGCGAAGACGGTTGGTTCCCTTGATGTCCTTGGCCCGCAAAATGCCGACCACGCCGGGCATCTTTTCGGCTGTGGTCGTGTCGACGGATTTGATGATGCCGTGGGGAATGGTGCTGCGGACCACGGCAATCTCGAGGGTGTCTTCAGGCATCGGAATGTCGTCGTTGAACTGGGCCAGGCCGCAGGCCTTGAGCATCGCCGTGGGTCTGGGATGGGAAACTCCCAGCATGCCTTTCTCAATCCTTGCCTTCACCGCCTCCGGCGTGGTTTCCCTGCGGAGGAAACGGCCGGCAAGCCGGATGGCCTCGATGATCTTGGTATAACCCGTGCAGCGGCAAAGGTTGTGGGCCAGGGCCTTCTTGATCTCCTCGACGCTCGGATCGGGATTCTTGTCCAGCAGGGCCTTGGTCGCCATGATCATCCCCGGTGTGCAGAAGCCGCACTGGATGGCGCCGGCCAGCACATAGGCTTCCTGGATGAAGTGGGGGTTTTCGGGCGTCCCGAGCCCCTCGACGCTGATGACCTCGGCCCCCTCCAGTTTCACCATCTTGGTGAGGCAGGAACGGACCGCCTTGCCGTTCACGATGACCGTGCAGGCGCCGCACTGCCCCTTCCGGTCGCAGGACTGCTTGGTCCCGGTGAGGCCAAGGTCCCTGCGCAGATAGTCAAGCAGGACCATGTCCGGACCGGCATTCACGTGGCGTTGAACGCCATTGATTGTTAAATTGACCTTTCTCATTTTACCCCCTTTCCCGGAGATTTCATTTTTCGCATGAGATAGTTTCGGTGGTTTTATATGCCAGGATTGACATAATGTCAAACGATCTGACAAAGCGTTCATACGCAGGTCATAAATGGTTCGTTATCGGTTCCGTCGGCTTTCGCACGGTTCCCGATGAATGGTTCCATGACAGTCGGAATGGGCTATTCCCTTTCGTCCGCAGAAGCTTGGGGATATGAATTTCGGAGATCTGGATGACAAACGTTTTTTATCCCCAAAAGGATTGCAATTTTTGCGGGGGGAATCCTGCAGGAAGGTCTTCCGATGCCTCCGGCTGATTGATGAACAGGGCCATTACACGGGAACCGGCCGGGAAGTCGCCCGTGCCTGCCGGCAGAACGAGCAATGCATTGGCTCCGGAGAGCGATTTGAGACGGGACGAACCCTGGGGTCCGTTTCCGCGGGCTGTAAAACCGTCCGGAGCGCGTTCGACAATGGCGCGCTGGAATTCGGTGCGGTCCGGATCATGTCGCAGGCCCTGCTCCAGGCGCACATCCACGCATGGCCGTCCCAACAGCCGGAGGCCGCTCATCCGGCGCAACGCCGGCCGGACGAACTGCTCGAAGCAGACCAGGGATGCCACCGGATTGCCGGGCAGACCGAAGACCGGCTTGCCGTGGATCATGGCAAAAGTCAGGGGTTTTCCCGGTTTGATCGCCACCCTTCCGACCAAAATCTCGCCGAGCCCGGCCAGCGCGGATTTGACCAGATCGCGCGTTCCCATCGAAACGCCGCCCGAGGTGATCAGCACGTCACTTTTGGACAGGGCTTCGACAATGGCCCGTTCCAGCTCGGCCTCATCGTCGACCACCGGCTGCGGCAGGGCAATGGCATCAAATCCGCAGACCTTGACCGCGGCTGCGATGGCCGGTGCATTGGAATTGCGGATCTGACCGAGCCGGGGAATCGCATGGATCGGGACCAATTCATTGCCCGTGGCCATGACCGACACGCGCGGCCGGGGGTGGACCGGCACCCGGGAATGCCCGAGCGTGGCCAGTAGACCGATCTCGGCCGGTCCCAACACGGAACCCTTTTTCAGGACGGTTTCGCCGGAAGCGATGTCTTGGCCGATCGCGCGGATATTTTCGCCGGGACCGACCGCGGAAAGCAAACGGACCCTGCCGTCGGTTTCCGCGGTTTGCTCGAAGGGGATCACGGCATCGGCGCCGGCGGGAACAGGTGCGCCCGTCATGATCCGCACAGCCGTTCCTTCCTTGACGGTCAGATCCAGCCTGAGGCCGGCATTCTGTTCTCCTGCGACGAAGCGTTCACAAGTGGTGTCGGCGCTGAGGACCCCATATCCGTCCATCGTAGAGGCCGCGAAGGGGGGAATATTCTCCTGGGCGATGACATCCTCCGCCAGCACCAGGCCGGTCACGCTCTCCAAAGGTTGCTGAACCGGCGGGAGAGGCGTCAGGGCCCCGGAAATCCGGCGCCAGGCATCTTCAAAGGAGAGCATCGCGTAGTCGCAACTTCGTTTCGATCGGTTTTTCGCAGTCATCACAATCCTGTCGAACCGTTCATGAACGGTATTCCGGACGGTTTCGTTTGATGGTCAGATTGACGAATCGGAGCGCCGTTCGCATGGCCGGTGTCCCGCCGGCCTCGGAGATGATCCTCATGACGCGATCCGGCTCCGTCACAACCGCCCCGCCCAGGTGGGTCACCGGCGTATCGTGGAAGATCTCCGGCAGCAGCGGTGTGGACGGCCCGATCACGGCCGTGCAGCGGGGCTTTCCCAATCGATGGATGATCTCTTCAAAGGTGTGGTTGAGGAGAGTCGTTGCGGTGATGACGGCAACGTCGCAGTGCCTCAAAGCGTTCTGTTGCTCATCCTCGTTCATCATTTCCATTCGTTCGGGGTTTTTCTCGATGATGGTGAGGGACGCCCCCGTGGAACGGATCCTTTCCACCAAAGGGGAAAAGAGGCCGATCATGACGACCCGCTCACCGGCCCGGAGATCAAGATAGCTTGTCGCTTCCCGGTCATCAATCGCTTCCCGGGGAGGATCGATGAGCGCGTTGGCCGTCGCGAGACCCATGGCCCGTTCCAGTGGATTTTTCCCTTCCACAAGGTATGTCAGAAGCGACGTCGCCGGAGAACCGGCATGACTCCCCGCAGACCGGAGGACCGTGCAGCCCGGAGAAATCGAATCGAACAGCAGGGCGGCAAGCCCCATGGAATGATCTCCCGTCCTTACGCCCACATATCCCAGGCCGATTCGCAGATCCGACACCACTTTGCCTTCCGCCAAATGCACAGCCCTATCATAAAGCGCTTCGAGGATGGTTCCCGGTTTGTGCGTCACAGTTTCCCCCGTTTCTTGAAGGATCGGTTCATGATCACGTGCGGATGTCGGCAATTTCCGTGTAGGGGGTTTTCCCTCCGCAGTTCCGGCATCGCTCTCCGTCTCTTGTGGGATAGGGCTCCCCGCAGACAGGGCACAGCGCCACGGGCCCCATTTTCTTTCTGCGGATCTTCTCCGGCTCTACGCGCACCCGTTGAACGCCCAGCAGGTCGTGCCCCGCCTCCTTGATCTGCGCGAGCAGCCGTTCGAAGTCCTGTTCCTGTTTTTTCTTCCGCTTGAGATACCAGTCACGGATTTCGGGCCAGTTCTCCAATTTTCGGGCGTCGAGGCAGACGCGAACACCCCGTCCCCCCTTCTTTTCGTACATCGTCACGGCGAATCGCCCGAGATCGAGGACCGTCAGCCAGCCGTTTCCGATCGTGCACGGCGTCAAAATCTGGACCGCGTCGGGCAGGCAGACCGGGGTTTCGCAGATGGCGTCGAAGAACTCCCCCTCGGGAAGATGCTTCAGGGCCAGATCGACGATGAAACCGCCGATGATCAATCCCGGCGCCAGGCTTCCGTGAAAGGATTTGACCAGGTGGAGATACTCTTCATAGGTGTAGGTGCAGATGTTCATGATCGATCGCACTCCATTAATAGGCCAGGGCCAGACGGGGTTCACGGGTTGCGCGCACAGAGTTTGCCGCTGACGGTTCACGGGCAATGGTCCGCTGCATCCAACCCCGGTCAATCCGGCCCTCAACAATGGGCAAAATCTCGTCAGCGAGAAAGAGGGCTTCGCCGATGTCGTGGGTCACATAGAGAATCGGAAAGGTCAGGTTGTTTTTCAACGCCTTGAGCTCCTCCCGCAGTCCGCGTCGGGTCACCACATCGAGGGCGGAGAAGGGCTCGTCCAGCAGCAGCATCCGGGGCCGCCGGGCGAGGGCCTGGCACAGGGCGCAGCGCTGGCGTTCCCCGCCGGAGACGAGGTGGGGTTTTCGCTTCCGCAGATGGGCGATCCCGAAAAGCTCCATCAGGCCGTCGACCTCTTTTCGGTCCACGGCGGCAAAAGCGGCGTTGTCATAGAGGTTCAGGTGCGGGAACAGCGTATACTCCTGAAAGACATAGCCGATACGGCGTTTCCGCGTCGGGAGGTTGATTCCCCGGCCGGAATCGAACCAGGCTTCCCCGTGAAAGTCGATCCGGCCTTCATCCGGCATGGACAGCCCTGCGACCATCCGCACAAGCGTGGTCTTTCCCCCTCCCGAAGGTCCGATCAGAACCACCATCCGGCCGTCCGCGCAGGAGAGGGATAGATCCATATCGAAGTATTTCAGCTTTTTTTGAACCTTGAGCTTAAGCGCCATGTCTTGCTTCTCCGTTGAGCCGGTTCACCAGCAGCAGAAAGATGTAGCTGATGGGGATGAAACAGAGGGACATCCACCCCGCCGTCCGGTAGTCCATGGCCTCCACGGCCTCGTAAACGGCGATCGATGCGACCTTGGTCACACCGGGAACGCTTCCTCCCACCATGAGCAGGACGCCGAAGGCCCCGATCGTGTGCAGAAAGACCAGGATCGACGCCGCGGCCATGCCGCCGATGCTGTTGGGAAGAACCACCCGGATAAAAGCGGCGAACCGGGAAAGCCCCAGGACGGCCGCGTTTTCGAGCAGTCGCGGATCGATCTTCAGAAAGGCCGCCTTGATGGGCTGCACGGCAAACGGAATACTGTACAGAACCGAGGCCGCCACGATCCCTAAAAAGGTGAAGAGCAGGGAGCCGCCCGTGAGCAGCCCCCATGCACGACCGACCGCTCCCTTGGGTCCCATCGCCAGAATCAGGTAGAACCCCATGACCGTGGGCGGCAGGGCGATGGGCAGGTAGATCAGGGCCTCGAAAAGCGCCTTCCCGGGGAAATGCGCATAGGCCAGAACATAGGCGATGGGCGCAGCGATCAACAACAGCAGGATCGTGGCGACCAGCGCCAGCTTCAGCGTTACATAGAGCGACAGATAATCCATGCTACCGGTACCCGTATTTTTCCTTGACCCTAACGGCCGGAGCGGAGCGGAGAAAGGCCGCGAAGCGTTCCGCACCGGCGCGGTTTTGGGTCTGTTTCACGATGCAGGCGGCCTGGACGATTTCGGGCGCTTCCGGGATCTCGTAATGGCATCCCTTCCGGCCCTGTTCGCAAACGACGGAAGAGAAAGCGCAAAAGCCCCAGTCCACGGCTTCGGTGGAGGCGTACTGAAATGTTTGTGCAATGTTCTGGGCGGTCACCCGTTTTTCCTGAATCGAATCCCAGAGACCCGCCTTCTGCAGGGCTGCCCGCGCCGCAGCGCCATAGGGGGCCGTCTCCGGGTTGGCGACGGCGATCTTCCGGACCGCCGGATCGGCGAGCGCCTGCCGCCAGTCTGTTGCGCTGCAGGACGATTTCCGGGCCGACCAGAGGACCACCCGGCCCCGGGCGTAGACGAAGGGCTTGTCCGCGTTGCCCTCCCGGTGGAGTTTCGCGGGACGTTCCTCATCGGCGGAGTGGAAGAGGTCGTAGGGAGCGCCGTTTGCGATCTGTGCGTAGAGGCTTCCCGAGGAGGCGAAGGTCGCCTCCACCCGGATGCCGGTCTGTTTCTCGAACTCCGCGGCCAGCTCCTTTGTGGCCTGCAGGAAGTTGGCCGCAACGGCGATCCGGAGCCCTTCCGCCGCCGCAGCTTGGAGGGGAAACCCGACGATCGCGACCCACAAGACGGTGAGACCGGAAAGGAAGCGGATTCCGCGGGAGCAGGAAATGGAACGGCGAAGGGGCCGATACGTCAGCATTTGCGATGACACGGACATTTTCTCCTTTCCCTCGTCAGAGACCAAAGTATGTTTTATTTAGCATATATGATGACATGATTCAACCCTGATCGACTCGCCTGGAGGCCTTTTTCATTAACCGGTCACGCCAGGCGGTCTTTACTTTCCTGCCCGGGACGCCTCAAATCGCGTCTGCATTTCCTTCCGGCAGGGGCCTGTCGTGCGAGGCGGCCTGATTCCGGAAATATCCCCGTCACCCCCGACCGTGGGCGACTTCCTTCTCTTCCCCGTAGACCACGAGTTGTCCGGACTCCTCCATCTCATGGAGCCATTTCGGGTGCTGCTTCTCCAGCCACGCCCGCGTCACCCAGCCATGCAGCATCGCCGGAAGCGACCCCGGCGAACCGATCGTCCCCAGGTACAGGTGAACAAAGAAAAACGCAAAGATCACGACGAACCCCAAGGCGTGCAACGGGTACATCCACCGAACCAACCCCACCGGAAACGACGACGGAAACCACATGATGAGCCCCGTGATCACCATGATCGCCCCAAAAAACGCAACCGCCAGGAAAAAGGCCTTCTGTCCCGGATTGTACTTCCCGACCTTCGGCGGATTCTCCACATGCCACAGGTAGCCCCCCGCGCACATCATCCATTCCAAATCCTCCGGCATCGAAAAGATCCCCGCCTCCCGCCACCACATCCGGATCGTGAAGATCAGCGCCAGGATAAAGAAAAGCCCCGTGAAGTTGTGGACATATTTCAGGGACTTCAAACCGCCCATCAATGTCCCGATGAAGTTGAGCGAATGGAACATCATCCCCAAACCCGTAATGCAGAGGATCAGGCAGGAAATCGCGAGGCTCCAGTGGACGATCCGTTCGAAGGCGTCGGTCGCCTTGATCAATCCCTTCCTCATGTTACGCACCCCCTTCCGTCTTGTGGCTGCCGTCCTCATCCGGGGTCTTCGGCCCGTGGATGATGTAGTGCAAAAACGACGACGCCAAAACGCCGCCCGCCGCCACAAGGCTCAGCGGTTTCAGCAGATCCTTCCAGGCGATGACCGACAGAGGCACCCGCGGCTTCAACGGCAGCGCATCGTATACCTCCGGCTTCTCCTGCAGCACGTAAATCACGTGCGTGCCCCCCACAAACCTGTCCCCGTATACATTCGCGTCCCCGCCCAACTCCTTGACCCGGGCGTAGGCCTTGCGGATCATGGTATCCTTGGCGCCGATCGTGAGAGCCCCGGTCGGACAGGACAGCACGCAGGCAGGCAATTGATTTGACTTGAGCCGCCCGAAGCAGAGGTCGCATTTATAGACCTTGTCTGTTACCCGGTCATACCGCGGAATCTCGAACGGACACGCAGCAACGCATTCCTTGCATCCGATGCAGCGCTCATGTCGGATGCCGACGGTTCCGTACTCGGTATAGTAAAGCGCCCCGCTGGGACAGACTTTCACGCAGGCGGCGTCGGTGCAGTGCATGCAGCCGTCCTTCCGGAAGAGCCACTTGAAATCCCCTTTTTCGTTAACGTGCTCCTGAAAGCGGATCAGGGTCCAGGTGTTCCATTGAAGATCCGGCGGGTTCTGATAACTGCCCCGGTTTTTTGTCCGAAAGCCGGGCATCTCGTTCCACTGCTTGCAGGCCACCTGGCAGCCCCGGCAGGCCGTGCATTTTGTCGTATCGATCAGTTTGATGATTTCTCTATTCATCGTTTTCCCTCCTTAAGCCTTTTCCACGTTGACCATGAACGCCTTGAACTCGGGACAGAAGGTGTTCGCGTCACCGACGGTCGGCGTCAGGAGGTTGGTGCTGTCGCCTCCGTCCTTCGGATGGAGCCAGCCGTAATTGAAGGGTAAGCCAACCTGGTGAATTGTTTTTCCTTCAATCTGGAAGGGCTTGAAGCGATTGGTCACCATAGCCACGCACTCGACGACGCCCCGGGTGGAGGAAACTTTCACCCGGGATCCGTTTTTGATTCCCTTCTCTTTGGCCAGGATATCGCCGATCTCCACGTACAGCTCGGGCTGCATTTCCAGAAGCCAGGCCTGCCATCGGGTCAAGGCGCCGGTGCACCAGTGTTCCGTGCAGGAATAGGTCGTGCAGACGTAGGGGAACTTCTCACTGGCGTTGGCCGTTTGATCCATATCGCTCTTGAAGATTTCAATCGCCGGATTGATCAGCTGCGAAGACATTGGATTCTTGGCAAGCGGCCCTTCGAGCGGTTCGTAATGTTCCGGGAAGGGGCCTTCGGCCATGCCGGGTCCGAACAGAGCGCCCAATCCGTCTTTTTGCATAATGAAAGGGTATTTTCCTTTTCCCTTGTCCGCCATCGGCGGCCAGGGTCCGTCCGGCACGTCGCCGACCCACCTGTCTCCCGTCCATTCCAAAAGCTTGCGCTTGGGATTGTAAGGTTTGCCGTTCAAATCACAGGAAGCCCGGTTGTAAAGGATTCTTCGGTTGACGGGCCAGGCGTAAGACCAGTTGGGGAAGAGACCCAGACCTGTCGGGTCTTCCTTGCCTCTTTTGGTCATCTTGTTTTCACCGTCGGCGCCGAAGCTGCCGGACATGATCCAGTTGCCGCAAGCGGTTGAACCGTCGTCCTGTAACAAGCCGAATGTCGGCACAAGCCGGCCTTTCTTAAATTCCGTCCGGGTGTTCTTGGCCTTGTCTTCAATGACCATATCCTTGGTGAAGCGGCCGTTGATCTGGTGAGCCACTTTTAAAACGTCCATATGCCCTTTGCCGTCCAGATAATCCCATTTGAGATGGACGATCGCCTCGGCATTGGGGCCGCCCTCCTTTTCGTACAGCTTTTTGACGGCCGCCAGGATTTTGATTTCCATTTCGCCCACGGGAATGGCATCGCCGGGCGGCTCGGCGGCCTTGTATTTCCATTGCACCCAACGGCCGGAGTTGCTCTGCGAGCCTTCCTTCTCCATCGATGCGGAAGCGGGCAGCAGGAAACATTCCGTCTTGATCTTTGTCGGATCGACGCCGGGGCCTCTCCAAAATTCGTAGGTTTCATTGTTGAAGATGTTCTCACCGACCAGCCAGTCCAGATTTTCCATCGCCTTGCGAACTTTGTTGGAATTCGGAGAACTGACGGCCGGATCGGCGCCGATGGCGAAGAATCCCTTCACCTTGCCCGCATACATCGCGTCGAACATGTGCATCGTGGAGTATGCTTTCCCGTCGTCGATCTTGGGCAGCCAGTCATAGCCGAAATCGTTATGCTTGGCGGCCTTGTCATCCCACAGGGCCTTGAGGAAGCTCACGAAGAATTTCGGATAGTTCGAATAGTAATTGGCCGACTGCGGATCCTTGGAGACCGGTGTGTATTTTTGCAGATATTTTCCCAGGGTATCCAGCGACGCAGGAACCATTTTCAGATAACCGGGCAGATTGCCGTATAAAATGCAATGGTCCGTCGAGCCCTGCACGTTGGGTTCGCCCCGCAACGCGTTGATGCCGCCGCCCGCGATGCCCATATTGCCCAGCAGAAGCTGGATGATGGACATGGTGCGGATGTTCTGGCTGCCGACGGTGTGATGCGTCCATCCCAGGGCGTAGCATTCCGTTCCCGCCTTGTCCGGAACGCCGGTAGAAGCGTAAATTTCATAAACCTTGAGCAGGTTTTCCTTCGACACGCCGGTGATGCCGGAGACCTTGTCCAGCGTATATCTTGAATAATGCTTCTTCATCAACTGGAAGACGCAACGAGGACTGCTCAGGCTCACGTCCCTCTTGGGAATGCCTTTGCCGTCATACTCAAATGCCCAGGTATCTTTGCTGTACTTTCGTTTCGCTGCGTCATAACCGGAGAATAGTCCGTCATTGAAGTTGAAGTCGGGTCCGACGATAAACGATGCGTTGGTGTAGTTGAGTACGTAATCTTTGAAGTATTTGTTTTTTTCAATGATGAAGTTGATCATGCCGCCCAGGAAAGCGATGTCCGTTCCGGAGCGTAGCGGAACGTGAAAATCACATCGGGCGGACGTACGGGTATAACGGGGATCCACGTGAATGATGGTGGCGCCTTTTTCTTTTGCCCTCAATATCCACTTGAAGGCGATGGGGTGGTGCTCGGCGGCATTGCTGCCCATAATGAGAATGACATCGGCATTCTTCAAATCACAGTAGTGGTTCGTCATGGAACCACGTCCGAACGACTCTCCCAGAGCCGCTACAGATGGGCTGTGTCAGACCCGGGCCTGATGGTCTATATAAACCAGCCCCAGCGCCCTGGACTTGACGCTCATGATCCAGCACTCTTCGTTGTCCACATTGGAGCTGCCGTAGTGACCGATCGCCTCGCAGCGGTTGACCAGCTCGCCTTTGGCGTTTCTCGCCACAAAATTCTTGTCGCGTGTGTCCTTGACCAGGCGGGCAATTCGGGAAAGGGCAAAGTCCCAGTCCTTTTCCTCCCACGCTGTCCCATAGGGCTGACGGTAGAGAACCTTGGTGAGCCTGTGTTTGTTGGCCTCCGTCAGATCGAAGAAACCGGCGCCCTTGGCGCAAAGAGATCCTTCATTGATGGGATGCTCGGGATCGCCTTCGATATTGAAAATCTTGCCCGTCATCTTATCGACGCTGCAGATCAAGCCGCAGCCCACGGAACAGTAACAGCATGTGGTGACCACCTGCTTGGCTGCCCTGAGCCTTCGGCTCTTGTCGAGTTCATCGGCATAGGACCTGACCGGATCGATGTTCAACCCAAGGGTCGAGAGCGCCACTCCCGATCCCACGGCGCCGGTCGCGATCAAGAACCCCCTCCTGGTCATCTCCATGATCAAACCTCCTCATTTCCTTAATCCGCCTGTGCGTCCGTTCTCCCGAGATTCCGAGGGGAGAGCCCAAGTCACTGAAACACATTCCACAGGGTGGGCGCCATGGGGACAAATCCCTTGCGCTGCATGAGCAGGTCGAGGTGCGCCATACCCATGGCCCAGATCTCCGGATCGTGTTTCTCGATATCGCTCAGATGATTCAGGGTGATCAGATAACGGTTGCACCGGGCACAAATAAAAGCGGTTTCCTGTTCCCGGCCCTCGACGAAGAAGTAGGACATCTCTTCAGAACTATCATGGGAACAGAAAGGACAGCAAACCCGGCTGAAACGCCAGTCGTGGCCGCATCGGGAACAGTGGAGCCATCGCTGAGGGATCTTTTCGTGGATCACGGCCACGGACGGGAAGGCGCCGCAGCAGGGGCAGTATCCCCTGTCCCAGCCCGATGTCTCCAATTTGTTCCGGACGGAACGGCATTTTCTCTCCAGGAGAGGCTTCGTGACGGCGGACCAAAGAAAATCGATCACCTCCGGGCGGACTCCGTGCCGCTCCGACCAGCGGGCGGTGATTTCTCCTTCGTTCTGAGCCAGACTGCGGTCGGTGAGCCGAATGTCCCCGCTGTCTATCCCCTGTTGGAGGGCCCGCAGCTCCTGGAGGAGGGCCGGAAAGCCGTGGCCGATGGCCCGAATCATTGCCCCTGCGACCTGGTCCCAGGGATCGTCCGGTCTCAACAGATCCATTTGCCGGATCAGCGGGATCCCCCCGCGCAGGCGCGCACGGTCAATTCCTTCGGGATCGACTTCCGGGCAGGAAATCTCGCCGGCCAGGCGTTGCATAGCCTCAAGCATGGGCTCGAAGGCCTGCAGGATGGCCCGGCTTTGAGGGTTTCGTTCCAGAACAGTTTCGATCTCTCTGCTCAGCTGCGGCGATCTCTCCTCAATACCCGTCATGCACCCCGTCCCGTTCCACCTTTCCCGCAGCCTTCTCGGCGGGTTGTTCCCAGTTCCCCGCTTTCATCCTCGGTCCTACTCTCCTGATCTGCGCCAAACGGCTCCACTCCCACCGGATCGTCGTTTGAGATCGTTCTCGCACTTCTCGACGATCAGCAGTGGCTGCGGTAGGCCCTCCCCGCAAATGCGATCCGCCGCGGCGAACAAGGAATCGGCGTCCAGATACCTCACGCCGTTCCATTCGATCGTCCCATCGCTGAACTTCAGAGCGAGCATGCATTGCATCCCGTCCCTGCTCATATTTCCCATCCTCGCCATCAGACAGTGGAGCAAAACCGGTCGGAGATTTCCTTCCCCGAACCTTCCGAATCGGTCGTTAGGTGTGCCATCCGTCCCTGTTACCCCAACACGGAAATAACATCCACGTGTCCGCCACGATTCCAATTCGCGGACAGGAGGGGCGTCAGGCCAGTTTCCCGATCTGCACCGCGCAGGCCTTGTACTCCGCGGTCTGGGATATGGGGTCGTATACCGGATTGGTCAACCAGTTCGCGCAGTTCTCCCGGAAGTGGAAAGCCATCCAGACCAACCCCGGCGGGATCATATCGGTCACATTGGCCCGAACAACGACCTCGCCACGCCGTGAACGAACGGAGATCATTTCGCCGTGTTCGATTCCACGGGCGTTCGCATCCTCAGCGGATATGTCCGCCCTCTCTTCGCGCAGAAGGTCGTTCAGCCCGCCGGAACGCCCCGTCATCGTCCGGGTGTGATAATGGTAGAGTCGCCGGCCGGTGCTCAAAACCAGCGGATACTCGTCATCCGGTACTTCCGCCGGAGGTGTCCATTCCACGGGAACCAGCTTGCCCAATCCCGACGCGAAACGGTCCCTGTGGAGGAAGAACGTTCCCGGATGATCTTCGTTGGGGCAAGGCCACTGCAAACCGTCGTTTTCCAGACGGGCATACTTGATTCCCGCCATCGAAGGGCCGAGCGCGGCGATCTCATTGTCCCAAATCTCCCGGGCGCTGTTCGATTCCCAGGCATGTCCCATCCGTTTGGCAATTTCCTTGAAGATCCACCAGTTCGGCTTGGCATCGCCCGGCGCCGGGTGGGCCGTCCGCACACGATTGACACGGCGCTCGCTGCTGGTGAAGGTGCCGTCGTTTTCGCTCCAGGCCGCCGCCGGCAGGATGACATGGGCAAACTTGGTGGTCTCCGTCGGAAAGATGTCCTGGCAGACGAGAAATTCCACGGACTTCAGACAATGCTCCACATGACGGATATCCGGCTCCGTGTTGGCGAGGTTTTCACCGAAGACGTAAAATCCCTTGATCTTGCCTTGTCCGATCGCATCAAACATCTGGGGTAACATGAGGCCCGGTTTTGCCGGAAGATCCTTCACGTTCCATGCCTTTTCGAACTTGGCGCGGATTTCGGGATTGTCCACCCTTTGGTAGGCGTGGAAAACATTGGGCAGAGCGCCCATGTCGCAGGCGCCCTGGACGTTGTTCTGGCCGCGAATCGGATTGACGCCGCCGCATTCAAACCCGACATTGCCGAGCAGCATCTGGAGGTTGGCACAGGAAAGCACATTGTTGACGCCGCAGGTGTGCTCGGTGATCCCCAAGGTGTACATGAGCATCGCGGGCTTTATGGAAGCCAGCTTTCTGGCCAGGCTGCGGATCTCGTCGGCGGAGATTCCGCAGATTTCTGCCGCTTTTTCCGGCGGATATTCCATGACCTTCGCCTTGAGTTCCTTGAATCCGGAACACCGAGAATCGACGTACTCTTTGTCATGGAGGTTTTCGCTGATCAGCACGTACATGATGCTGTTCAGGAGGGCCACATCCGATCCCACTTTGTGCTGGACATGGCGTTCGGCGAAGTCGACAAGGGGGGTGCGGCGCGGGTCGGCCACGATGAGCCGGGCGCCGGCCAGAACGGCGTCCTTGACAAAGGTGGCGGCCACAGGGTGGGCCTCCGTCATGTTGGATCCGATCACAAAAATCATCTTGGCCTTGGCAAAATCCGCGAAGGAATTCGTCATGGCGCCGGAACCGAATGCAGTCGCCAGACCGGCGACGGTGGGGGCGTGTCAAGTGCGGGCGCAATGGTCGATGTTGTTTGTTTTGAACGCCGCCCGGAAGAGCTTCTGCATCTGGTAGGAATCCTCGTTGATGCTCCGGGCGCAGCTGACGGCGGCGACGGCGTCCGATCCGTGCTTCTCGATGATGCCCTTGAATTTCGAAACCACCAGATCCAGAGCCTCATCCCAGGAGGCCTCTTTCAATTCGCCGTTTTCCTGACGGATCAGCGGGGTCTTGAGACGCTCCTCGGAGTAGAGGAAGTCATAGCCGAAACGGCCCTTGACGCAGAGCCGTCCCTGATTGGGCTCCGCCCCTTCGACGGCGGTAACCTTGGCGATCCGGCCGTCTTTGACATGCAGGAGCTGCTGGCAGCCGACGCCGCAATAGGGACAGGTCGTTCGGACTTTCTGCGTTTCCCACGGCCGTCCCATGCCCTTGGCTTTCTTTTCCGTCAAGGCGCCGACGGGGCAGACCTCGACACACTGACCGCAGAAGACGCATTCGCTGTCGCCGTCGCTGTAGGAACCGTCGCCTCCGGTGGCGACCTTGCTCTTCGATCCCCGGTAGCCCAGTGTGATGGCCCGGTTCACCACGACTTCGTTACAGGCCTGGACGCATCGGCCGCAGAGGATACAGCGGCTGAAGTCGCGGACGATCAGCGGATTTTCGCTTTCGGTCGGATAGCAGGTGTCCGGACGCGGGAATTTCAGTTCGGTGATCTTGCATTCATAGGCCAGATCCTGGAGGCGGCAGTTTCCGTTCGCCTCGCAGACGATGCAGTCATGGTGGCCGCTGGACAGGAGGAGTTCGACGATGAGCTTCCGGGTTTTCAGCACGCGTTCGTTGTTGGTGGTGACCTCCATCCCGGGTGTCACGGGCGTCGAGCACGAAGCCATGAGCGTCCGCGCTCCCTTAACATCGACGAGGCAGACGCGGCAGGCGCCCGTAGGCGTGCTTCCCTTGAGGTGGCAAAGCGTCGGGATGGTCACCCCGACGTTACGCGCCGCCTCGAGGATCGTCTGACCCGGTGTGAAGGCGGTTTCCTTTCCATTGAGGATGAATGTGGTTTTGTCCATGCGAGACTCCTTACATTAGGTCATGATTGATATATGTCAACATTGACATATATCGTGGGTGTTCTCATACATCGTGTCGGACCCGAAGTCAACCGGATTTTTAAAAAAAAGCGTAGACTGTGCATATTTATAAACCGTCATGAATATCAAGAACATGAAAGGGCTTGACATTTCATTTCAGTCGGTTAGTCTGATCCTCGGCGAAAGGGGGCGACGGGCATGGAAATCAAATACAAGATCTGGATCGAGGAAGACGGAAAGGTTCTCTTCGGAAGGGGCCGCGACGATATTCTCAAGGCCGTGGAGGACCGGAAAAGCCTCAATGCGGCCGTAAAGAAATTGGAGATGTCTTATCGTGCCGCCTGGGGCCGCCTGAAGGCATCGGAAAAGCGGATGGGCATCAAGCTGGTCGAAGCAGGGCATGGGGATAAATCCATCCAGTTAACGGCAGAGGCGAAGGCCATTATCGAACGGTTCGATAAGCTCGAAAAGGATGTAGAAACGCTGCTGAGGGAAGCCAATTTCGACTTCAAGAAGTTATTGAAAGAAACGACGCAGCGATATATGTCAAAAAAGACATAAACTATTGAATGGACATCATAATTCTTGACACTGATTGCGGGAAATTATATAGGTCCGACGCGTCAGGTCTTTGAAAGTTTTACGATTGCCCTCCTCAATTTTTCGTCTTTCGGTTTGGGAAGGGCGCATGACCCCACCGGCGAAGTCAATCTCCGATCCTTTTCATCACGGAATTTTTTGAAAGGCGGACGACAGGTTGAGTCGGGAAGGTTTTGCCTGCCGGATCTGTAAGGGTAAAAAGCTTTTAATTCGGATGAATTCATGGGTTGACCTTTAAGAAAGGAGCGCGTTTTCATGGATGTCAGCAGAAGAGGTTTTCTGAAGATCTCCGGAGCGGCGCTGGCGGCAAGCGGCATCGGCATCAGCCTCAAGCCGGTTTCCGCTTATGCGCAGCCGCTGAAGATCCAGTACGCCAAGGAGACGACGACCGTCTGTCCTTACTGCTCCGTGGGGTGCAGCATTATCGTCTCCACGAGAAACGGCAAGATCGTCAACACGGAGGGAGATCCGGACAGCCCGATCAACCGCGGCTCCCTCTGCACCAAAGGCGGCTCGATCTACCAGATGGCCGTCAATGAGAACCGCCTCGGGAAACCCCTCTACCGGGCGCCTTTTGCCGCAGAGTGGAAGGAAGTTTCCTGGGAATGGGCGCTCGACAAGATTGCCGGAAACGTCAAGAAGAGCCGCGACAAGAGCTTCAAGGTCAAAAACGCCAAGGGGGAGCTGGTGAACCGGACGGAGGGGATCGCCTCCGTGGGTTCGGCCGCGATGGACAACGAGGAGTGCTTCCTCTACCAGAAATTTCTCCGGGGGTTGGGTCTGGTGTATATCGAACACCAGGCCCGGATCTGACACAGCGCAACCGTAGCGGCTCTGGCAGAGTCGTTTGGACGCGGCGCAATGACGAATCACTGGATCGATTTCCGAAACAGTGATGTGATCCTGATCATGGGGAGCAACCCCGCATCGAACCATCCCATCTCTTTCAAGTGGATCACGAAGGCGATGGAGAAGGGGGCGAAACTGATCTGCGTCGATCCCCGGTTCACGCAGTCGGCGGCGAAGGCCCACCTTTACGCCCCTCTCCGTTCGGGGACGGACATCGCGTTTCTGGGCGGGATGATCAAATACATCCTCGACAACGACCTGATCCAGAAAGAGTACGTCCGGCACTATACGAACGCCTCTTTTCTGGTCAATCCGGCTCTCAAGCTGCCGGGAGACAACGAGGGGGTCTTTTCCGGACTCAAGGACGGAAAATACGACAAGGCGACTTGGTCCTATCAAACCAACGCCGCCGGGGCGATCCGGAAGGATCCGACCCTGAAGGACCCGAACTGCGTTTACCAGCTCCTCAAGAGACACTACTCCCGCTACACGCCGGAACTTGTGACCCGGGTGACCGGAACGCCGAAGGACAAGCTGCTGGAGGTCTACAAGCTTTACGCCTCTACCGGCAAGCCCGACCGGGCGGGAAACGTTCTCTACGCAATGGGTTGGACCCAGCATACCGTCGGGGTCCAGAACATCCGCGCGATGAGCATCATCCAGCTCCTGCTGGGGAACATCGGCGTCGCCGGCGCCGGGGTGCAGGCCCTGCGCGGCGAGTCCAACGTTCAGGGGTCCACGGATTACGGCCTCCTCTACCACATCCTGCCCGGCTACCTTCCGACGCCCACTGCTTCGCAGCCGACGATCAAGGCCTACAACGAAAAAAACACGCCGACCACCAAGGAGCCCAACAGCCTGAACTGGTGGAAGAACCGCCCCAAATATCTCGCGAGCTATATCCGCTCCGTCTATGGCGTGTCCGTGGACCTGGAGGAGGGGTACCGGATGATGCCGAAGCTCGACGACGGCGTCAACTACTCCTGGCTCGCGCTGTTCGACGACATGTTCAAGGAGAAGTTCACCGGCTTCTTCGCCTGGGGGATGAACCCGGCGTGCAGCGGCGCCCATTCCAACAAAGTCCGCCAGGCCCTGGGGAAGCTCGACTGGATGGTGAACGTCAACCTGTTCGACAACGAAACGGGCTCCTTCTGGCGAGGTCCCGGCATGGACCCCGCGAAGATCAAAACCGAAGTTTTCATGCTGCCCTGCTCCTCCTCCGTGGAGAAGGAGGGGAGCATCTCCAACAGCGGACGCTGGATGCAGTGGCGCTACAAGGCGGTCCATTCGGTGGGTGAGTCCATGCCCGACGCGGAGATCATGTCGGAACTCTACTACAAGATCAGGGATCTCTACGAAAAAGAGGGTGGCCCCCTCAAGGAGGCGATCACCAGGCTGACCTGGGACTACGGCCGCAAGGGGCTTGACGGGAAGGTGCACCACATCGACCCGCACGTGATTGCCCGGGAGATCAACGGCTACTTCCTGACCGACAAGAAGGTCGAGGATCCGGCAAAGAAAGGGGAGTTTCGCGAGTTCAAGAAGGGGGATCCGGTTCCGGCGTTTGCCTGGCTGCAGGACGACGGCTCCACCTCGTCCGGCTGCTGGATCTACTGCGGCTCCTATGTGACGGCCAATCTGGCCGCCCGGCGGGGACAGAAGGATCCGACCGGCATCGGTCTCTATCCGGAATGGTCCTGGTCCTGGCCGGTCAACCGGAGGATCATCTACAACGGCGCCTCGGTGGATCCTGGCGGAAAACCTTGGAATCCGAAAGCCCCCGTGATCGTTTGGGACGGGGTAAAGTGGACGGGAGATGTTCCGGACGGTGTGGGCAATCCCGGCGCCGGCCGTCCGCCCTTTATCATGAAGCCGGACGGCGTTGCCTCCATTTACGGCCCGGGGTTGGCCGACGGGCCCTTCCCGGAGCATTACGAACCTCTGGAATGTCCGGTGGAGAAGAACCTGTTCTCCGCCCAGATGACCAACCCGGTGGTCCGAAGATTCGACAAAAAAGGAATCGGATCGGAACTTGACACGGTGGCGAGTTGCGATCCGCGGTTCCCGTTTGTCTGCAGTACGTATCGGGTGAGCGAGCACTGGCAGACAGGCGTGCTCACCAGGTGGTGCCCTTGGCTCGTTGAGATGCAGCCCGGGATGTTTGTGGAAATCAGTGTTGAACTGGCCAGGGAACGAAACATCGGCCCGGGCGAAAAGGTGATCGTCAAGTCTGCCCGCGGCGAGGTGGAGGCGACGGCGATCGTCACGTCGCGCTTCAAGCCGTTCGATATCGACGGCAACACGATCCATCAGGTCGGCATCCCCTGGCACTTCGGCTGGATCACCACCGCCGACCGGAAGTATCATCCCGCCGACAAAAAACCGGAGATTTTCACCACCGGGGATTCGGCAAACCTGCTCACCCCGAGTATCGGCGATGCCAACACCACGATTCCGGAGAGCAAGGCGTTCATGGTGAACGTGGTCAAGAAGGGGGTGAAATAACATGGCCGAGAAAACCAAGCTCATCGACGTTTCGAAATGTACCGGCTGCCGCGGCTGCCAGTTGGCCTGCAAGCAGTGGAACGGCCTTCCCGCGAAGCAGACCGTGGCCTCCGGCACCTACCAGAATCCGCCCGATCTGCAATCCAATACCTGGACCCTGATCCGTTTCCAGGAGGTTGCCGCAAAAGACAACATGAAATGGCTCTTCCGGAAGGACGGCTGCATGCACTGCACCGACGCCGCCTGCGTGAAGGTCTGCCCGAGCGGCGCCCTGTATTACAGCGACCTGGGGACCGTGGGAATCATCAAGGAGCGCTGCATCGGATGCAAGGAATGCGTCGCTGCGTGTCCGTTCGAGATTCCGCGTTATGACCGCGTCACGGACAAGGTCTATAAATGCGACCTCTGCCTCTCCCGGATCCGGGCCGATCTTCCACCCGCGTGCGTAAAGGCGTGCCCGACCGGCGCGCTGACCTTCGGGGACAGGGACGACATGCTGAAGTTGGCCCATGCCCGGGTCAAGGAGTTGGGCGGGGACGCGAATGTATACGGGGACAGGTTTGTGGGGGGCACGCACGTGATTTACGTGCTGCAGGAGAAGCCGGAGGTATACGATGCGCTGCCGTTGAAGCCGCGGGTGCCTCTGTCGGTCATCGCCTGGAAGGATCTGCTGAAACCGCTGAGCCTTGTGGCGGCGGGCGGCGTTTTGGCGTCGTCGTTTTTGCACTACATCATCCACGGGCCGAAGACCCCGGATGAGGACGGCAGCCACAAGACGGAAGGGGGTGCGTAACATGAGGAAGGGATTGATCAAGGCGACCGACGCCTTCGAACGGATCGTCCACTGGAGCCTCGCGATTTCCTGCCTGATCCTCTGCATTACGGGTTTGGGGATGATGTTCCATTCGCTCAACTTCATCGGGACATTGATGGGCGGTTTGAAGTCCCTGAAATATGTCCACAACTTCACGGGGCTTTTCTTTATCCTGGCGCTGATCTTCACGATCCGGATGTGGTGGCGGGAGGCGGGGATCTTTTCGATGCCGGAGGATTTGGAATGGATGATGTGCGCGGGGGGCTACCTGTGGCATGTGGAGAATCCGCCGAAGGTCGGGAAGTACAATCCGGGACAGAAGGCCTTTTTCCTGGCGGTTGCGTTTTTTGGGGCGATCATGGTGATCACGGGGCTCATCATGTGGTTTCCGTCGTCGTTTCCGGTGGGGTTGGTTCGGTGGATGTACCCGTTGCACGCCTTGGGGTTCGTCGTGATCTTTGCGTTTTTCTTTGTTCACCTGTACCTGGGGACGATCGGTTCGCCGGGGTCGCTTCCGGCGATGCTGCATGGCTGGGTGACGCGGGCGTGGCTGGAGAAGCAGCACCCGAAATGGCTCCATGAGATGGAGGAGTCCGGACAACTCGTGGTCTACGGGGAAGAGAAGAAAACGAAGCACGTTTGAAAACGGTTCGTGATCCGGGACGCCGCGATGCCGGAAATCTCAAAGGGTTCCGGGCGCAGTCCGACGAACAAGAATAGGAATTGAAATCAGTAAAGCGAGGATCGGTTCATAGCGGACCGGTCCTCGCTTTTTTTGTGAAAAATCCGCTTGATCCCGAAGGCGCTGAAAAGGTGAAATTACATTCCGTATGCCTTGTAGCAGGTGCGGCAGGATTCACAAAGGGGAGGCGGTTCAATGATTTCCTGGAGTGCGGCGCCCGGGTTGGACACGGCGTCGAATATCGAAGCGGCGTTTCTTTGAGCCCTGAGCCGTTCCTCGAAAACCTTCCGGAAGGATCGATAAGCTTCTTTGCCCCAGACGGCGGGCAGGTCTTCCTCATGGATGTTCCCGAAAATCAGGGGGTCAACCGTGTAATCCCTGTTCAAGAAGATGCGCGGAATTTTCCCCTTCTTGGGGAGACGCAGATACATGCAGGGGACGATCGAGCCGTCGACGGAAAAGAAAAGGCTGTGATGCGGTTCCGCCTTGCAGACGGGAATCTCTTCCGTCTTCAAAGGGGAGCAACGAACGGCGATTTTCATCTCCCGGCCCAGGCGCAGAATGTCGTCGACGGCATCCTGAAAAGCCGGTGTCGGCGACTCATGATAAAAGGTGCGCAGAATATTCCAGCGGTCCTCCGGGAGGTAGTCCAGGTTCTTGAAGAAGACTTCGTCCGCGCCCAGGGTGGCGGCGGCGGAGACAACCCGGCTGAGGCTGCCCATGTTCAGCCGCGTCATGAACAGGGAGAGCCTGACCGATGGCTTCTCACACTTCAGGCTCTTCTTCAAATCGATGAGATGTTGAATTTGCTCCAGGATTTGATGGAGCTCGGAACTCATCCGCCGATTTTCACCCTCGGCCGCCGGGATTTCCTCCAGGTTGAAGGTGATGAAATCGAGCCTCTCCTCGACAAGCTGCCTGGATATTTCGGGGGTCAGATAAAACCCGTTGGTTGCCAAACCGGTCAGGCATTCAGCCTGCCTGGCCATCTGAAACATGGCCGGGAAATTTTCATTTTCGAGGGGATCTCCCCATCCCTGGAAGATCACCCTCTTCACTTGCGGAAAATGTTGAGAAATTTTTCGATAGGTTTCGAGCGTCATGTTCTGAAAGAGCCATTTTTCCGCAAACACGGCGCGCGGGCAGATTTGGCATTCCAGCGAGGAATAGGAAGAAACCTCGATCCGGAAGGTGTCAAATTCCCGGCGGTCCCGTTTAAATAATTTAGTCAGTTCCGATAGCATCATTGGCGTTCAAAACAAGGGGAGGGGAGGGCATTATAAAGGTTTGATTTTGCCTTTCGTTCGATGCGCCCCGTTTATCCCTGAGACAGCAGAAATTTCACCTCCCTGTCGTCAAACGACAGGAATTCCCCGGTGATTCCGTCTCCCGCTTTCGAGGCTAAAAAGAGAACCAATTTTGCCGGTTCGTCGGGGGAATGCAGGAGCCCCTCTTCCTTGAGGCGTTCGAACATATCGGTTCCGATGGCCTTCGTTCCCGCTTTGCGGATCTCTTCTTGCATCCGGGTATCCATGACGCCGGGGTGGATCGCGTTGACCTGAATGTTGAACTCCTTGAGCTCCCTGGAAAGCTGTTTGGCGAAACTGATCATCCCCGCCTTCGCCACCATGTACGGGGTCATGTTCGGCCTCGGGGTCAGCGTCGTGGCGATATTGATGATTTTTCCGGACTTCTTCTCCATCATCGTCGGGAGAACGGCCCTGGAGCACAGAAAAGCCGTGGTCAGATTGACCCGGAGGGTTTCCTCCCATTCCGTCAGGGAAATCTCGTGCGTCGGAGCGATCGGCCCCCGGGACCCGGCGTTGTTGACCAGAATGTCGATCGTTCCGTAGGTTTCCAGGACTTTCCGAATCAAGCTGCGGACCTGGGTTTCATCGGAAACGTCGGTCTTGACGGCAATCGCATTTTTTCGCAGGATTCTTAGCTCCTGAGCCACATGTTCGATCTGTGTTTCATTGTGGGCGGCTATAACGACATTCGCCCCCTCCTTCCCGAAAAGAAGCGCGACGGAGCGTCCCAATCCTCGTCCGCCACCGGTGACGATCGCTACTTTATCCTGCAATTTCATTCGTATAAACCTTTTGCATTCCTAAATTCGTTGTTCGAAACCACCCATTCCGTCACTTTACCCGGCAAATGTTCATCCGATGCGGTTTTCATTTTCAGGACCGGACGATGGCCGTTTCGGATCTTGTCCGAGCAGCATGGTGATGATGCGGTTGAGCGTCCGGCTGGGGCGCATGGCCGCTTCGGTCTTGCCGCGGTCCGGGTGGTAATAGCCTCCCATGTCCACGGGTTTTCCCTCCGCGCCGAGCAACTCGGCGTTGATCCTCTCTTCGTTTTCCTCCAACCATGTGGCCGCCTCGGCGAACCTTTTTCTCAGAACGGCGTCTCTATCCTGAGCGGCGAGCTCCTGCGCCCAATACAAGGCCAGATAGTAGTGGCTGCCCCGGTTGTCGATTTCGCCTGCCTTGCGGCTTGGCGACTTGTTGTTGTCCAGGAGCTTTTCTATGGCCCGGTCCAGCGTTTCGGCCAGCAGCAGGGCGCGACCGTTCCCAAAGGTGTGGCCGAGATGTTCGAGTGAAGCCGCCAGCGCGCAGAATTCCCCGAAGGAATCCCAGCGGAGGTGTCCCTCCTTTTGGAATTGTTGCACGTGCTTCGGCGCGGAGCCGCCGGCGCCGGTCTCGAAAAGGCCTCCTCCCGCGAGCAGCGGAACGATCGACAGCATCCTGGCGCTGGTGCCGAGTTCGAGTATCGGGAACAGGTCGGTCAGATAGTCGCGCAGAACGTTGCCGGTCACCGAAATCGTGTCTTCGCCTCTGCGGATGCGCCCCACGGTGTAGCGCAGCGCTTCTGTCGGTGACAGGATCATGATCGTGAGGCCGGAAGTATCGAAGTCCTTCAGGTACCTTTCCACCTTGGCGATCACCTGGGCGTCGTGCGCTCGTTCTCTGTCCAGCCAAAATACGGCGGGCACCCCGGTGGCCTTTGCGCGTCTGACGGCCAGCTTTACCCAGTCCTGTAAGGGGAGATCCTTTACCCTGGACATGCGCCAGATGTCGCCGGTTTCCACGGCCTGCTCGATCAAAATCATGCCGGTGGCGTCGGTCACCCGCACCGTGCCGTCCGAGGGGATCTCGAAAGTGGTCTGGTGCGAACCATACTCTTCGGCCTCCTGGGCCATCAGTCCGACGTTGGGCACCGAACCCATTGCGGCCGGGTCGAAGGCGCCGTTGCGACGACAGTCCTCCATGATTTCCTTGTATACCGTGGCGTAACAACGGTCCGGTATCAACGCCTTGGTCTCCTGGAGCCGGCCATCGGCATTCCACATCTTGCCGCCGTCACGCACCACCGCCGGCATCGAAGCGTCGATGATGATGTCGCTCGGGACATGCAGGTTGGTCATGCCCGCGGCGGGATCGACCATGGCCAGCGCCGGGCGGCCGGTATAGACCGCTTTGATGTCGGCCTCTATCTCGGCCCGTTTTTCCGCGGTCAGGGATTCCATTTTTTTGTAGAGGTCGCCCATGCCCATATTGGGGTTGACGCCCAGCGACGCGAATGTTTCTGCGTGCTTGCGGAAGACGGCCTCGAAGAACACCGAGACGGCATGGCCGAACAGGATGGGATCCGAAACCTTCATCATCGTCGCTTTCAGGTGCACCGAAAGCAGCAGGTCGGATTTCCCGGCTTCGTCCATCTGATCCGAATAAAACTTGCGCAGCGCCTTCACGCTGATGAATGTGCCGTCAACGATTTCTTCCTTTAAAACGTTTACCGTTTTCAGCAGGGTGGCTTTTCCGCCCGAGACAAGCTCTATTTTCAGCTCGGCATCCTTCTCCATACAGACGGATTTCTCGTTGCCGTAGAAATCGCCGCTTTCCATGTGCGCCACATGCGCCTTGCAGTCCGGGCTCCAGGCGGAAAGCTTGTGCGGGTGCTTCCTGGCAAAATTCTTGACGGAAAGCGGGGCACGGCGGTCGGAGTTGCCTTGGCGCAGCACAGGGTTCACGGCGCTTCCAAGCACCTTGGCATAGCGTTCCCTGATCTCCTTCTCCAGAGGCGTGATGGGGTTCTCCGGATAATCCGGCAGTTTGTATCCCTGCGACTGCAACTCCGCTATGGCGGCCTTCAATTGCGGCACGGAAGCGCTGATGTTCGGAAGCTTTATGATGTTTGCCTCGGGATTCTGCGTGAGCTCGCCGAGCCTGGCGAGGTGGTCGGGGATGCGCTGAGCGTTCGTGAGATCCTCGGGAAAATTGGCCAATATCCGTCCGGCCAGAGAGATGTCGCCGGTCTCGATCTCGATTCCGGTGCCCTTGGTGAAGGCGCGGATGATGGGCAGCAGGGAATAGGCGGCCAGCGCGGGGGCTTCGTCTGTTTCAGTCCAAATAATTCTATTTAGAGGCATGATCTCTTCCTGGTCTCGGTCGTCTGGATCCCAGTCTAATCAAGGCAACTTGGTATCCATTCCACGGAATGGCCGGCCGAGGGCTATGTGTTGAGATTATGGGAAAAAATAACCGTTGTCAAGCCAATGGCTTTTTAGGTGAATGCCCCAAGATGATTTGCTCTTGACCCTGCCCAAGATTGCCCCAAGATTGACTTGACAAGGCTGGGGTAGGTCCATAGAATGCAAACCGTTTCGTGTCTTGTTCCAGCGGCGATACAAGGGAGCGCCTCATTCCACACGAATGAGAGAGGGCGGGAATTTTCCCCGACATGCAAAGGGTCTTCCGCGGCTGAACCGACATGACCGAGAAAAGAAGAACACCGAAGGTCCTCCTCTTCCTACTGAATCCGGAAGGCAATCCTACTCCTGTCGATCGGCCGTTTGAAGATCCTGCCACCCCAGAAAAGAACTTCGGCATGATGCCGGATATCGAAGGGCATTCTGAAGATTTTCATTATAATTTCTTTGGATAAGAGGACAGCCCTGTCTGACCAAACGGTAACCAACCAACCGGATGAACCGAAAAGGAGGGGGAAAGCTATGAAAAAAGCGATGTTTTTTTTGGCTGTTTTTGTTGTCATGGGCTTGATAACGGGTGTCGGGAACCTTTCAGCAGCCGCTTATCCCGAGCGCAGCATTGAGATCATCGTCCCGTTCGGCGTCGGCGGCGGCAGCGACACGGCGGCAAGGGCCGTTGTCGAGGGCATGAAACTGAAGGAGAAGTATCCGCTGGTGATCAACAACATGCCCGGGGGTGGCGCGACGAAGGGCATGCTCCATGTCTCGATGCAACCGGCGGACGGCTACACCGTCCTGGCGGTGACCACGTCGCATCTGATTGACGCGGTGAAACCGAAGACGCGCGCCCATATTTTACGCGATTTCGATCCCCTCATGAGAATCCAGTGGGATACGTCGGCGGTAACGATCTCCGGAGATTCGAAATTCAAGACCTTGGCAGACCTGATCGAATATGGAAAGAAAAGTCCCAAGATGTTGAAATTTGCCGGGACCTCGCCGGGGGGATGGTCTGAGATCCAGACAGTGGCGTTTTTCAAGAAGGTGGGCGTGGAGGTGACGTTCGTCCCGTTCGATTCGGGCGCGGAGATCAAGGCGGCCATCCTGGGCGGTCATATTCATGGGGCGGTGGAAGAACTTGCGGAGACCCTTCCCCTGATCCAGGCCGGAAAACTGAAGTCTCTCGCGGTGATCATGGAAAAGAGGCATCCGGCACTTCCGAATGTTCCGTGCAGCCAGGAACTGGGCATCGATTACACACACGGCCTGATGAGGGCCTGGGCGGTCAAGAAGGGAACGCCGCCCGACCGCCAAAAGTTCCTCCATGATTGGATCAAGAAATCCCTGGATACGCCGCTGTATGTGAAGTTCGTTCAGGACAATCACCTCTACGCGCGTCCGGGCTATCTGGGACCGGAAGAGACCCGCAAGTACTGGGATGAAGAGATCAAATTCTACGGCGATGTCCTCAAGGAACTGGGATATGTGAAGTAAGCGGCATCCGGACGAAAAAAGGGTTGCGCGGAGAAATGGCTTCGCGCAACCCAGCCGATATGAAAGGGAAATCATGAAAAGGGCTGAAATCACCACCGGCGCGGTCTGCGTCATCTTTTTTTCTTTCATGCTGGTTCAGGGGTATGATCTCATCGAGGTGAAGAGATTCGGGGAGGTGGGAAGCGGTTTCTGGCCTGTGATGTCCCTGGTTGCCTGTCTCGGATTGAGCGTCGCCTGGCTGATCATGACCGTCGTCGAATCGAGAAAGGCCGGAGAAAAGTCTGCTGTGACGACGTCATCGGAGGAGACAGCCGCAACATGGGATCGGCGCAGGAAGGTCGGACTGAGCATGATCTGTCTTTTCCTGTATATTGTGGTCACGCCCTGGATCGGATTTGTCCTTTCCACTTTTCTCTTCGTGATTGCCTTCGCGTTGTCGCTTGGCGAACGGAGGCGATGGGTTCTCGCCGTCTCTCCCTTTCTCGTGACGGCAATGTTCGTTGCCATATTTGCCAAGTTTATCCGGATCCCCTTTCCAAAAGGCGCGGGGATATTTGCCGCGTTCTCCCGATTTTTCTACCAGTGATCTCATGGCCCGATGAGGTGATCCGACATGATCGAACATTACGTTCAAGCATTTGCGACGGTTCTGCTGCCCCAAAATATCCTGGCCATGTGCCTTGGCGGCCTTTGGGGCCTGCTCGCCGGCGCTCTTCCCGGCATCAGCACGTCCATGGGAATTGTCCTGCTGCTGTCTTTCACGTATACCCTGTCGCCTATCACCGCATTCTGCATGCTGGTTGCCGCTTACTGCGGAGGCATCACCGGCGGCTCCATCACGTCGATCCTCTTCGGCATTCCCGGCGAGCCCTCATCGGTGCCGACGGTGATCGAGGGGCATTCCCTGGCCAAGCAGGGCCATGCCGCCTACGCACTGTGGGTCTTTCTGATCTGTTCGATCTTCGGAGGGATATTCAGCGTCATCGTGATGATGGCGGCGACGCCCCTGATCGCGGCCTTTGCCCTGCGGTTCGGTCCTCCCGAGTTCTTCGCCCTCACCGTCCTGGGGCTGAGCGTGGTTTCGAGCCTCTCGGGGAAATCCATGGTGAAGGGATTCCTCTCCTGTTTCTTCGGCCTCTTCCTGGCGACGGTGGGGACGGACGGCATCACGGGCGGAGAGAGGTTCACGTTCGACACAACGATCCTGTTGGGCGGGATCAGCTTCGTTGTCGCCATGGTCGGACTTCTGGCCATATCGGAAATCTTCATCGAGGCGGAAGAGCCTTTCAAGGAGTTCAAGGGCGTGGTGAAGTACAAAAGCTTGCGCGACGAGATGCCGCCGTTATCGCTTTTCCGGTCGCAGTGGGCGAACCTGATCCGTTCCCCCATCATCGGAACGGTCATCGGGGCCTTGCCCGGAGCCGGCGCGACGATCGCCGCCTTCCTGGCTTACGGAACGACGGCGAGAATGTCGAAGAATCCGGAAAAATTCGGGAAGGGCGCGGTGGATGGTCTGATGTCCTCCGAGTGCGCGAACAACGCCTCGACGGGCGGCTCCATGACGATCCTGCTTTCGCTGGGATTGCCCGGCAGCAACACGACGGCAATGATGATCGCCGCCTTCATGATCCACGGATTGCAGCCGGGGCCGCTGCTGTTGTCCGCGAGGCCGGATATTGTCTATGGGATCTTCGTGGCCATGCTGATGTCGAACCTTTTCCTGCTTGTATTGACGGCTTTTGTCGGGATTCGACTGTTTTTGGAGTTGAACCGGCTTCCCTATTCCATCTTTTCGGCCGTGATCATGATCCTTTGCGTCGTTGGCGCCTTTGGCCTGGCCAACAGCACGGATGATCTGTATCTGATGTTCATCTTCGGCGTCATCGGATACGCGATGATGAAGTTCGACATCCCCGTGGCGCCGGCGATTCTGGCGCTGGTTCTGGGCGACATGGCGGAACTGGCCCTGCGGCGTTCGCTTCTCTTGTCGATGGGCGATCCCATGATCCTGATCAGCAGGCCCATCAGCATCGTCCTGCTTCTGGGGGCCGTCATATCGATCGCATACCCTTTGATCAAGAAGCCCAAGATCCTGCGTGGAGGCTAAGGGATGAAAAACACGACGCGGTCGCTTGCCCGTTTTGCCTCGGGGCTTGGGTTCGACAGTCTGGATCAGGACCTTGTCGTTCGCTTCAAGATCGGTCTGCTGGATGCCGTCGGCTGCGCCGTGCACGGCTCCGCGCAGCCCTGGGCGCGGATGGTCAACCGGTTCATCAAAGAACAGCGCGGCAAGAGGGAAGCGACGCTGTGGTTGCAGCGATTCCGGGGGCCGAGCGCGAACGTGGCCCTGGGCTTGGGCGTGATGATCCACAGCTTCGATTTCGACGATTATCACAACGCCAAGATCCATCCCGGAGCGCCCGTGATCCCGGCAGCCGTGGCGGTCGGCGAATCGATCGGCGCTTCCGGCAAGGCGGTCATCGCGGCCATGGTCTCGGGATATGAGACGATGATCCGGATCAGCTTGGCCACGGGACCGAACGCTTCCCGGTCAAGGGGATGGCATCTGACGGGAACGACCGGAACGTTCGGGGCCGCGGCAGCCGCAGGAAATCTTCTCGGACTGGACGGGGAGCAGATGGCGAGTGCGCTGGGGATGGCGGGGACTCAATCGGCGGGGCTGTGGGCCTTCACCGCGGACGGGGCGATGAGCAAAAGGTTTCATCCGGGACGCGCCGCTCAGAGCGGCGTCATGGCCGCACTGCTAGCCCGGATGGGTTTCAGTGGACCGACGCAGATCCTGGAAGCGACCGACGGCGGTTTCTGCAAAGCCACCTCGGATCAGACCGACCTTTCTTTGATTACGGAGGGGCTTGGATCCATGTTCCTCTGCCGTGACGTGAACATCAAGCCCTATGCCTGCTGTGCGAGCGCCCACTCCGCTATCGATGCGGTTTTGGAGCTGAGGAAGAGGCATCGGTTTTCACCCTCCGATGTGGAACGAATCCGGGTGAAGACCGCGGAAGGGGTCAAGTTGCAGTGCGGCTTCGAATACCGGGCGCTGGGGACGGTGCAGGCTCAGATGAGTCTCCAGTATATTGTGGCCGTGTCGCTGCTGGACGGTCAGGCCATGCCGGAACAGTTTGCCGATGAGAGAATCGCCGATCCGCAGGTCATGGCGCTGGCCGGACATGTCGAGATCGTTGCGGATCCGGAAATGAACAGGTTGTATCCGGAGCACTATGCCAACAGGGTGGAGATCCTCCTGAAGAGCGGACGGTGCTTCGAGGCGCGGGTCGACGACGCAAAGGGGTCTGTGGAATCCCCGATCGGTTTCCCGGAGATCGCCGAAAAATTCAGGAGCCTGGCCGCACCCGTCATCGGGGCGGATCGGACGGACGTATTCATCGACACGGTGGAAGGTCTGGAGTTGTTGGACGATGTCGGGGAACTCACCCGTATGCTCGCATAGAGGGCTTTTCCGGGCCCATTCGGATGAGCCACGGTTTTCTTTCCCCCTGCTTTCCGCAGGAAGCCGTGAGGTCAGATCAGCAGGAATGCAAATGCGGCGATGAGGATCATTCCGCCAAGGGTTCCGGCAAAGCCGAGGAAGGGGATGAGGACAAGGGTTCCGCAGAAGGCGCCGAGGCACCCTCCGATGAGGTCGGCCGCATACAATGGGCCGATCACCTTCTTCTGTTCCCGGACGTTGCAGAGACCGGCATAGGCAAAGAGACCGCCGACCAGAAATCCTGTCGCCGCAAGCAGCACGGCCGTCATGGTGAGGCTCCCGGCGGCCCCGCCGATCACAGTGCCGATGATTGCGAAACCGAGTGCGCAGTATCCGAAAAGCAGGGCGGCGCCCCACCCCCGTGTTTTTGGCCTCCGGATGCCCGTTCCCAGGATCAGGTCCCGCAGGACAAACGCCCCGACGGCGAGACCGGCCATGAATGCCGCAAGCAGCAGGCCGATCTCCTGGTACAGGATCCCCGACTTTGCCTGGTAGGAAAGGATCAGGACCGACTCGATGACGATGCCGGTAAATCCCGCGACACCGGCGAGCAGGGCCCGCCGCCGGGACGGATGCAAACGGCTTCCAAGAAACAGGATCAGCAGACCGATCAACAGTCCCGCCCCGATCAACCAGTGTGTTTTTTCAATCCCGCCGAGATCGGACGGCATGCCGGGCAGATCCACGAGTGCGAGTCGCGGGAAAAAACGCGAAAGCCATGACAGCAGCACGTAGGAGTAGCAGACCGGCTGTATGTCCGTGTTCACTGGAACCCTCGTCTCTTTCAGCCGTTTTTCCACGTCGATAAAACGATCGTTCGTAAACAGATACCGGATATAGGGCGGAGTTACAAGGCGGGTCGGGAAGCCTCTTTCCCGAAGCCGGTCGATCAAAATCTCCGGCGAATGGGGGAGCGGTGTGGCAGAGGCGGTCATCAGCGTGGTTGCCCCCGAAAGGACAAGGACTTCCGGAAAGACGGAGGCGAGGGCATGATAAACGCTCGCCGTTCTTCGGGACATCTGCGGTGTCCAGAGGTTTTCGGCCGTGGGGAGGCGCAACGCGACGATGCCTCCCGGATGAAGGCGGGCGGCGCACTGGCTGAAAAATTCCCTTGTGTAGAAGCGATTGGTCTCGCCGGAGGTCGGCTCCGGCATGGCCACCAGAATCAAGTCCCAGGCAAACCCCTTGTTTTTCAGATACTGCCGGGGGTCGGCCCGGGTCATGCGGACGGCCGGATTCGCCAACGACGCCCGGATCTCCTCCGGGAGATAACGCCGGAGAAGGTGGATCGCATCCAGGTTGAGAAGGACGGCGTCGATCCGGACCGGCCGGTGCCGGAGAAGTTCGCTGAGGGTGCCGTCCCATCCTCCGCCCAGGACGAGGATCCGCCGCGGCTCCGGGTGTTGCAATGCCGTGATATGGGAGAAGAGCTCCGCTTCTCTTCCTCCGCTTTCGAAGGCCAGCGCGTCGTTCACAAAGACGGATACCTGCCCGGCGAGGATCGTCGCGGTGATTCGTCCGTAAAGGGAATCCTCTGTGACGAGAAGCCCCGGGTGGTTCCAGCCCGTCATCCTGCGGTCGATGGAGGACGACTGATGGAGGACGCCGACCAGAAAGACCGACAGCAGCAGCGCAGCCGCCCGTCCCGCCCAGGCGCCCTTGCGCCGGAAGAGGAATATGGAGACTACGGCCGCGATCAGGCCGCAAACCACGGCCACGGGCAGGTTCTGCATGCCGTACCGGGAACAGATCGTCGCAAGGAGGCCGCCGAGGAGGCTTCCCGCGCTTTCGATCCCGTAGGCGCCGGCCAGCGTTTTCCCTCGCTCCACATGCATGCCTGCCGCCTCCCGAAACAGGAGCCCTGAAATCAGGCCGGCGGGCAGGAGGGCGATGACCAGCGCCGCCATCTGCCGGGAAAAGGGGAGGTAGGCGCCGGGAATGCCCCCGAGGAGAAAGCGGCTGGCCCGGAGAAAGACAATGCAGGAAGGCAGAAAAAAGGCGAAACCGAGAAAGAGAATCGCCAACCGCCGTGACGAGAGGGACCGGCCGCCGGTGAGCGCTCCGGCCGCGGTCAGCAGCATCCAGACCCCCAGGCCGATGATGTAGATCAGTTCGATCCCGTAAGAGGCGACATTCAGCTCACGCAGCAGTGTGATCTGCCCGAGGAGGGAGACGAAGCCGGTCAAAAACAGGACCATGACGTCGGCGATCATCGGTGTTCCGTTTCGCTGAACACAATGGCCTGGAAGGTCTGGAAGCTCGCCCCCTCCCTCCAGGCGTTGGGCGAAAGCCCCGCCTTCTGGCTCAGGTGGCTCAGCATCTCGTCCCTTCCCCAACCCTGTTCCGGAGCGACCTGCGGCAGAAAGACGGCGGACCGGCCGCCTTTCCGGAGGAGGACGCCGTCCCGGCCGACAACGATCTCGTTCGGGCCGGAGACCGGTTTCATCGGGGTCAAGACGGAAATTTCAACTTCCAGGTCCGGAAGCTCTTTAGCGGTCAGGGGGCTGAAACGGGGATCCTCGAAGGCGGACTGAAGCGCCATTGCCCCAACCTGCTCGGCGAGCGGCCGGTCCGGAATCATGTGGCCGATGCAGCCCCGCAGGTTCTCCCGTTTTTTCAGCGTGACGAAGACCCCGCGCGGGGCGCGCAGCATGGGGTTCGAAAGGCGCGGCAGCGGGACCATTTTGATGGCCAGGTATCTCGAAATCGTTTCCCGTGCCAGGCCGAGCAGATATTTCCGATCCGAGGGGCTGATGGTTTCGTCCGCTGACGCATCCGGCTTTTCGGTCGGGGGTTCCCGCCTTGGATCGGCCGCCAGCACAACCGCCCCGTAGCCGACTACGCGGTCCCGCTCGCCGATCGGGAGGTTGCCGGAATGGGCGTAGCTCACCACCGTGCCTCCCACGGCGCCCATCGCCTTCGCGGCGGCCATCGCGACCATGATCGGGGCTTCGCCGCAGGCGCAGGTGGAGAGGTTCGGCAGCCGCCGGGCCTCCTGCGTCCGGATGGTTTCCTGGAGGACCGCCGGATCGAGTGTGGTGACGGCCGCGAGCGTCTTCCGATCTGTCTCTTCCGCGTCCCCGGCCGACGGGTAGTGGGAGAGGTCGGAACTGGCCACGATCAGCGCACGGCGTCCCTTCAGGGCGGCGGCCAACGCCGTCCCGAATCGGCTGCACAGCGCGGCATTTGCCTGGCCGACCACCGCCGCGACGATCCTGGCCTGCGGGAAGAGCACCTGAACGAAAGGAACCTGGACCTCGAGGGAGTGCTCCCGGCGATGCGGCCCCGCGTCGGAAACGAAATCGGGCGACGAGGCCAGAAGGGATGCCGTGACCTCCCTGTCCGTGGCGGCGACCCCCAGCGGCGTCCGGAAACCTTGGCCCGGGTAGAGGGCCACCTTCCGAAGGCCCGGCGCGGTATGGTTCGTCCCGAGCAGCACGACAATGTCATAGGCCCCTCCACGGACCTGGTTCCAGCCGTCGGCGCAGATCTGGCCGGAGTAGATGTACCCCGCATGCGGGACGACAATGGCAAAGGGTTTTTTCACCTGCGGCGGCAGGGCGTCCCTCATGAATGTTTCAATGGCGAGCTTCAGGACGCTCGCCGATTCGGGGTAGAACTGCCCGGCCACGACGGGGGAACGCACCTCGCCCATCCCCTCCTGTCCCGCCATGCCGGTTGTGGCCACTCCCAGGCTGAGAGCGACGACGGGAATGCCGAATTGCAGAATGGTCATGATCTCTCTCCTTTTCAATCAACTCCAGACGCCGGCGATTTCTCTTCCGCAGAACCCGCAGCGGCCTTTGCGGACGTGCGTCTCCACGGCAAAGAATCCGGAACGCCGGAGGATGGCCCTCCCGCAGGAGGGGCAGTACGTATGGTTCCCCGGGTGGCCCGGGACGTTTCCCACATAGACATACCGTAGACCCCGTTCCAACGCCCTTTCCCGGGCTTTCTCCAGTGTCGCCACCGGCGTGGGGGGCAGGTTCCTTAGCTGATAGTCGGGGTGGAAACGGGAAAAGTGAAGCGGGACATCGGGCCCGACCTCGTTCAGAACCCAGTCGATCAGGCCCAGCAGCATTTTCTCCGAGTCGTTGAGCGTCGGGACGACAAGGTTGACGATCTCAAGGTGCGGACGGCTCCGGGCGATCTGGCGGATGCTTCGGAGGACCGGCTTCAGCTCCGCACGACAGGCATCCCGGTAAAACGCCTCATCGTACCCCTTCAGGTCGATCTTGACGGCGTCCAGGACTTCGCACAGCTCGGAGAGCGGCCCCTCGTTCATCACGCCGCAACTGATCATGACGCTTCGGACCCCCCGTTTTTTTGCCTCCCGGGCGATGTCGATCATGTACTCCGCAAAGACCGTCGGCTCGTTGTAGGTGAAGGCGATGACCGGCGCCTCTTTCCGGGATGCGTCCATCACAATCCGATCCGCGGGAACCGGTGGGCTCGGGTAATCCTCCGGGGAGGCCTGCGAAATCTCCCAGTTTTGGCAGAACTTGCAGTGCAGCGGGCATCCGGCCGTGGCCAGCGAAAAGGCCGCGGCGCCGGGAAGAAAATGATAGAGAGGCTTCTTCTCGATCGGATCGACGTGGATGCTGATGGGCCGACCGTAGACGAGGCTCCTCAGCTCCCCGCCGACATTCATCCGGGTGCGGCAGCGCCCCCGTTCGCCCACCTTGATGATGCAGCCCTGTGCGCAGAGGAGACATTTGACGATCCCGTCCTCATGCCGTGCCCGCTTTCCCTCGATGCTTTCCGGGGAGGTGTGACAGGCGCGGCAATCTTGCCCGGCCAGCGGAACGGAGGTCCAGAAACGCGCCCGGGGGGCCAAGCGCACCAGTTCGGACCGGGGATCGAGGGCGAAGAGATCACCGGCTTCGCTGCCGGCAATCTTCTCCCAAAAGGGGGAAGAGAGACACAATCCCGCGCCGCCAAGGATCGGGACGATCCCGGCCAGCGTCCTGAGAAAGGCTCGTCGGGAGATCATACTTTCACATTCTGTTTTAGATTTCCCGGCCCGCGCGATCTCCCTCATGGATCGCCTCCAGGAGCCGTCTGGGTTGCCTGGCATCCCCGACCGTCCGCCACGGGATGCCGAGCTTTTTGAGGGTCTCTTCCAGGCCGTTGACCGGTCGTGCCCCCATTGCCGTGACCACCAGGGCGGCGGATACCCGCTTCTCTTCTCCGGCCTGCCGGTAGACGACTTGATCCGGCTCGACACGGGTCACGGTCGCCCCCAGGATGATCCGTCCTCCCGCATCCCGGATCCGCTTGTGGAGCCAGTAGCCGTGGGCGGTGTGCTTTCCAACGGGCGATGCGGGGAGCATTTCCAGGAGGGTCACCCCCACCCCCCGGGCAATGAGAAAATCGGCCGTCTCCATGCCGACATACCCTCCGCCCAGGATCACGGTCGGACCCTCGGCGCTCACACCTTCCAACAGAAGTTCCCGGGCGTCGCGCACGTGCGGGGAGGCAAGTCCCGGGATATCGGGTGTCGCGGGATCGGCGCCGGCGGCGAGAATCACGGCGTCGGGTTTCCTCTCCCTGAGACTTTCCGCCGTCCATTCCTCTCCACAACGGATTTTCACGTCCCGCTTCTCCAGTTGACGGATGCACCATGCCGCCCAATCCCAATAAATTTCCTTGTGTGGCGGACGGCTTGCCGAACGGAGTTGACCGCCGGGGGAGGCCTCTTTTTCGAAAATCTCGACCTCGTACCCCCGGCCGGCGGCGGCCAGCGCGGCGGAGAGGCCCGCGGGTCCCGCCCCGATCACCCAGAGACGCTTCGATTGGGCGACCGGAACCGGCGCCCCCAGATATTCCCTGCCGCAGGCGGGATTGAAGGTGCAGGTCACCGACTTCATCTCGAAGCTCAACCGTTCGATGCATCCCTGGTTGCAGGCGACGCACCGGCGAATCTCCGTGAAATCCCCGGCCTCGGCCTTTGAGATGAAGTCGGGATCGGTGAGGTGCGGACGGCCGAAGCTGATCAGATCGGCATCCCCTGCGGCCAGCGCCTGCTCCGCCGTCTCCGGCCGGTTGATCCGGCCGACGCCGATCACCGGCACACCCGCGGCCTCTTTGACGGCGCGCGCCCTGAAGAGGTTGAATCCCTCCGCCGTGTCCATCGAAGCGATGCTGAGATTTCCCGGCGTGGAGTAAACGCCCACCGAGCAGTGGATCACGTCGGCGCCGGCGGCCACGAGTTGCGGGGCCAGGCGTTTCATGAACTCCAGGTCATAGCCGCCGCGGATCAATTCGTCTGTTGACACCCGGATGATGATGGGAAAACCGGGACCGGCCGCCTTCCGGGCTTCCGAGAGGATCTCCAGCACAAAGCGCGACCGGTTCTCCTCCGAGCCGCCATAGAGATCCGTTCGGTGGTTGGAGAAGGGAGAGAGGAACTGGTTGAGCAGGTATCCATGGGCGCTGTGGATTTCAACGGCGTCGAACCCCGTTTTTTTCGCCCTTGCAGCCGCACCGGCGAAGGCGCCGATCACGTCGGCGATCCGCTCGGAACTCATCGCTTCGCAGGGTTGGCCGAGGACGGCGCTGGGGATGGCGGAGGGGGCTTCCGGGACGGCGCCGGCCGCCTGTTCAAAAGTCTCCCGTCCCGCGTGGTGGAGCTGGAGCGCAATCTTTCCGCCTTCCCGATGGATCGCCGCCGCCAATCCGGTGAGGCCGGGGAGGAAGGAATCGCTCCACGCGCCGATCTGGTTCGGGAATGCCTTGCCTCGCGGATCGACGGCGCAGATTTCGGTGATGATGAGCCCCGTGCCTCCCTGTGCCCGCCTTGCAAGATAGGCGATCAGGCGGTCGCTGATCGTGCCGTCGGGATTTCCGTAGCCGGTCCCCATTGCCGGCATCACGGCGCGGTTCTTCAGTGTCATGCCGTTGATCGTGATGGGGGTAAAGAGACGTTCCAGTTTCATAACACCTCCCGAGCGGTTGCTTCTGGTGTCTCCCGGAGCCGCCGGTTTGGGATGACCGGGGCGGATGCTTTTTGCCCCTCTGATCACATACACCGGTCGGGGGAGAGCCGATTGTATCTAAGAGATGAATCATCAAAACCCTTACCAAAAGGGTGATGATACGATCGAGGAAGTACGGTTACGGGGCCGGCGATTGAATAGCATTGGGGATGATCGTCCGTCAAGTGGAATCATCCCGCCAAAAAAAAAGCCTTCCGGCGCCGTTTTCAGGCGCCGGAAGGCCAATTTACCTTTTTTGTGGATCGATCCTACAGGGGCTTGACATTCTCCGCGGCCGGGCCTTTTTTGCCCTCCGCGATGTCAAAACTGACACGCTGGCCCTCGGTCAACGTCTTGAAACCGCCCGCCTGAATGGCGCTGTAATGTACAAATACATCGCCGCCTTCGGCCTTCGCAATGAATCCGAAGCCCTTCTGCTCGTTGAACCACTTCACTGTTCCTTCTGCCATGATATTGCATCCTCCTTTCATAGATTCTAAACAAGTCGGACGAACATCACGGCAAAAACAACATGACCGTCAAAGACTCTTTTGGAGAACATGACGGTCGGTCTTGCACTTCAAAGTGTCTGTATCCAACTTTGCGCCGCGGCTTCCGACTGAAGCCGGGACGCGGGGCGGCTTATAGGTGACTTCCGATACAATGTCAAGCCTTATTTTTCACGGTTTTCAATCCGATTCCTTCAAACCCCGATGATTTTATGGCAGGTTCGGCAGGGTTCCGGGGGAGGCGAGAGGAGGTCGCCCCCGGGGGATTTTGGTTTCGGACCGTCGAGCAGGGAAAGGAACATTTCCCGGTGCTCTGTTTGCCGTCGCAGGAAGCGGGCCCGAAAATCCTGATAATTCGGGGTATTCCAAATGGCTGAAAAAGATTCGCGGAAGATGTTTCCGAAACTGACCCTGTCGACGAGAGACTCTTTCCCGCAGAAGATCCGGCGGAATGGCGAGGGAAGGGGGGGGTGGGCGTACACGCAGGGAGCGACCTCGCCTGATGCGGAGATGTAGAGGTTTTTCAGAGGGTTTTCCGAACAGACCGCCGCCTCAGACACACTCAAGGCCGATGCGGTCAGATGGATTCCGCTGTCCCGGGCGTTTTTCTGGGCCCGGCGGATCAGGGCTTCATTTGCTCTCACCTCCTCTTGATTCCCAAAAACCCGCTGCGACTCCTGCCAGGGGGTGACGATGTGACAACTGTTGATCAGCAGAATTTCCCCGATTCCTATCTCCGCGGCCAGGGCCGGCAACGAGGGCACCTCCCCTATGTTGTCTCTCAGCATGAGATAGACGATGTGCAGACGGGGTCGATCGGATCCCAACGCCCTTTTCTCCTCATTGACAAGTCGAACGGCGGCGAGCACGTCCGGCAGACGGGAGTGAATCCGGATCGCATCGTGGGTGGCCGGGGTGCTCCCCGCGATCGAGAATCCCATGAAATCAATCCCCGCTTCTATCAGTTCGCGAACCCGTTTTCGCTTCAGGCCATATCCGCTGGTCACGAATCCCACCCGGGATCCCGCCCGTTTTACCAAACGAATGATCTCGGTCAGATCCGGGTGCAGCAGGGATTCCCCCCAACCCTCCAAAATGACCGTTTCCACGTCGGTCAGGCAGGGGAGGATCTTTTTGAAATTTTCGACGGTGATCCGCTGACGCTGCCAAACCGATTCCCCTTCGCGCGCGCACATACGACAGCTAAGCGGACAGTCGGTGGTCAATTCGATCTGCCATGCGTGAAAGGTTTTGGCTTTTTCCCGTCGCAAAAATGTTTCGAATTTTTTTTTCAGCATGGCATCACAACCCCCGGAGAAGCATATCCAACAGTCCCTTTCCCGCTGGACGGTATTGGTGAAAGGCATGGGGAAGAAACGGGACGCCACCCCACTTGGCCTTAAAGGCGGCGACACCCGGGTTGATTCCCAAGCCGAGATTGACGAAATTTTTCCCCCCTGCGACGGCCTCATCGATCAGCCGGGCCAGCAGCAGATCCGAGGTCCCGGGCACATATCGTCCGGCGGCGGGAATGTTGAACATGTAGAAGGCATAGTTCCGGGAAGCGAAATCGGCCACGTCGAAGGCCACCAGTTCGCCGGCGCGGTTTCGGGCTTCGAAGATTCGGACGCTCCGGGAGGCCTCGACATACGCCTTGATCTTCCCGAAGATCGTCCGCGTCGCGGCGTCCAGAGATTGCTTCTCCGCAAAATCCTCGACAAGTCGGCTGTGCTCCGGGCCGAATTCCCGGGTGATATTCAGGCTCAGTTCCCGTCCGGCCCGACGGATCATGTTGCGCGTCTTCTGGGAATGAACGACGGCCTTCAGGTCGAGACGGTAAAACTGGTCCGAAGGGGGCAGGTCCTTCACCAGGGAGGCGGGAATGGACGGCGCGATCAGCGAGACCAGTTGGGGTTTGCATTTCCGGACGGCCCCGGCCAGGCTCCGATCCAGCGCGTTTGGGTCGAACGGGGTCCCCAGCGGATATCCGATGAAAATCAGGACTCCCCTCCCGGCATACGCGAGATAATCCCCAAAGCAAAAGGGCTCTGCGCCGGAAACGGCGCAGACGTAGTCCGGGAGATGTTCCGGCAGATAGGCCTCCCGTTCGATCCTCTCCGCCAGGTCTTTGGTCAGCATGCCTCCTCCCGGATGATGTAGCCGTCGGCCCGGAACCGCTGAATGACGCCGGGGATGTGCCCGATGCCGATGAAGGCGGCGGCCGGACCCCTTTGGAACGCATTGCGGATGCCCCGGAAGAAGATGGGGTCTCGCCGTCCGATGACCTCCTCGCAGCGGGTCGGGAAATCCCCTGTCTTCGAAAGTCGGCTTTCCAGGTCTCCGGCAAAATAGACCCTTGAAAAAAAATCCCGGTGGTTGTTCCAGCTCCGATATTGATTGAAGTAACGAACGATTCGGTCGAACGGGATCCCGTCCAGCGTGACGAGCTGATCCGCAATGGTTTCAAGGTACTCGATCCGTTTCCCGAGCCTGCCGGCGATTTGAAAGGCCTCCATATCCATGGAATGGCTCCAGTTCAAAAAGGCGGTCCAGGTGGCGAACAGGGCCATCCAGGGGCGGACGTTTCTTGCATTGGCCTCCATGAAACCGGCCGAGCGGGAACCGAGAAAATCCAGATAGGATCCGGCGGTGGTGCCGCTGCCGGACCGGGGAGCGAGCAATGCGTTGATCCCCCGGATCACGTCGGGATCGAGCGCATCGTACAGGGAGGGCGTCCCTCGCTCCGACGGCCGTGGCGGGCCACTTCGGCCATGCTCTCCTCATCGAGCGGGCCTTCGAAGATCACCGTTTCGACATTTTGGATCAACCGCTGCAGGGTTTTCTTGAAACTGTACGGGGAGAAATGGGCCGTTCCGACCAGAAGCCCACCGCGGCCGTTTTTCTCCACACGCCAGATCGTCCTGAGTTTTTTCTCCTGCCATGGAAACAAAATCATCTCAAAGTCTATGTTTATTCGGTTGGTTACAATCTGTCCAACAGGGCGGACCACAAGGAAATCCCGCCGGCCCTCGGATACCGACATTCGCAGAACTCATACGGAAGGGCCGGTCTGCCATTTTCTCCTTGAACCGCCGGATGCCCGGATGCACCCCCAGCCCCAGGTTGATGACACTCTTCCCGGACTCCCGTGTCAGCCGGATCATCTCCCGGAAGAGCAGGTCGGAGGCATGGGGCTCGTCGTGTTTCGGGGATCTGGCGCCGAGCAGGAAGGTGGAAAAGACTCGCTCCCAGATCAACCACGAAAAATGCGCAGAGCCCTCCCCTTGTTCCGGGCGTTGAGCGTCCGGGCGGTCGGCGAGTGTCCGACATATCGCGGCATGGCCAGGTGAGCGACCGGACCATCGGCGCCATCTCCGTCTTGCTGAGAAGTCCCGCGACCAGTCTTTCATGCTCCCGTGAAAAGATTTGTCCGCGCTCCACCGTCAGCGATTGCCCCGCCTTGTCGACGGTTTTCAGCAGGGAGGGTTTTCGGCGGCGTCGGTGTCCGATGTCCAGCAGGTAGTACCGGTCCAGCTGTCTCTCCGTGCATTTTCCCTGAAGAGACGGGAGGAATCTCCGGCCCGATGAATCGCAGAACGGCGGGCCGGCGATTCCTGAACCGCCTGTTCCACCACCCGTCCGCACTGTTCCGCCGAAAAGGGGTTCTGGAGGGGATATCCTACGATCAGCCAGTTCTCCCCGGCAAACCCAAGATAGTCCTCCATCAGAAAAGCATCCCCTCGTGAAATCAGGGACATGAGGCTTACGATCTGCTCCGGAACACTGGCGTGGGCCAGAACAAAAGCCTTCTCCGCAGGGGTCATCCGTCGATTCTCCTGATAGGACTTCATCTTAGCCCAGCTTCGGCAAAAACGCCACTGGGAAAAACGCTTGTTTTTCGGAGGCACTTTCCCTATTGTCATGTGCTGCTTTCTCTGTTATAAAGCGCCCCATATGGATTGGGGCACGGATCCACGAGCCGTAAATGCCCTGTTGGTGAGTCGCTTGGTGAAGTCGGCGACGCTTTTCCGGGGATATCCGATCTATCCCGTTGCTTCTTCATCGGCGAGATATGCCGCAAACCCAAAATGGCATTGACTCTTTTTCAGTATTTGTTCAGCGTATGTGGACGACCCGCCGGTCTATAAGCGGCTGCATGGCGGAAGGTGCATCATGCATCTTTGGTTGTCCGTGATCGAAACGATTGGTACGACAATGAAGGGAGGGAACAATTTATGGCAGAGAAAGACGAAGGCATCAACTGGTCTGTTTTGTGGAAGAGCGACGACTGGATGTCCGTCTGGATCGGTTTTCTGATTCTCATCGTTGCGCTGGCGGGGTTTACCATGTCGCTTCCCAAGTGGGGTTGGTTAGGCGGCGGGTCCTTCCAGGACAAGATCGCCGGCTGGTCGACCAAGGTGGCCGCGATTGCGACGGAAGCGGAAAGCAAAAACGAACCCGCCGTCAAGGAGCAGGCCGCAGCGCTCAAGGCCGCACTGGACGGCAAGGACCGCAAGGCGATCGCCGAAGCGGCGGCCAAGTACGAAGCGGCGGCCAAGGCGGTCCAGGACAAGGATTTTCAGAAGAAGGCGGCGAAGCTGGGTTCCGACATCAAGGGCGGCGCGGGCAGCACGGCCGGAAAGGTGTTTTCCGGCGACAACATGGTCAAAGCCCTTAAACTGTTGATCGTGTTGTTGATCCTCGGGGTGATCGGCGTGGCCCTCATGGGGATGCCGGTGGGCAAGTTCATCGCCGGGTTTCCTGTCATCTTCATCCTATGTTGCATCGCCTTTTTCATCTCCGAAAACGACATCGTCAAATACTACGGCCTGGAGGTGGTCTTCTGGTCCCTGATCTTCGGCCTGATTATCAGCAATTTGTTCGGGGTACCCGATTGGCTGAAAGCCGCGGTCAAGACGGAATACTTCATCAAGATCGGCCTCGTGATGCTGGGCGCGGAGGTCCTCTTCGGCAGCATCGTCAAGCTGGGCGCCTACGGAATCATCCAGTCCGTGCTGGTCGTCGCTGTCGTCTTCTACTTCTGTCTCTGGCTGGCCCGCAAGGTCGGGTTGGATGACGAGTTCGCGTCGATCCTCGGGACGTCCGTCTCCATCTGCGGCGTCTCGGCGGCCATCGCCGCAGGCGGCGCGGTGAAGGGCGATCCGAAGAAGATCAGCCACTCGATTTCTCTCGTGCTGCTCTGCGCGATTCCGATGCTGATCCTCATGCCGCTCTTCGCCAAATGGGTGGAGATGTCCCCGGTTGTCGCGGGCGCATGGATCGGCGGCACGATCGATACGACGGGCGCCGTCGTGGCCGCAGGGGCGATCGCGGGCCCGCAGGCGATGCAGGCCGCTGTCGTCGTCAAGATGGTGCAGAACGTGCTGATCGGGCTGGTCGCGTTCCTGCTGGCCATCTGGTTTGTCTTCAAGGGACAGTCCGCCACCGGGGAAAAACCGGGCATGATGGAGATCTGGGTCCGTTTCCCGAAGTTTGTCCTCGGATTCGTTGTCGCGTCGCTCGTCTTTTCGTTCTTCGTGAGCGAGGCGGATGCCAAGGCCGTGACGAGCTTCACCAAGGGGATCCGGGTGTGGTGGTTTACGCTGGCCTTCCTGTGCATCGGCCTGGACACCAAGTTTAAGGAGTTGGTCGCGATGGGCGGCGGCAAACCGGCCTTGGTCTTCCTGATCACCCAGGCATTCAATATTCTCTTTACGCTCTTAATTGCCTGGCTGCTGTTCAGTGGGGTTTTCTTCCCGGCGCCGACACTCTAAGGTTGTGACATTATCTACTTGAAGCGCGTCGGACCTGTCGCCATTCGATCCATGGCGGTGGGTCCGGCGCCGCGTTAAATTCCCCAATCACATATTTACAGGATGCCGTTTGGCGGGAGCCGAAAACATGGAGGATCGGATGATAGCTGCCGATGTTTTCTCCATGGTTGAAACGGCTTCAGAAAAGCCCTGTGCGCTGCTCTGGGACGAATCGTTCCTGTGGGGGGTCATGGCCCGGCGGGCGCTGCTGGAGGCCGGGCTTTCGTTCGATCTTGTCCTGGCGGAGCAGGTTCGACGAGGCGACCTTGCCCGTTACCGACTGCTGTTCGTTCCGGGCGGCTGGGCATCGAGCAAGCGCGCCGCACTGGAGGATACGGGATGCAGCCAAATTCGCCGTTTTGTCGAAGCCGGCGGAAACTACCTCGGAATCTGCGGCGGCGCCGGATTGGCCACACGGGATGAAATCGCGCTTCTGTCTGTCGGCCGGAAGCCATCGGCCCGACGGGTGACCAGTTTCAGCGGCGGCATCCGGGTTTCTCCCGTGGAACATCCGATCTGGCGCGGCGTCGAAAAGCCCGTTTTTTCCGCATGGTGGCCTTCTCAACTGACGGTCGATGGTCCCGGTGTGCGGGTGCTTGCCGCCTATGAAGAAGCGCAGTCGGACGCGGTCAGCGCGGATGTTTCTGTGGAGGAAGGAGAGCGTCAGGGTTGGCCGGTTCTGGAGGAGGCCTACGGCATCCTGCTGGATCCGGCGCGTCTGCGGGGCGAACCGGCGGTTTTGGAGGGGCGGTGCGGTCATGGGAAGGTTGTGCTGTCCATGCTCCATTTCGACACCCCCTGCGACCGGAACGGTCGGATCGTATTACAAAACCTCTGGCGGCTTCTTGCGATCGACTCACCCCCACCCCCTGCGGTGGGTGGTCTGTCGCTGCCGGGCGGTCCCGGCGCCCACCTCTCTCCTGACATCCTGAGGATTCTGGCGGAGATTCGGGCCCGTGTGAAGGGCCTCATGGACGCCGGAGAAGAACGCATGCTCTGGCGCTGGCGGAATCCCTTTCTGCTCCGGTGGCGCCGGGGCGTCCGCGGGCTCGAATACAGCGCGCTGTTCGTGATGATCCGGGAAATCCAAGACCTTCTTGCATGTGACCCCCGAGATCCCGGGGCCGGCGGGCCGTTTCAAGGAGCCTTGGATGCAAGCCGTCTCCGCGACGATTTGCTTGAAATCAGGCGGCTGCTTGTCCCTTTTGTTGACTGCGCCAAACGCCTAATCGGCCTGGAGTGGGCTTGCCTGCGATCCGGCCGTCTCTCTCCGCTTCACTGCGACGACAGGGAGATTCAAGCTTTACGAAGGGAACTTTTCGGCTCCGCGATGAGCCACGGGGGGGCCTTCAAACGGCTGATCGACGCCGTTGACCGTCTCTGGTTTAGACTGGTCCGGAACGCAGATGGCTGATGCAGTGCCGTTTCCGGGGATCGGTCGCCGATTACGCAGGGGCAGAAGCCTCATCTTCCAGGACATAACGGATCTTCAGATCCAGGTCCGGACGCAGGGAGTTGTAAACGGAACAGTAAGTCTTCCGGGAGAGCGCAATCGCCCGGTCGATCTTGCGGGGGTCCAGATTTTTCCCCGACAGATGGAAGACCATTTCGACGTCCTTGAGATACTGGGGCGGCTCCGGGTTCCGTTCGGCCGTCAGGTCGGTTCGGAAATGGAGGATCTCCATGCGCATTTTCTTGAGGATCGAGATGATGTCGATGGCCATGCAGCCGCCCAGGGAGAGCAGCAGCGCTTCTGTCGGTTTGCAGCCCCATTGGGCGTCGGCGTCGAAATCGAGGTCATACCCCTGAGGCGTCCTGCCCTCGAAGACCAGATCCCGGGTCCAGGTGAGCGTCGCTTTCAGGGAAGGGTTGATTCTGATTTTGTATTCTTTGAGATCCGCCTTCAAATTGTCCTCTGCCGTCATCATCGTTGTCTCCTGAGATAAAGCCGCTTTGTTGAGCCGGTCTCACACGGTTGAAGGATTGTCGATCCATCGGTTTTTGCCGGGGGGTGCTATTCCTGCCCGGTTACGGTTTTTCCCTGCGGCGTCAACCAACATGCTTTATAGCTGTCGCCTGCCACGGTTCCCCCCAGTCCCGTTTCGACCAGCCCTTTCCGGCAGAGAGCATCCAGCAGCGCCCTGTCCTCGTCGGTAAGACAGACCTTCGATATCCAGGTTGCGCGTTTGAAGCCGCCGCCGGTGTACCGGTTGTCGGCAATCCTTTGCAGCATCTCTCGTTCTTCACGGGTGATTTCCATATCTCCTCCGCTATTCCATGAATGTTGTGCCTGTAAACGTGGATAAAAGGTGAACCCTGTCAAGGGGAATCGGCCCTCTGCCGCCGACAGCGGATCACCCGTCCGTAAAACTCTCTCCCGGTTTCAGTCCTGCGGCTGCGGCAAAGGCGCCGGCGTCCTGCTTGCCCGACTCCGTTCGGACCTTTCCGAGACGGATCGCACCATCGACGGCGGCTACCGTAAAGCCGTCTCCGTCGGCTGCCAGGACATCGCCGGGTCGAGCCCCGGGATGGGTCTGGACAAGCCGTGCTTCAAAGAGGCGCACCTTCGATCCGCGATAAAAAGAGAAGGCCCCCGGCTGGGGGTCGCAACCCCGGATGAGGTTGAAGACGATTGCCGCGGGTTTTGCCCAGTCGATCCCGGCGACCTTGTCGTTGCAGAGCGGTTCGTATGTGGCGAAGCGCTCGTCCTGGGCCAGACGGGGCGCCTTTCCCGCCTTGATCAGGTCGACGGACTCGGCGATCGCCTCGATGCCGAGCGGGAAGAGCTTGTCGAAGTACAGAGAGCCGGTTGTGTCTCCGGGGCCGATCGGGACTTTTTTCTGCAGCAGCACGGGTCCCGTGTCGATCCCCGCGTCCGTCCAGAAGATGGAAAGGCCCGTCTCCCGGTCCCCCATGATCAGCGCCCAGTTGATGGCGCTTCCGCCCCGGTGACGCGGCAACAGCGAAGGGTGATAACAGATCGCCCTATGCGTCGGGGCCTCTATGAAGCCCAGCGGGATGATGTCCGTGACGAAGGCCATGACCAGCAGATCGGGGTGGGCGTCCCGGAAGGCTGCCAGGGTCTCCGGCGCCTTGTAGCTTTGCGGCTGGTGGGTCGGGATCCCGCGGTTTTCGGCGGCTGTTTTCAGCGGATCGGGCCTGCCTGACGGTTTTCCCTGAGGCAGCCAGGCGCCCATGATCTCTTCCCCTCTATCCGATAATGTTTCCAGGACCTTGGCCCCAAAGGCGGCTTGTCCCATGATGGCGATTCGCATGATTCTTTCCTCATTTTGTCCGTCAAACCGGACATCTTGCTGCGCGGTCGGGTATGACACGGATGCCGCTATCTATCATGCCCCGGCCCTGTTTTAAAGAAGAAATCAAAGACGAGCTCCGAAATCGGGAAACCTCACAAAACGGTGTCCGTCAAACCGGGATCGTTGGCCTTGCACGCCTGCGGTTTTCAGCGGGCCGGATCAACCGCCTTCCTTGCAACACCGTGAACGGCCACGGGAGAATCCGCCGGACGGGGGAGGCCGGCCCGGGAAAGGGCGCTGGTCAGCGGAATATCGGTCAGGGTTTCTTCGAGGTGTCGGGCAGCCGCCAGCAAAGCCGGGAGGTCCGCGCCGGTGCCGATGCCCATTTCCTCGAACAGGAAAACCGTGTCCTCCGTGGCCGTATTGCCTGAGGCTCCGGGTGCGAAGGGGCAGCCGCCCAGCCCCCCCAGGGCCGTGTCAAAAATTCGGATTCCAGTCTGATATGCGGCGAGCGTGTTGGCCAGGCCCAGGCCCCGGGTGTTATGGAAGTGCATCCCGAAGTCCACCTCCGGAAACCGTTCGAGGCACGTCCGGGCAATCTCTTCGACAAGCCGCGGATTTCCGTAACCGACCGTGTCGCAGAGGGTGATCTCGCGGATTCCGAGGTTTGCGGTTTTTTCAACGGATCGCAGGATGGTCCCCACCGCGATTCGGCCTTCGAAAGGGCATCCGAATGCCGTGGCAAGGTCGACCCGGAGATGGATGCCCCCGGGACGGATTTCGTCCCAGATTTCCCTGAGGTCGGAAAAAGATTCCTCCGGCGTCCGGCGGACATTGTTGATGTTATGGGAGCGGCTGATCGAGAAGAAAAAAACGAGGTTTCGGAGGCCGCAGGCGACGGCGTCTTGAACGCCCCGTAAATTGGGCACGAGCGCGGTCAGCGTCACGCCCTCGAGGTCGAGGATTCCGGCAGCCACCCGACCGATATCCCGGAACTGGGGAACGGCTCGAGGATGGACAAAGCCGCCGATCTGGATCTCCTTGAGTCCGCAGGCGGCCAGCTCCCGGATCAGGCCGATCTTCCGATCCGTTGCGACAAATCGCGAAATGTTTTGCAGGCCGTCCCGTGGTCCGACCTCGACGATCCGGACCGAATTCTGCTGGGCCATCGCTTGGAAATCCCCCGTGTCTGGAGCGGTGGCTCATCCATATTGGAAATCCACCTTGAAGTCAATCAACAGATTCCTTTGCAGCAGGTCTCTTTGGTTTTTTATTGCATTGATGGAAAAACAACCGTACATTGTCGCGAAGGCAGAAAAAGGCAGTGACAATTTTAGGGAAACAAGACACAGGGACGGTGCAGACCGCAAAAGGAGCCGAGGATGAGAGGCGGATGCGGTCGTTGCGTGAAAGCATCCCATCAGGGCCGGCCGATCCGGCCGGGAGAAGAGACGATGAAGATCTATGAGGATATTACAAAAACGGTTGGCCATACCCCGCTGGTCCGTCTCAACCGGATGGCCGCCGGAAGCCCGGCGCAGGTGGTCGTCAAGGTGGAATCCTTCAACCCCCTTTCGTGTGTGAAGGATCGCGTCGGTGTGGCGATGCTCGATGACGCCGAGAGAAAAGGGCTGATGAAAGAAGGATCGATCATTATTGAGCCGACGAGCGGCAACACCGGAATCGCACTGGCCTTTACGGCAGCGGCGCGGGGGTACCGGCTGATCCTGACGATGCCCGATACGATGAGCCTGGAGCGTCGGCAGCTTTTGGCAATCTTCGGCGCCGAGATCGTTCTGACGCCGGGGGCGGAGGGGATGGCCGGGGCTGTTCGTGCGGCGGAGGAAATGGCGGCCAAGACACCCGGCGCCCTGATCCTCCAGCAGTTCAACAATCCTGCGAACCCGGAGATCCATCGCAGGACCACGGCCGAGGAGATCTGGGCTGATACGGACGGGAAAGCGGATATCTTGGTGGCCGGCGTCGGAACAGGGGGCACCCTGACCGGTGTGGCTGAGGTTCTGAAAGAACGGAGGCCCGGGTTCAAGGCTGTTGCGGTCGAACCGGAAGGCTCTCCTGTATTGTCGGGAGGAAAGCCCGGACCGCACAAGATCCAGGGGATCGGCGCAGGATTTATTCCCGGTGTCCTGAACCGCGGGATCATCGACGAGGTGATCCGGGTTTCCAATGAAAACGCCGGAGACTGCGCCCGGCGTCTTGCCCGTGAAGAGGGCATTCTGGCGGGTATTTCCGGAGGCGCAGCTCTTTGGGCGGGATTGGAAGTTGCCAAAAGGCCGGATAACCGTGGGAAGCTGATCGTGGTTGTTCTCCCCGATACGGGGGAAAGGTACCTTTCAACCTGGCTGTTTCGGGAAATGTGAGGGAAGAACGACAGACGCCTTGCCGAATATGGTGAAAAAATGATCGGAATGAGCGGATATGGTGAAATGATGCCGGATCATTTCGCCCGGCCGGGACGATGGTTTGCATGAAGAAGGTGGCGGTTGCCATGAGCGGCGGCGTCGACTCCGCCGTTGCCGCGCTTCTGCTCCGGGACAGCGGATACGAAGTGGTCGGTGTGACCATGTCCCTGGGTGTCGATCCGGTCGCGGGGGAGAAGAGCAAGTGCGGTGGCCTTCGGGAGTCCGCAGACGCCGGTGACGTCTGCCGGGTGCTGGGAATTCCCCATCGTGTGGTCGATGTTTCCTCGGATCTGGAATCGAAGGTCATCGGGCCTTTCATTACAGAGTATCTCCGCGGATGGACACCCAACCCCTGTGTGATCTGCAATCGACTGATTAAATTCGGTTCTCTGCTGAACCGGGTGCTGAACTGGGGACTTGACGGCCTGGCAACAGGTCATTATGCCCGGATCGAAAAGGATGGCGGCGAATGGTTCCTCAGGACCCCGAAGGACCTCCGGAAGGATCAAACCTATTTTCTTCATGCCCTGCCGAGGAAGATTTTGCCCGGGGTCCTTTTCCCGTTGGCCGAATATACGAAGAACCAGGTGCGGGAAATCGCTCGGAAGGCCGCTTTGCCGGTTTCCGATAAGTCGGAGAGTCAGGACATATGCTTCATCCCTCGGGGGGGATGCGCCGAATTTCTCCACGACCGGGGTGTCCGGGTCGAACCTGGAGAAATCGTTGACCAAACCGGAAAGATCATCGGACGCCACAGGGGCATTGCCTGCTATACGATCGGTCAACGGGGAGGATTGGGGATCAGCTCGCCGCATCCCCTCTATGTCCTGGCGATAGATGCTGCGCGGAACCGGCTGGTCGTCGGAGAGAAGGGGGAATTGAAGTCGGGCGGCCTGATTGCGGATCGTGTGAATTGCCTGGTGGGTGCTTTTCCGGAGGTGGCCTGGGCCAAGATCCGTTACGCCCATCGACCGGCGAAATGCCGGACAAGATATCGAGAGGGCAGTCTGACCGTCCGGTTCGATGAGCCGCAGGAGGCTGTGGCTCCCGGACAGTCGGTGGTGCTCTACGACGGTTCGACCGTCCTGGGCGGAGGGACCATCCGACAGGGTGAATAGAAAACGTAATTCAATCGTGAGCGAATAGAGAGGCGAGCCATGGTGAGCAGCAGAAAAAAGACGGTTGTTCGGGTGGAACAGGCGACCCGGCAAGATGATTTTAAACGGTTGGTGGATGCGCTTTGCGTTCCGGGGAACGGCATAACGGCGGGCATGAAGAAACGGAGTCGCGACCAGGCGCTTCCATCACGTCAGATTGTCGGGGAGATCGTCGAAGAACTCCGCTCCATCCTGTTTCCGGGTTATTTCGGATTTTCCGAAATCCAGGAAGAGAGTCTCCGTTTTCATGTCGGATCTCGACTCGATCGGGTCCGAAGAACTTTTCAGGAGCAAATCAAGCGGGGAATCTGTTTTACCTGCGAAAAAGGGTCGGCCTGCCTGCCGGATTGTGACGAGAGGGCCCGAAATCTGACGGTGGCATTCCTTCGGAAACTCCCGGAGGTGCAGAACAAACTCGCCCTGGATGTCCAGGCCTCCTATGAAGGGGACCCCGCGGCCGCCAATCCCGACGAGGTGATCTTTTGCTACCCGGGGATCACAGCGATCACAAACTACCGCCTGGCGCACGAACTTTACAGAATCGATGTGCCGATCATCCCTCGGATGATCACCGAATCGGCCCACAGCGCGACCGGCATCGATATCCATCCCGGGGCTTCCATTGGTGAAAGTTTCTTCATCGACCACGGAACGGGAGTCGTGATCGGCGAAACCTGCATCATCGGTAAGCGCGTCCGCATCTATCAGGGGGTCACTTTGGGTGCGAAAAGCTTCCAATTCGACGAAGATGGAGCAGCGGTTCGCGGGATCCAAAGGCACCCCATCGTCGAGGACGACGTGACGATCTATTCGGGGGCGACGATCCTCGGCCGGGTGACAATCGGACACGGTTCGGTGATCGGTGGGAATGTCTGGCTGGTTCACAGCGTGCCGCCGGGGAGCCGGATCACGCAGGCGCAGCGACGAGAGGAGGAGTCCGAGCGGCGCGGCGGGAGTCCGCGAAAAAAGACGCGGCCACTTTCGGCTTGACAAGGACCCCAAATTTATATAGAAATGCGCCCCTGTTCATCAAGCATTGAAGGAGGACGTTTTTTGGCGACACACAAATCCGCGGAGAAGAGAAGCCGGCAGGCCGATAAGCATTACGAATTCAACAACGCCGTGAGATCGAAAATCAAGACGGGCGTAAAGGGAGTCTTGGAGGCCGTGAAGGCAAAGGATCGGGACGCAGCGAAGACGGCTCTCGCCAAGGCCGTTCCGGCAATCGCCAAAGCGGCGGCGAAAGGGGCTTTCCACAAAAAGACAGCTTCCCGGAAAATCTCGCGGCTGACCAAGCGTGTCAATACCCTGGCGGTCTAATCTTCGGGTCGACAAAGGTTCGATTTCCTTTAGAAATCGGACATCATCAAACGATAAATTCTCTCGGCTGCGTCGTCGGCCAGCTTCGTGAGGGCCTCTCGGCGGCGAGACGCCGTCACACCGACCGATGCCACACGGTAGTCTCCTGTTGCCGTATACGTCTCCAGCTCCCATAGAACCTTTCCACTCGCCCGCTCCTCAAACGAGAGCCGAAGCGTGACCGTAAGCCGGTTTTCGGCCGAGAGATTGCTCGTCTGGTAAGCCAGTGTCGAGGATTGCACGCTGAGGATGGTGCCGCGGAAAACTGCGTCCGCCTGCTCCGGGCCGGAGGTGATTTTGAAATGACCGTTTTGGACGATCTCGTCATTGAATGCCGTTCGGAAGATGCTGTCGGCATTGACTTCACTGGTATTGTTTTTAAAGACATCCACAAAGACCGTTTTTACTCCGGGGGCAAAGGTGCCCCGTGCCCCCTCCATGTGGTATCCGCAACCGGCCAGCAACAAGGCAATCAGGACCGCCGCAACGCCGTTCTTCATGCCCGACCCGAAAATCGTACCCCTGACGACACCCATATCGCACCTCATCAAAAACTTTTCGTTTCGCCTGATCGTCCGGAACCCGCAGACGGACGGGAATGACGGCTATCCCGGAAGGACGATGTTCACCAATTTCCTTGGAACGTATACAACCTTGACGATCTTCTTCCCCGCGGTCAGGCCTGCAATCCGTTCGTCCGCCAACGCCAGGGCCTTGATCTTTTCTCCCTCCTCGTCGGCGGGTACGCTGATTCGGTTCCGAACCTTGCCGTTGATCTGGATCACGATCGTGATCTCTTCCTCAGAGGCGACCGCGGGATCGAATGCAGGCCAGGCCGCATCGGCCAGGTTCTCCTTTTTGCCGAGAAGCATCCAGAGCTCTTCCGTGATATGGGGAACCAAGGGGGACAGCAATAGGATGATCGTTTCCACCGTCTCACGAATGACGGAAAATCCCGTCCGGTCGCCTGCCTTCGGGTGCGGGAGCTGGTAAAGGGCGTTTACCAGTTCCATCACGGCGCTGATCCCGGTGTTGAAGTGGAAGCGTTCCTCGATGTCGGCGGTCACCTTCCGGATGGTCTGATGTGTCTTGCGCCGCAGCGTTTTCAGGTCGCCTTCCAGCGTTTCACGGCCGGCAAAGGGTTCCGCATCCCGGATCCCCTCCAGGTAATCCATCACGATCCGCCAGACCCGGCACAGGAAACGGAAAGAGCCTTCCACTCCCTGGTCGCTCCATTCAAGCTCCTTCTCGGGAGGGGAGGCGAAGAGACAGAAGATTCGAGCCGTGTCGGCGCCATAGGCCTGGATCAGATAATCCGGATCGACGACATTCTTGAGCGATTTCGACATTTTTTCCGTCTTGCCGATTTCAACCTCCCGGCCGCACTGCACGCACTTCCCCTCCTGGGCCTCTTCCGGGAATAGGTAGCCGTGTTCCGGACAGCGCTGGGTCTCCTTGCAGACCATCCCCTGCGTGAGGAGGTTCGTGAAGGGTTCATCCACGCCGAGATATCCGAAATCCCGGAGCATCTTCGTATAGAAGCGCGCATAGAGGAGGTGAAGGATCGCATGTTCGATGCCGCCGATGTACTGGTCCACCGGCATCCAGTAGTCCAGTTTACGGCGGTCGAGTCCCGGCTTTTGATCATGATGCGCTGAGCAAAAACGGTCGAAGTACCAGGAGGACTCGACGAAGGTATCCATCGTGTCCGTTTCACGCCGGGCCGCTTTCCCACAGCGGGGGCAGGTCGTTTCGACGAAGGGTTTGTGTCGGGCGAGCGGTGACCCGCCCTCACCGGTGAGCTCCACATCCCGCGGAAGAATGACCGGCAGTTCCCTCTCCGGCACCGGCACGGTGCCGCAGGTTTCACAGAGGATCATCGGTATCGGAGCGCCCCAGTAGCGTTGGCGGGAGATCCCCCAGTCGCGGAGGCGATATTGGATGGTCTTTTTCCCCCGGCCCAGCTTTACCAGGTGGTCTGCGATGGCATCGAGCGCCTTGAGATTCTCCATGCCGTCGAAGGGGCCGGAGTTGACCAGGATCCCTTCACCTGTATAGGCTTCAGTCATCGTCTGGACATTCAGGGCGCGATCGGGGGGCTGGATGACGACAATGAGGGGCAAGTTGAATTTTTTGGCAAACTCGAAATCCCGCTGATCATGGGTGGGGACCGCCATGACGCAGCCGGTGCCATAGTCGGCCAGCACGAAGTTGGCGGCGAAAATCGGCATCTTCCGGCCCGTGACGGGGTTGAGGCAATGGGCGTCGAGGAAGATTCCCTCCTTTTCGTAGTACTCGGAGGTGCGCATCTTTTTGTCCTGCTTCTTGATCTTTTCGACGAACTCCAACACCGCCCCTTCGCATCCCTTGCCCCGCACGAGGTCCATCACGAGCGGATGTTCGGCGGCCACCAGCATGAAGGTGGCGCCGAAGAGGGTGTCCTGGCGGGTCGTGAAGACCTTGATGTCTCCTTTGCCGTCGGCCATCGGGAAGGAGGCTTCGCAGCCGTAGCTTTTTCCGATCCAGTTCTTCTGCATGGTGAGGACCCGCTCAGGCCAGCCGGGCAGCCGGTCGCAGTAGTCCAGGAGCTCGTCGACGTAGTGGGTGATCCGGAAGAACCACTGGCTCAGGTATTTTTCGCCCACCTCGGCGCCGCAACGCCAGCAGAGGCCGGCCTCCACCTGCTCGTTGGCCAGAACGGTCTCGCATTTGGGACACCAGTTTACCGTCGAACTTTTCTTGTAGGCGAGACCTTTTTCATACATCTGGAGAAAGAAGAGCTGTTCCCACCGGTAATATTCGGGTTCGCAGGTCGCAAACTCCCGATCCCAGTCGTAGCTGAAACCCATCCGCTTGAGCTGGCGCTTCATGTTTTCAATGTTTTCATGGGTCCAGACGGAGGGATGGACGCCCCGTTCGATGGCTGCGTTTTCCGCCGGCATTCCGAAGGCGTCCCAACCCATCGGATGGAGGACGTTGAAACCCTTCATCCGCTTGTATCGCGCAACGACGTCGCCGATGGTGTAGTTCCGCACATGACCGATATGAATCCGTCCGGAAGGATAGGGGAACATCTCCAGAAGGTAGTACTTTTTCCGGTTCGGGTCTTCCGTGACGCGAAAGATCTGTTTCTCTTCCCAGTCCTTTTGCCACTTCTCTTCAATTTCCGGCGGGTTGTACTTTCTGTCCATGCACGTTTCCTCATTTCGTTCAAGGTTCACGGCGCTTTTCGTAGCACATCGGGCCGAGCCTTTCAACGCAATTGTTGACGGTTGTTGACGGTCCGTCAACCCCTTCCCTATTTTTTCCAGAACGCGGGGGTCAGCAGCACCAAGACCGTATAGATTTCCAGCCGGCCGACCAGCATGCAGAACGACAGGATCCATTTTCCGAGGGTGGGCGCATCGCTGTAAGTGGTTGCCGGATGGTAGAGCCCCAGCGCCGGGCCGACGTTCCCCAGGGTCGCGGCGACGGCGGCGAAAGAGCTGATCATGTCGAGTCCGAGGGCGGACAGGGCGATCGTGGCGAGAATGGCGACGACGAGGTATAGAACGAAGAATCCCAGGACGCTTTTCATGACATCCGGCGGGACGGTTTCATGTCCCAGCTTGATCTGGATGACGGCGTGGGGGTGGACAAGGCGGTACAGTTCAAGATAGCCTTGCTTGAGGAGCAGCAGAATCCGGACACATTTGATGGCGCCGCCGGTGGAACCGGCCGAGCCGCCGATGAACATCAGCAACAGCAGGATGGTCTGGGAAAAGGCCGGCCATTTGGCGAAGTTGTCCGTGACGAAGCCGGTCGTCGTGATGATCGAAGAAACCTGGAAAATCGCAAGACGGAAGGCCCCGCCCAGATCCGCCACAACATGAAATCGCAGGTCCGCTGCGACGAAGATCGTGGCGATCAGGACGGTTCCCAGGAAGAAACGCGCCTCGCTGTCCCGGTAAAAGGTCCTGAAATCGCCGGTCAGCAATTTGTAATGGAGCATGAAATTCATCCCGGCGATCAGCATGAAGGCAACCAGGACGCCGTCGATGTAAGCGCTGTTGAACCAGGCGATGCTTGTGTCCTTTGTCGAGAATCCCCCGGTCGCCATCGCGCAGAAGATATGGTTGACGGCGTCGAAGACGCCCATCCCGCCGAAGAGCAGGAGGATGAAGCCGACGATCGTGATGATAATATAGACGGCCCAGAGCGATCGGGCCGTTTCCGTAATCCGCGGCTCCAGCTTGTACTTGACCGGTCCGGGGGCCTCCGCTTTGAAGAGCTGCCTTCCCCCGACGCCAAGAAAGGGCAGGAGCGCAACGGAGAGGATGATAATGCCCATTCCGCCCAGCCATTGGGTCATGGAACGCCACAACAGGGTCCCGTGGGGAAGCGTTTCGATCTTGTTGATGACGGTTGCCCCGGTGGTGGTGAAGCCGGAGATCGTTTCAAAATAGGCATCCGTGAGTGTGGGGAGGGTGCCGTGGATCAGGTAAGGAAGCCCCCCGAAGAGAGACGCGAAAATCCAGCCCGCGGAAACGATCAGAAAACCCTCTCGCTGGGTTAGGACGGTTCTCTCTTCGCCGGGCCTACAGATCCAATACAGGGCGCCCCCGATTCCCGACGTGATTACGACGGAGATCAGAAAACTCAGGAAGTCGCTTTCGCCGTAGAACAGAGCACAGACCGTCGGGATGAGCATCGTCAGGCCGAGAAGGAACAGAAAGGCGCCCAGCGTGTAGAGGACGAATTTTATTTTCATCCGAAGTATTCCAGTTTTACGGTCAGCAGCTTTTCGATCTCCCCGATGGCCGAGTGAGGGGTGAAGATTACGACATGGTCGCCCGGCCGGATGACCGAATTGCCGTCGGGGATGATGATCTCGTCCCGGCGACGGATCGCCCCGACAATGGTGCCCTGCGGGAAATGGATGTCCTTGAAGGGCCGGTTGGTGATCTCCGAGGTCTCCAGAGCGATGAATTCGAAGGCCTCCGCTTTCTCGTCGCGGAGCGGCGTGACGGAGACGACCTTCCCCTTGCGGACGTAATGGAGGATTTTTCGGATGGCGGAGTGACGTGGATTGATGACGCCGTCGATGCCGACCTTTGTGACCAGCGGGATGTAATCGATCCGGTTGATGAGGGAAATGGCCTTCCGGGCGCCCAGTTGTTTGGCAAGCAGTGAGCCCAGGATGTTTGCCTCCTCGTCGTTGGTCACGGCGATGAAGAAGTCGGTTTCCCCGATGTTTTCCTCGCGAAGCAGTTCCTGGCTGGTCCCGTCGCCGTGCAGGACGACCGTCTTTTCCAGAAGCGAAGCCAAAATTTCGCATTTGGCGCGCTTTTTTTCAATGAGCCTGACGGCGATGTCCCTTTTTTCGATCGCTTCAGCCAGCATTCTTCCGGTGTTCCCGCCGCCGATGATGATGATCCGCTGCGGCGGTTTTGTGTCCTTGCCGAAGAAACGGAGCATCTCCCGGACGCGGGCGGCTTCGGTGACGGCAAAGAGGTAATCCCCGTCTTCGATCACCGAGACGCCGGATGGCACGATCAGTTTGTCCTTCCGGGCGATGGCGGTGATCAGAACCTTGAAGTCGGGCTCCATGGCCCGGAGTTCGGAGAGTTTTTTCCCGATCACGGCGGCGCCCGGATCAATCTGGAAACCCAGGAGTCGAATGCGTCCCTCCGCAAAGCGGAAGATTTCCGACGCCCCCGGACATTCCAGGAGATCCGCAACATTGCCGACGGCCTCGCGTTCCGGGTTGATGCAGAGGTCGATGTTCAGGCGGTCGGTGCCGAACAGGGAACAGTCCTCGCTGCCCAGCTCCGGGTTGCGAATGCGGGCGATCCGGATGGGGACCCTGTTCTGCGTGGATGCGAGGAGGCAGGCGATCATGTTTGCTTCGTCGCTGTTCGTAACGGCAATGACCATTTCGGCCTGGGCCATGCCTGCCCGCTTCAGGATCTCCGGACTGCTGCCGCTTCCCAGAACAGTCTGCACATCGAGCGCCTCCGAGATTTCATGCAGTCGCTCCTCGTTCCGGTCGATGACGACGATGTCGCTCCCTTCTCGGGAAAGGCTGTCCGCGATCTGATAGCCGACCTCTCCGGCCCCGATGATGATGATTTTCATTGTGTTGGGCCCCCGGTTTTTGTCATGGATGCCATCCCTATGGATATTTCGTCTGCGCCCTGTTCGGGAAAGAGTATTTCGCAAACCGTTTCTCCGACGCGCTGCCGGAAAAGCGTCATCCCTTTCACGATCTCCTCCGTCTGGGTCGCCTTGACCGGGATTTCCAGATGGAGGGCGGGGAGTTCTTCTGGCTTGAGGGCAAAACCGTCGAAAAGACCCGTGACCATGGCGTCAGTCATTTCCGGAAGCTTCAGGGACCCTCGACCGGCGGCGGGCATCGGGAGGGCCATGTCGGTCGTCTGAATCCCGCTCAATGTTCGCGCCATCTCATAACCGGTGTTGTAGAGGTGGTCATAGGTCAGTTCGGCAAGAGGGCCCATGCCGAAAAGGAGAAGGCGCGAAACCCGGATGCGCTGTGGGTATGCGTAGAGCAGCTTATCGGGAAAACGGCCCGAGATCTTTCCCCGGGCGATCTCGGCAGAGATGACACCGTTCAGCCGCCAGTCCACCCATCCGCCGTATCCCCGGGGAGGCCTTTCATCGGAAAAAACCCCCAGGATCAGGGTGTCATGGTGCAGCTCGTCCGGTGACGCCGTGGTTATCCTGATCTTCATTCTTCCTGCGCAGCTTTCCGTAGAGGGCGTCGAGGATCCCGTTGATGAACGCCCCTGAATTTTCGGAACCGTAAACCTTGCCCAGGTCGATCGCCTCGTTCAGGGTGACTTTGGGGGGGATGTCTTGACAGTACAGAAGCTCATAGACCGCCATCCGCAGCAGGCTTTTGTCCACACGCGACATCCTCGCCATGGTCCAGTTTTCGGAACTGCCGCCGATCAGGCCGTTGATCTGTTCCCGATGGTTCCAAGTTCCTTCGATCAAAAAAGTTGAGAACTTTCGAGCCTCCTCCGGCGCTTCGAAATGGCTCCAGAAGAGATCGATCGCCTCCTGCCAACCGATATCCTGAGCGTCGAGCGCATAGAGAACCTGAAGGGTAACCTCTCTCGCCTTCCGCCTCTGGTGCATGTATCCATCAGATTTCGGTCGAGTCATCCGTGCAATCCGATTGTATCCGTCTTCGGCGGGCGCGGCCTTCGGGACATTTTACGGGCGCGTCTGTATTACAGTTTTTTGAAAAGATCAACCATCTCAATCGCGGACATGGCCGCGTCCCAGCCCTTGTTTCCGGACTTCGTGCCGGCCCTTTCGATGGCCTGTTCGATCGTATCCGTCGTCAGCACGCCGAACGCGACCGGCATCTCGGTCTCCAACCCCACCATTGCAATTCCCTTGGAGACCTCTGCGCTGATATATTCGAAGTGCGGCGTGGCGCCGCGGATGACTGTGCCGAGACAGATCACGGCGTCGAAGCGTCCGCTTTTTGCCATCTTCTTGGCGGTGATCGGCAACTCGAAGGCGCCCGGCACCCGCACGATCTGGATCTCTTTCTCGTCCGCTCCGGCGCGGGTCAGCGCATCGACCGCCCCTTCGATCAGACGGCCGCTGATGAAGTCGTTGAAGCGGCTGGCCACGATGCCGAACCTCATGCCCTTCGCGACGATTTTCCCCTCGATGGTTTTTGGCATGGCTGTTTCTCCTTATCCAAATCGATTGTTTTTCGACTACACCTTCAAAATGTGCCCCATCTTCCGTCTCTTGGTCTTGAGGTAACGAATGTTGTTTTCATTGGGCCGAATCTCGATCGGGACCCGTTCGGTGACCGTCAGACCGTACCCCTCGAGACCGACGATTTTCTTCGGGTTGTTCGTGAGGAGCCGCATCTTCCGCACCCCGATGTCGGCGAGGATCTGTGCACCGATGCCGTAATCCCGGAGATCTTCCTTGAAACCCAGCGAGATGTTGGCCTCCACCGTGTCCTGCCCCCGCTCCTGGAGTTCGTAAGCCTTGATCTTGTTGACGAGGCCGATTCCACGACCTTCCTGGTGCATATAGACGATCACCCCTTTGCCGGCTTCCGCCACCATCTCCATCGCATGGTGGAGCTGGTCGCCGCAGTCGCAACGCTCGGAGCCGAAGACATCCCCGGTCAGGCATTCCGAATGAACACGGACCAGAACCTCATCCTCCGCGGTGATTTCGCCCTTGACCAGCGCCAAGTGCTTCATTTCGTCCACGTCGTTTTCATAGACGATCAGCTTGAATGACCCGCCGTACTGAGTCGGGATCGTTGCGGTGGCCGCCCGCCGGATCAGCGATTCGTGCTGCATCCGGAAGTCGATAAGGTCCTTGATCGTCACAATCTTCAAGCCGAACTCCCGGGCGAAAATCTCAAGATCGGGCATCCGGGCCATCGTCCCGTCGTCTTTCATCACCTCGCAGATCACGCCGGCCGGTTTCATCCCGGCAAGCCGGGCAAGATCGACCGAGCCCTCCGTCTGGCCGGTTCTCACCAGGACCCCGCCTTTCTTGGCGCGGATCGGGAAAACATGACCGGGGCTGACCAGGTCTTCCGGTTTCGCGTCGTCGGCCACGGCCACCCGGATCGTTGTCGCCCGGTCTGCCGCCGAAATCCCGGTGGTCACCCCTTGTTTAGCCTCGATGGAGATCGTAAAGGCGGTGCCGAAACGGGAGCGGTTGTCCCGGACCATCGGCGCCAGACGGAGCTTGTCCGCATGTTCTTCGGTCAGCGTCAGACAGATCAAGCCCCGGCCGTATCGGGCCATGAAATTGATTGCCTCCGGTGTGACGAATTCGGCCGCCATGAAGAGATCGCCTTCGTTTTCCCGATCCTCGTCGTCCACGAGGATGATCATCTTTCCGCTTTTGATATCGACAATGGCTTCCTTGATCGTGCTGATACCCATGTATACTCCTCAATGAGGGGACATCACCCCTGTATTTCGTTATTTGATAAATCCGTATCGTGCAAGCATCTCCAGATTGACCCCCCCGGCAGTTTCCTCTGTTGGTCCGAGCGGATCGTCGGGTTTGGCCGCAATCAGTTTTTCCACGTAGCGGGCCAGGATGTCCGTTTCAATGTTGACTTCGTTCCCGGCCTTCTTGAAGCCTAACGTCGTTGCGGTGGCTGTATGCGGGATGATATTAACATAAAAACGGTTCTTTTCACAGCGATTGACGGTCAGGCTGATGCCGTCCAGCGTGACCGATCCCTTGGCGACGACATATCGGTCGAGCCCCGGACCCGTTTCGATTCCAACAACCAGGGATCCGGCGCGAACAGTCATCTCGACAATTCTTCCGATGCCGTCCACATGGCCCAGAACGATATGCCCGCCGAGCCGGTCGCCAACGCGGAGCGCCTTCTCCAGATTGACCCGATCGCCCGCCGTTAGGTTCCGAAGCGTTGTCCGGGAAAGGGTTTCCGCGGAGACGTCCGCATGGAAAGAGCGGCCCGCCTTCGCGGTGACGGTCAGGCAGGCGCCGCTGACGGCCATGCTGTCGCCGGTACGGACGTCATCCAGGTCGAGGGCGGTCTCGACCTCCAGAAGGGCATCTTCCCCCCGTCTCGTCAGTCGCCGGACGGATCCGAGCGCGGCTATGATTCCCGTAAACACCGGCTATCCCTCCGTTTTTCCCCTCCCGCCGTCCTTTTTCGTGTGGAGGAGGTCCTTCAATTCGGTCAGGAAATCGCTGACATCCCGAAATTCGCGGTATACCGATGCAAAGCGGACATAGGCGACCCCATCCAGGGTCTGAAGCTCGCGCATGATCTGTTCGCCGATCGCCGCGGACGGGATCTCCTTCCCCTGGAATTCCTGGCAGGCGCGCTCGATGCGATCCACCACGCCCTCGATGGCGTCGGTGCTGATCGGGCGTTTCTCGCAGGCCTTTTTGATGCCGGAGCGGATCTTTGTTCGATCGAACGGTTCCCGGCGGCCGTCCTTCTTGACGACCATCGGCAAGACCTCTTCGACGAACTCATAGGTGGTGAAGCGCTTCCCGCAGCCGAGGCACTCCCGCCGTCTTCGGATCGCGTCGCCGTCCTTGCTGATCCGGGAGTCGATCACCTTGTTTTCGCTATGGGCGCAAAAGGGGCATTTCATTTTCGGATCACCTCGATTTCGGCCTCCGCAAGCATCTCTTCCGCCAGCTCGTCGCGGTACCCCTCTCTGATCACGATCCGGACGATTCCGGCGTTGATGATCATCTTCGCGCAGATGATGCAGGGGTGATTCGTGCAGTAGAGGGTTGCACCCTTCACGCTGACCCCGTGCAGCGCCGCCTGGATGATCGCATTCTGTTCGGCATGGAGCCCCCGGCAGAGCTCATGGCGCTCGCCGGAAGGGATCTGTTTCTGTTCCCGGAGGCAGCCGATCGAAAGACAGTGGCGGAGTCCCGAGGGGGCGCCGTTGTATCCCGTGGAGAGAATCCGACGGTCGCGGACCAGGGCGGCGCCAACCTGTCGTCGCAGACAGGTGCCCCGTTTCGCCACGAGACCGACGATGTCCAGAAAATAGTCATCCCAGGAAGGACGTCCATCTGTGGTTTCTTGGGGCTTTTCTTCCGGTTTGTTTCCCTCCATGGTTCCGATTTGCCTCCGATTCGTCTGTCGGCTACCGATTGTCTCTGATCCGTTCGGGGTAAAGCGGAAATTGGTCGCAGAGGGCACCAACCTCTTTCCGAGCCTCGCCCAGCATCTTTTCATTCCCGATGTTCCGAAGCACGGTGGAGAGGATTCCGCCGATCCGTTTCATCTCCGGTTCTTTCATTCCCCGTGTCGTCAGCGCGGGTGTGCCGATGCGGATCCCGCTGGTGACCTGAGCCCCCTTCGGATCGAAGGGAATCCGGTTCTTGTTGATGGTGATGCCCGTCCGGTCGAGGATCTCCTGCGCCTCCTGCCCCGTGATGCCGAGATCGGTCAGATCGACGAGCATCAGGTGGTTGTCCGTCCCGCCGGAGACAAGGCGGAAACCATTCGCGAGGAGTGCCTCGGCAAGGATCTTTGCATTTTTGACGATCTGGCGCTGGTATTCCCGGAACGCCTCGGTCTGGGCTTCCTTCAATGCCACCGCCTTGGCGGCGATGATGTGCATCAGCGGTCCGCCCTGCATTCCCGGAAAGATCTTCGCGTCCAGGGCCTGGGCGAAGTCGCTCTTGCAGAGGATCAGTCCGCCGCGGGGACCACGCAAGGTCTTATGGGTGGTCATGGTGACGAACTCGCAGCAGGGCACCGGCGACGGATGAAGATCGGCGGCGACCAGACCGCCGATATGGGCGATGTCGGCGAGGATGAAGGCCCCGACCTCATCGGCAATGACACGGAATTTCTCATAATCGATCGTTCGTGGGTAGGAGCTCGCGCCGACGACGATCATCTTCGGGCGGTGGCGCTTCGCGAGGGTTTCGACCTCGTTGAAATCGATGGTTTCCGTCTGCCGGT
>JAXGRQ010000090.1:0-2714 GCA_040765725.1 Syntrophales bacterium
TCCGGGCAGCCCGAAATCGCCCTTGGTTATTCTTCCATATACGGCTTGATGAACGACAGCCATTCCTCCTCCGTTTGACATTTTTTGTTCAGGAAGGAACACAGCCGGAGGTCTTTCCCCATCATCGAAAATGTTCCGTAAACCGTATCTTTTTGCCGGATGTCGATCAGCTTCATCCTCTTGTGGGAATGGTTGCTCCCGGTTTCGATGATCAGCATGAAGCATTTGTTCATTTTTAGGTTGTAGTGATGCCGATAGCTGAACGATTTATCGATATGGGGATAGAGCTTGTTGTCCACGGCATATTTTTTCTGAAACAGATCTTCACATTCCCTTCGACAATTGTCCTGAAGCAGCCCGGCATCGGTCTTCGCAGGCGCCGGTTTGGGTTTCTTTTTGGTCGCGGCGACACAGGTGTTTGAAGATATGAGAACCAGCAACGTGACAACGGCGATGATCCCCATCCGTTTTTTGCTCATTGATTTGGTCCCGTTCAAAGTAGCCTGTAATCTTTGGTGCCCCTGGCGCGATTCGAACGCGCGGCCTGCGGATTAGGAATCCGTCGCTCTATCCGTCTGAGCTACAGGGGCAATCCGATGGAGGGAGGGTGCCGTTTAACACGCTTTACGGGGGGTGTCAATATCCGCTCCCGGCACATCCGCCCCGGCAGGTCAAGCCCCAGGATATCCCTGTCCGGGATCCCACCGACAGGTCGGCAACGAATAAAGAACCGCCTTTTCTTTTGGCATTGTGTGATGCCTGCGACCATGGCCGCGCATCCGGCTTATCCGCCGACGATGATCCGGGCGTCCGCCACCACGCAGCGGTCGGGGTAGCAGAGCAGAGGATTGATATCGATCGACTCGATCCGGTCCCTTAAAGCCATGACCACTTCCGAGAAGGCCAAGATGGTTTCCGTCAGTTTTGCCTTGTCCACCGGCCTGGCCCCACGATAGCCCTCCAGCAGTCGACGGGCCTTCAATCCGCCGATCAGCGCCGATGCGTCCTTTTCGGCGAGGGGCGCCATCCGCAGCACGACATCCTTGTAGATCTCCACACCGGTGCCGCCCATTCCCAGCAAGATCATCGGGCCAAACTGCAGATCGACCTTCGCCCCCAGGATCAGTTCGATTCCCTTGGGCAGCAGTTCCTCGACCAGAACGCCGAGAAAACCGTCCAGCTTCCGGAGGCGTTCAAAGACGGAGGCCAGTTCCCCGTCGTCACGGATCCCGACCACAACCCCGCCCACGTCCGATTTGTGGAGGATTTTCGGGGAAACGATTTTGGCAACCACGGGATATCCGATCTCGCGCGAGAAACCGGTTGCCTCGTCCACGGTCCGGGCGAAAACGAAGCGGGGGACCACCAGCCCCGCCAAGGAAAAGAGCCGCTTGGCCTGGGGTTCGAGTACCCAGCCCTCCCCCCGGGCTTCGTCGATGATCCGCGGGATATCGGAAAAAGATTGGATCATGGCCTGTTCCTCCTGAGCGCCTCGACCATCAGCACCGCCCCCTCAATGGAGGGGGATACGGGGGCGCCGTTGAGCTCGAATCCCTCGATCATCATGGCGTACTTGTCCACATGGGGGACGTAGGCGATCAGGGGTTTGCCGTGACGGGCCGCGACGCTGCTGAGCTTGGCCCCGAGATCGGCGGTGATCCCGGGAATATAGGGGAGAAGCAGCGTCAGCAGGCAGTCGATCTTCTCCATGCCCAGCAGGGTTTCGGCGGTGGCAACGAAGTCGTCGTCGATCCCGCTTCCGGTGAGGTCGATCGGGTTGCCAAGCGAGGCGATTTCCCGGACGCTGGGGCTGAGAGATCGGCGGAGCGCGTCCCGGACGGTTTCCGGCAGCTCCGGAACGTCGATCCCCCTCATGGAGCAGGCATCGATCGCCATCGCCCCGTGCCCGCCGCTGACCGTGACGATCCCGACGCTGCCCCGGATCGGCTTCTGGTAGATGCTCAACGATTCGCAGAAGGAAACCAGCTCCAGTTCATTGGCCGCCTCGACCACGCCGTGCTGGCAAAGGGCCGCGGAAAAGCCGGCGTAGTCTCCCGCCAGCGACGCCGTATGGCTGGAGACGGCCCTGCTCCCGCCCGGACTCTTGCCGGATTTCAGAACGATCACCGGTTTGCCGCATTTTTCGGCACGCAGCACAAATTCCCGGCCTTCGTTTTTGCCGAAACCTTCGATGTAGAAGGCGATCACCCGCGTGGCCGGGTCCTGCGCCAGATAATCGAGGAGCTCCAGTTCGCCCAGGATGGCCTTGTTTCCGATGCTGACGGCCTTGGCGAGTCCCACCCCCTCTTCGGAAAATTTGATCAGTTGATCCACGAGAATGCCCCCGCTCTGGCTGACGAAGGATACGTTCCCGATGGCGGGCTTGACCATGCGCTCGGCCGGCAGGAAGAAGGTGTCGATGTGCGTCGGAACGTAGATCCCGAGGCAGTTGGGGCCGACGAACGGAAACGAGGCCTCGCGCGCGATCGCGACGATCCGCTCCTGCAGGTCCCACCGGCCGCTTTCGGAGAATCCCCCTGAGATGACAGTCGCGGCACGCACCCCGGTTTGGATGCATTCGGCCAGAAGATCGGGAACCTGCTCGGCCCGAACCGCGATCACCGCGAGATCGATCGGTTCGGGAATCTCCGCGAGGCTCCGGCGGATGGGCTGGCCGTTTAAGGTTCCGCCGCGGGGGTTGACCCCGTAGACCT
>JAXGRQ010000091.1:0-2558 GCA_040765725.1 Syntrophales bacterium
GTGTCGGCGATACCGTCATCAGCAGCACAAAAATCCGGGAGGCCCTCCTCGCCGGGGAGGTCCGTTTCGCTGCGACCCTTCTGGGCCGGCCCTACAACCTCGGGGGGCGGGTGACCTCCGGGAACCGCCGAGGGGTCCAGCTCGGTTTCCCGACGGCCAATATCATTCCTGTCAAGGAGCTGGTCCCCCGACGAGGCGTTTACGCAGTCCGGGTGCTGTTCCGGGGGCATCGCCATGACGGGATTGTCAACATCGGCTCCAACCCAACGTTCGCCGGTCAGGAACAAACCATCGAGGCCCACATTTTCGATTTCCGGCGGGACCTCTACGGAGAAGATCTGGAGATTCTCTTCATCGAGCGAATACGAGACGAGATCCGTTTCGAGAATTCCGGGAAGCTGATTGAGCAGATCCATCGGGACATCGAACGGGCAAGAGGTATCCTCAAGGCGGAGCCGTAAGGATTGCCCCCTCTCCCCGAGAACAGACGGAAGCGGGAAAGGGGGCAGGGAGGTTATTTGCGCAACTTTTCCCTATACAGGCGGTAGCGCCGCATCGCCGAGAGCGCTTCGGCCGCCATTTCCACTGTTGAATAGACGGGAATGCCTGCCTTCTCCATCCGGATCACGTCTTCCATCATAAACTCCTTGCAGGCCACGCAACAGAGGATCGGTTTCCCTCGATAGTCGATGCACTGCAACGAATCCACGAAGGAGCCGAGGATTTCCCCCTGAATCACCACGATGAGACCGCCGACATCCCCGCTCTCCACCCCGATTTGGATGGTCTCTCGGAGCTGCCGCGGGTCCATGCTGAACGAATAGTCCACGGGGTTTAAGGTGTTGACATAATCCGGGAGGATTTGAAGGAGGCGGTTTTTCAGGTCCGGTTCGAGTTCGGCGAGCCTCAAACCGTTCAGATAGAGCGTATCCGTCGCGGCGACCCCGAGGGAACCCGTGTAGGTCACGACCAGCACCCCGTCTCCGGGGGGCAGCGGCTGTTTGGAGAAGGCCTTCATCAGGCCGAACAGGTGCTCGTTGTCCCGAGCGCGGATGATTCCGCTCTGTCGGAAGGCGGCGGAATTGATCTCGTCATTGCCGGCCAATGACGCCGTGTGCGAAGAAACGGCCTTTTTCCCCGCCTCGGTGCGCCCCGATTTCAGCGCGATGATCGGCTTTACGGCCGTTACCCTGCGGGCGACATCGACAAATTTCCGGCCGCTCGTGACGTCCTCCATGTACATCGAGATCACGTCGATGTTTTTATCCTTCCCGAGAAATTCAAGGATATCCGTCTCGCTGATGTCCATTTTATTGCCGATCGTCGCGACAATTCCGAAATCCATGACCTGACGAAGCCCCGTCAGGATGCCGGCCGCATAGACGCCCGCCTGGGCCACCATTCCGATATTGCCTTTTCCCAGTTCTTCCATGAGGCCGATCGACTGGACCATCCGATGGTGGGTGTTGATGACACCGGAACAGTTGGGCCCCAGGAGGCGGCAGCCGCGGGTCTCAATGATCTCGCGGATCCGGGCCTGAGCGCTCCGGCCGGCGTCTCCCATCTCGGCAAAGCCCGCCGTCTCCACAACGACATAGCGGACGCCTTTTTTACAGCAGGTCTCAATGGCGTCCGGCACGACCTCTGCCGGGACGATCACAATGGCGACATCGATCTCGTCCGGCACATCGGCGATGCTCCGGTAGGCCGGGACGCCCTGGATCACGGGATGTTTGGCATTGACCGGATAGATCCGACCCGTGAAGCCGTGGTGCAGAAGGTTCCGCAGAACATTGTAGCCCAGCTTGCCCTCCGCTCCGGAGGCGCCGATCACGGCGATGCTGCGGGGATAGAAGAGGCCTTTGAGGTCCGTGACCGGTTTCGAGGAGATTTCCGCAGCCTTCTCTCCGATGAACATTCGGGCGTCTGCGATGCAGTTTCCCGTCGGGTAGAGGAAAATGGGGTTCAGATCGAGTTCGCGAATTTCGGGAACGGCGGTGACCAGGTCGGAGATTCCGAGGATCAGCTTCTTCAGCGCGGCGATATCGACCGACCGACCCCGATGGCCCCGGAGCAGCGGATACCCCTTGATCTCTCCGATCATCTCCTCCGCATCCCTTTCAGTCACGGGAAGAATCCGGAAGGTGACATCCTTGAGAACCTCGACGAAAATTCCGCCCAGACCGAACATCAGGACCGGCCCGAAATTGGGATCGCGCGTAACCCCGATGATGGCCTCCACGCCTGCCGCCGCCATCTTCTGCACGGAAACGCCGACGACGTGCTGATAGCGGTAGGCCCCGATGATTTCCCGGTACGCCTCCCGCACCTCTTCGGGACGGTTCAGGTTGAGCCGGACCCCACCGGAATCCGATTTGTGGATGACATCCGGGGAGACAATCTTCAGCGCAACGGGATAGCCGATGGCGCGGGCCATTCCGGCCGCCTCGTCCTCGGAACCGGCAACGAGGCAGCCGGTGGTCGAGATCCCTATCGCCTCCAGGATTTCCTTGGATTCATGCTCCATCAGGTAGGTTCGGTTTTCCCGGCGCGCCTGC
>JAXGRQ010000092.1:0-2540 GCA_040765725.1 Syntrophales bacterium
GTTGCGGTCTTCTATTCAACGGAAGGACTGACGGCCGCGCCGAAACAGAAGCCGAAGGCCGATACAAAACAGCCGATTCATATCGTTTCCGACCGCATGGATGCATACAACGAGGAACGGGTCGTCGTCTTTTACGGGAATGCCGTGGCGACACAGGGCGCGCGGACGATCCGGGCGGATCGTCTGACGCTCTACTACAAGCAGGACACGAACACGGCCGGTGGTTCGACTGCGGGGATCGAGTCGACGGGGAATCTGGAAAAGGTGGTGGCTACGGGCAAGGTGTCGATCACGGAGGGCGAGCGGACTGCGACCGGAGAGGAGGCCGTTTTCCTGCAGGATACGCAGAAGATCACCGTGACGGGCAACGCCGTGCTCCGCGAGGGCACCAATGTGGTTCGGGGAGATCGGGTCGTCGTATTTCTCGATGAGAACCGGGGCGTCGTGGAAAGCCTGGAGAACCGGCGGGTGACGGCGACCATCTATCCCAAGGAGGACGAGGGGAAAAAGAAGTGACCGTCTCATGTAGGGTCCGCACCGGATATCTTTGGATGTCGTCATGGGAAAACTGACGGCGACGAACCTCGTCAAGATCTATAGCGGCAGACGGGTGGTTGACCGAATTCATCTGGAGATCAACCCCGGCGAGGTGGTCGGTCTTCTCGGGCCCAACGGGGCGGGAAAGACGACCACGTTCTACATGATCGTTGGACTGATCAAACCGGATGGGGGAGAAATTATTCTCAACGGCGAAGACCTGAGCCGATGCCCCATGTACATCCGGGCTCGCAAGGGGTTGAATTACCTCCCGCAGGAGCCGTCGATTTTTCGAAAATTGACGGTGAGGGAAAACATCATGGCCATCCTCGAAACGCTTGCCCTGAGCCGTGAAGAAAGAGAGGAGCGGCTGTGGCAGCTCCTGGCCGAACTCGATCTGACCCAACTTGCGGACAACAAGGCATACTCGTTATCGGGGGGTGAAAGGAGGCGCGTGGAAATCACGCGGGCGCTGGTCACCTCGCCGAAGTACATCCTGCTGGACGAGCCCTTCGCGGGAATCGATCCGCTGGCCGTGGCCGATATCGGGAGGATCATCGCCCGGCTCCGGACGAAGGGGATCGGGGTGATCATCTCCGACCACAATGTCCGGGAAACCCTTTCCGTTTGCGATCGGGCCTACATCGTCAACGAGGGGAAAATTCTCGTGGAGGGTACGCCCGAATTCATCGCCCAGTCCGAGATAGCGAGAAAGATTTATTTGGGCGATGACTTCAAATTTTAAACAGAGACGGCCGACAGATCATGGCATTTGAACTCAGACAGAGCCTGAAACTGACCCAACAGTTGATCATGACGCCGCAGCTCCAGCAGGCCATCAAGCTCCTGCAGATGTCGCGGCTCGAGCTGGTCGACATGGTCAACCGGGAAATGGAGGAGAATCCGCTTCTGGAGGAAGTGACCTCGGATGATGACCCCGAAGCCGAAAAGAAGATCGAACCCGCCGAAACCGCGGAAGAGGATCGCGAAGGGCCAAAAATCATTGAGCGCACGGAGGAGTTGACGGGCGAGGGGGATGGCCGGGAGGAGTTTGACTGGGGAAACTATCTGGAAGATTATGGTCCGATGGGGGTCACCTATGAGCGAAAAGAAGGGACGGCGCCGTCATGGGACAATCTCCTCGTGGCAAAGTCGTCGCTCACGGATCACCTGATGTGGCAGCTCCGTTTGTCCCGCTTTACGGAGGATGAATGCCGGATCAGCGAACAGATCATCGGCAACCTGGACCAGAACGGATATCTTACCGCGACCGCGGAAGAGATTGCCGTTCAGGAGAAGGTTTCACCGGCCTTCGTGGAACAGATGATTCGTAAAGTCCAGGAATTCGACCCTCTCGGCGTTGCGGGCCGCGATCTCCGCGAGTGTCTGTTGATTCAGGCGACGATGGCGGGGAGCGCCCGAAGCCTTGTGGAGAGGATTATCCTCGATCATCTCAAAGATCTGGAAACGAAGAATTACACCGGCATCGCCCGCAAATTGAAGGTGCCCATCGAGGATGTTCTGGCTGCCGTTCTGATCATCAGCCACATGGATCCTCGTCCCGGAAGCGGATACAACGAGGAACGCATCCAGACGATCGTACCGGATGTCTATGTCTTCAAAAGCGGTGACGATTACAAAATTGTTCTCAACGACGACGGGCTTCCCAGGCTCAGGATCAGTAATTTCTATCGCGAGATTATGGGCGAAATCACCGGGTGTCGGAAAGAGGAAAACGGGAAGAAATACATCAAGGAGCGGGTCCAGTCCGCGACCTGGCTGATCAAGAGCATTCAACAGAGGCAGAAGACGATCTTCCGGGTTTCCGAGAGCATTGTCCGGTTTCAGAAGGAATTTTTTGATCACGGGATCGGGTCTCTCAAGCCGCTGATCCTCAGAGACATTGCCGACGACGTGGAGATGCATGAATCCACGATCAGCCGGGTGGTGACAAACAAATATATGCATACGCCGCGGGGTCTTTTCGAACTGAAGTATTTTTT
>JAXGRQ010000093.1:0-2391 GCA_040765725.1 Syntrophales bacterium
TTTTGTCCAGGATAGGGTCGGCTACAAAAAAAGGCGATTTCGGATGTACAAGTTTCGCACCATGAAGAAAGATGCGGAACGATTGCAGGAAGCATTGGAAGGTTTGAACGAGGCCAAGGGCCCCATATTTAAAATCAACAACGATCCGAGGATTACAAAGGCCGGGAAAATATTGAGAAAGACCAGTATTGACGAACTGCCGCAATTGGTCAACGTATTGAAGGGCGACATGAGCCTGGTGGGTCCCAGGCCGTTGCCGCTGAGGGATTACAGACGGTTCCAAGAAAACTGGCAGAAGAGGCGCGTAAGCATGAAACCCGGGATAACCGGCCTGTGGCAGGTTTGTGGGCGGAACGAACTGTCGTTTGACAAATGGATCGAGCTTGACATGAAATATATAGACCACTGGTCTTTGTTCCTGGATTTCAAGATATTGATCAAAACGATACCGGTGGTCTTCAGCGGAAAAGGGGCGATGTGAAGATCTCCGGGAAAGGATAACGGGAGAAGGCGATGACCATTGTTGAAATGTTGGAACGCAGCGCGAAGCTCTTTCCCGGGAAACCGGCCCTTGTCTCCGGGAACGCCGCCATTTCTTACGAGATATTCCATGAACAGGTAAAAAAACTGGCCAATGGATTGATCGGGATGGGTCTCCGGAAAGGCGATCGGGTGGGACTCCTGTTGGAGAAGACGCCGGAAGCCATCATTGCATTTTTCGGCGCGACCGTTGCCGGAGGGATCGTCTTTCCGATCGATTACAATCAGACGCTCGGTCATGTCGAATTCATGATTAACCTGACCGATCCGAGCATCTTGATCATCGCTGAACGTTTTCAGAATCTGCTTTCCCATTTGAAAAGTCGTTGTCCCGACGAAAAGGTTATCGTGATCGGATCGAAGCCGATGAATCCATGCCGGTCCTGGGACGGGATCCTGATTCGGTCCTCTTCGGATCCGCCGGAAGTGAAGATACAGGACAGCGATGTCGTTTATCTGAACTTCACATCCGGGTCGACCGGGCTTCCGAAGGGGGCGGTGACGACGCACGACAACATCTATTGGAACACCCTCTCGGCGGTAAAAAGCCTGGAATTGACCGGGGAGGACATTCACCTGTGCATGTTTCCGGTTTTCATGCATCCCCATGAGCTTTTCGCCCGGCCTTTCTACCTTGGCGGGACCATCGTTTTGACGGACAGCATTTATCCCAAGTCCATCGCGGCGCTCATTTCGGAACATCGTGTAACCTGCATGATGGCCACCGCTTCGATCTATGACACGCTGGCCCGCTTGCCGTCCTCTTCCGGATTCGATCTGCATTCTTTGAGATTGGCGGAGAGCGGGGGGATGTACACCCATCCGGACCTGATCCGAAAATTCAAAGAGCGTTTCGGGATCCGCATCATCCCCGTTTGGGGGAGCACTGAAACCTCCGGAATTGCGCTGGTAAACCCCATCCAGGGTGAGCCCAGGCCGGGTTCCATGGGGAAACCCGCCCCCTACTACCAGGTTAGGGTGGTGGGGGAAAACGGTGAAGAATTGCCCCCGGAGGAGGTGGGAGAGATGGTCGTCAGCGGCCGCGGTGTCTGCAGCGCGTATTACAATCAGCCGGACGAGTCGGGAACGCATATGAAGGGCGGCTCGTTTTTCACCGGCGATTTGGTCAAAACGGACCAAGAAGGTTACTATTATTTTGCAAGCCGAAAAAGCGGCATGATGAAGGTGGCGGGGGTAAAAGTCTTTCCTCTGGAAATTGAGAATGTCCTGCTCAGCCATCCCAAGATTGAGGCGGCGGCGGTGGTCAGGACCCGGGATCGCCTGCGCGGGGAAGTTCCCAAAGCGGTCATTGTTGCCAAGGATGGTATGGAAATCAGCAAAGAAGAAATACTCAAGTACTGCGAAGCCAAAATGTCGAGATGCAAAGTTCCTAATGTGATCGAGTTCCGAAACGAGCTTCCGAAGACCCCCGGCGGTAAAATCCTGTACCGGGAGCTGTGACCAAAAAACGGTAACATCCGCGTGAAACATCCGGAAGAGATCTTCAAAAGCGTTTGCCGTATCTGCCATGGGGGCTGCGGCGCGCTGTTGTCGGTAAAGGACGGCAGACTCGTGAAGGTGTCGCCCGATCCGGACTCGCCGTTCAACCGCGGGCGGATGTGCGTAAAAGGACTTGCCACGCCTGAAATCATGTATCATCCGTCGAGGCTTCGAACCCCGCTGAAACGGATCGGCGAAAGGGGATCGAATCGCTGGGAGGCCGTGAGCTGGGACGCCGCTCTCGGGGACATCGCCGACAGACTCGACCGAATCCGAACCGAATCCGGCTCGGAAACGATCGCCGTCGGCCAGGGGACCGGCAGACATCATTTCATGCACGTTATCCGTTTT
>JAXGRQ010000094.1:0-2377 GCA_040765725.1 Syntrophales bacterium
CAGATAGCCCATGAAGACGAACAGCGGAACCGCGATCAGCACGTCGTTGTTCATCACCCAATAGGCGCGCTGGACCATCACGTCGAGCGTCTGTTGCACCGCCAGCGTCGGGTTCACGCTGTTATAGGCAAACCAGGCGAACATCGTCCCCAGCCCCATCAGTGTAAACGCGGTGGGAAACCCCAGCAGAATCATCACGACGATCAGGGCCAGCATCAGCAGACCCAGATGACCGTTGGTGATCTTATCCGGCGACGGCATCAGGACGAAGAGCCCGATCAAGACCAGAGCCAGGATGGAGAGTCCGAACCAGGCTTCTTTTTTCATTTGTCGCTCCCCTTCCCGGCCGTCACGAACTCGTCCAACTTCGCGATATCCTCGTCCTTGACCTGCATCTGTGCCTTCAATTTTTCGACATCGACCTCCTCGACATCCTGCAGACGGAGGGGCCACTTTCCCTCTTTCAGACAGCGGACGCAGCGGATGATTTCCGCGACGCCCTGCAGCAACAGGAATGCCCCGGCGATCGGGATGATGGCCTTGTACTGGTAGACCGGCGGGCCGTTGGCGGTGATCCCCGAGTGTTCCAGGATGGCAAAGGATTCGCTGGCATAGTTGTATCCGGCCCAGCAGAGAGCCGTCACTCCCGGAAGAAAGAACACAAAGTAGAGCGTCAGGTCGATACCGGCCTGCAGCCGCACGGGGAAAAAGCCGTAGAGGACGTCGCCGCGGACCATGTTGTTCTTCGAGAGCGTGTAGGCGCCCGCCATCATGAAGAGCATCCCGTACAACTGGATCATCCCGTCGAAGGCCCAGTCGTGCGGTTTGTCGAGCGCGTAACGCGAGAAGATTTCCCAGGTGATCAGCAGGGTCAATCCTACGATGCACCAGGAAAAGACCTTTCCGACAAACGTGCTGATCTTGTCGATGGTCAACAGTAATTTCTGCATAGTCAAGCCTGTCTTAAAAATCAGCCACCCGGGCAGCAGCGCCCGGATGGCTGATCGGTTATCTGTTCAAACCCCTTACTTTTTCTTCTTGCCGAAGTAATGGTTATAGGCCATGCGCGGGTTGACCACGGTGTCCAGCTTCCATTTCACCGCGCGCTCGGCGAATTTCTTCTGCGAGGCGGCGATCTCCTTGAAGAGCGGGTTCTTGGCCGAATACTCGGCCTCGACCTTATCGAAGATATCGAGCTGCTTCTGGAGGATCGAATCCGGCGTCTTGTACATCTTGACCTTGTCCTTCGTCTGCAGTTCTACGTAGTCCTTCGAATAGCGGTCGATCGATTTCCAGGTCACATCCGCCGACGCAGCATCAACGGCGCTGTCGATGATCGTCTGCATCTTGGCCGGCAGCGCGTCGAACTTGGCCTTGTTGAACAGGATCTCGAAAGTTTCGGCGCTCTGGTGGTAACTCTGCAGCATGTACACCTTCGACACGTCCGGGAAACCGAGCAGGCGGTCGGAGGAGGCGTTGTTGAACTCCGCCCCGTCGAGCAGGCCGCGGTCCAGCGCCGGGACAATCTCGCCGCCGGGCAGTGCGTTCACTGCGGCGCCCATTCCCTTGAACAGGTCGATCGAAATTCCAACCGTACGGAATTTCAGGCCTTTGAAGTCATCGGCCTTGGTGACCGGTTTCTTGAACCAGCCCAGAGGCTGGGTCCACATCGGTCCATAGGCGTAAGATTTGACGCTCACGCCGATGGCATCGTAGACCTTCTGAAACAGTTCCTTGCCGCCTCCGTACTTGTGCCAGGAGAGTAGCATGTCGGCATCCATCCCATACGCGGGGCTCGATCCCCACAACGACAGCGCATTGTTTTTGCCGTAGTGGTAAACGAAGACGCCGTGGCCGCCGTCGAGCGTCCCCTTGGAAACCGCGATCAGCAGGTCAAAAGCCGGAACCACGGCGCCCGCCGGAAGCACTTCGATCTGGAGATCCCCGCCGGTCATGTCGTTGACCTTTTTGGCGAAGTCGAGGGCATACTCATGGAAGATGTCCTTGGTGGGCCAGGTGCTCTGCCAGCGCATCTTGATCGGCCCCTGCGCCTTGAGGACCGAGGGGAAGCCCAGGGTCGCGGCGCCGGCCGTCGCCAGTGCGGCGCCGGCGAGGAAATTGCGGCGCGATACGCCCGTCTGCTTGGTTTCTTTACCCAGTTCTTTTTTCGTCATACTCCCTCCTTTTTTCAATGGTTGATGGGACCGTCCTGAATTCAAAAAAAGCCTAAACCGACTTCCGCAACTTCTATAGGATCCCGCCCCGGATGATGGACGGCACCCCACATCCGGTGCGAGCACTATAAAAAATTGCTTCCAAATCAAGAAAAAGCATGGTTCTGAAAGGAGACGGGCACAACACAACCACAGCAGGCCTC
>JAXGRQ010000095.1:0-2241 GCA_040765725.1 Syntrophales bacterium
TTTGGCGTCGATGAGCATCCGGGCTGGACCGCCCTGATCCTGTTGGGGCTCCAGCACATCTCCGTGATGTCCATCGCGTTCATCTTCCCGGTCGTGATCGTGGAGGCGATCGGGGGCGCCCCCTCGCAGGCGCGCGACCTGATCGGGATGGCAATGCTGGCGACGGGGGTGGGGACGATCCTTCAGGGTCTCCATCGGGGTCCCGTCGGCTCCGGCTACCTGTGCCCGCTGGTGAATGGACCTGCCTTCCTCTCCGCGTCGCTGCTGGCGGGAAAGGCGGGCGGCCTGAGCCTGATTTTCGGGATGACGGCCGCCGCGGGCTGCTTCGAGGCCGTTTTCTCCCGCTTTTTGGCGAGGATGCGCGCCATTTTTCCCGCCGAGGTGACCGGCACCATCGTGATGATGGTGGGGATCGAGATCATCCCGATCGCCGTCCATAAATTTCTCGGAATCGACCAGCATCACCAGACGCCGCACATGAGATCCATTCTGGTGGCTTTCATTACGCTGGCGGCCATGGCCGGCTTCAATGTCTGGGGGGCGGGAAAGCTCCGACTTTACTCGGTGCTGCTGGGAATGATCGTCGGTTACGCAGCGGCCTTTTCCGCCGGCATTCTGACCCCTCTGCAGATCCGGACCATGCTCGAGGCCCCGCTCTTTTCGTTCCCGTCGATGGGCCATTACGGGCTCTCCCTCAACCCGGCGCTGCTGGTTCCGTTTCTCGTGGCCGCCCTCTCTTCGGCGCTCAAGACGATGGGGGATGTCACCACCTGCCAGAAGATCAACGACACCCAGTGGAAAAGGCCCGACATGGTCAACATCAGCCGCGGGGTCCTGGCCTGCGCCGCGGGGAACCTCTTCTCGGGGCTTCTGGGCGCCCTCGGCCAGTCCGTCTCTTCGAGCAACATCGGCCTTTCCATCGCCACCGGGGCGACGAGCCGCCGGATCGCATACAGCACCGGGGCCATCCTGATCCTGCTCGCCTTTTTCCCAAAGCTCTCCTCCGTCTTTGTCATCATGCCGACGCCGATCATGGGGGCCTCGCTGATCTTTGCCGTGAGTTTCATGATCCTCGCCGGCATCCAGATCATCATGTCGCGGATGATCGACTCCCGGAAAACCTTCGTCATCGGCATCTCCGTGATCTTCGGCCTCAGCGTCGATTTCGCGCCGGGACTCTACCGGGAGGTCCATCCCTGGATCCAGCCGTTTTTCGCCTCGTCTCTTTCGCTGGCCACGATCTGCGCCGTTCTGCTGAACCTCTTCTTCCGGATCGGGATCGCCAAAACGGCAATTCTGAACCTGTCGCCCGGGGTGGATCCGTCGGACAGGATCTATCAGTTCATGGATCAGCGGGGGCGGCTCTGGGGGGCAAGGAGCGAGGTGATCGGGAAGGCGATGGGGGCGATGAACGAATTTTTCGAGGCGGCCGCGGAACATGGACTCACAAAAGAACCGATTGCCATGACCGTCCGGTTCGACGAGTTCAACCTCCAGGCGGAGATATCTTACCGGGGGACGCCGATCGAACTGCCGACCGTCCGGCCGGACGCCGGAGAACTGCTGACCGACGACAAGGCGCCGCTAAGGCTTGCCGGATACATGATCCGCAGACTGTCCGACCGGACCGAAATTGAATCCGCCGTCGACCGAACCGTTATACGGCTCCATTTCGTCCATTAAGCCGGATACTCTTTAGCCATTCGGATGAGATTGTGTATAAAAAGGATCCAACCCTTTGCGGATCTGAAAGGAGGGATGGAGCCCGGCATTCATGATTTCAAATAGATAGGTCTCCACCGATCGTGGTATGCTGTTTGCAAGATCCGATACAGCAAAGAAAACGGGGCGGGAGAGGGTATCCGACATGAGAAGATTGCTTATGTTTCTGGTCTGCGTTGGTATCAGTCTCGGGACGCTGCGGCCGGCGGCCGGTGCGGAGGGGCCGGTCCGGAAGGGCGAAATGCTGGATCTCGACCGGTGCATTGCCATTGCGCTGTCGAGGCATCCCGACATCCAGGCGGCCCAGGGCAGCCTGAGGGCCGGGGACAGCCGGATCGGTCAGGCCCGATCCGGGTATTATCCGCAGGTCAACGGATCCGTTGGATACAGCCGGACGGATCCGACGACGCGCGGGGCGCAGGTTTACAACAGCTACTCCTCCAGGCTCTATCTGAGCCAGAATCTCTACGACTTCGGCAAGACCGCCACGCAGGTCAAGATCCAGGAGTTCAAGCGGGA
>JAXGRQ010000096.1:0-2160 GCA_040765725.1 Syntrophales bacterium
ACGTTGAAATACGGGCAGGGCCATCTAACGCTTTCCCTTCCGGAAAGGGCCCGAACCTTCATCCTGGAACCTTCCCGGCTGTCCGTGCTGGACAATCCGGAGGCGGCCTGTGAACGGGCCATGGATGACCCCCTTGGCGGTTTGCGGCTGGAAGAGATGACGCCGCCGAAAACAGTGGCCATCGCCGTTCCCGATGAGACCCGGCCGGCGCCGATCAAGGAGCTCCTGCCGGTGATGCTGAAGCGGATCCACAGGGCATTCGCTGATCTGCGCCCCGAAGACATCACCATCGTGGTGGCCTCCGGTTTGCACCCGCCCTTGGATGATGCAGGTTTGAGGCGGATCGTGCCGGAAGGGGTTGCGCCCGGCTGCAGAATCATTTCGCACGATGCGTTGCATTCACCGATGAAGGACTTCGGAAGGACGAGCCGCGGCACCCCGGTTCGGATCAACGCCTGTTTCGCCGAGGCGGATCTCCGGATGCTGATCGGCACGATCGATCCGCATCAGTTCGTGGGCTTTACGGGAGGCGCCAAGGCGGTCGTCATCGGATGCGGTTCGGACCGGACCATCGAGGCGAATCATGCCCTGATGTTTCACGACCGGGCCAAGGTGGCCAACATCGACGGAAATCCGGTGCGCATGGATATCGATGAGGCGGGGCGGATGATCGGCATCCCGATGATCGTCAATATCGTACTGGACGGGGAAAAGAGACCGGTACGGATCCTCGCCGGCGAACCGGAGGCGGTTTACCGGGCCGGCGCTGAGACCTGCGCGAAAATCTATGGGGTGGCCGTTCCGGAAAAGTTCGACATCGCCGTCGCCTCCTGTGGAGGTCATCCGAAGGATATTACGCTGTACCAGGCGCAAAAGGGTCTGGCCCATGCGGCCCAGGCCGTCAAACCCGGGGGGAAGATTCTGCTGGTTGCGGCCTGTCCGCAGGGTGTGGGGGATGATGTCTATTTTGAGTATGTCTCCCGTTTTCCGACACCGGAGGCAGCCCTGGAGGACTTCAAGCGGATGGGTTTCAAGATGGGGGCGCACAAGTCTTTTCTTTTCGGTAGAACTCTGATAGCATTCGACGTGGACGTCGTTGCGGAAATGGACCCGGCAGTCCTGCGGAAATGTCATCTGCGGGCCTGTGATCCGCAGAAAACGGTGGAGCAATGGGTAGAGGATTTTCCCGGGATACCCCGTTTGGCGGTCATCCCCAATGCCAACACCACCTATTTTTATCCGGGTTAGCAGGTTTTTCCCGGCGGGAAAGCGGGGCATGCGCAGAAAAAAATGGTTCGAGGCATCGTTTCGATTTGACGGGCGGTGCGGGTAGAGGTTTGTGGAGGGGGCGAGTGCCATGGTCATTCACATCAACAGGGATTTTTGCAAGGGTTGCGGTTTCTGCATCTACATCTGCCCGAAGAAGGTCTATGAGCGTTCGGGAGAATTGAACAAGAAGGGATATGAGCCGCCCAGGGCCGTCCGGCCCGAGGACTGTTCCGAATGCGGGATGTGCGATCTCTACTGTCCTGAATTCGCGATTGTCCTGGAGAAGGAGTCCGCCTGAACCGTCCCGGCCAAATCTCTCGCAATCCGGCCGGAATGCATTCGGGCGATTGCAGCAGACAGGTCGGAGCCGGAACCAAAGAACAGGAGGGTCAGCGTTGTGATCAAACAGGAATGCAGCATCAATAAATACTTTGTCCAGGGCGATGAAGCCATTGCCGAAGGCGCCATCGCCGCCGGATGCCGCTATTTTGCGGGTTATCCGATTACACCGGCTTCAGAGATCTCGGAAACGATTGCGAAGCGCTTTCCCGAAGTGGGCGGCGTGGCGATCCAGATGGAGGATGAGCTGGCCTCGATCCATTCGGTGGGCGGCGCCTCCGTTGCCGGCATGAAGGCCATGACCGTCTCCTCCGGCCCGGGCATCAGCCTGAAGCTCGAGGGCCTGGGCTGGGGGATCAAGAACGAGCTTCCCTATGTGGTGGTGGACGTGCAGCGGGCGGGGCCCAGCAACGGGGTCGCCACCCGGGTCGGCCAGGGCGATCTCTACACGGTGAAGTACGGTTCAGCCGGTGGGAACAATTCGATCATCGCGCTGTCGCCGATGAACGTCCAGGAGGCCTTCGATCTGACCATCGAATGTTTCAATCTGGC
>JAXGRQ010000097.1:0-1604 GCA_040765725.1 Syntrophales bacterium
GGCCTGGATCGGGGCCAAGGCGCAATAGGTGAAGGAGGTGGGTATGGCGGAAGGTTTGAGCAAACGATTGTCGTTTCTGGACAGGTATCTGACGTTGTGGATCTTCTTGGCCATGGCGGTCGGGGTGCTGCTCGGCTACTTTACCCCCGGCGTGGGGGATTGGATCGGTTCGTTGCGGCCGGAAGGCACGCAGACAAGTATCCCGATCGCCGCGGGCCTGATCCTGATGATGTACCCGCCGCTGGCCAAGGTGAAGTACGAGGAGTTGGGCGACGCCTTTCGGGATTTCAAGGTCCTGGGTCTGAGCCTGCTGCAGAACTGGGTCATCGGCCCGATCCTGATGTTTATCCTGGCCGTGGCGTTCCTGCACAACCAGCCGGAGTTTATGATCGGGCTCATCATGATCGGCCTGGCCCGCTGCATCGCCATGGTGATCGTCTGGAATGATCTGGCCCAGGGGGATACGGAATACTGCGCAGGCCTGGTCGCCTTCAATTCCATCTTCCAAGTCCTGTTCTACAGCGTTTATGCCTGGCTCTTCGTGACGATCCTACCGCCGCTCCTGGGTCTCTCCGGGGCCGTGGTCAATATCACCATCGGCCAGATCGCCGAGAGCGTCTTCATCTACCTGGGGATCCCATTCCTGGCCGGGATGTTCACCCGCTTCGTCCTGGTAAAACTGCGCGGGAAAGAGTGGTATCACGGCACGTTCATCCCCAAGATTTCCCCGCTCACGCTGATCGCGCTCCTTTTTACGATCGTGGTCATGTTCTCCATGCAGGGGAAAAAGATCATCGAGAAACCCGGCGACGTGCTGCTGATCGCCGTGCCTCTGCTGATCTACTTCGTCGTCATGTTTCTGGTGAGCTTCTGGATGAGCGGCAAAGCCGGGGCCGATTACGGCAAGTCGGCCACGCTTTCCTTCACCGCCGCCAGCAACAACTTCGAATTGGCGATTGCGGTGGCCGTGGGCGTCTTCGGGATCAACCACGGGGCGGCATTCGCGGCAGTCATCGGCCCGCTCGTGGAGGTGCCGGTCCTGATCAGTTTGGTCAACGTAGCGCTGAGGTTCAAGCGGAAGTATTTTGCATGAGTGACGTAGCAAGCAAACGGTGCGGAATGTTGAAATGCGAATAAGTGTTTCCAAAATTATGATGGGTCTCTTCTTTTTTTTCGCCCTGCTCCTTTCTGTGCAATCGCTCTATGCCGCGGCGCCGTCGGAGGTCCCGGTCAAGGGGATGGTCACGATGATCGACCTGGGGGCGAAGAAGTGCATCCCCTGCAAGATGATGGCGCCTATCCTCGCGAAGCTGGAAAAGGAGTATGCCGGCCGGGCCGCCATCGTCTTTCTCGATGTCTGGGAGGACCCGAAGCCGGCCCATCGTTTTGCCATCCGGGGCATTCCTACTCAGATCTTTTTCGACAAGGACGGCAAGGAAGTCTTTCGCCACCTGGGATTTCTCAGCGAGGAAGAGATAGTCCGCCGGATCAAGGAAATGGGCGTGAAATAGGGAGGCACATGCTGACGGAGTGGTTTCTCACCATCAACGAATGGATTACCGGCGCGTTTTATCTGGCAGCCCTGGGCTGCTTTCTCTGGGGTG
>JAXGRQ010000098.1:0-4251 GCA_040765725.1 Syntrophales bacterium
GGGTGATCCGGATGCCACAACCGTCGCATGCCGCCCGGATCTTCACCACCGATTCGGGGCCACCGTAAGAATCATCCCGGATTTCTTCAAAATCGGGTTTGCCACCGATCCACCAGCACAAGGTGTCGATCACGTGGGAACCCAGGTCGAGCAGGATTCCCTTCGAAGAGACTTTGGGATTCACATAAAACCCCGTGGAACTCGGCCACCCAAAGGTGCTCCCTTCAATATATTCAATCTCCTGCAACCGGCCCAGTTCGCCGGATTGAATCATCTCCTTGACAGCCAGGAAGTTGGGAAAGGTTCTCCTGGTATTGTTCACACACAAAGCCACGTTGTTCTTCTCCGCCGTCTCCACCATTTCCCGTGCCTGTTCGGGATCCACCGCCAGGGGTTTTTCGCACAGCACGTTCACTCCGGCATTCAGGCATTTCATAGCAACGCCGTGATGCAGATGGTTCGGCAACAGGATGATTGCACCATCCACATCCGGCAGCACATCGCGGTACTCGTTCCGAATATCACCCCAGCCAAGGGAGGAACGGACCTGTTCGGCGTTGTCCGTGTCAATATCTACCAGGTAAAGCTCCTTCAGGCGCTTCCTGTACTTTTGAAAGGCCGGTACATAGTATCTCAGGGCCGCTGCGCCGCAGCCGATAAGAGCAATCCTTACCGAATTCATATCTTCCGGTTCTCCTTGTTTCCGATTCATCGTATATGTACGTCCGTGTGAGGCAAGCGGAATTGTCATTCCTCACGCGAGCAAGCGGCTGTATAGATTTTCCGTTTTCTCGACCATCTTCCGTGCAGAGTATCGTTCCTCGACAAGGGCCTTCGCCCTGTCTGCCATGATGGATACATCCTCTTGTCGTGTTAACAGATCCTTCATCCGCCGAATCATGGCTTCGCGATCCCCTGGAGGAACCAGGTAGCCTGTCACCCCATCCCGGATCAATAGCGGGATATCCCCCACAGCGGTTGCCAGCACGGGAATCCCGCAGGCCATGGCTTCAAGCAGCACGTAGGGTAGGCCTTCGGTGAAGGAGGGAATGACCAGGAAGTCGATCATGTCATAGATCTTTTTGATATTCTTTCTCACCCCGCACAGATACACCCGCTCCTGAAGGTGAAGAGTTTTGATGATCTCCGAAAGGTTTTCTCCGTCCGGCCCATCCCCGATAATCATACCATAACTCTCGGGATGCTCCCCGGCAATCCGCGCAAAGGAATGGAGAAACTCCGACTGGCCCTTATCCGGATAAAGCCTTCCGATCACCGCGAAAACCTTCATGCCGGGCCTTTTTACAAATGGCAGCGGCGGGTCGGCGATTCCATGGTTCAGGCTCAACAGATCGATGTCAAGGCCGTTTTGTATTACCTCGATCTTTTCCCGAGGGATATTTTTCCTTCGCAGGTGATCCTGAAGCTCCTCCGACACGGCAATGATCCTGTCAAATGACCGGTATGCCAGGTGTTCGTCAAAGAAGAGGTAGATCCTCTTTCCGATGGAATCTCTTGTCGAGCCATGGGCCGTGGCGACACGCTTCACACCCAGCCCGAGAGTCGCCCATATCCCATAAAAATCCGATTTAAAGTCGTGTGTGTGGATAAGGGAAACATTCGTGTCCTTGATATATTTCCTGACTCTCAGGATGGCCATGAGGTCGAACCGGCCCCTGACATCAATAGGCCGCACAGGGATTCCGATTTTTTCCGCCGAAGAGATCAACGCTTCGCTTCTGCCATCCGGCCTTCTCATGCAAAGCAGCGAAACATCGAACCGGCCCCGTCCGGCCATGTTCTTTCCAAGGGTTAGGATGACGCGCTCCCCTCCGTAGATACCGCTGCTATCCCGGATATGAAGGATGTGTGGCTTTCTCATCAGATTCCGTGCATTGAATGCGGAAAACTCTCAAGAAGCCTCTCAAGATCGAGTCTTCTCTTTTCCCACTCATCCTGAAGGAGTGGTTTCAATTCCATGGCCTCTTTTTTCAATCGGTCCTTCTCGGAAACAAGTTCAATTATGGAATCGGCAATCGCTTGAGCAGTGGGGGCCGTGTAGATTGCCCCTCTTCGGAAATAGTTGCGAAGAGCATTCGTATCCGAAAGAATCTGCGGCTTTTCCACCGCCACGGCTTCATATGCCCCGCAGACCAGGCAATTTTCCCGTGTGGTGAGGTCAATGGTAGCATCGACGGAGTACAGCATTTCCACGTATTCCTCTTCGGACACGAACCCCAGAAGTGTCACGTTTTCCGGCAACGAGGAAGGGTCGATGTTCTTCTTGGAGTAATTGCCTGTTACGTAAACATGCACTTTCATGCCCAGCCGGCGCGCCGCCTCAAATACCTGCTGATAGGGTTCGTCCTGCCCATACGAACAGATAAAAAGCAGATTAAACGCTTCGCTCAATTTCCTTTGGGGTCGCACTGGAATGGCGGGAATCTTGTCCTGCAGGATAAACGCCCTGCCTCCGTTCTTTTCCACATACTCCTGCAACCCCTGGTTTGTCACAAGGACGAGCTCCGCATTCCTCTGAATATATCGGCTCAGAATTCCTAACAGGTCCGATCTGCCCTCCATAGGAAACAGCCCCGCATTGTGGGCATCCACAACCACTTTAAACCGTCCGAATTTCCTTATCGTTGTCAGAAACGCGGAAAGGATGAGAGAAGGGTTCTGGCAGAATACCAGTGAAGGCCGTTCCCTGAGCAGGACCCGTGTCGTCTTCAGGATTCCAAGAAAATACTTTTTCACCGGGTTTTTGATCCGGTCGATTTCTTTTAATTCGTAAAACCCGGCGTTGAGGGCGCGGCTGAGCTCCCTGTTTCTTCTCTGGTTTTCCCAGGTGATCCAGATTCTCTTATCCATCAAAGCCCCAGAAGTGCTTCATAATATTTTTCGACTTCTCTGATTTTCCGGGTCCAGGAATAGTGTTCAACGATGTGATCCCTTGCGTTTTTCCCGATTTCCGAGCTCTGCTGCGTATCATTCAAAAGGCGACATAGTGAATGAGCGAGAGCACCGGGGTCTCCGGGAGGGACCAGCATGCCGAGTCCCGCATTCCGCACGATCTCTCGGTTTCCTCCCACGTCGGTCGCCACCACGGGGCTACCGGCGGCCATATATTCAAGAAGCACGTTGGAGAATCCTTCCGAGTCCGAGGTCAGCACTCCAATGTCGAAAGACTTGATATAGGGTGCTGCCGGCTCCTTTTTTCCTCCCAGGATCACTCGATCCCGCAGGCCGAGCTGACGAATAAGGCCCTTCAGGTCGCTTTCCAGCCTTCCTCCGCCGATCAGGAGAAACCTGGCACGACCATGATACCTTGCCACTTCCGCCGCGGCTCTAATGAAAAGGTCCGCCCGCTTCACTTCACGGTTGTAATTGGCCACCATCCCAATGATCTGATCTCCCTTTTGAATCTCGGGAAATTCCGACATCAAATTCACGGAGGAATAACGGTCAAATGTTGCAAGATCCAATCCATTATGGATTACATCGATCTTTTCGCGTGGCGCGTTTTCGTGGAACGCCGTGGCATCCTTCACGGCGTTGCAATTCACCAGAATTCGGTCGGTGAATCGGTTGACAAATGACATATTCCTCAATAACGCCTTATCATACCAGAACCCCAGGTCTCTCCTGCAGGAGATGCTCATTTTGGCGCCCGCAAGCCTGGCGGCCGGAATACCGAACAGGGTTGAATCGTGAAAATTGGTCTGCACAATATCGACGGAACATTTCCTGAGAAAATGGACAAAAGAAAAGAAAGCCTTAATCCCCTGCAGTGATGTCAATGAGTATACATGGAGAAGGTCCTTCTCACATCTGATGGTATTCCAGTGAGGTGTAGGCACAAATTCCTGTAGGCAAAATAGAATAGGCCTGAACCTTGATTGATCGAGGTGGTTTACCATTTCGATCAACTGCCTCTCCGTGCCGCCTGTTACTCCCTCCCGAGTCGCAAGAAAATCGATCAAGTAGGCGATGGCAATCCTGTTGTCATGATTTCTTTTCTTCAATGAATGTAAGTTCCTGTAACAGCCCGTCAATCATACGGATTCGTTGATTTTTCGCCGGCAATATCCGCAGATTTTTTTAGAGATCGGACGAACTCTTTGACGTGTCGCGGCCGGATCTTCCGGATGTTTTTCCGGATTCTTGCCGGGTTGATCGCGTGTTTTACCCGCAGATTCCATTCCCGGCCGATTGCATGGAGTCGCCACCGGTACGCGTAAAGCGGCCTGC
>JAXGRQ010000099.1:0-4245 GCA_040765725.1 Syntrophales bacterium
CCAAGCTCAAAGAAATGGAGACGATTGTTTCCAGAATGATGGCGGGACAGACCGGTATCGGAACGTATACTTTTGAAGGCATCGAAAAAATCGCCGGTTTCGCTCCGATTCGCCTCACCGGATGGAGCGTGGGAGTGACGCAGAACATGGAGGAGTTTGCGGCAGAGATCAACTCAATGAAGAAAATCATCCTTATGGTGGTCATATTCTCCCTTGTGAGCACGGTTCTTTTAGTTTTTCTGTTCGCCCGAAGAACAACCCGACCCATCATGCATGCCGCGGACATGCTGAACGAGGCGTCCGACCAGGTTTCCTCGGCATCCAGCCAGGTTTCCTCCACCAGCCAGTCGCTGGCCGAAGGGGCTTCCGAGCAGGCGGCCTCGATCGAAGAGACCTCATCGTCGCTGGAGGAGATGGCGGCGATGACCCGGCAGAACGCCGAACACGCCACGCAGGCGGACACGCTGATGAAGGAAGCCAACCGGGTCATTTCCCAATCCAACGAATCGATGGAGGAACTGACCGGGGCGATGGAAGATATTTCCAAGACCAGCGAAGAGACCCAGAAGATTATCCGGACCATCGACGAGATCGCGTTTCAGACCAACCTGCTGGCGCTGAACGCGGCCGTTGAGGCGGCCCGGGCGGGTGAAGCCGGAGCCGGGTTTGCGGTGGTGGCCGATGAGGTGAGAAACCTGGCGATGCGCGCCGCCGATGCCGCCAAGAACACGACGGCCCTGATTGAGGGATCGGTGAAAAAGATCAAGGAGGGTTCCGAGCTGGTCGGCGTGACCAACAAGGCGTTCGGGCAGGTGGCCGAGAGCGCGTTGAAGGTGGGTCAGCTGGTGGCCGAGATCAATGCCGCCTCCAATGAGCAGGCGCAGGGTGTGGACCAGATCAACAAAGCGGTTGCGGAAATGGACAAGGTAACGCAGAGCAACGCATCGAACGCGGAGGAATCGGCTGCGGCCTCGGAGGAGATGAACGCGCAGGCCGAGCAGATGAAGGCGGTTGTCAGGGACCTGGTGGCTGTTGTCGGAGGAAGCGGCAATGAAAATGATAATGGTTTAAAAAAACGTCGATCGGCTCAAAGCAGTCAACCGGCGGCCAGGGCTATAGCCGGGGGGTTCAATCCGGCTTCGAAGGCAAAAGGCACGCAGACCCAGGGAGGCAAGAAGATGATCGCCCATGGGACGGTCGTCAAGCCGGAGCAGGTTCTTCCCCTGGACGAGGAATTCAGCGATTTCTAGAAGATAAGGATAATCAGCCGGGCGCCCGGCGGATGGAGTTGGGAGGGTCGGGCCCGGAATCGGAATAGATGGGAAAGGAAGATGTATCATGTCGGAATTAGAAAGCAAAATGGATCAGGCGATCAAAGCGATGGCGGAAAGGGAGGGCAAATATCTGACTTTCAGCCTGGCGGGGGAGGAATACGGGATCGGTATCTTGAAGATCCGGGAGATCATCGGGATGATGCCGATCACATCGATACCTCAGACGCCCGGTTATGTGAAAGGTGTAATCAACCTGCGCGGCAAAGTGATACCGGTGATCGATCTTCGGCTGAAATTCGAGATGGATGCATGTGATTATACGGAAAGAACGTGCATCATCGTGGTTGAGGTGGAAGGGGTCGGCGGCCGGATACTGTTCGGGATCGTGGTGGATTCGGTATCGGAAGTATTAAACATCAAAGGAGACGATATCGAGAACACGCCGACCTTCGGAGTCAAGCTCAACAGCGATTACATCCTGGGCATGGCAAAGATGGAAGGGGGAGTCAAAATACTTCTGGACATCGGCCGGGTTTTGAGCGAACAGGAACTGGCACACCTCCAGGAAGCCGCGTGATGATCGTGAATCAATGAATAAAAAATTTCTCCGGCAATGCTTTTTTTAGGTTGCCGGAGTTTATTTGATAATCATGGAAAAAAAACGGTAAAAACGTCTTGGTTCGGATTTTATATGATTCACGGAATTTTTTGAAAATATGAGAATGATAAGTGGCCGATAAGTTCGAAAATCCTATTCAAGACAATTACTTTTTACGACCCGGTTATATATTTTTGTCCGAAAAACCTACAATTATATCAACCGTGCTTGGTTCGAGTGTTTCAGTTTGCCTGTATGATAAAAAACGGATGGTGGCCGGGATGAATCATTTTCAACTTCCGTATATTCAAGAAAAACTTCACGCAACGGCATGTTATGGAAATGTGGCCACATTCAATCTCGTCCACATGATGCTTCGCGATGGATCCAGGATCGAACACCTTGAAGCTCAGCTTCTGGGCGGAGCATTTCATCCCGATATTTTTCCCAAGGATATCGGACGGGATAATATCTTAACCGCAAAAAAGATTTTATTGAAAAAGCAGGTTCGGGTTGTATCGGAAGATGTGGGAGGCCGGATCGGAAGAAAGATCGTGTTTAACACGCATACAAACGAGATATCGGTGCTTAAAGTGCAAAACCTCCGAAAAAGTGATTGGTACCCCTATGAATCCGACCGATAGGATTTTTACCCCGGATGAAATGAGTTGCCTGATGTAAAGACCTCTTAAAGGAGACGGTCGAGTTGGATTGATACTGGATGTAGCGGGTCTGTTTGAGATTTCAATGAACGCGGTTTAGGCTTGGCGGTTTTTGGTGGGATTTCGGGTGCGAGGGGCGAGAAGTTCGAGGCGAAGAATAAAGGTGGATGCTTGTTAATTATCGCGGGTGTATCCGACATGAAAGTAAGCAACGATCCGGAAGCGACGCTGGTGACCTATTCTCTGGGTTCGTGCATTGGGGTTGCGGTATACGATCCGGCAGCGAAGGTGGGGGGGATACTTCACTACATGCTTCCGGATTCGGGACTGCATGAAGCGAAAGCCGGGCAGAATCCGTTCATGTTTGCCGATACGGGGATTCCGAGGCTGTTCAAGACCGCCTACCAGCTGGGAGCCAGGAAGCAGAGGATGCGGGTGGTGGTAGCCGGAGGTGCGCAGATTTTGGATCAGAAAGGTTTTTTTAATATCGGCAAAAGAAATCATGTGGCCTTAAAGAAGATGTTCTGGAAGAACAACGTATTGACGGATTATGAAGATGTCGGAGGGATGGTGAACCGGACGGTGAAGCTGGAGATAAAGACGGGAGACATTTTCATCAAGGTATCGGGCAGCGAGGAGAAGAAGATATGATTTCTGTTCAGGGGTTAATAAAGGAGATCGACAATCTGAAACCGATTCCCCAGATTGCGAGCCGGGTGATGAAGATGTCGGAAGACCCGGAGTGTTCCCTGCGCGATATTGCGGATGTAATTTTGCATGATCCGCTGATCACGGCGAATCTTCTGCGGATCTGCAATGCGGCGTATTTTGGTTTACCCCGGCAGATCGATTCGGTACAGGATGCGATCACCCTGCTTGGATTGCAGAAGATCGTGGATCTGGTTTTGCTGAAATGTTGTACGCAAGCTCTTGGGAGGGAGCAGAGAGGCTACGGGCTTCATGAAGGCGAGCTGTGGCGGGCGGCGGTGGCCAGTGCGATCATAGCCCGGAAGCTGTCGGAGAAGGAGGGTAGCCAGAGCCGGCAGCTGATTTTTACGGCGGCGCTTTTGAAAGATATCGGCAAGGTCATTTTGGATCGGTTTGTGGCCGATTCATTCCGGCAGATCGACGATTACATAAGGAATGAGGGTCTCAGTTTCAATGAAGCCGAGAAGAAGAGCATCGGGATCGATCATGCGGAGCTGGGGGCATTGGTGGCCAAGAAGTGGAAGTTGAGTCCGAAGATGGTGTACATCATAAAGAATCACCACATGTCGGATGAATCGGCGAAGCAGGATTTTGAGACCTCGGTGGTATACCTGTCCGATACGCTTTGCATGATGATGGGGATCGGAGGCGGAGTGGACGGTCTGGCATACCGGTTTTATGATGATGTGCTGAAGCGTCTGAACATTACCGAAATCGATTTTCAGGCGATCATGGCCGATTTTGGGGAAAACATGCAGAAACTGGACGAACTGCTGGAAGTGTGTGAATGAGAAACACGACGAAATAGACGGCATTTTTCCCACCGCTGCTTTTACAACCAGGAACGATTTGGGGCAGAAATGGAAAAAAACATAAAGGTTTTGGTGGTCGATGATTCCGCAATCGTCCGCAAGGTATTTACCGAAGAATTGTCGAAGGAAAGGGGTATTGAAGTCGTGGGTACGGCTCCGGATCCCTATGTCGCAAGGGATAAGATTTTGAA